>NZ_VFPH01000001.1:0-623068 GCF_006717045.1 Pseudonocardia cypriaca
ACATCCGCCGCGCGGACTCACCCTTCGCGCAGTTCGTCGTGCTCTTCCGCGACTGGCTCCGCAACAACCCCGATCAGGCGGACGCTACCGGAGACCAAGCGGCGCCTGGCCCGACAGCACGCCGGCGATCCGGACTACGACGACTACACGCGCTCCAAGTCCGCGTTCCTGGACGAGACGCACGACGAGATGCGGGGTGGGCGCGGACACAGGCGTCGCGGCCACACCTCACTTGAGCAGGGCCGCGCCATCACCATCCGCTGGATCTGGTTCGTCCCCTCGTAGATCTGGGTGATCTTCGCGTCGCGCATCATCCGCTCCACCGGGAAGTCCTTCGTGTAGCCGTAGAGCCCAGCAGCTGCACGGCGTCGGTGGTGACGCTCATCGCGGTGTCGGAGGCGAAGCACTTGGCGGCGCTGGAGATGAACCCGAGGTTCGGCTCGCCGCGCTCGGCGCGCGAGGTGGCGACGTACACGAGCTGGCGGGCCGCCTCCACCTTCATCGCCATGTCGGCCAGCATGAACTGGACGCCCTGGAACTCGCCGACGGCCTTGCCGAACTGCTTGCGCCTTGACGTACGCGGTGGCGGCGTCGAGCGCGCCCTGCGCGATGCCGACGGCCTGCGCGCCGATCGTCGGGCGGGTGTGGTCGAGCGTGGCGAGGGCGGTCTTGAAGCCGGTGCCCTCGGCCCCGATGATGCGGTCGGCCGGGATGCGGCAGTCCTGGAAGTAGATCTCGCGGGTGGGCGAGCCGTTGATGCCGAGCTTGCGCTCCTTCGGCCCCACCTCGAAGCCGGGGTCGTCGCGGTGCACGACGAACGCGGAGACCCCTGGCCCCCTTCTCCGGGTCGGTCACGGCCATCACCGTGTACCAGGTGGACTCGCCCGCGTGGTGATCAAGCACTTGGTGCCGTTCAGGACCCAGGAGTCGCCGTCACGGCGGGCGCGGGTCTTCATCGCCGCGGCGTCCGAGCCGGCCTCGCGCTCCGACAGCGCATAGCTGATCATCGCGTCGCCCGCCGCGATCGACGGCAGTACCTGGCGCTTCAGCTCGTCGGACGCCGACAGCAGGATCGGCGTCAGCCCCAGCCCGTTGACGGCCGGGATCAGCGAGGACGAGGCGCAGACCCGCGCCACCTCCTCGATCACAATGCAGCCCGCCAGCTCGTCGGCGCCCTGCCCGCCGTACTCCTCCCGGGATGGTGACGGCCTGGAACCCCAGCCTTGACCAGGGCCTTCTGCGCCTCCACCGGGAAGCGGGCCTGGTCGTCGACCTCCGCCGCGTGCGGCGCGATCTCCTTCTCCGCGAGCGCCCGGACCGCCTCGCGCAGCGCCTCGTGCCTCGTCGCCGAGCCGGTAGGTCTCGAAGTCGGGGTTCATGACACCAGCGTAACGGCACTGGGTGCCACATGTACACCACTACTTTTTACCCTCCGTGCAATGACTGGCGCCACTCGCCGCGGCCGCTCCCCCGAGGGCCGGGCCGAGGTCCGGGCGATCTGGTCGCGGCCGCCGTGCGGCTGTTCCGCACCCGCGGCTACGAGGAGACGACGGTCGACGACATCGCCGCAGCGGCCGGCGTTGGGCGGCGGACGTTCTTCCGCTACTTCCCCAGCAAGGAAGACGCGATCTCGCCCGACCACGAGGTCGGCCTCGCGCGATCGCGGAGGTGTTCGCCACCGCCCATCCCACCGAGCCGACGGCGATGCTCGTCGTGCGAGCGGGCGAGGACCGTCTTCCAGCTGTACGCCGACGATCCCGAGCTCTCCGTGGAGCGCTTCCGCCTCACGCACGAGGTGGCGGCGCTGCGCGACCGCGAGTCGGCCCGGGTGGACCACTACCGCCGCCTGTTCACCCGGCGGCTGCGGGAGCGCTTCGCCGGCGAGCCGGACGGCGACCTGCGCGCGGCGGTGACCGGCGCCGCGGTCGTGGCCGCCCACAACCTCGCGCTGCGCGCCTGGCTCGCAAGCGGCGGCCGGCCCGACCAGCTGGACGACTGCCGCGCCCGGTTCCGCAAGGTCGTCGACATGCTGCCGGGCGAGCCCGCCCGCGAGGAGCCGGCGTTGCAGGGCGTGACGGAGCGGCTGGAGGCGGCCGTCGCGCGGCTGGAACGCCGGGCCTGACGAGGGCGCGGGCTACCACATCCCGCGGCCACCGGTCCCACGGAGACCTGGGGGCCAGCCTCCATCCTGAAGGTGCCGCTGGCAGCAGTGCGACGGGAGGACAGCGGGGTGGAAGGGATCTCTGCCGGTGCCGGATCCTTCTTGGTGCCGCAGACAGCGATCTGGCGGAAGGGAGATCGACGATGAAACACGCCGGCGCCCCCCTCAGCCACCGTGAGCTCGCCACTCCTCACGCCGATCGTCATGGGATCCCCTGCGGTGCGGACGGCGAACTGGTCGTGGGCGGCAGGCGCCCCCACGACCAGTCCGCTGCCCCGCATCCGGGTGCGCGGCGCGTAGCGGGACGGCCGCCGTGAACATCGCCGATGCGCTGCCCGTTCTCACCCGGCAGGACCGGTGCGACCGGTGCCGGGCCACAGCCCAGGTACGTGCGGTGCTGCCGGCCGGCAACGACCTCCTGTTCTGCGAGCACCACGCCCGCAAGCACGCGCCCCGGCTCCGCGAGATCGGCGCGCTGCTCTCACCGGAACCCTGACTCCCCGGCACCCACCACGGGCCCGGTCGCGAGATGCGACCGGGCCCGCGGCGGTTCCTGCTGCGAACATGCGTGATCCCCGGGCCGCAGCGGGTGCTGCGCAAGCCGAGCTGGACGGGCTCGGGCCCGGGGATCACGGGTGGCTGCCTGGAATTCGCCGGCACCACACCGGCTTCCACTTGGCCGTCGGAACGAGTCCTGTGGTGCTAGCGGACAGCCACCTCACGAGTCCTGTAGCTATTCAACGCTGGACCACCTCCTCTCACGTGTACCGCCACAGTACGACCGGGAGCCGCGGGCGCGCCACGAGATTTCCGCAGATCACTTCTCGGTGGCCGCGGAGCGCAGCGCGGCGTCCTTGGCCAGCACGGAGTCGGCGAGGTCCGCTTGGAAGCGCACCATCCGCTCGCGCAGGCCGGCGTCGCCCGCCGCGAGGATGCGGACGGCGAGCAGCCCCGCGTTCCGCGCCCCGCCGACGGCCACGGTCGCGACCGGCACGCCCGCGGGCATCTGGACGATCGAGAGCAGCGAGTCGAGGCCGTCGAGCTGGGCGAGCGGCACCGGCACGCCGATCACCGGCAGCGGGGTGGCGGCCGCGACCATCCCGGGCAGGTGCGCCGCTCCCCCGGCACCGGCGATCACCACGCGCAGGCCCCGCTCCGCCGCGCTCGCGGCGTAGTCGAGCATGCGCTGCGGCGTGCGGTGCGCGGAGTAGACGCCCACCTCGTAGGGCACCTCGAACTCGGCGAGCGCCTTGCCTGCTGCCTGCATGACGCGCCAGTCCGAGTCGCTGCCCATGATCACGCCGACCTGCGCGTCAGAATGTGTTCGAGAAGCCCGCACGGGGGCCGCAGACGCCTGCGCTCCAGCGGGTCCCGGCTGCCCTGAGCGGCCCGCTCCGCGCTTCTCGAACACATTCTCAAGCACGCTGCACCTCCCGTTCGTAAGTGCCGGTGTGCGGCGACCAGCCGTCCGGCCACTCGCCGGTGGACAGCCACGCCGCGGCCAGCGCCGCACGCGACCGAACCGCGGCCATGTCGTCGCCGAGCACGGTGACGTGCCCGACCTTGCGGGCCGGCCGCTCGGCCTTCCCGTACAGGTGCACCTTCACATCGGGGAACCGCGCGAAAAGGTGGTGCACCCGCTCGTCCATCGACATCGCGGGCGACCGCGCGGCACCGAGCACGTTGGCCATGACCACGGCGGGCGCCGTCGGCGTGGTGGTGCCGAGCGGGTAGTCCAGCACCGCGCGCAGGTGCTGCTCGAACTGCGACGTGCGGGAGCCCTCGATCGTCCAGTGCCCGGAGTTGTGCGGGCGCATCGCCAGCTCGTTGACGACCAGCGCCCCGTCGGTCCGCTCGAAGAGCTCCACGGCCAGCAGGCCGGTCACCCCCAGCTCGGCGGCGATCCGCAGCGCCATCTCCTGCGCCTGCGCCGCGACGGCGTCGTCGAGGCCCGGCGCAGGCGCGAGCACCTGCACGCACTGGCCGTCCTCCTGCACGGTCTCCACCACCGGCCAGGCTGCGGCTTGACCGAACGGGGACCTGGCGACGAGCGCGGCCAGCTCCCTGCGCATCGGCACGGCCTCCTCGACGAGCAGCGGTGTGCCGGCCGCCAACAGCTCGGCGACGAGGTCGGGCTCCGGGCCGCGCAGCAGCCAGACGCCGCGACCGTCGTACCCGCCACGCGCGGCCTTGAGCACCACCGGCCAGCCGTGCTCGGCGGCGAACGCCGCGACCTCGCCCGGCTGGTGCACCTCGCTGAACGCCGGTCCGACGAGGCCGAGCCCGGCGAGCCTGCGGCGCATCACGAGCTTGTCCTGGGCGTGCAGCAGGGCGTCCGGGCCGGGGTGGACGGGCACCCCGGCGTCGACCAGTGCGCGCAGGTTCTCCTGCGGCACCTGCTCGTGGTCGAAGGTCACCGCCGAGCAGCCGCGGGCGAACGCGCGTAGGGCCGGCAGGTCGGTGGGCACGCCGGCGTGCACGTCGGCGCACACGAGCGCAGCGGGGTCGGCCGGGTCGGCCGCGAGCACGCGAAGCGACTGGCCGAGCGCGATGGCGGCCTGGTGCGTCATGCGTGCGAGCTGCCCCGCGCCGACCATCCCGACGATCGGCCGGCGCGCGACTGGGGAGGCGTCCACGGTGGAGGAAGCCTACCGGCGAGCGGTGCGACGCCCGCGTCTGGCACGATCGAACAGGTGTCCGTTGTCGAGTCGGCGCTCGCGATCATCCCGCAGCCCTACCGCGACATCGCCATCAAGCACCGTGAGCTCGTGAAGTTCGCCTTCGTCGGCGGCACGACGTGGGTGATCGACACCGTCGTGTTCCTGCTGCTCAAGTCCACGGTGCTGGCTGAGAAACCACTCACGGCCAAGGTCATCGCCGTGCTGGTGGCGACGATCGTGTCGTACGTGCTGAACCGGGAGTGGTCCTTCCGCACCCGCGGTGGCCGGGAGCGCCACCACGAGGCGGCGCTGTTCTTCCTCGTCAGCGGTGTCGGCGTGGCCGTCTACTCGGCTCCCCTCGCGATCTCGCGTTATGTGTTCCACCTCTCGGTGCCCGAGGTGAGCCTGCTCACCCAGGAGATCGCCGACTTCGTCAGCGGGCAGATCATCGGGGTGCTCATCGGGATGGCGTTCCGCTGGTGGGCCTTCCGCCGCTTCGTCTTCCCGGACGAGGACGTCCGCCGCCGGGTGCCGGCCGGCTAGTGCTCCTCCGCTAACGAGGCGTCGCCGATCGGCGGGGTGCCGCCGCCACCACGTCGTCCGCCCGGGCCGCCGGCAGGAAGATCGTGAAGATCGGTGGCCGGGGCCTCGACAGCTCCAGCCGGCCGCCGTCGGCCTCCACCAGCGCACGCGCGAGCGCGAGCCCGATGCCGGTGGACGACCCGACCGACACCCCGCGGTCGAACACGTGCGGCACGAGTTCCTCGGGCACGCCTGCGCCCGCGTCGGTGACCTCCACCAGCAGGCTGCTCTCGGCCGTCCGCGCGCTGAGCGTGACCGTGCCGGACCCGTGCTGGATGGCGTTGTCGAGCAGCGCGCCGACCGCCTCGCGGATGCGGGCCGGGGTCACGCGGGCGAGCAGGCCGTCCGGCACGCGGACCTTGATCGATCGGCCCTTCGCCTTGAGCGTAGGTCGCCACTCCTCCGCGACGGCGCCGAGCATCTCCCGCAGGTCCTGCGGCTCGGCGCCCGCGGCGCGCGCCACCCGCGCGGCCGCCAGCAGCTCGTCGAGCACCTCCGTGAGCCGCTCGGCCTGCTCCAGCGCGGCGAGCGCCTCGCTGCGTGCCGTCGGGTCCGGATGGGCTGCGAGCTCGTCCAGCCGCAGTTGCAGCGCCGTGAGGCGGCTGCGCAGCTGGTGGGACACGTCGCCGACGAGCGCCCGCTCCCGCTGCAGCAGGTCGGCGAGCGCGACGGCGGAGGTGTCGAGCACGTCCGACACGCGGTCCAGCTCGGGGATCCCGTGCCGGCCGGGCACCGCGCGGAAGTCGCCCGCCCCCAGCCGGGCCGCCCGGTCGGCCACCCCGCGCAGCGGTTCGGCCAGCCGTCGCGCCGTGACGGTCGCGACCACCGCCCCGGTGCCGACCGACAGCACGACGAGGAGCAGCACCACGGCCGTCACCTGCAGCTGCTCCGTGCGCATCAGCTGCAACGGCTCCTGCATGACGAGCACGTCCCCCGGTGCGAACGGCAGCGACTCGGAGACCGGGTCGTCCCCCACCTCCGCCCCCACGACCTGGTCGGGTTCGCCTGCGCGCTGCAGGACGAGCCGTCCGCCTGCCGGCACGGCGAGCTCGATGGCCGCGCGGTCGATCGTCGCGCCCGCGATGTCCAGCCGCGCCGCGACCTGCTCGAGGCGGGACAGCAGGTCGGCGCGGTGGATGTCCTCGACCAGCCGCCACGTGGTGATCGCGAGGGGCCCACCGAGCACGAGGGCCGTGATGGCGACCACGAGCAACGTGGACTGCAGGATTCGCCTGCGCACGGCCCGGGGCTCCGATCAGTCGTGGTTGAAGCGGAAGCCGACGCCGCGCACCGTGGCGATCCGGCGCTCACCGCCGATCTTGCGGCGCAGCCACGACATGTGCATGTCGAGCGTCTTGGAGGTCTTCATGTCCGGGTCGTTCCAGACCTCGCGCAGGATCTCCTCCCGCGTGACGACCTGACCGGCGCGCAGGAGCAGCACCCGCAGCAGCTCGAACTCCTTGTTGGCGAGCCCCACCTCGGCGCCGTCGACGAGCACGCGACGGCCGGAGAGCTCCATCCGCACGCCACCCACCTCGACCGCCTCGGGGGTGAGGCGGCGCAGCAGGGCCCGCACGCGGGCGAGCAGCTCGGCCAGCCGGAATCGGCTTGCCCACGTAGTCGTCGGCGCCCGCGTCCAGGCCGACGACGAAGTCGACCTCGTCGGTGCGGGCGGTGAGCATCAGCACCGGGAGGTCCGGATCGTCGAGGCGCACGCGCCGGCAGACCTCGAGGCCGTCCACTCCCGGGCAGGCCCAGGTCGAGCACGAGCAGGTCCACCTGGCCGCGCCCGCACGCGTCGAGGTCGCCACCGACGGCGCCGCCGCGCTCGAGCGCGTGCGGCGCGGCCAGGTGGACCTGCTCGTGCTCGACCTGGGCCTGCCCGGGATGGACGGCCTCGAGGTCTGCCGGCGCGTGCGCCTCGACGATCCGGACCTCCCGGTGCTGATGCTCACCGCCCGCACCGACGAGGTCGACTTCGTCGTCGGCCTGGACGCGGGCGCCGACGACTACGTGGGCAAGCCGTTCCGGCTGGCCGAGCTGCTCGCCCGCGTGCGGGCCCTGCTGCGCCGCCTCACCCCCGAGGCGGTCGAGGTGGGTGGCGTGCGGATGGAGCTCTCCGGCCGTCGCGTGCTCGTCGACGGCGCCGAGGTGGGGCTCGCCAACAAGGAGTTCGAGCTGCTGCGGGTGCTGCTCCTGCGCGCCGGTCAGGTCGTCACGCGGGAGGAGATCCTGCGCGAGGTCTGGAACGACCCGGACATGAAGACCTCCAAGACGCTCGACATGCACATGTCGTGGCTGCGCCGCAAGATCGGCGGTGAGCGCCGGATCGCCACGGTGCGCGGCGTCGGCTTCCGCTTCAACCACGACTGATCGGAGCCCCGGGCCGTGCGCAGGCGAATCCTGCAGTCCACGTTGCTCGTGGTCGCCATCACGGCCCTCGTGCTCGGTGGGCCCCTCGCGATCACCACGTGGCGGCTGGTCGAGGACATCCACCGCGCCGACCTGCTGTCCCGCCTCGAGCAGGTCGCGGCGCGGCTGGACATCGCGGGCGCGACGATCGACCGCGCGGCCATCGAGCTCGCCGTGCCGGCAGGCGGACGGCTCGTCCTGCAGCGCGCAGGCGAACCCGACCAGGTCGTGGGGGCGGAGGTGGGGGACGACCCGGTCTCCGAGTCGCTGCCGTTCGCACCGGGGGACGTGCTCGTCATGCAGGAGCCGTTGCAGCTGATGCGCACGGAGCAGCTGCAGGTGACGGCCGTGGTGCTGCTCCTCGTCGTGCTGTCGGTCGGCACCGGGGCGGTGGTCGCGACCGTCACGGCGCGACGGCTGGCCGAACCGCTGCGCGGGGTGGCCGACCGGGCGGCCCGGCTGGGGGCGGGCGACTTCCGCGCGGTGCCCGGCCGGCACGGGATCCCCGAGCTGGACCGCGTGTCGGACGTGCTCGACACCTCCGCCGTCGCGCTCGCCGACCTGCTGCAGCGGGAGCGGGCGCTCGTCGGCGACGTGTCCCACCAGCTGCGCAGCCGCCTCACGGCGCTGCAACTGCGGCTGGACGAGCTCGCAGCCCATCCGGACCCGACGGCACGCAGCGAGGCGCTCGCCGCGCTGGAGCAGGCCGAGCGGCTCACGGAGGTGCTCGACGAGCTGCTGGCGGCCGCGCGGGTGGCGCGCGCCGCGGGCGCCGAGCCGCAGGACCTGCGGGAGATGCTCGGCGCCGTCGCGGAGGAGTGGCGACCTACGCTCAAGGCGAAGGGCCGATCGATCAAGGTCCGCGTGCCGGACGGCCTGCTCGCCCGCGTGACCCCGGCCCGCATCCGCGAGGCGGTCGGCGCGCTGCTCGACAACGCCATCCAGCACGGGTCCGGCACGGTCACGCTCAGCGCGCGGACGGCCGAGAGCAGCCTGCTGGTGGAGGTCACCGACGCGGGCGCAGGCGTGCCCGAGGAACTCGTGCCGCACGTGTTCGACCGCGGGGTGTCGGTCGGGTCGTCCACCGGCATCGGGCTCGCGCTCGCGCGTGCGCTGGTGGAGGCCGACGGCGGCCGGCTGGAGCTGTCGAGGCCCCGGCCACCGATCTTCACGATCTTCCTGCCGGCGGCCCGGGCGGACGACGTGGTGGCGGCGGCACCCCGCCGATCGGCGACGCCTCGTTAGCGGAGGAGCACTAGCCGGCCGGCACCCGGCGGCGGACGTCCTCGTCCGGGAAGACGAAGCGGCGGAAGGCCCACCAGCGGAACGCCATCCCGATGAGCACCCCGATGATCTGCCCGCTGACGAAGTCGGCGATCTCCTGGGTGAGCAGGCTCACCTCGGGCACCGAGAGGTGGAACACATAACGCGAGATCGCGAGGGGAGCCGAGTAGACGGCCACGCCGACACCGCTGACGAGGAAGAACAGCGCCGCCTCGTGGTGGCGCTCCCGGCCACCGCGGGTGCGGAAGGACCACTCCCGGTTCAGCACGTACGACACGATCGTCGCCACCAGCACGGCGATGACCTTGGCCGTGAGTGGTTTCTCAGCCAGCACCGTGGACTTGAGCAGCAGGAACACGACGGTGTCGATCACCCACGTCGTGCCGCCGACGAAGGCGAACTTCACGAGCTCACGGTGCTTGATGGCGATGTCGCGGTAGGGCTGCGGGATGATCGCGAGCGCCGACTCGACAACGGACACCTGTTCGATCGTGCCAGACGCGGGCGTCGCACCGCTCGCCGGTAGGCTTCCTCCACCGTGGACGCCTCCCCAGTCGCGCGCCGGCCGATCGTCGGGATGGTCGGCGCGGGGCAGCTCGCACGCATGACGCACCAGGCCGCCATCGCGCTCGGCCAGTCGCTTCGCGTGCTCGCGGCCGACCCGGCCGACCCCGCTGCGCTCGTGTGCGCCGACGTGCACGCCGGCGTGCCCACCGACCTGCCGGCCCTACGCGCGTTCGCCCGCGGCTGCTCGGCGGTGACCTTCGACCACGAGCAGGTGCCGCAGGAGAACCTGCGCGCACTGGTCGACGCCGGGGTGCCCGTCCACCCCGGCCCGGACGCCCTGCTGCACGCCCAGGACAAGCTCGTGATGCGCCGCAGGCTCGCCGGGCTCGGCCTCGTCGGACCGGCGTTCAGCGAGGTGCACCAGCCGGGCGAGGTCGCGGCGTTCGCCGCCGAGCACGGCTGGCCGGTGGTGCTCAAGGCCGCGCGTGGCGGGTACGACGGTCGCGGCGTCTGGCTGCTGCGCGGCCCGGAGCCCGACCTCGTCGCCGAGCTGTTGGCGGCCGGCACACCGCTGCTCGTCGAGGAGGCCGTGCCGATGCGCAGGGAGCTGGCCGCGCTCGTCGCCAGGTCCCCGTTCGGTCAAGCCGCAGCCTGGCCGGTGGTGGAGACCGTGCAGGAGGACGGCCAGTGCGTGCAGGTGCTCGCGCCTGCGCCGGGCCTCGACGACGCCGTCGCGGCGCAGGCGCAGGAGATGGCGCTGCGGATCGCCGCCGAGCTGGGGGTGACCGGCCTGCTGGCCGTGGAGCTCTTCGAGCGGACCGACGGGGCGCTGGTCGTCAACGAGCTGGCGATGCGCCCGCACAACTCCGGGCACTGGACGATCGAGGGCTCCCGCACGTCGCAGTTCGAGCAGCACCTGCGCGCGGTGCTGGACTACCCGCTCGGCACCACCACGCCGACGGCGCCCGCCGTGGTCATGGCCAACGTGCTCGGTGCCGCGCGGTCGCCCGCGATGTCGATGGACGAGCGGGTGCACCACCTTTTCGCGCGGTTCCCCGATGTGAAGGTGCACCTGTACGGGAAGGCCGAGCGGCCGGCCCGCAAGGTCGGGCACGTCACCGTGCTCGGCGACGACATGGCCGCGGTTCGGTCGCGTGCGGCGCTGGCCGCGGCGTGGCTGTCCACCGGCGAGTGGCCGGACGGCTGGTCGCCGCACACCGGCACTTACGAACGGGAGGTGCAGCGTGCTTGAGAATGTGTTCGAGAAGCGCGGAGCGGGCCGCTCAGGGCAGCCGGGACCCGCTGGAGCGCAGGCGTCTGCGGCCCCCGTGCGGGCTTCTCGAACACATTCTGACGCGCAGGTCGGCGTGATCATGGGCAGCGACTCGGACTGGCGCGTCATGCAGGCAGCAGGCAAGGCGCTCGCCGAGTTCGAGGTGCCCTACGAGGTGGGCGTCTACTCCGCGCACCGCACGCCGCAGCGCATGCTCGACTACGCCGCGAGCGCGGCGGAGCGGGGCCTGCGCGTGGTGATCGCCGGTGCCGGGGGAGCGGCGCACCTGCCCGGGATGGTCGCGGCCGCCACCCCGCTGCCGGTGATCGGCGTGCCGGTGCCGCTCGCCCAGCTCGACGGCCTCGACTCGCTGCTCTCGATCGTCCAGATGCCCGCGGGCGTGCCGGTCGCGACCGTGGCCGTCGGCGGGGCGCGGAACGCGGGGCTGCTCGCCGTCCGCATCCTCGCGGCGGGCGACGCCGGCCTGCGCGAGCGGATGGTGCGCTTCCAAGCGGACCTCGCCGACTCCGTGCTGGCCAAGGACGCCGCGCTGCGCTCCGCGGCCACCGAGAAGTGATCTGCGGAAATCTCGTGGCGCGCCCGCGGCTCCCGGTCGTACTGTGGCGGTACACGTGAGAGGAGGTGGTCCAGCGTTGAATAGCTACAGGACTCGTGAGGTGGCTGTCCGCTAGCACCACAGGACTCGTTCCGACGGCCAAGTGGAAGCCGGTGTGGTGCCGGCGAATTCCAGGCAGCCACCCGTGATCCCCGGGCCCGAGCCCGTCCAGCTCGGCTTGCGCAGCACCCGCTGCGGCCCGGGGATCACGCATGTTCGCAGCAGGAACCGCCGCGGGCCCGGTCGCATCTCGCGACCGGGCCCGTGGTGGGTGCCGGGGAGTCAGGGTTCCGGTGAGAGCAGCGCGCCGATCTCGCGGAGCCGGGGCGCGTGCTTGCGGGCGTGGTGCTCGCAGAACAGGAGGTCGTTGCCGGCCGGCAGCACCGCACGTACCTGGGCTGTGGCCCGGCACCGGTCGCACCGGTCCTGCCGGGTGAGAACGGGCAGCGCATCGGCGATGTTCACGGCGGCCGTCCCGCTACGCGCCGCGCACCCGGATGCGGGGCAGCGGACTGGTCGTGGGGGCGCCTGCCGCCCACGACCAGTTCGCCGTCCGCACCGCAGGGGATCCCATGACGATCGGCGTGAGGAGTGGCGAGCTCACGGTGGCTGAGGGGGGCGCCGGCGTGTTCATCGTCGATCTCCCTTCCGCCAGATCGCTGTCTGCGGCACCAAGAAGGATCCGGCACCGGCAGAGATCCCTTCCACCCCGCTGTCCTCCCGTCGCACTGCTGCCAGCGGCACCTTCAGGATGGAGGCTGGCCCCCAGGTCTCCGGTGGACCGGGGCCGCGGGATGTGGTAGCCCGCGCCCTCGTCAGGCCCGGCGTTCCAGCCGCGCGACGGCCGCCTCCAGCCGCTCCGTCACGCCCTGCAACGCCGGCTCCTCGCGGGCGGGCTCGCCCGGCAGCATGTCGACGACCTTGCGGAACCGGGCGCGGCAGTCGTCCAGCTGGTCGGGCCGGCCGCCGCTTGCGAGCCAGGCGCGCAGCGCGAGGTTGTGGGCGGCCACGACCGCGGCGCCGGTCACCGCCGCGCGCAGGTCGCCGTCCGGCTCGCCGGCGAAGCGCTCCCGCAGCCGCCGGGTGAACAGGCGGCGGTAGTGGTCCACCCGGGCCGACTCGCGGTCGCGCAGCGCCGCCACCTCGTGCGTGAGGCGGAAGCGCTCCACGGAGAGCTCGGGATCGTCGGCGTACAGCTGGAAGACGGTCTCGCCCGCTCGCACGACGAGCATCGCCGTCGGCTCGGTGGGATGGGCGGTGGCGAACACCTCCGCGATCCGCGCGAGGCCGACCTCGTGGTCGGGCGAGATCGCGTCTTCCTTGCTGGGGAAGTAGCGGAAGAACGTCCGCCGCCCAACGCCGGCCGCTGCGGCGATGTCGTCGACCGTCGTCTCCTCGTAGCCGCGGGTGCGGAACAGCCGCACGGCGGCCGCGACCAGATCGCGCCGGACCTCGGCCCGGCCCTCGGGGGAGCGGCCGCGGCGAGTGGCGCCAGTCATGGCACGGAGGGTAACAGTAGTGGTGTACATGTGGCACCCAGTGCCGTTACGCTGGTGTCATGAACCCCGACTTCGAGACCTACCGGCTCGGCGACGAGCACGAGGCGCTGCGCGAGGCGGTCCGGGCGCTCGCGGAGAAGGAGATCGCGCCGCACGCGGCGGAGGTCGACGACCAGGCCCGCTTCCCGGTGGAGGCGCAGAAGGCCCTGGTCAAGGCGGGGTTCCAGGCCGTCACCATCCCGGAGGAGTACGGCGGGCAGGGCGCCGACGAGCTGGCGGGCTGCATTGTGATCGAGGAGGTGGCGCGGGTCTGCGCCTCGTCCTCGCTGATCCCGGCCGTCAACGGGCTGGGGCTGACGCCGATCCTGCTGTCGGCGTCCGACGAGCTGAAGCGCCAGGTACTGCCGTCGATCGCGGCGGGCGACGCGATGATCAGCTATGCGCTGTCGGAGCGCGAGGCCGGCTCGGACGCCGCGGCGATGAAGACCCGCGCCCGCCGTGACGGCGACTCCTGGGTCCTGAACGGCACCAAGTGCTGGATCACCAACGCGGGCGAGTCCACCTGGTACACGGTGATGGCCGTGACCGACCCGGAGAAGGGGGCCAGGGGGATCTCCGCGTTCGTCGTGCACCGCGACGACCCCGGCTTCGAGGTGGGGCCGAAGGAGCGCAAGCTCGGCATCAACGGCTCGCCCACCCGCGAGATCTACTTCCAGGACTGCCGCATCCCGGCCGACCGCATCATCGGGGCCGAGGGCACCGGCTTCAAGACCGCCCTCGCCACGCTCGACCACACCCGCCCGACGATCGGCGCGCAGGCCGTCGGCATCGCGCAGGGCGCGCTCGACGCCGCCACCGCGTACGTCAAGGAGCGCAAGCAGTTCGGCAAGGCCGTCGGCGAGTTCCAGGGCGTCCAGTTCATGCTGGCCGACATGGCGATGAAGGTGGAGGCGGCCCGCCAGCTCGTGTACGTCGCCACCTCGCGCGCCGAGCGCGGCGAGCCGAACCTCGGGTTCATCTCCAGCGCCGCCAAGTGCTTCGCCTCCGACACCGCGATGAGCGTCACCACCGACGCCGTGCAGCTGCTGGGCGGCTACGGCTACACGAAGGACTTCCCGGTGGAGCGGATGATGCGCGACGCGAAGATCACCCAGATCTACGAGGGGACGAACCAGATCCAGCGGATGGTGATGGCGCGGGCCCTGCTCAAGTGAGGTGTGGCCGCGACGCCTGTGTCCGCGCCCACGCCCGCATCTCGTCGTGCGTCTCGTCCAGGAACGCGGACTTGGAGCGCGTGTAGTCGTCGTAGTCCGGATCGCCGGCGTGCTGTCGGGCCAGGCGCCGCTTGGTCTCCTGGTAGGCGTCCGCCTGATCGGGGTTGTTGCGGAGCCAGTCGCGGAAGAGCACGACGAACTGCGCGAAGGGTGAGTCCGCGCGGCGGATGTGCAGGATCGCCGCACGTTCCGGGTCGTGGAGGAGGCGCTTCTCGTAGAGCGCGGCGTCAGTCGGGTCGCCCGGCCGTGGGATATCCCGGTGGACGCCTGGTGAGTCCGGCCGAGCCCCGTGTGCGGGCACGAAGCCGGTGGGTGCCAAGAGCTCCGCGAGTTCGTCCGGTGGCGGCAGCGACGGCATCTGCACCTGCAGATCGATGATGGGCTTCGCCGCGAGTTCAGGCACGGCCGTCGACCCGATGTGCTCGTAGCCGAAGGCGCTGGAGCGGGCAAGAGGTGTGAGTGCCGTCCTCACCTCGTCGAGCAGCCGTTGGGCACGGACCGGCCAGCTCGGCTCGTAGTCCACGACCACCGCGATGGGCACAGCCCGACGCTACCAACGCGATCACCGGAGATGGTCGGATCACGTGGCGGCCACGGCTCGTCAGGCCACCAGGCGGCCCCGGAGGAAGTCGACGATCTCCGCCCGCGCCGCCTTCGCCTGCGGGACCAGTCCGGGCATGCTGAGGAACGCGTGCGGCGCCCCGGCGTGTTCCGTGAGCCGTGCCGGTGTCCCCTCCTCCCGCAGCCGTTCGGCGTAGCGGCGGCCGTGATCGGCCACCGGGTCGAGGGTCGGGACCACCACGAGCGCAGGGGCCAGTCCGCTCAGGTCGTCAGCGTGCAGGGGTGACAACGCGAGCGGATCCGTTCCCGGCGGGACGGCCAACCGCTGGAACAGTTCCATCTGCGCCACGGTGAGGGTCGGGCTGTCGGCGTACCGGGTGATCGAGGCGTGGTCGAACATCGCCGGCGTCAGGTCGGCGCAGGGGTTGACCAGCACCTGCGCCCGGAGGGGCATGCCGCAGTCCCTGGCCCGGATCGCGGCCAGCGCGATGATCGTCGAGCCGGCGCTCTCGCCGAAGACGGCGGTACGCGCCGGGTCGACGCCCCACTCCGCGGCGTGTCCCACCACGTGCCGGAGCACGTCCCAGCCGTCGTCGACGGCAGCGGCGAGCGGCGTGCGCGCGTCGAGGAGGCGGTGCTCGACCGAGACGACGACGGCTGGCAACCGGGCGGCGAGGTGGCTGTTGACCCAGTCGCTCTGCACCGCCGTGCCGACGAACCCGCCGCCGTGCACGTGGATCACGAGTGGCCGGCCCGTGCCACCAGCGGACGGGCGGTACACCCGGACCCGGAGCCCGCGGTCGGGCAGCACCACCTCCTGCCAGCGGATCGTGGCGTCCCGGTCCGGGATGCCGGTGATCACCCTGATCAGGCGGGAGGCGCGCCTCCGGTTCTCCGCGTCGCGGAAGGCGATCAGCTCCTCGGCCGTCATCGCCGACCAGTCCGGATCCTTCCGCAGGACCTGCAGCAGCCGGATGCCCAGTGGCGGCCGTTCCACGGTGGCGACGTCGCTCATGTCTTCTCCTCGACGCTGTAGTTCCGCTACCAGAAGTAGCGAAACTGACAGTAGCGTAAGTCGTTATCGTGTGGCCATGGCCCGAGCGACCACGTCCGCCCGACCACCCGGTCGCCCGCGCTCCAGCGTCGACACCGTGGTCTTCGCCGCGACCCTCAGCACGGTCCACGAGCTGGGCTACGCCCACGCCACCGTGGATCGCATCGCGGCGGCGGCTGGCGTCGCGAAGACGACGATCTACCGGCGATGGCCCTCGAAGGGTGCATTGATCGCCGACTGCCTCGTCGACGCGTTCGGCCCCGCGCCACTGGAGGGCGCCAACAGGTACGAGATCCTGGCCACCGCAATCCGCTGGGCCGCCGCGAAGATCGGTGAGCCCGGGGTGGGCGCGGCGTTCGCGGGCGTGTTCAGCGACGCCGTCAGCGACCCCGCCCTGCGCGAGGTCCTGTCCGTGCGGCTGCAGGACCCGTACCGGCGCGCGCTGCAGGACGCGCTCGGCGAGCCGGAGAACCGGGTCCTGTTCTTCATCGACGTCGTCGTCGGGATCCTGCTGCACCGGATGGGGATGACCGGCGAGCCGATGGTCGACGAGGACGTCGACGCTCTGGTCGAGATGGTCTGCGGCTACTTCGCCGAATCCGGCGTGAGCGGTCCGGTGTGACCTGCGAAAGTGAGCAAGGTTAGGCGGGTGCGCCCTAACCGGGACGCCGCGAGAGACTTCAGGCAGCAGGAGCGAAACCCGGTCAGATCGGGTCGGCCGCCTCCGCGATGAGCCCCCTGAGGAAGGTGGCGGTCGCGGCCTCGAACGCCTCGTCGAAGGTCGGGTGCATGAACGCCAGGCTCGGATCGGCCTGGAAAGCGGCGAGCAGCGCCGGGGCGGGACGGCTGCGGGTCCACAGGGCGCCGACCAGGATGATGACCATGTGTGACGCGCGGAGCGCCTGCTTGTCGTCGAGCTCGGGGAGTAGGCCGCGGAGCCCCTCGGCGAGCCAGTGGATGCCGTCGCGTGAGGATCTCTTGTACCTGGTCGCGACGTCGACCGAGATGTTGTGCTCCAGAATCGCGTGTTGCGCACTCAGCAGTTCGCACAGCATGGGGCGGGCAGCGAACGACGTCGCCAGCTGTGCCGCGACCTGGCGCGCCCTGATCGGAGCCGGTGCAGACGGGTCGGCCCACCCGGAGACCGCCTCGGCGATCTCGGTCCGGTAACGGGCGGCTGCTTCCGAGAGCAAGTCGAGCAGCACCGCCTCGCGCGACTCGAAGTAGCGCATCATGGCTGACTTCGCCAGCCCGACCCGGCGGCTGAGCTCGTTGAGGCTGACAGCTGCCACCGGCATCTCGTCCAGCATGCCGGCCGCGGTCCGGAGGATGCTTTGCCGCCGCTCCGCACGCTGTTCGTCGCTCCGCGCACGCTGGAAGGCTGCCATCTCCCGAAGATAGTCGACCGGCGGTCCATTGACTGTGGACCGGCGGTACCTTAAGTTCAATGTACTGGTGGTCCATTACTCCGCCGCGGGCGAGCGAGTCGCTCCGTTCGCCCGATCGAGGGAGGGGCACGCCATGAAGGCCACGGCCTCATGACGATCGACCGGGGCTTGCTCGGACATCGACGCGCTTCACCTGATACGCCACCGGGCTCAGGTGGCCGCGTCTGTACGGCTCCGCCTTTGCGACGCGCACGCGTTCGCTCCGCGTCGACTCCGAACATCTCTTCGGCCGCGGTTCGCGCGCCGGGAAGGACATCCATGGTTCAGAAGGTCGCCCTGGTCAGCGGGGCCTCTTCGGGCATCGGGGAGAGCACCGCTCGCTGCCTTCACGAGGCCGGTTTCATCGTCTACGGCGCCGCTCGCAGCGTTGATCGGATGGCGGCGCTGGCCGCCGCCGGCCTGCAGACCGTCGCTCTCGACGTCACCGACGAGTCGTCGACCGAGAAGGTTGTCGCGGAGATACTCGCGGTGCACGGCCGGCTCGACGTCCTGGTGAACAACGCCGGGTACGGCTCGTACGGAGCGCTCGAGGACGTCCCGATGGCCGAGGCCCGGTCCCAGATCGAGGTCAACCTCTTCGGTCTCGCACACCTCACCCGAGCCGTGCTGCCGGCCATGCGGGCTCGGCGCAGCGGCACCATCGTCAACATCAGCTCCATGGGCGGCCGGCTAGCCACCCCACTGGGCGCCTGGTACCACGCCAGCAAATTCGCGGTCGAGGGGCTCAGCGACGCCCTCCGCTTGGAGTTGCGGCGCTTCGGCATCGACGTTGTCGTGATCGAGCCCGGTCTGATCCGCACCGAGTGGGGCAGCAAGGCGGCCCGCAAGCTGCGTGCCACCTCAAGTGAGGGGCCTTACGGCGACGAGGCCGAGGCCATCGCCGTGTCACTGGAGAACGGCGCCCGGCCGGACGCGCCCAGGACCTCGTCCCCCGACGTCGTGGCCAGCGCAGTGGCCCGCGCCGCAACGGCTCGCCGCCCCCGAACCCGTTACACCGTCGGCTTCGGCGCCCGGCCGCTCCTCATCGTGCGCAGTGTGCTTCCGGACCGGGCCTTCGATGCATTCATCAGGCGCATTTCGGGCTTGCGCGCATGAGATCGTCGCCGCGGACCTGCGGCGGTGGCCGCGCTCCGCGGAGCCACACCGCATCGACCACCCGTCGGCCGACCAGAAAGTGAAGAAATGCCTCACAGCGATCTCGACTTCGAAACCCGCGTTTTCGACAAGGAGTACATCACCCTCGCGGAGCGCCGTGAGGGTATCGTCCAGGGCGGGCGCCATCTGTTCGACCGACTGCCCGCCGCCTTCGACGGCGTCGCGCAGATCGGCGTCATCGGCTGGGGGCCGCAGGGCTCCGCGCAGGCGCAGAACCTGCGGGACTCACTGAAGGGTGCGGTCCGCGTGACGGTCGGCCTGCGCGCGGGCTCCGGCTCGGTTGCGGCGGCCCGTGCGGCCGGCTTCCGCGAGGAGGACAAGACCCTCGGTGAGATGTTCGAGGTCATCGGCTCCTCTGACCTGGTGATCCTGCTGATCTCCGACGCCGCGCAGACCGCGCTCTATCCGCAGGTCTTCGAGGCGCTGCGGCCCGGTGCCACGCTGGGGTTCTCACACGGTTTCCTACTGGGGCACCTCGCCGACGAAGGCCTGGGGTTCCCGCCCGACATCGACGTCATCGCCGTCTGCCCGAAAGGCATGGGCGCGTCGGTCCGGGCGCTGTACGTGCAGGGTGAAGAGGTGAACGGGGCGGGTATCAACGCCAGTTTCGCCGTCCACCAGGACGTCACCGGCAAGGCAACGGACCGCGCGCTGGGCTGGTCGGTCGCGATCGGCGCTCCGTTCACCTTCCAGACCACGCTGGAGTCCGAGTACCGATCTGACCTCTGCGGTGAACGCGCCATGCTTCTGTCCGGGGTGCACGGAATCGTGGAGAGCCTCTACCGACGCTACCGCGATCACGGCATGACCGACGAGAACGCGTTCCGGCACTCCACCGAGTCCGTGACGGGGCCGATCTCGAAAATCATCTCCAAGGACGGGCTCGACGGGCTGTACCGCCGCCTCGACGCGGCCGGACGCACGGTGTTCGCCGAGGCCTACTCGGCGGCCTACCCGGTCGGGTTCGAGCTGACCCAGGAGATCTATGGCGAGGTCCGGTCGGGCAACGAGATCCGCAGCGTCGTCCTGGCCGGCGAGCGACTGCGCCGGTTCCCGATGGGCAAGATCGACCAGGCGGACATGTGGACCGTCGGGGCGAAGGTCCGTGCGGACCGGGTCGAGGAGGACATCCCGCTCGACCCGTTCACCGCGGGTGTGTTCTGCGGCGTGATGATGGCCCAGGTCGACGTGTTGCTCGAGCACGGGCACCAGTACTCGGAGATCGCCAACGAATCTGTCATCGAGGCGGTCGACTCGCTCAACCCCTACATGCACGCGCGTGGTGTCGCCTACATGGTCGACAACTGCTCGACGACGGCGCGGCTGGGCGCTCGCAAGTGGGCCCCGCGCTTCGACTACTTGCTTACCCAGCAGGCCTACCCGGCTGTGGACGACGAGCAGACGATGGTGGACACGACACCGTTCCAGGCGTTCGAAGACCACGTGATCCACGAGGTCCTGCGGGTGTGCGCCGAGATGCGCCCACCGGTCGACATCTTCGTGGAGTGATCACGACCGGCGACGCTGGTGCCGGACGCGGACGCCCCATCCAATCGAGCCCCTCGTGCACGCCACGTACACGTTCGATCCCACCCTCGACCGCCTACCGTTCGAGCAGGTCCGCACCGCTGGCATGACAATCGAACGGGTCAGCGATCCACCTTGGACTCGCGGGCCACCAGCGCTCAAACTAGCTGGTCAGGGTCACGCATGATCAACGTCCGACCACGCTCACGCCCTGGCACGGAGGAAGTCATGCCACCGATTGTGCGCTGGAAAACCCGTGGCCACAGCAATGGGTAACCGCCAGTTTGAATGATCGCGCACTTCGGTGCGACGGCCGCCCGACCCGGGGTACGGCAGCCGGGACGAGGCCGCCGCGGTCGGGTGCCACGCGAGCTGCGGTGGTGCCGACTTCTCACCTCGCGGTCACCGGAACGCTCTGCCACCACAGCGGCACCGACTGCTTTCCGCGGAACGCACCCGCGCCGTAATCACACGGTTGCGCGAATCGGAGCCACCCGTTCCCGTGCTGATCGGGAAGCCCCCACACGCGGACTAGCCGAGCCGGGAAGTGGTCCGTTCGGTGGTGGCGCGCCGGGTGAGCGCTGCCTCGTCCGCGTTCCGGACCTGCACGAGCGACGCCTCGGCGGCCAGCACGGCGAGCAGGCCGTCCCGCAGGCCCTCGGCCGTGTTCCAGTCCAGGGTGGACAGCACGCGGTCGGTGCGGGACAGGCCCAGCTCGGTGGCGCGGGCCCGGGCGCCGGCGAGGACCTCGGAGACGGTGGCGCCGTCGAGTGCGGGGGCGTTGTCGGGAACCTGCTCCCACGGCACGAACTCGTCGCCCTGCAGCCGCACCTCCGTGGCGAAGTCGACCACCCCGGGTGGCAGGCCGGTGATGCCCTTGCCGAAGGCGTCGAGCGACAGCGCCACCACCCCGCCGGCCGGGCCGGACGCCAGCGCGATGTCGACGCGGTCGGCGTCGCACAGCACCCAATCGGCGTCTTCGGGCCGGCTGGCGACCTCGGCCCCGCACCACCAGGCCGCGAGCAGAACGGCGGCCGTCTGCCAGTGTGCGGGCAGCAGCAGCGCCACCCGCGTGCCCGGCTCGACGTCGCACTCCTCCCGCAGCAGGTTCGCGGCTTTCGCGGCCCAGTTCGCCGTGGTGGCGGCGGAGAGCTCCACGCGCTCGCCGGTGGCGTCGTCGTAGAACGTGATCAACGGGCGAGCGGCGGCACTGCCGGTGCGCAGCGGTCCGAGGAGGGCGGCGGTGAGCGTCACACCCGTCACCCTATGGCGACGGTCAGTCGATGCAGGGCACGCCCGAGGCCGTGATCGGCTCGGTCGGCTTCGGCTCGGCCTCGGTCGTGGTTGCCGGCGGCGCCTTCTCGGCGGGCACCACCGCGGGGTCGAAGTCGGCGCCCAGCACCACCTTCAGGTGCCCGCGGGTCACCGACGCGTCTTGCTCGGTGCCGATGTCGCCGAGCTGCTCGGCGACCGCGTGCGCGGCGTCGCCGTCGGGACCGGTGTAGCGCACCACGGAGGTGTCGGTGGCCTCGGTGTTGGCCACGGTCCCGCGGGCGAAGCCGAGGTCGCGCAGGTGCTCGGCGACCGAGGCGGCGATCCCGCCCTGCTCCGACCCGTTCCGGACGTCCACCACGTAGCGCGACGCGACGAGGTCGGCGGGCGGGGGCGGTACCGCGGCCTGCGCGGCGGCGGCTTGAACGGCGGCCTCGGCGGCCGCGGCCTGCTCGTGGATCCGCCTCTCGATGAACTCCTCGACGGCCCGCGGATCGACGAGCACGACGTCGCCGCGCGCGTTCGACTCGCGGCCGTCGGTGGGGATCGTGACGAACTGCAGGTTGCCGGCCGCGAGGTCGGCGGCCTGCTGGGCGAACCCCAGCAGGTCCCAGTCCTCGTCGATCACGAGGGACTGCTGTGCCACGCCGATGAGCGCTCCGAGTCGGGCCGGGTCGGACAGCGTGCCGCCGGCGAGGATCCGGTCGGCGACGGCGGCGAGGAACACCTGCTGGCGGCGGATGCGGGACAGGTCGCCGTCGGGGAGGCCGTGGCGCTGGCGGACGAACGCGAGTGCGTCCGGTCCGGAGATCGTCTGCGGCCCGGCCGGGAAGTGGGCGCCGGACAGCGGGTCGTCGACGGCCTTGCGGAGGCAGACGTCCACGCCGCCGATCGCGGTCGTGAGGTTGTAGAACCCGAGCAGGTTGACCTCGGCGTAGTGGTCGACGGTCTGCCCGGTCAGGCTCTCGACGGTGCGGATCAGGGTGCTGCGGCCCTCCTTCGCGGCCTCGGCCTCGATCCGCTTCGGGTCCTTCACCCCGTCGGCCACCAGCCGCTCGGCGGCGAGCGCCTTGGTCGCCGGGTACGCGGCGTTGATCTTGTCGCGGCGGTAGCCGGGGATGTACACGTAGGCGTCGCGCGGGATGGAGAACGCGGTGGCGGCCCCACCACCCTCCGGCACGTGCAGCAGGATGATCGTGTCGGAGTTCAGCACGCCGGTGTCCGGGCCGCTCGAGAGCATCCGCTGCACCTCGGGCGGCAGCGGGTTGCCGTGGGCGTCCGTGCGGCTGTCCACGCCGACGAGCAGGATGTTCAGGTCACCGCCGTCCCCGCCGCCTGCGATGACGTCCGTGGTGCTGATGCCGGCCGTGACGTCCCGGTAGAGCCCCCACGCCGTACCGGTGAGCACCATGACCAGCGTCGATGCCATCACGAGCGCGGTGCGCAGGCGTCGGCGGAGGCCGGGCTGCCGCCGCTCGGCGCGTTCCGGCCGGGGCCTGACGGGTGGACGAGGGGGATCGGACGGCCGGCGCCGTTGCGGCACGGCGCGCGCACGGTCCCGGTCCGGGGGCCGGGCGAGTGTCGCGCGTGTGGTGCCCCGTCCATCCATCGGTGCACCTCCGCTCGTCGCGATGTCCCTGTCTCCTAGGGTGCAACACGGAACGCGTTCGTCCAGAACGCCGCAGGGCGTGTCGCGGGTGACGGCCATCGCGGCACTGCCAGTTACGCACCGTTACTCCGGTAGACGTGGCCGGAGCGGAGGGAGCTCTCGTTGCCCGAGCAGCTGTCGCTTCTGCTGCCCGTCTGGGCAGGTGACCAGCCCGACTTCCTCGCCGAGGCGTTCCGCTCATCGGTGGACGCGCAGACCCGCCGACCCGACCAGGTCGTCATCGTGCGTGACGGGCCGGTGCCCGAGCCGCTCGGCGAGAAGATCGCGGAGCTCGTGAAGGACAGCCCCGTTCCGGTGGACCTCGTGGAGCTGGAGCACAACGTCGGTCTCGGACCCGCGCTCGACGCCGGGCTCGCGGCCTGCCACCACGACGTGGTGGCCCGCATGGACGCCGACGACATCTCGCTCCCGCACCGCTTCGCCGTACAGATGCCGATCATGGAGTCGGGGATCGACATCGTCGGGTCGGGACTGGTCGAGTTCGCCGACGATCCCGACGAGATCGTCGCCACGCGTGCCGTGCCGACCGATCCCGCCGAGATCCGCCGCCGGGCCCGGTTCGCCACCCCGTTCAACCATCCGACCGTCGTGTATCGGCGGTCGCTCGTCATCGGCGTGGGCGGCTACACCGACTTCGCGAAGATGGAGGACTACCTGCTCTGGGCGAAGCTGATCCTCGCCGACGCGCGGGTGGCCAACGTCGCGGAGCCGCTCGTGAAGTACCGCGTGGGCGCCGGGGCGTACGCGCGCCGGGGCGGGCTGGACCTGCTCCGGGCGGAGATCGCCGTCCAGCGCCGGTTCCGCGAGCTGGAGTTCACGACGCGCCGGCAGCTCGTTCGGAACCTGGTCGTACGGGGTGGCTACCGGTTGGTCCCGGAAGGACTCCGCCGTTCGGCCTATCGGAGAGTAATCGCCCCCTACAGAAAGTGACTTTTAGCTGAGGCGGTGACAGCATCGCGCCACCCGATCGAGGTGGTTGCGAATGGATCAGTCGGCCGAGGATCTCGCCGCGGATCTCGCGGTGCAGGGTGCCGCGCTGCTCGCCCAAGGACGCCCGGCCGAGGCCGCGGACGTGCTGCGCCAGGCACTGGCGGGCGGCGCGCCCTCGGCGCTCGACCTGCTCGTGCGGGCCTACTTCGACAGCGGGAGCTGGCGGGCGGTCGTCGACCTCCTGGAGCCGCGCGTCGAACAGGGGGACCTGCGGTACGCGAGCAGGCTGGGCGTCGCGCTCGTGCAGCTCGCCGAGCGGGAGCGGGCCGAGGCCGCCCTCCGGCTCGCCGTCGGATCGGGGGACGTGCCCGCGGCGAACGACCTCGCGATCCTGCTGCGCGACGAGGGCAGGCTGGTCGAGGCCGTCCGACTGCTCGTCGACGCCGCGAAAGCCGGTGACCAGCTCGCCGCGGCCAACCTGGTGGAGCTGCAGCTGGAGGCGGGTGACCTGCCCGCGGCCGCGGCCGCCGCGGAGCAGTACGCGTCGGAGCGGCGTCCCGAGACGATCCTGGCGCTCGCCGACGTGCGCGTGCAGCAGGGCCGCTTCGCCGACGCCGACGCGCTGTACCGGCGGGCGGGGGAGCTCGGCGCGCTGCGGGCCCGCACCGCATACGGGCAGTTCCTGGCCGTCAGCGGGGACCCGGCCGCCGCGGAGCGGGAGTTCCGCGAGGCCGAGCGGATCGCCGAGCCGGGGTGGGCCTTCGCCCTCGGCCGCTTCCTCGCCGACGAAGGTAGGCTCGACGAGGCGCGCCCGTACCTGCAGATCGCGGTCGACGAGGGCGACGAGCAGGCCCTCGAGGCGCTGGCCGAGCTGGACGGGGTGGAGGCCGACGAGTACTGAGCCGCCGGCGGGTAGTGGCCTTCCCCTTCGCGACACCGTCCTCCTCACCGACGGCGGTATGGCCACCGCGCTCGAGGCCCGCGGGCACGACCTCTCGGACGCCCTGTGGTCGGCCCGGCTCCTGATCGACGAGCCCGCGGAGATCGCGGCCGTCCACCGGGCCTTCTTCGACGCGGGCGCCGACATCGCGATCACGGCGAGCTACCAGGCGTCCTTCGAAGGGCTGGCCGCCCGCGGCATCGACCGGGCCGGGGCGGAGCGGCTGTTGCGGCGCAGCGTCCAGCTGGCGCGCGACGCTGCCGCGTCGGCAGGCGGGCGCAGGCGGTGGGTCGCCGCGTCGGTCGGGCCGTACGGCGCCGTGCTGGCCGACGGATCGGAGTACCGCGGCCGCTACGGCCTCGGCGTCGCCGCGCTGAAGGACTGGCACCGGCCGCGGATGGAGGTGCTCGCCTCGGCGGGCCCGGACCTGCTCGCGCTCGAGACCGTGCCGGACGTCGACGAGGCAGAGGCCCTCGTCGACGCCGTGGCCGGGCTCGGGCTGCCGGCGTGGCTGAGCTACAGCATCGACGGCGACCGCACCCGAGCCGGCCAGCCGCTCGCCGACGCGTTCGCGGTCGCGGCCGGGGCGCCGGAGATCGTCGCGGTCGGGGTCAACTGCTGCGCGCCCCGGGACGTGCCGGCCGCGGTGGCGCTCGCCCGCGACATCACCGGCAAACCGGTGCTCGCCTACCCGAACAGCGGGGCGGGATGGGACGCCTCCGGCCGAGGCTGGACCGGGCCTGCGCGCTTCGCCGCCGAGGACGCGCGCGGGTGGGTCGGGGCGGGGGCGCGGATCGTCGGGGGGTGCTGCCGGGTGGGGCCGGCGGAGATCGCTCGGCTCGCCGAGGCCGTCCGAGGTTCAGGAAAGCCACATCGAGGGCGATACAGGCCCTGAACGTGGCTTTCCTGAACGTCTGAGGCGGCGCAGCTACCCTGCGCCGCGTGAACACCGATCCCGTGCGGGAGTACGGGGATGCGCCGGCCGTCGTCACCGTCACGCGGCGGGGGCGGCCGTCCGTCGACGGCCTGCGGGCCTCGCTGCCCGCCGGCACGCGACTGGTCGTCGTCGACACCGCCTCCTCCGCCGGCGACGGGGAGGTGGTGCGGATGCCCGAGGACGTGGGGTGGGCGGCGGCGGTCAACCGCGGGGTGGCGGGGCTGGAACCGGACGTGGGGTGGGTCGTGCTCGCAGACCCGGGCCTGCGCTGGCGGCCGGGCGCGATCGACGTGCTGCTCGACGCGGGCACGCGGCACCCGCGGGCGGGGCTGCTCGGCCCGACTCTGCACGGGGTGCGCGGGCCGAGCGGCGGGCCGTTGCCGGGGCTGGCCGCCGCCGCGCGGGGCCGGATCCCCGGCGGGACCGGCGCCGGGCCGACGGGCTGGCTGTCCACCGCGGGCGTGCTCGTCCGCCGGGCGGCGTGGGACTCCGTCGACGGGCTCGACGGCCGCTACCTGGGCGGACCCGGCGGGATCGGCGACGTCGACCTGGGCGATCGCCTGGGCCGGGCCGGGTGGCTCGTCGTCGCCGTACCGGAGGCGGCGGCGGATGTCGAGCCCGGTGACACGTTCGGGAACGGGCACGGCATCCTGGAGCCGCACGCGGCCGGGCTGCACCGGTACGTGCGCGACCGCGCTCGTGGAACGGCGCGGGCGCTGACGGCGCTCGCGCGCCGTGTACCTGACCCCGAACCGTAGGAGGAGAGCGCGTGCTGGACGACGTCGAGGCCGTGGTGCTGGTCGGCGGCAAGGGAACGCGGTTGCGGCCGCTCACGCTGTCGGCCCCCAAGCCCATGCTGCCGACGGCCGGCGTGCCGTTCCTGGCGCACCTGCTCTCCCGGATCCAGGCCGCGGGCGTGCGCCGGGTGGTGCTCGGTACGAGCTACCTCGCCGAGACCTTCTCCGACTTCTTCGGCGACGGCTCCGCGATGGGGCTGGAGCTCGAGTACGTGGTCGAGACCGAGCCGCTGGGCACCGGCGGTGGCATCCGCAACGTGTTCAAGTACCTGTCCGCACCCGACGTGCTGGTGTTCAACGGCGACGTGCTGTGCGGCACGGACCTGACCGCCGTGGTCGACACCCACCGCCGCACCAAGGCCGACGCCACGCTGCACCTGGTGCGCGTGCAGGACCCCCGCGCGTTCGGCTGCGTGCCCACCGACGAGGACGGCCGGGTCACGGCGTTCCTCGAGAAGACCGAGGACCCGCCGACCGACCAGATCAACGCCGGCTGCTACGTGTTCCGCCGCGAGGTGATCGAGTCGATCCCCGAGGGCCGACCGGTCTCGGTGGAGCGCGAGACGTTCCCCGACATGCTGGAGGCGGGCGCCCGGGTCTCGGGACACGTCGACGCCGCCTACTGGCGCGACCTGGGCACGCCGCTCGACCTGGTGAAGGGCTCCGCCGACCTGGTCCGCGGCGTGGCGCCGTCGGACGCGCTGCCCGGGCCGACCGGTGAGTCGCTGCTGCTGGAGGGCGCCACTGTCGACGACTCGGCGCGCGTGTTCGGCGGCACGACCGTCGGGCGCGGCGTGAAGATCGGCAAGGGGGCCCGCGTCGACGGCTCGATGCTGTTCGACGGCGCCGTCGTCGAGGACAACGCCCGCGTCGTGAACTCCGTGGTCGGCACCGGCGCGCGGGTCGAGGAGAGCGCGGCCCTGTACGACGCCGTGATCGGCGACCGGGCCGTCGTCGGCGCGCACTGCGAGCTCCGGCACGGCATGCGGATCTGGCCGGACGTGGTGCTGCCCCCGCACGGGCTGCGCTTCTCCCCGGACGTCTGATCGTGATCGGGGCGAGCACGCGCGAGTGGCGGCCGGACTTCCGGCTCGACGTCGCCGGCGTGCTCGCCCCGCTGCGACGCGGACCCGGCGACCCCACGTGGTTCGCCGACGGCTCCGCGATCTGGCGGACCGGCACCACCCCGGACGGCCCGGCCACCCTGCGGCTGCACCGGCGCTCCGACGGCACCGTGGTCGCGCAGGCATGGGGGTCCGGCGCAGCGTGGTCCCTCGACGGGATCCCGGCGCTCCTCGGGGCGAACGACCGCCCGGAGGAGTTCGTCGCCCACCACCCGCTGGTCGCGGACGCCGCGAAGCGGAAGCCCGGGCTGCGCCTCGGCGCCTCGATGCGGGTGTGGGACGTGCTGGTGCCGTCGGTCCTGGAGCAGAAGGTCACCGGCACCGAGGCGCGCCGCTCGTGGCGGGAGCTGTGCCGGCGCTTCGGCGACCCCGCGCCGGGACCTGTCCCGGACGGCCTGCGGCTGCCCCCATCGCCCGCGCAGATCCGGGCGATCCCGGACTGGGAGTGGCACCGGGCGGGCGTCGATCTCGCGCGGCGGCGCGCGATTCTGGCCTCGGCAGTGGTGGCGCACCGCCTGGAGGCCGCCTGTGAGCTGGGCGGCGACCGCGGGCGGGAGCTGCTGCGGAAGGTGCCCGGGATCGGGGTGTGGACCGCGGCGGAGATCGCGCAGCGCGCCTGGGGTGACCCGGACGCCGTGAGCGTCGGCGATTTCCACATCCCGTCCGTCGTCGGCTGGGCGCTGCTCGGCCGCCCCCTCGACGACGCGGGGATGCTCGCCGAGCTGGCCCCGTACAAGCCGCAGCGCCACCGGGCGGTGCGCTACATCGAGGTCTCCGGCTTCCGCCGCCCCCGCTTCGGCCCGCGCTTCTCCGCGAAGGACTACCGGGCGATCTAGCTCGCGCAATCACACCGCGACTCGCGCACACCCAGAGCGCGACTCGCGCACACCCAGAGCGCGACTCGCGCACACCCAGAGCGCGACTCGCGCACACCCAGAGCGCGACTCGCGGGGGTTGGTGCACACCCCGTCCGCGAGTCGCGGTCTCCGTGCACGCGAGTCGCGGTGTGAGTGCGCGCGTGTCGCGGTGGCGTCAGCCCTTCACCGCGCCCGACGCCAGCCCGGCGACGTAGAAGCGCTGGAGCGCGATGTACAGGACGACGCACGGGATCATCGCGATCACCGAGCCAGCGGCGAGCAGCCCGTAGTCGATCTGCCCGTACGAGCCCTGCTGCAGGTTCACCAGCGCGACCGGGATCGTGTAGAGGTCGCGGTCGGTGAGGAACGTCAGTGCTCCGAGGAACTCGGTCCAGGTGGCCAGGAACGCGTACAGCGCCACGGTGGCCGCGCCCGGCACGATCAGCGGCCGCAGCACCGAGGTGACGATCCGGAACGTGTTCGCGCCGTCGATGTGCGCCGAGTCCTCCAGCTCCCCGGGCACCGAGGAGAAGGCGTTGCGCATCACGAGGATCCCGAACGGCAGGTTCACGGTGGTGCTGAACAGCACCAGCCCGAACAGGCTGTCGGTCAGGCGCATGAGGTTCATCTGCAGGTAGAGCGGGGTGAGGATCGCCTGGAACGGCACCATCATGGACGCGACGACCAGCGAGAACAGCAACGGGCCCGAGCGGAACCGGAACCGGGCGAACCCGTATCCGGCGGCGGTGGCGAGCACCGTGGTGAGCGCGGCGGTGGACAGCGCGACGACGAGGCTGTTGCCGACGGCCCTGATCAGGTTCCCGGGGCCGCTGACCAGCGCCGCGAAGTTGGCACCGGTCAGGTCGAAGAACGTGGCCGGGTCCGGTGCGGCGACGATCACGTCGCCCGGTTGCACGGATCGGAACAGCGCCCACGCGAGCGGCAGGGCGAAGACGAGGAACGCGCCGGTGCCGCCGACGATGTAGAGGATCTGCTTGGTGCGCGTCTCGCGCCTGCCGGTTGCGGATCGCGTCATCGGGTCACTCCTCGCTCCGCACGAGCCACAGCTGCAGGGCCGTCACCAGCGCCACCACGATCACGAGCACGATCGACAGGGCGGACGCTGCTCCCAGCTGCAGCTGCACGAATGCGCGCTTGTAGATGTAGAGCACCACGGTGGTCGTGGCCGATCCCGGCCCGCCGTTGGTGAGCACGTAGAACTGGGTGAACGCGAGCAGCGAGCCGATCACCGAGATCACCAGGCTCATCGCGATCGTGCGGCGCAGCATGGGGATGGTGATCTGCCACTCCTGCTGCCACCAGCTCGCGCCGTCGATGTCGGCCGACTCGTAGACCTCGCGCGGGATGGCCTGCATGCCGGCCATCAGCAGCAGCATGGTCAGCCCCGCGACGCCCCAGATCACGAGCACCGAGATCAGCCCGGTGGCCAGCGGGCCGTTCACCAGCCACGCCGTGCTGCCGTCGGTGATACCGAGCGCGGCGAGCACGATGTTGATCGCTCCGCTGGTCGGCTGGGCTTCGAGGATCGTGAGGAAGGAGAGCGTGGACAGGCCCACCACGAACGGCAGGAAGAACACCGTGCGCAGCAGCGTGGCGCCCCGGCGCCTGCCGCGCACGAGCACGGCGAGCAGGTAGCCGAGCACGAGGATCGGCAGCGTGACGATCGCCGTGTAGAGCAGGGTGTAGCCGACCGCGCGCAGGAAGCCCGTGTCGGAGCCGATGTTCAGGTAGTTGGTGAGTCCCGCGGGTTCGACGTCCCCGATGAGTGGCCAGTCGGTGAACGAGATCCCGAGCGCGAACACCAGTGGGGTGAGGACGAACACCGCGATCATCAGCACCGCGGGTGCGACCAGCATCAACCCGACGCGCGGTGGGTGGGTGAGGGACTCGCGCCGCGCGGTGGGCAGTCCCGGGGCCCGGACCGGCGGTGGCGCCGTGGTGGTGGTCATGCCTGGGCCTGCCCGAGGATTCGGTCGTAGCCCTGTTGCGCTTCTGCCATGGCCGCCTCGATCTCGCCGTCGAAGACCGCGCGGCGGAACATCGTCAGCCACGGCCCGTCCGGCTGGTTGTAGATCTCGTTGTAGGACAGCGTCTGCGGTGCGTAGCCCTCGTTCTGCGCCTGCAGCGGGGGCAGCACCTGCGGGTACCTCGCCGCGAACTCGGGCGTCGCGACGTCGGAGCGCACGGGCGTGTACCCGCCGTCGGGGAGCGCGGACTGCTGGGGGAGGTCGAGCGCGAACCTCACGAACTCCCAGGCCCCGGACGCGTTCTCGGCACCGCGCGGGATGCACATGTTGTCGCCACCGTCGAAGAACGCGCGACCGCCGCCGGGCCCGGGGAGCAGCCGCACCGTGGTGGCGGCGACCAGCGCCGGGTCGGCGTCCGTGGTGACGGTGCTGTAGTTGGTGGGCATCATCCCGATCCGGCCCGCGCGGAAGTCCGCGCCCCACCGCGAGGCGTCGTCGGCGAAATTCTCCGGCGGGACGAGCCCGTCGACCCACAGGGCCCGGTAGAACTCGAGCACCCGCGCCACGGCCTCGTTGCCGGCGACGTTGCCGGTCTGGGCGCCGACCTCGCCGCGGAGCAGGTCGGTGTCGGCCGCCCACACGTGCGGCTGCACCACGAAGCCGAGCGCCCCCTGCGAGTTGCCGGGGAACGTCCAGCCGCGGACGTCGCCGCCGAGCGCGGTGATCCGCCGGGCGGCGTCGAGCAGCGTGTCGAGGTTCGTGGTGGCCGCGTCGACGTCGAGCCCGGCCTGCTCGAACAGCCGGGTGTTGCAGAACAGCGCGGAGTTGTCAGCGAGGTACGGCACCGCGTACCGCCTGCCGTCGACGGTGGCCAGCCCGAGGTGGCCGGGGCTGAGCCGGTCGGCGAAGTCGAGCTCTGCGATCAGGTCGGTGAGGTCGGTGAACGCGTCGCGGAAGACGAAGAGCAGCGAGTTGATGTCGTCGATGTCCACCAGGTCCGGCACGGTCCGGGCGCGGATCGCGGTGGCCAGCTTCGTGACGTACTGGACGTCCGGGATCGGCGTGAGCTCGACGACGAGCCGGTCCTGACTCGCGTTGAACCGGTCGACGAGGTCGGTGAGCCCGGTCTGGGTGGCCGCCCGGCACCAGACGCGCACGACGCCGGTGGCGGAGGTGCCGAAGCCGGTGGCGGAGGTGTCCGGTGCCGGGAGCACCGAGCTGCAGGCCGGCAGCCCGGCGGCGAGCGCGCCGAGGCCGGCGAGGCGGAGGAAACCGCGGCGTGAGGTCTGCGGTGAGGTCGACACTGTCCTCTCCAGACTGGGCTGGGGCGTCAGATCGTCGGGATCCAGACGCGCATCGGGGCGGGACCGCGGTTGGCCCACGCGTAGTACGGCACGAGGGTCAGCTCGCCCGCGGTGACGACCGTGACGCCGCCGAGCAGGTCCGGTCGGTGCTCGCTCTCGCGCGGCGCGTCCGGATCGATCCGCAGGTCGTCGACGGGGATGTCGTGGTCGGCCTGCTCGACCGCGTACACGAGTGGGCCGCGCTCGAGCGCGACGCAGCCGCGCACCGCGTCCACGCGGGGGTGCGCGGTGGTGGTGCGGACCTCCATCGGCAGCCGCAGCTCCACGGCTTCGCCCGCGGCGACCTCCGCCTGGACGTAGCCGGGGGCGGCCGGTGCGCCGTCGATCGTGGCGCCGTCTGCCCACGCCGGTACGCGCAGGGAGAGCCGGACCGGGCCGGGTGCCGCGTCGACGCGCACCCGCACGAGGCCGTCCCACGGGTACTCGGTCTCGACGGTCAGCGTGACCTCGCCCGCCCTGACTGTGCCCGGGGCGTACTGGTGGAGCTGGATGCCGCTGCCGTCGTGCGTGGCGAGGTAGCCCTCCAGGCCGGCGAGCGTGCGCATGACGTTGGGCGGGCAGCACGCGCAGTCGAACCAGCCGCGGCGGCCGTGGGCGGGGGAGCGGTTGCCGTCGGCGTGGGCGTCGCTGCGCAGCTGCAGCGGGTTGACGTAGAAGTACTCGGTGCCGGACAGGGACACGCCGGCCAGGAAGCCGTTGTAGAGCATGCGCTCGATGGCGTCGGCGTAGCGGGCGTCGCCGGTGGCGAGCAGCATCCGCCACGCCCACTGGACGCCGCCGATGGCCGCGCACGTCTCGGCGTAGGCGCGGTCGGTGGGCAGCTCGTACGGGTCGCCGAAGGCCTCGCCCTCCCAGCGCGCACCCAGCCCGCCGGTGACGTAGGTCTTCGTGGCGATCATGTGGTCGAACTGGGTGCGCAGCGCCTCGAGCAGCCCTTCGTCGCCCAGCTCGGCGGCGACGTCGGCGGCACCGGCGGTGAGGTAGACGGCGCGCACGGCGTGGCCCTCCACCGTGCCGGCCTCGCGCACCGGAACCCGGTCGGAGAAGTAGGTGGGTTCCTTGCCGTACGCGGCCATGAGCCCGTGGCCCCGCGCGTCGACGAAGTAGCGGGCGAGTTCGAGGTGGCGCGGGTCGCCCGTCTCGCGGTACAGCTCGACGAGCGCCATCTCGATCACCGGGTGGCCGTCGACGTCGTGGCGGCGGTCCTCCCCGAACGTGTCGGCCAGGTGGTCGGCGAGCTTCGCCGCGACGTCCAGGAGCGCGGTGTCGCCGGTGCAGCGCACCTGGGCCACCGCGGCCTGGATGAGGTGCCCAGCGCAGTAGTGCTCGTGGCTCCACGGCAGGTCCGTGTAGCGCTGGTTCCCGTGCCGCACCTGCACGACGGAGTCGAGGTACCCGTCATCGTCCTGGGCCGCCGCGACGATCGCGGTGACCTCGCGCTGCATCGCCAGCAGCTCATCGGACGGCCGGCGGGCGTACTCCCACGCGACGGCCTCGAGCCACTTGTAGACGTCGGAGTCGGCGAACACCGGCCCGATCGCCTCGCCCTCGGCCTGCCCGGCGGCGATGCGCAGGTTCTGGAGGTTGCCCGCGTCCTCCAGCCGTTGCCGTCCCACCCGCACGGCCGCTGTGTTGGCCTGCTGCCGGTCGGCCCAGAACCCGCCGATCCGGACGTCGCCGATCCCGAGCGGGCGCAGCGCCACCCGGGCGGCCGACGTCGGGGCGGCGGGACCGCGCGTGCTGGTCGAGGACGAGGTCGCCGTCATGCCACTCCTGCGTGTCGCGGAAATCTAGGAATTCGTTTTCCGGAATGACGGTAGGCGGCGTCGTACGGGGTGGTCAAGGGAAATCTGTTGCAGACTCCGGGTAGGCTGCGTTCGTCCCGGAACGCGCGGAAAGGAGTGCCGGTGACGAGTGGGCGTACCGGCGTCGTCCGCATCACCGACGTCGCGGCGCTGGCCGGGGTGTCGCCCGGCACCGCGTCGAAAGCGCTCAACGACACCGGCCAGCTGCGCGCGGAGACCCGCGAGCGGGTGCGGCGGGCCGCCGAGCAACTCGGCTTCACCCCCGACGGTCGCGGCCGGGCGCTGTCGTCGGGCCGCAGCTACACGGTCGGGCTGATCACCACCGACAGCTCCGGCCGCTTCAGCATCCCGATCATGCTCGGCGCCGAGGACGCCCTCTCCGCCGGCGAGATGGCCCTCCTGCTCTGCGACACCCGCGACGACCCGGTGCGCGAGCAGCACTACCTCCGCACGCTGCTCGCCCGCCGCGTCGACGGGATCATCGTCACGGGCCGGCGCACGGAGCCGCGCGCGCCGATCAAGGTGCCGATCCCGGTCGTCTACGCGTTCTCGAGCTCCACCGACCCCGCCGACGCGTCCGTCGTGGTCGACGACCACGGCGGGGCGACCAGCGCAGTGAGACACCTCCAGGACATCGGCCGTACCGCGATCGCGCACGTCACGGGGCCGCAGCGGCACCGCAGCGCCGTCCAGCGGGCCACCGCGGCCACCGCGGCGGCGGGCTCGGCCTTCCGCGGTCCCGTGCTCTACGGCGAGTGGAGCGAGCGGTGGGGTCGCGGCGCCGTCGACCTGCTGCTGCGCGCCCACCCCGACCTCGACGCCGTGTCCTGCGGCAGCGACCAGATCGCCCGCGGCGTGTGCGAACGGCTGCGCGAGCTGGGCAGGCGCATCCCCGACGACGTCGCCGTCACCGGCTACGACAACTGGGACGTGATGGCGCTGGCCTGCCGCCCCCCGCTCACCACGGTCGACCTGGAGCTGGAGGAGCTGGGCCGCCACGCTGCGCGGATGCTGCTCGACGCGGTGGCCGGGCGGCCGCACCGCGGCACGGTGCAGATGCCCACCCGCCTGGTGGCGCGCTCCTCGACCCTCCCCGACTGATCCAGGCTTTTCCGACGAAAGGCGCGTTCGTCGGATAGGTACCGACGAACGCGCCGTTCGTCGGAACCCGGTCGGGCCGTGGACCCCGGGCGGTCGATCACGCGCGCGTAGGCTCGCGCGCGTGAGAGTCACGGTGCTGGTCGGCGGTGTCGGTGGGGCGCGGTTCCTGCTCGGGGTGAAGGCGGCACTGGGGCTGCCCGCCACCGGCGAAGGCGAGTCGGAGCACGAGATCACCGCCGTCGTGAACGTCGGCGACGACGTGTGGATGCACGGCCTGCGGATCTGCCCCGACCTCGACACCTGCATGTACACCCTCGGCGGCGGGATCGACACCGAACGCGGCTGGGGACGGGTCGGCGAGACGTGGACCGTGCGTGACGAGCTGGCCGCCTACGGCGCGGAACCCACCTGGTTCGGCCTCGGCGACCGCGACCTGGCCACCCACCTCGTCCGCAGCCGGATGCTGCGCGCCGGCTACCCGCTCTCCGACGTCACGGCCGCGTTGTGCGACCGCTGGCGGCCCGGTGTCCGGCTGCTCCCCGCCACCGACGACCGGGTGGAGACCCACGTCGTCGTGGACGACCCCGACACCGGCCCGCAGGCCCGCAAGGCGATCCACTTCCAGGAGTGGTGGGTGCGCCTGCACGCCGAGCCGGCCGCCCACGAGATCGTCTCCGTCGGTGCCGACGAGGCGACCGTGCTGCCGGCGGCGCGCGACGCGATCCGGGACGCCGACGCCGTGGTGCTCGCGCCGTCGAACCCGGTGGTGAGCATCGGCACGATCCTCAACGTGCCCGGCGTGCGCGACGCGCTGCGGGAGACGAAGGCGAAGGTCGTGGGCCTCTCGCCGATCGTCGGTGGCAAGCCCGTGCGCGGGATGGCCGACGCCTGCCTCACCGCGATCGGCGTGGAGACCACCGCCGAGGCCGTCGGGCGCCACCTCGGGGCGCGCGCCGACGGGGGCGTGCTCGACGGCTGGCTGGTGCACAGCGGCGACACCGCGGACGTGCCGGGCGTCGACGTGCGGTCCGTTCCGCTGCTGATGACCGACGTCGAGGCCACCGCGGAGATGGCCAGGCGCGCCCTCGAGCTGGCGGGCACCACCGTTGCGTGACCACGCCGCCCCCGAGGGCCTCACAGTCCTGCCGGTCCACGGGCTCCCCGAGTTCCGGCCAGGCGACGACCTGGCCGGCGCGCTCGCGGACGCCGCGCCGTGGCTCCAGGACGGCGACGTCGTGGTCGTCACGTCCAAGGTGTTCTCCAAGACCGAGGGCAGGCTCGTCGCGGCACCGACCGACCCGGAGGAGCGCGACGCGCTGCGCCGGGAGCTCGTCGACGCCGAGACCGAACGCGTGCTCGCCCGCCGCGGTCGCACGCTGATCGTCGCGGGCAAGCTCGGCATCGTGCAGGCCGCAGCGGGCGTCGACGGTTCCAACGTGCGGCGCGACGAGCTCGCCCTGCTCCCCGCCGATCCGGACGCGAGCGCCGCGCGGCTGCGCGCCGACCTGCGGCGGCTGCGCGGGGTCGAGGTCGCGGTGGTCGTCACCGACACGCTGGGGCGCACCTGGCGCGTGGGGCAGACCGACGTGGCGATCGGCTCGGCCGGGCTGCCCGTGCTGCATCGCTACGAGGGCATGCACGACGCGGAGGGCAACGAGCTGCTGGTCACGGAGGTCGCGCTGGCCGACGAGCTGGCGGCGGCCGCCGACCTGGTCAAGGGCAAGCTCGGCGGGCTGCCGGTGGCGGTGGTCCGCGGCATGGACCCCGTCGACGACGGCTCCACGGCCCGCGACCTCGTCCGCCCGATCGACGAGGACATGTTCTGGCTCGGCACCGACGAGGCGATCGCCCGAGGCAGGCGCGAGGCCGTCCTGCTGCGGAGCGACGTCCGCCAGTTCGGCGACGAGCCGGTGGACGAGACAGCCGTGCGGCGCGCGGTGGGGGTGGCGCTCGCGACGACGCCGACGATCCGGTTCGCCTGGCTGCGCGACCGCGACCGCCGCTCCGCCCTGCTCGACGATGGCCTGCGCACCGCTCCCGAGCTCGTGCTCGCCTTCAGCGACTCCAACACCGACGACCCCGTGGCGGCGGGCGCGGGCGTGCAGTCGTTCCTCGTTGCGCTGGCCGCCGAGGGGATCGGCTCCTACTGGACGGCGTCGGTCGCCCCGGACGTGGTCCGCGGCTTCGTCGACGTCCCGCCCGGCTGGCGGTTCCGTGGAGCGATCGGCGTCGGGGTGCCGGCCGAGCCGCTGCAGCCGCGCTCACCGGGCGACCCGGCGGCCGGGCTCGTCGAGTGGTAGCGCCTGCTGCTGCGGCCGCGGAGCTGCGCGCCTGGGACCCGAAGGAGCACGGCCAGGAGGGCCTGCGGCACGCGCTGCTCGCCTTCCTCGATGCCCGCCCGGAGGACGCGTGCTCGCGTTCCTGCGTGCCCGGCCACCTCACCGCGTCCGCGCTCGTGGTCGACGCCGCTGCGGAGTGCACCCTGCTCACCCTCCATCCGCGGGTGGGGCGCTGGCTGCAGCTGGGCGGGCACTGCGAGCCCGGCGACGCATCCCTCGCCGACGCGGCCTTGCGGGAGGCCACCGAGGAGTCCGGAATGGACGGGCTGGTGATCGACCCGGAGCCGCTGCACGTCGACGTCCACCCGATCACCTGCTCGCTCGGCCTGCCGACCCGCCACCTCGACGTCCGGTTCCTCGTGCGGGCGCCGGCCGGTGCCGTGCCGCGGATCAGCGAGGAGTCCGACGACCTGCGCTGGTGGCCCCTGGACGCCCTCCCCGCCGACACGGACACGGTCCCGGCGATGGTCGCCGCCGCCCGCCGCCGCCTCGGCTGACCCGACTCGCCCGCACTCAGGCCGCGACTCGCGCGCACCCAGCCCGCGACTCGCGCGCACCCAGCCCGCGACTCGCGCGGAAAGGTGCACCCTGTCCCCGCGAGTCGCGCTCTCGGTGCGGGTGAGTCGCGCTCTGCGTGCGTCAGCGCCAGAAGAGGAGCTCCGAGTAGCCCGCGAAGGCAAGCTCGGCCTCGCCGCCCACGGCCGCGAACACCGCGCCGCCTGCCTGGAAGAACACCGTGCTCACCCCGGGCACGCCGATGATGAGCAGGAACAGCACCAGCGGCGCCCACGGGCGCACCCGGGCCGCGGTGCGGCGCGCGCCGATGGGCAGGAACGGCTCGATCACGCCGAACCCGTCGAGGCCGGGGATCGGGATGATGTTGAGGACGAACGCGATCACCTGGATGAACGCCAGGCACGAGAGCCCGATCGCGAGCCCGATCGGCATCTCGTCCACCAACGCGACGGCCGCCGTGAGCAGCCCGCCGAGCACGAGGTTCGTCGCGGGGCCGGCCAGCGACACGAGGCTGCGCATCCCGCGGGACCGGATGGCGCCGTGCTCGATCCACACCGCGCCGCCGGGGAGCGGGATCCCGCCGATGAGGAGGATCAGGATCGGCAGCACGAACGACAGCCCGACATCGGTGTAGCGGCGGATGTCGAGCGTCAGGTAGCCCTTCGCCCGTACCGAGTGGTCGCCCCCGCGGTAGGCGACCGCGGCGTGCCCGAACTCGTGCAGGCACAGCGACACCGCCCACCCGCCGAGCACCAGCAGCACGATGCCCGTCGTGAGCAGCACCGACGACCCCTCGGCTACCGCTTCCGGTGTGCCGATCACGGTGAGTAGGGCTCCCGCGACCGTGATCACCAGGAGCAGCAGGAACCACGGGCTCACCCGTCGGGAGTCGACACGCACCGGATCATTGTGCTGAACCTGGGACCGACCGGGTGGACTGCATCACCCGGTCGGCAGCTTCAGCTTGCCAACCTGCAACTGACAGCGCTGTACTTACATTGCTGTCATTCCCAGCCCGTAGGGTTGGTGGCAGCCACGCCGGGGGCGCGCGGGGAGGTGGGCAATTGTGAACGTGATCACAGCCACGATGGGGCTGGTCGAAACCTCAGCGGGAGTGCCTTATCCGGCCACCGACCCGTTCGGCGAAGCCATCGTCGCCATTGCCGACGAGGAGGCCGAGGAGCAGGACTGGCAGGAGCGCGCCTTGTGCGCGCAGACGGATCCGGAGGCGTTCTTCCCGGAGAAGGGCGGCTCCACGCGGGAGGCCAAGCGCATCTGCTCGGGCTGCGAGGTGCGCGCGGAGTGCCTCGAGTACGCACTGGCCCACGACGAGCGCTTCGGCATCTGGGGCGGGCTGTCCGAGCGTGAGCGGCGCAGGCTGCGCCGCGCCGCGTCCTGACGCAGACCGTCTCCGCTTCGCGTCCGGCGCGTCGGCTACGGGGTCTCGCCGCCGTCGACCGCGTCGGGCTCGATGTTGAGGTACTCCGCCACCTGCTCGACGAGCACCTCGTGCAGCAGGTCGGCGAGGTCCGCGCCGTCCCGGGCCCGCGCCTCGAGGGGCCTGCGGTAGATCACGATGCGGGCCCGCGACGGCAGGCCTTCCGGGTCGACGCCCGCGGGCACGAGCTGCGCGAGCGGCACGCCGACGTCGGCGAGCACGCCCTGGCCCCACACGACGTCGTCCGGGGAGGTCTCCTCGACCTCCGGAACCTCGTCGACGGCGAGGTCGAGGTCGGCGAGCTCGGATCCCCAGCGCAGCTCGATCGGCTCGAGCGCCTCGAGGACCATCGCGTCGAACTTCTCCGCACGGGTGCGCGAGGCCGGTGTGCTCGCGGGGTACATCAGCCCGCGCAGGCCACGGCCCCGGCGGTCCCGCCTCCGGGGAGAGCGGCGCAGCGTGCGGCGCGCGGTCGTCACCCCGTGAATGCTACGGCCCCGCGGATGCCCGCCCCACTCCACGACACCGCGCCGGGACGCGACACCACTCGGCCCGGCGACGCATTTTTGCGAACGGACGAGTGCGCACCTGCAGATGCCGCAATCGCACGGAGCGAACGTGCGACTCGCGTGGATGGCCGCGCGTCGCGTCGCGGTAGTGACGGGGCGAGGAGGTATCGTCCGGGACGTGCTGAGTGTGCGGCGGTGTTCACGGACCGGGTGCACTGAGCCCGCGGTGGCCACGCTCACCTACGTCTACGCCGATTCCACGGCGGTCGTCGGCCCGCTGGCCACGCAGGCCGAGCCCCATTCCTACGACTTGTGCACCCAGCACGCCCACCGCCTGACGGCGCCGCGGGGCTGGGAGGTCGTGAGGTTCGAGGGCGAGTTCGCCGCGCCGCAGCACAACAGCGACGACCTCACCGCCCTCGCCGAGGCGGTGCGGGAGGCCGGGCGGGCCGACCGTCCCGTGGAGCCGATCACCGCAACGGGCACCGGGCGGCGCGGGCACCTGCGTGTTCTCCCCGGGTCCGCGGAGGACTGACCGAGGGCCTCGCTAGGGTCTGCCCCGTGGCAGATCTCGGCGCGATCGTGAAGGCCTATGACATCCGCGGCGTTGTGGGCGAGCAGCTCGACGCCCCCACCGTTCGTGACATCGGGGCGGCCATGGCCGCGCTCGTGCGGGACGAGGGTGCGCAGGGGGTCGTGATCGGGCACGACATGCGCGACAGCTCCCCCGAGCTCGCGGCGGCGTTCGCCGACGGTGTCACGGGGCAGGGCCTCGACGTCGTCTCGATCGGGCTCGCGAGCACCGACATGCTGTACTTCGCCTCGGGCACGCTCGGCCTGCCGGGCGCGATGTTCACCGCGAGCCACAACCCGGCCAAGTACAACGGCATCAAGCTGTGCCGCGCAGGCGCCACGCCGATCGGCCAGGACACCGGGCTCGCGGCGATCCGGGCGGCCGTCGAGGCGGGTGTGCCCGCCGGGCCGGGTGGCGGCACGGTCACCAGCCGCGAGCTGCTCTCGGAGTACGCGGCGTACCTGCGCAAGCTCGTCGACCTCAGCGGGTCGCGGCGGCTGCGGGTCGTGGTCGACGCAGGCAACGGCATGGGCGGCTACACCGTGCCCGCGGTGTTCGAGCCGCTGCCGTTCGACGTCGTGCCGATGTACTTCGAGCTCGACGGCACGTTCCCCAACCACGAGGCCAACCCGCTCGACCCGGCCAACCTCGTCGACCTGCAGAAGCGCATGGTGAGCGAGGGCGCCGACATCGGGCTCGCGTTCGACGGTGACGCCGACCGCTGCTTCGTCGTCGACGAGCGCGGGGAGCCGGTGAGCCCGAGCGCGATCACGGCCCTCGTCGCCGTCCGTGAGCTGGCGAAGGACCCGGGTGCGACCGTCATCCACAACCTGATCACGTCGAAGGCGGTGCCCGAGATCGTCGCCGAGCACGGCGGCACCCCGGTGCGCACGCGCGTCGGCCACTCGTTCATCAAGCAGACGATGGCCGAGACCGGCGCGGTCTTCGGCGGCGAGCACTCGGCGCACTACTACTTCCGCGACTTCTGGAAGGCCGACTCCGGCATGCTGGCCGCGCTGCACGCGCTGGCCGCGCTCGCCGAGCAGGACGCACCGCTGTCGCAGCTCATGGCCGACTACGAGCGCTACTCCGCCTCCGGCGAGATCAACTCGACGGTGGCCGACCAGGCGGAGCGGATCGCCGCGGTGAAGGCCGAGTACCTCTCCCGCGAGGGCGTGGAGCACGACGAGCTGGACGGCCTCACCGTCCACCTCCCCGACGGGTCGTGGTTCAACCTCCGCCCGTCCAACACGGAGCCGCTGCTGCGGCTGAACGTCGAGGCCGCCGACTCCACCGCGATGGCGGCGCTGCGCGACGAGGTTCTCGGAGTGGTGCGCGGGTAGCCGTTCCCGGATCCACCGGCAACCGAAGCGGGCGGAGCGCGCCGCGCACTGGCAACATCGCGGGCAGTTCCGCGCGCCCTTGCGAAGGAGGAGGCTCGTGGCCGTACAGCTCGACCCTCAGCTCATGGAGATCCTGGCCTGCCCGTCCGACGACCACGCCCCGTTGCGGGCCGGCACCCCCGCCGACCCGGACGCCGACGTGCTCACCTGCACCGAGTGCGGACGGGGGTTCCCGGTCGTCGACGGGATCCCGGTGCTGCTGCTCGACGAGGCGACCCCACCCACTTCGCCGCCTGCCGGCGGCTGACCGTGCTCGACGACACCTTGCTCGCCGACCCGAGGGCCCTTGCGGCGCTCGACACCGGCGGCGTCCTGCGTTCCGCCGCCACGGCGGGCGCGCAGGTGCGGTCGGCCGCGCAGGGCGCGGCCGAGGCGGACGTCGCTTCGCTGGCGGGGCACCGCCCTCGCGCGCTCGTGCTGCTGCGCAGGCCGGGCGCGTCCGCCACGGCCGCAGGTGTGCTCACGGCGCTGCTGGGCCCGGCGGCGCCGGTTCCGGTGGTGGTCACCGACTCCACGCCGTCGTGGATCGGGCCGCTCGACGTGGTGGTGGCCCACACCGCGGAGGCCACCGACGCCGAGCTCGCCGACAGCGTGCTGCTCGCGGTGCGCCGCGGCGCCGAGGTGGTGCTGTCCGCACCAGCGGACGGCCCGGTCGCGTCGGCGGGCGCCGGCCGCGCGCGGCTGGTGGAGCCGCGCATCCCGGTGCCGCCGGGGCTGGACCTTCCCCGCGCGCTCGCCGTCGGGCTCGCCACGCTGCGCGCGCTCGGCCTCCTCGACGCCCCGCTCGATCCGGCGATGGACGTGCTTGCCGACGCCCTCGACGCCGAGGCCGAGCGCAACCAGCCCGGCCACGAGCCGTTCATGAACCCGGCGAAGTCCCTCGCGCTCCGCCTCGCCGACCACACCCCGCTGCTGTGGGGCACCGACCGGCTCGCCGCCGCCGTGGCGGCGCACGGTGCCACCGCGCTCGCCACCCACGCCGGCGTCGTCGCGAACTCGGGAGACGTCACCGACGGGGCCGGGGCCACGGCGCTCGTGCGGGCCCTCGACCGCGGGGCGTCGGGCGCCGACATCTTCCGCGACCCCTTCGCCGACCCGGACGGGCTCACGGAGACACCCCCCGTGCGGCTCGTCCTCCTGGCCACCGGGGAGGATGACCCCGGCCAGGTGACGCTCCGGCGCACCGGGCGTGGGTGGCCGTCGGCCGACGTGCTGCACCCGGTGGACGAGGTGGCGCGCGGTACCCGCCACGCCGCCCTGCTCCGGGCCGCACTGCTCGCGTCCCGGCTGGATGTGGCCTCGGTGTACCTGGGACTGGCCACCCGCACGATCGAGCCTGCCTGAGGAGAGCTGACCGGACGTGGAGCTGCTGGACAACCCCGTGCGCGCCTACGCGTGGGGCTCGCGCACGGTGATCCCTGACCTGCTGGGCCATGAGGTGCCCTCGTCGCATCCGCAGGCTGAGATGTGGCTCGGCGCACACCCAGCCGACCCGTCGCGCCTAGTCCAAGCGGACGGCGGCCGCACGTCGCTGCTCGACGCGCTCGGTGCCGACCCGAAGCAGCTGCTCGGGCCCGAGCGCAGCGAACGCTGGGACGCCACGCTGCCGTACCTGCTCAAGGTGCTGGCCGCCGACGAGCCGCTGTCGCTGCAGGCGCACCCGAGCCTCGAGCAGGCCCGGGCGGGTTTCGCGGCCGAAGAGGCCGAGGGGATCGCCCGCGACGCGGCCGACCGCAACTACAAGGACCCCAACCACAAGCCCGAGCTGATCTGCGCGCTCACCGAGCTCCACGCGCTCGCCGGGTTCCGGGACCCGGCGGTCACGGTGCGGCTGCTGCGGGCCCTCGAGGTTCCCGAGCTGGCCGGGCACGCCGAGCTGCTCGCCGCCCAGCCGGACGCCGACGGCCTGCGCGCCCTGTTCACCACGTGGATCACGCTGCCGCAGGCCGTGCTCGACACGCTCGTGCCCGCGCTGCAGGAGGGCTGCGTGCGACTCGCCGGCAGCGGCGGTGAGTTCTCGACGGAGGCGCGCACGGCGCTCGAGCTGTCCGAGCGCTACCCGGGCGACGCAGGTGTGCTGGCCGCGCTGCTGCTGAACCGGGTCACGATCGAACCGGGCGAGGCGCTGTACCTGCCCGCGGGCAACCTGCACGCGTACCTCAACGGGGCCGGCATCGAGATCATGGCCAACTCCGACAACGTGCTGCGCGGCGGGCTCACGCCGAAGCACGTCGACGTGCCCGAGCTGCTGCGTGTGCTCGACTTCCACCCCACACCGCCGCCTGTCGTCATCGGGAAGCCGGACGGCGACTGGGTGCGCTACGACACGCCTGCCGAGGAGTTCCTGCTCCGCCGCTTCGACGGTGCGCCGGGTAGCCCGGTGCCCGTGCCCGACGGCGGGCCGCGCGTCCTGCTGTGCACGGCGGGCGGCGCGCGCGTCCGTTCCCTCGACGGCGAGCTGGAGCTGCGCCGCGGGGCCTCGCTGTGGCTCAGCGCTGCCGACACCGACGTCACGCTCGAGGCGTCCGCCGAGGGCACCCAGCTGTTCCTGGCGAGCGACGGCCTCGGGATCTGACCTCAGGTTCGATAGGCCAGGCGGCGAAGCAGCGCCTCGGCCGGGCCGGGGCGGTCGGTGCGGCGCAGCAGGTCCGCTGCCACCACGGTGACCAGCCAGACCCCGAGCCCCACCGCCGCCGCTGCGGCCACGCCCATGGTGCCGCTCAGGTCGGCCAGGTACGGCTCGAGCAGCAGCAGCCATGCAACCGACTGGGCCAGGTAGCACGTCATGGAGCGCCGGCCGCACGCCGCGAGGGCGTTCGTGACCGGACCCGCCGCCCGGCCGGACAGGCGCGCTGCGACGAGGCCGACCAGAGCTGCGTAGCCGAGGCCGCCCGCGTAGCCGGTGATGGTGTGCAGCGTCCCCAGCGCGACCAGGACGCCGGTCCCGGGATGCCAGAACCCCGTGGTGACGAAGGCGTGGGGCACGGCACCCGCCGCCGCGATCGTGATTCCCGCAGCGGCCACCCCGACGAGCAGGCGGCGGTGCCGCGCCGGCTCGTCGAGGAGCCTGCTGCGCCCGGCCCAGATGCCGACGAGGAGGGGTGCCGCCGCCATCACCGCGTTCATCGGCATCACCAGCGGGAACGTCGCGATCCGGAACACCGCCGACGTCAGCGGGTCGACCTCCGCCGCGAGGCCGCCTGGGGCGGGAAGGGCGAGCACCGCGCCGTAGACGAGCGCGCCGAGGACGGCGAGGGCTCCCGCGGCCGCGAACAGGCGAGCCGCCGGCCAGCGCAGCGCGCCGACGAACAGGAGGGCGAGGACACCGTAGGAGGCGAGGATGTCGCCGGGGAAGAGCAGCAGGACGTGGACGAACCCGAACGCGACGAGCCAACTGCCCCGGCGCCGCAAGAGCCGCCGTGCGCCATCCCGGCCGAGCGCGGGCTCCCTGCTGCGCAGGATCTGCACCATCCCGTAGCCGAAGAGCGCAGCGAACATCGGGTAGCCCCGGCTGTCGACGAACAGGGTCAGCAGGGTCTGCACCGCGGTGTCCAGGGCCGGCCCCGGCGTGTGGACCGGGCCGAGGAACGGGCGCGCGAGCACCTGGGAGTGGGCCAGCGCGATGACGGCGAGCATCGTGCCCCTCGCCAGGTCGGGCGCGAGGGCGCGCACGCGGGGCGCGACCGGTGGTTCGGAGCGGAGCGAGGACACACCAGGCCTCTCATAAGATACGGACTCGTAGCTGAAGCGGCAGATTAAGCTACGCCTGCGTATCTCAGCAAGGAGGACCATGGCCGGACGGCCACGGCGCCGCGGCGAGGCGCTCATGGCGGCTCTGCACGAAGCGGCGCTCGCCGAGCTCGACGAGGTGGGCCTCGGGCGGCTGACGATGGAGGGCATCGCCCGCCGTGCCAACACGCCCAAGACCACGCTCTACCGCCGCTGGTCCGCGCCGGAGGAGGTGCTGCTCGACGCGATCGCGGCCGCCTACCCCGTCGAAGAACCCAGACCGGCGGCCGACGACCTGCGAGGCGACCTCATCGCCGCGCTGCAGCTGATGCTCGAGTGGTCGCGCCACCCGACAGCGCGTGCCGTGCAGGCGATCGTGCTCGAACGGCACCGCCATCCCGATCTCGTCAGGAGGCTGTACCGGGTCTTCGATCGCGCCGGGCGGCGGTTCACCGCCACGGTGCTGCACCACTACGCCCGGCTGGGCGACCTCGATCCCGCCCTGGTCACGCCCGTGGTCGAGGAGATCGGCGAGGCGCTCGTGTTCAAGATCGCGATGGACACGGGGGAGGAGCCGTCGCCGGAGCGGCTGGCCGAGATCGTGGACCAGGCCATCCTCCCGGCCGTCGGGATTCGTCCGGTCTAGGCTTTCGCGCTATGGCAGCGAGTGGGGGAACGCGGGCGATCGTGGCGGCGTTGATCGCCAATGCCGGGATCGCGCTCGCGAAGTTCATCGGATACCTGATCACCGGGTCGTCGTCGATGCTCGCCGAGGCCGTGCACTCGGTCGCCGACACCTCGAACCAGGGCCTGCTCCTGCTCGGCGGGCGCACGGCGCGGCGCAAGGCCACCCAGGAGCACCCGTTCGGCTACGGCCGCGACCGCTACTTCTACTCGTTCGTCGTCGCGCTGCTGCTGTTCACGCTCGGGTCGGTGTTCGCGCTCTACGAGGGCATCCACAAGCTGGAGTCCCACGAGCCGCTCACGTCGCCGATCGTCGCGGTCGGGATCCTCGTGGTGGCGATCGGGCTCGAGACGTACTCGTTCCGCACGGCGATCCACGAGTCCCGCCCGCTCAAGGGCTCCGGCACCTGGTGGCAGTTCATCCGGCAGGCGAAGGTGCCGGAGCTGCCGGTGGTGCTGCTGGAGGACCTCGGCGCACTCGTCGGTCTCGTGCTCGCGCTCTTCGGCGTGGGGCTCAGCGTGCTCACCGGTGACCCCGTGTGGGACGCGATCGGCACGATCTGCATCGGCGTGCTGCTGGGCGTCATCGCCATCATCCTGATCATCGAGATGAAGAGCCTGCTCATCGGCGAGGGCGCCGCGCCGCCGGTGCTGGCGGACATCGTCTCGGCGCTCGAGTCGGGTGACGTGCAGCGCGTCATCCACATCAAGACCCAGTACATCGGGCCCGAGGAGATGCTGGTCGCCGCGAAGATCGCGCTCGCACCCGGACTCCCGCTCGAAGGCGTCGCCGCCGCCATCGACGGGGCCGAGGCCCGGGTCCGCGAGCGCGTGCCGGACGCGCGCTTGATCTACCTGGAGCCCGACCTCGACCGCGCCGAGGTCAAAGGCTGACGACCGCCCCGTTGGGGTGGCCGGTGAGGCGGGTGACCGTTAGGTTTCGCGGATGGCCCTCGGCGAGACCCGCAACGGGATCATGCGCACCAAGTCGGTCGAGCAGTCGATCGCGGACACCGACGAACCGGACAGCAAGCTCCGAAAAGACCTGGGCACGTGGGACCTGATCGTCTTCGGCGTCGCCGTAGTGATCGGAGCCGGCATCTTCACGCTGGCCGCGAGCACCGCGGGGGACGTGGCGGGGCCCTCGGTCTCGCTGGCCTTCGTCCTCGCCGCGATCGCCTGCGCGCTGGCGGCGCTGTGCTACGCCGAGTTCGCCTCCACGGTCCCGGTCGCCGGTAGCGCCTACACGTTCTCCTACGCGACGTTCGGCGAGTTCATCGCCTGGATCATCGGCTGGGACCTCGTGCTCGAGTTCTCCGTGGCGGCCGCGGTGGTGGGCAAGGGCTGGTCGGTGTACCTGGAGACGGTCTTCAGCCAGTTCGGGCTCGACGTGCCGACCACGGTGAACATCGGCGGGCTCGACGTCGACTGGGGCGTGCTGCTGCTCATCGCGGTGCTCACGACCCTGCTCGTGCTCGGGACGAAGCTCTCCAGCCGGGTCAGCCTGGTGATCACGTCGATCAAGGTCGGGATCGTGCTCTTCGTGATCATCCTCGGGGCCTTCTACATCAACGCGGCGAACTACACCCCGTTCATCCCGCCGCCAGCACCGGCCGAGTCGGACACGGGCGGCATGATGACGCAGTCGCTGCTCTCGCTGTTCGGCGGCGAGGCCAACAGCACCTTCGGGGTGTACGGGCTGCTCGCCGCGGCGTCACTGGTGTTCTTCGCGTTCATCGGCTTCGACGTCGTCGCGACGACGGCCGAGGAGACCAGGAACCCGCAGCGGTCACTGCCGCGCGGCATCCTGGGGTCGCTGGCCATCGTCACGGTGCTGTACGTGGCCGTCGCACTGGTGCTCACCGGCATGGTGCCCTACACCGACCTGGCCACCCAGCCGGACGGCACCCGCGCCACGCTCTCCACGGCGTTCGCGACGGTCGGGGTGGACTGGGCGGCCACGATCATCGCGGTCGGCGCGCTCGCCGGCCTCACCACCGTGGTCATGGTGCTGTTGCTCGGACAGATCCGGGTGGCCTTCGCGATGGCGCGCGACGGGCTGCTGCCGCGGTGGCTGGCGCACACCGGCGCGCACGGCACGCCGTACCGGGTCAGCGTGATCATCGGTGCGATCGTGGCGGTCGTCGCGGTGTTCTTCCCGATCGGGGCGCTGGAGGAAATGGTCAACATCGGCACGCTCTTCGCGTTCGTGCTGGTGTCGATCGGCGTGGTCATCCTCCGGCGTACGCGGCCGGATCTGCCGCGGGGGTTCCGCACTCCGCTGGTGCCGCTGGTGCCGATCCTCGCCGTGCTGGCGTGCCTGTGGCTGATGATCAACCTCTCGGTCGAGACCTGGTTGCGGTTCGTCGTCTGGATGGTTCTCGGCATCGTCATCTACTTCGCCTACGGGCGCTCGCACTCGCTGGTCGGTCAGCGAGCGCGTCGGCGCTGAGCATGCCCTTGCGGCTATATAGCTCGTTCGGTATGTTCGCATCGTGACGTTCGAGGTGCTCGCCGAGCCGGTCCGCCGCCGGATACTCGACCTGCTGCGGGAGCGTCCTCGGCTGGTCGGGGAGCTCACCGCAGAGCTCGGCCTGAGCCAGCCGGGCACCTCCAAGCACCTGCGGGTACTGCGTGAGGCCGGGCTGGTGAAGGTGCGGGTCGACGCGCAGCGGCGGTGGTACGAGCTCGACCCGGCGCCGCTCGCCGCGGTGGACGAGTGGCTCGCCCCGTACCGCTGGATGTGGGCCGACCGGTTCGACGCCCTCGAACGGCACCTCGATGCCGATTCGGAGGAGACATGAGCGAGAGCCTGCAGACCCGGGACGGCCGTTCGGTGCTGCGCATGGAGCGATGGCTGAAGCACCCGCCGGAGAAGGTGTGGCGGGCCGTGACGGAGTCGGAGCGGCTGGCCGACTGGTTCCCCGAGAAGGTCACGCCGGAGCTGCGCGTCGGCGGCACGGTCGCGTACGAGTCCGGGGAGAACGGCGCCGTCACCGACCTGGACCCGCCGCGGCTGATCGCCTACACGTGGGGCACGGACCACCTGCGCTGGGAGCTGCACCCGGAACGCGAGGGGACGCGCCTGGTCCTGCTGCACACGTTCGACGACCGCGCAGCCGCGGCGAGCTACGGCGCCGGGTGGCACACCTGCATCGTGGCCCTCGACCTCGCGCTCGACGGCCGCCCGGGGGTCGACCCCGGCGTGGACGACATCGCGCTGCACGAGCGGCTCGTCACGCAGCTCGGGCTGGACGCCGGCACCGTGGAGACGGGTCCCGACGGTTGGCGCGTCCGCCACGAGCGCCAGCTCACCCGCCCCGCCGACGGGGTGTGGGGTGCGCTGACCGACCTCGCTCCGGACGGCGCCGACGAGGCCGAGCACGTGCTGGCACACGACGCGGAGGAGGGCGGCCGGGTCCGCTGGGAGCTCGTGCCCGGCACCGGCCACGGCGCCCGGCTGGTGCTCACGCACACCGGCACGGGCGGCGACCCGCAGGCCGTGCTCGAGGCCGACCGGTCACGGATGGCGCGGCTCCTCGAGCGCCTGGAGGCGGTCCCGACCGGCCGGTGAGCACCCGCCCTCCGTCCCGGTAGCGGGCTGCAGCAGGACCAGCTCCCGGGCCGGATCGTGGGGCGCGGACGGCGCCCCGTCCACCCGGACGTCGGCGCGGCAGGCGGTCGCCTCGGCGGCGAAGTGCTCCGCCTCCTGGCGGGCCCAGCGCTCCCAGTGCGGGCGGTAGGTCTCGCCGTCGCGGGCGATGCCGCGGCGGAACCGCTCGTCGCGCGGCGCCTCGATCCAGACCAGGAGCACCGCCCGCTCCGCGACCACCCGCGCCCCGCACCCCGCGCCCTCGACCACGAGCAGCTCCGGTGTCCCCAGGTCGTGCGCCTCCGCGAACGCACCTCGGTGCCAGTCGTAGCGGCGGTAGGAGGCGGTCCCGCCCTCCGCCAGCGGCGCCACGACCTGCTCGTACAGCAGCGGGACGGAGGCGGCGAGCCCGTCCCAGCCGGGATACACGTCGTCCATGTGCAGCACGGGCGGGTGGCCGAGAGCCGCCGCGAGCCGGGCGGCGAGCGTGGTCTTGCCCGAGCCGGAGGGGCCGTCGATGCAGACGAGGCGGGTGGCTCCGCACCGCGGCGGCGCCGCACGCACCCGCGCGGCCAGCGCGGCGATTTCCAGGACGTCCCCCACGGCGGAAGGCTACGGGTGTGTCAGCAAAGCCACCTTGCTGACGTCCAGCGTCAGGAAAGTGGCTTTGCTGACATCTCCGGGGCGGATCATCAGCAGAGCAGCGGGAGGCGGGCCGCCTCCGCGCCCAACGCCCGCCTCTCACCGCCGCCGGGAGGCACGCGGCCCGTACCCAGGAGCGCCCAGCGCTCGTCCGGCCAGTCGGCGGGCGCCGGATAGCCGAGGAGCGCGTCGAGGGTGCAGCGCACCAGCGCCAGCGGTTCGGAGCGGGGTCCCGGTCGGCGCAGCTCCATCACGAGGTCGAGGTGGTGGATGGCCGCCTTCACCGCGAGCGTGGTGACGAGGTCCACCGCCTGCAGGACGTGCCCGCGCGTCGCCACGAGCGCCTCCGGCGGGGTGCGCCCGGCGAGCGCGATGACCGCGCGGGTGGTCTCCATGAACGTCCGCACCAGGTCCTCGAGCTCCCACGCCCCGGCGACCGTCCGCAGGTTGCGCAGCTCGCGGAAGCCCGGGTCCTCGGTCGGCTCGTCGGCCGTCCACCACGTCACGGCGTCGCGGTCGGCCGGCCCCGCGGCCGGGGTGGCCAGCGCCACCAGCGCCCGCTGGACGTCGCTGAGCAGGTGCACGAGCAGGTCGCGCACCGTCCAGCCCAGGCAGCGGGTGGGCAGCCACGAGTCCTCCTCCTCTAGCGAGGAGGCGATCGTCGAGATGTCGGAGTAGGCGATCCGCAGCGCGGTGAGCTCAGGGCTCGCCAGCGGTTTCCCCCGCGGCTGATCGCTCCGCGGAGCTCCGCTCAGTGTCGGCGACAGACCCCCGTTCGAGTGGGTGGTGGGCGTGCAGGGTGGAGCGAGTCGTGCGATTGTCATGTCCTGCCGTCGTCGGTCGTGCTGGCCGCTGCGGACGCGGCTACCTGGTAGCCACCGAACTTCTCACGAAGTGTCCTCTTGGAGAACTTCCCCACGCTGGTCTTCGGCACCTCGTCGATGAACTCCACCGCATCGGGGAGCCACCACCTCGCCACGCGGGGCTCGAGGTGGGCGATGACCTCCTCCGCCGTGAGGGTCTCCCCGGGCTTCACGACGACGCACGCGAGCGGGCGCTCGACCCACTTCGGGTGCGGGACGGCGATCACGGCTGCCTCGGCGACCTTCGGGTGCGCCATGATCTCGTTCTCCAGCTCGACGGAGCCGATCCACTCGCCGCCGGACTTGATGAGGTCCTTCGTGCGGTCGACGATCCGGAGCGAGCCGTAGCGGTCGACGGAGGCGACGTCGCCGGTGCGCAGCCAGCCGTCCTCGGTGAACTGGGCGCCGCTGCCCTCGCCCCGGTAGTACTCGGACGCGATCCACGGGCCTGCTGCCTGGATCTCGCCGGTGGCGACGTCGTCCCACGGCTGCGGCTCGCCCGTGGCCGGATCGGCCAACCGGATGTCGACCAGCGGTACCGCATGGCCCTGCCGCGCGCGGACGTCGGCGCGCTCGGCCTCGGTGAGCGACTCGTGCTGGGTGCGCAGGGTGCACATGGTGGCGATCGGGCTGGTCTCGGTCATGCCCCAGGCGTGCAGGATCGGCACCCCGATCGCCTCCCGGTAGGCCTCCGAGAGCACCTTCGGCACGGCCGAGCCGCCGCACAGGATCGTCCGCAGCGCGCTGAAGTCGTGGTCGGCCAGCAGCGGCTGGATCCCCATCCAGATTGTCGGCACCCCGGCGGCAACGGTGACCCGGTGGCGCTCGAGCAGCGCGGCGACGGCGGCCGGGGTCATGTTCGGGCCGGGGAGTACCAGGCCGGTGCCGGCGAGCAGGCAACCGTAGGGCAGGCCCCACGCGTTGGCGTGGAACATCGGGACGACGGGCAGCACGACGTCGCGCTCCGACAGCGCGGCGCCGTCCGCGATCAGCGTGATGAGGGAGTGCAGCACGGTGGAGCGGTGGCTGTAGACCACGCCCTTGGGGTTGCCGGTGGTGCCGGACGTGTAGCACATGGCGGCAGCGGTGTTCTCGTCCGCGATCTCGAACCGGCCCTCGAAGGGGGTGGCGGCGGCGAGCAGCTCCTCGTAGTCGTGCACGCGCGGGTCGGTGGGGATCTCGACGTCGGCGCCGTCGTCGAGCACGACGACGTGGCGGACGCTCTCCAGCTTGTCGACCAGCGGCCAGAACAGGGGGAGCAGCGAGCGGTCGACGAACACCACCTCGTCCTCGGCGTGGTTCGCGACATAGACCAGCTGCTCGGGGAAGAGCCGGATGTTCAAGGTGTGCAGCACGCGCCCGGTGCACGGGACGGCCAGGTACAGCTCCAGGTGCCGGCTGGTGTTCCAGGCGAATGTGCCGACTCGACCGTCCGCGCTGATGTCGAGCGTGTCGAGGACCGTGGCGAGCTGCCGCACCCGCTGGGCCCACTCGGCCACGGTGGTGCTGATCTCGCCGGTGACGTCTGCGGTGACGATCGGCTTGTGCCCGAAGTACTCCTCGGCCCGGTGGAAGACGTGTGGCAGGGCGAGCGGCCGATCCTGCATGAGACCGAGCATCGGGACCTCCTCCGGTCGGCTGTGTCGGGCGTCACCGAAAGTTACCTCCGGACGAGTGCCGCCACCATCGGCTTCATGCAGCGCCAACCGGCTCACCAGCAGTTAGGCTCGTGCGCCGTGACGCCCACCGACCAGGCCGCATCGGTCTGCCTCGACGTGGGGTCGACGTGGACCAAGGCGGTGCTGGTGCACGCCGACGGTTCCCTCGCGGGGTTCGCCGAGCACCCGACCACCACGGGCGACGTCCTCGCGGGCATGGACGCCGCCGTGCGCGCGGTGTCGGCGGCCGGGCGCGGTGAGGAGCCGGAGCTGCTGGCCTGCTCATCGGCGGGTGGCGGGCTGCGGCTGGCCGTGGTCGGTTCCGACCGGCTGTCGGCGACGGAGGCGGGGCACCGGGTCGCGGTGTCGGCCGGTGCGCACGTCGTGCACGTGCACGCCGGGCCACTGGAACCGGCGGACGTCCGGCTGCTGCGCAGCGCCCGGCCAGGGGTGGTGCTGCTGGTGGGCGGCGCCGACGGCGACGACCCGGCCGGGCTGCTGCACAATGCCAGCCGTTTGGCCAGGGCGAGGATCCGCCATCCGATCGTGCTCGCGGGCAACTCCGCGGCCCGCGACGACGCGCTCGCCCTGCTTCGGGCCACCGGCCGCAGCGTGGTGGCGTGCGACAACGTGCTTCCCCGCCGCGGCGAGGTGGTGCCGGGGCCGGCGCGTGCGGCGCTCGCGGAGCTGTACCGGCGTCACGCCATCGGCGGGCGCGGCCCGGCGGTGGCGCCCCGCTTCCGCAGGCTCGTGCGGGTGGTCACGCCGGAGGCGGTGGGCCACGCGGCCACGCGCCTCGCCGCGATCTGCGACGCCCGCGTGCTCGTCGTCGACGTGGGCTGCGCCACCACGGACGTCCACTCGGCGGGCCGGTCCCAGCCGGTCCGTACGGTCGAGGGCGACCTGGGTGTGCGCGCGGCCGCGGGCGGTGTGCTCGTCGAGAGCCAGACCGAGGGCATCGTCGACCCGGTGGAGGCCGACCTGCTCGGACCAACCGTCGCCCGCATGGCCAGCGAGACCGGCTACGTCCCGCGCGACCGGGGCAGCGCAGCAGAGGACCGCCGCATCGCCGCGCTGGCCGCCGTGGTCGCCGTGCGCAGGCACCTGCGCGTGCACGCCGACGCCGGGCGCGACATCGGGCTCGTGGTGCTGGCGGGCGGGGTGTTCCGCCAGCGGAACCTCGCGGGCGGCCTCGCGGCCGTCGTGGCCACGCTGCGCACCGACCCCGTGCTCGCCCCGGTGCTGGCCGACGCGCCGGTGGTGGTCGACTCCGACTTCGCGGTGGTGCCCGCCGGGCTCCTCGCCGCCCGCGGGCGCACGGAGGCGGCGGAGTCGCTGCTGCGCGACCACCTGCTCGGCTGAGCCGGCCCCTGTAGTAGTGGCTGGTCAGCCCGTCAGTACGACGATCAGCGTGCGGGGCCCGTGCACGCCTTCCACGCGCTCCAGCTCGATGTCGCTCGTGGCCGACGGACCGCTGACGAACGTGATCGGGCGGGTCGGTTCGAGCGCGGCGAGCATCTCGGGCACCGTCTGGACGACCTGATCGGTGCGCACGACGCAGACGTGCACGTCGGGCACCAGGGTGATGGCGCGCCTGCCCTGGTCGGGGGAGCCGTCGAGGGCGATGGTGCCGGTGGTGGCACAGGCCGCCGCGCACCCGGTGAGCACGGCGGCAGCCGTGTCCAGGTCGGCGGGGGAGAGCCCGTCGTCGGTGACGCGGGTCGCCGCGAGGCCGTCCGGCCACCAGCCGTCGGGCAGGCCGGGCGGCACGACCACGCGGCCGGTGGCATCGGCCAGCGCGGCCCGGACCGCCTTCGCGACGTCGTCCGCGGGGGCTTCCAGGACCGTCGCCTTGTAGTCGACCAGCCGGTCGCGGAAGAGCTCGAGCAGCTCGGGCGCACCGGCGGGGTGGGCACCTGCGCGGTGGTAGTCGCGCGGCACCTCCTGCGGTGCCGGGTGCCCCGCCGCGGCGTTGGCGGCGCGAATGCGGCCGAGTACCTCGTCGCGGGCGGTCACGAGTCGCCTCCGCGCTCGCGCGCCCACCACTCGCGGAACGTCTCGGAAGGCGGGCGCGGGGCGTCGCGGCTCGCCGTCCAGGCCGACAGCGGCGGCGGCAGCGTGCGGATTCGGCCGGCCCGGCGGCCCAGCAGCCGTCCCGCCCGCGACCCCTTCTCGGCCGCCGCGAACCGGCGCGGCGAGGACATCACCCACGAGGCGGCCGCCATCGCGATGGCCTCCGCGCTCGGCACCGCTCGCTTCCGCTGCTCGTCGACGTGCTGGGCCCGCAGCTTCACCAGCAGCGACGGGATGTCGATCCGCACCGGACACGCGTCGAAGCACGCCCCGCAGAGGCTGGAGGCGTACGGCAGCGACGCGTTGTCCTCGACGCCGGTGAGCTGGGGCGAGAGGACCGCGCCGATCGGGCCCGGGTACACCGAGCCGTACGCGTGCCCGCCGGTGCGCTCGTAGACGGGGCAGACGTTGAGGCATGCCGAGCACTTGATGCAGTGCAGGGCGCTGCGGCCCAGGTCGTCGCCGAGCACCGCGGTGCGCCCGTTGTCGAGCAGCACGAGGTGGAAGGCCTGCGGGCCGTCGCCGGGCGTCACGCCGGTCCACGCCGACGTGTACGGGTTCATCCGCTCCCCGGTGGACGAGCGCGGCAGCAGCTGCAGGAAGACCTCCAGGTCCTGCCACGTCGGCACGACCTTCTCGATCCCCATCACGGTGATCAGCGTCTCCGGCAGCGTGAGGCACATCCGCCCGTTGCCCTCGGACTCGACGACCAGCAGCGTGCCGGTGTCGGCCACGCCGAAGTTGGCACCGGAGATCGCGACCTTCGCGCGCAGGAACCGCTCCCGCAGGTGCGCCCGCGCTGCCATGGCGAGCTTGCGCGGCTCGGCCGTCAGCTCCGGGTCGACGCCGGGCATCTCGCGCAGGAAGATCTCGCGGATCTCGGCGCGGTTGCGGTGGATGGCCGGCACGAGGATGTGGCTGGGCAGGTCGCCGCCCAGCTGGACGATCAGCTCGGCGAGGTCGGTCTCGTGCGCCTCGATGCCGGCCGCCTCGAGAGCCTCGTTGAGGCCGATCTCCTGGGTGGCCATCGACTTGACCTTGACGACCTCGGACGCTCCGGTCTCCTGCACGAGGCGGGTGACGATCGCGTTCGCCTCGTTCGCGTCGCGCGCCCAGTGCACCGTGCCGCCGCGCGCGGTGACCTCTTGTTCGAGCCGTTCCAGGTGCTCGTCGAGCCGGGCCATCGTGGCGGCCTTGAGCGCCGAACCGGCAAGGCGCAGCTGCTCCCAGTCGTCCAGCTCCCCGACGACGGCTGCGCGCTTCCCGCGGATCACGCGGGTGGCGTGGCCGAGGTTGCGACGCAGCTGGGAGTCGGCGAGTGCGCCGCGGGCGGCGTCCGGGAAGGACCGGTCGCCGCGCAGGTGCCCGACGCCCCGCGGGGCGGGGATGCCGAGGAAGGTGCTCATCGTGCTGCCTCGCTGCGCTCGGTCTCGCGGGTGTTGATCACGTGCTCGCCAGGATCTCGGCCAGGTGGACGGTGCGGGTGCCGCTGCGCAGCCGGGACAGGCCGCCGCCGATGTGCATGAGGCAGGACGCGTCGCCCGCCGTGGCGACCTCGGCCCCGGTGGACAGCACGTTGCGCATCTTGTCGGCCAGCATCGCGGTGGACGTGTCGGCGTTCTTCAGCGCGAACGTGCCGCCGAACCCGCAGCACTGGTCGGACTCGGGCAGCTCCAGCAGCGTCATGCCGCGGACGTGGCGCAGCAGCCGCAGCGGCTTGTCGGCCACGCGCAGCATCCGCAACGAGTGGCAGGTGGGGTGGTAGGTCACGCGGTGCGGGTAGTACGCGCCGACGTCCTCCACGCCCAGTACGTCCACGAGCAGCTCGGAGAGCTCGTACGTGCGCCCGGCCACGGCGTCGGCGCGCTCGGCGAGCCGCTCGTCGTGGGCGCCGCGGGCGACCATCGCGTGCTGGTGGCGCACGCAGCCCACGCAGGACCCGGACGGGGCGACGATCACGTCGTACGGCTCGAAGGTGGCCACGTGGTGGCGCACGAGCGGCAGGGCCTCGCGCTGGTACCCGGTGTTGATGTGCATCTGGCCACAGCAGGTCTGGTCGGTGGGGAACACGACCTCGTGCCCCAGCCGCTCCAGCAGCGTGACGGTGGCCCGCCCGACCTCGGGGTGCAGCGCGTCTCCCAGACACGTCAGGAACAGCGCGATCCTCACCGCGCCACCCTATGTCCTCGGGCTCGGTTGACAGTCCATGCGGGAGCTCGGATGCTGGAGGGGCAATCGCGAAGTCGGTGTCGAGAGGCGCTGCGACGGGCCTCGGTGCCCGCCACGCTCGATCACCTGGCCATTGCACACGGAACAAGGGCGCCTGCACTCACACGGGGAGGGCGGGCGTATGTGTTCCGTTCGCCGTCCTCGAGATATCAGCGGACCGGGCACCAGTAACGTGGCCGGCCGCACCAGCCCAACGAGGAGGCGTTAGTACCCCATGACCGCCACTGCCGACATCAGCAGCAGGCTGCAGAAGCGCAACGGCATCGACTTCGCCGTGGCCGACCTGGGCCTGGCGGAGTTCGGCCGCAAGGAGATCCGCCTCGCCGAGCACGAGATGCCCGGCCTGATGGCGCTGCGGCGCGAGTACGCCGAGGCGCGCCCGCTGCACGGCGCCCGGGTCGCGGGTTCGCTGCACATGACGGTGCAGACCGCGGTGCTGATCGAGACCCTCGTCGCCCTCGGGGCCGACGTGCGCTGGGTGTCCTGCAACATCTTCTCCACGCAGGACCACGCGGCCGCGGCCATCGTCGTCGGGCCGCACGGCACCCCGGAGGAGCCGCGGGGTGTGCCCGTCTTCGCCTGGAAGGGCGAGACGCTCGAGGAGTACTGGTGGTGCACCGAGCAGCTGTTCAAGTTCACCGACGAGGCCGGGAACGTCGTCGGCCCGAACATGATCCTTGACGACGGCGGTGACGCCACCCTGCTCGTGCACAAGGGCGTCGAGTTCGAGAAGACCGGCGTCGTCCCCACGGTCGACGACGAGGACCTGACCGTCTCCGACGAGTACCGGATCATCCTCGACACGCTGCGCCGCTCGCTCGCCGAGGACGGGAAGCGCTGGACCACGGTGGCCTCGGACATCCGCGGCGTCACCGAGGAGACCACGACCGGCGTGCACCGGCTCTACCAGCTCGCGGAGCAGGGGCTGCTGCTGTTCCCGGCGATCAACGTCAACGACTCGGTCACCAAGAGCAAGTTCGACAACAAGTACGGCATCCGCCACTCGCTGGTCGACGGGCTGAACCGGGCCACCGACGTGCTGATCGGCGGCAAGGTCGCCGTGGTGTGCGGCTTCGGCGACGTGGGCAAGGGCTCGGCGGAGGCCCTGGCGGGGCAGGGCGCCCGCGTGATCGTCACCGAGGTGGACCCGATCTGCGCGCTGCAGGCGCTGCTGGAGGGCTTCCAGGTGGCGCGCCTCGAGGACGTCGTCGGCCAGGCGGACATCATCATCACGACCACCGGCAACAAGGACATCGTGTCGGCGGAGCTGATGTCCCGCACCAAGCACCAGGCGATCATCGGCAACGTCGGGCACTTCGACAACGAGATCGACATCGCCGGCCTGGCCCGCTTCCCGGGGATCCGGCGGATCAACATCAAGCCGCAGGTCGACGAGTGGGTCTTCCCGGACGGGCACTCGATCATCGTGCTGTCCGAGGGCAGGCTGCTGAACCTGGGCAACGCCACCGGGCACCCGTCGTTCGTGATGTCCAACAGCTTCTCGAACCAGGTGATCGCGCAGATCGAGCTGTTCACCAAGCACGAGGAGTACAACAAGGACGTCTACCGGCTCCCCAAGATCCTGGACGAGAAGGTCGCCAAGATCCACGTGGAGGCGCTGGGCGGTGAGCTGACGAAGCTGACCAAGGACCAGGCCGAGTACATCGGCGTGGACGTCGAGGGCCCGTTCAAGCCGGAGCACTACCGGTACTGACCGCCGTTCGCAGAAGAGCCACTTCCACGCGACCTCGTTGCGTGGAGGTGGCTCTGCTGCATCGTGGGCCGCACGGGCTCGCCGTGCTCCCGGCCGCGACATAGTGTGTCGGCGTGGTGCTCCCTCGCGGCGACGGCGACGGCTGGACCCACTGCGCGCTCGGCCACAAGCACTGGGGCATCTTCGGTGCGGCCGGGCTCCTGCTGTGGCACGGGGAGTGCATCCTGCTGCAGCACCGCGCGCTGTGGAGCCACTACGGCGGCACCTGGGGCCTGCTCGGCGGCGCCCGCAACCGCGCGGAGTCGCCGGAGCAGGCGGCGCAGCGCGAGGCGGCCGAGGAGGCCGGTCTCGCCGCCGACTCCTACGACATCACCGGCACCTACGTCGACGACCACGGCGGGTGGTCCTACACCACCGTGGTGGGCCAGGCCCGCACGGCGGCGCTGCCCGCGGCGCTCACCGCCGAGACGCTCGAGGTGCGCTGGGTGCGCGCCGCGTCGGTCCACGACCTGCCGCTGCACCCCGGCTTCGCGGCGACGTGGGAGACGGTCCGCGCCATCGCTTAGGTTAGTGGTCGGGTCGCTCGCCGGGCGGGGTCTGCAGCCGTCGCTGTCGTGGGGCCTCCTGCGCGGGGTCTGCCTGCTCAGGGCCTCCTGGCGGCGCCGCGCATTGTGCGGGGCCGCTCCTCACAGCTCAAGGGCGCCTGCGGCGTCGCTTCGCGATCGCTGGCGCGACCCTTGACCTGCGAGCCTCTGCGGCCCCTGAGGGCAAGCTTCGCGGGCAGGCCCATGGGCCTGCCCTCCTTGGTGCGCGACACCGCCAGGAGGCCGGTGTCGGAGATCTTCTTGCCCGTCGCGCACCGGGTTTGGGCTCGCGCACCCCTTGTCGGTCCACGCAACCGGTCGACGGGCAGCGTGGGCCGATAACGGGCGCGTGGAGCTTGCGGATCACCCCGAGCAGTACACGACGGCTTCGCCGGTGACCCTGGAGTGCTTCTCGCGCTGATCAGCCTGGCCGCGTCCTCGGTCCCGCCCATCATCGCCAGTTCGGCGCGTTTCCGGGCTGTTCTTGGGGGCTTTTCGCGCCGAGGCCGTGATCATGGTGGTCGGACCGGCCTTCGGTGGCGCCGCGCGCCGAAGGGGCAGGCTGCTGGCCTGCCCGCGAAGCGGGCCTTCAGGGGTCGTAGAGGCTCGCGGGTCAAGGGTCGCGCCAGCGATCGCGCAGCGACGCGCAGCGCCCTTGAGGCGTGAGGGGCGGCCCCGCACGATGCGCGGCGCCACCGAAGGCATGGTTGGGGGTGGGCCTGGGCGACGGGCGGCGCCACCAACACTCGTGTCCGAACAAGGTGTGGCTATCCTAAGCCGTGCTCACGACCGGGCGAACCGCCACAGCGCTCCGCGGCGCCGACCTCGATCTCGGCTACCACGGCGTCCAGGTCGTCCACGCGGCCGGCGCATGCATCCGGGCCGGGCAGGTCACCGCCCTCGTGGGCCCCAACGGCAGCGGCAAGTCCACGCTCCTGCGCGCACTCGCGCGGCTGCACCGCCCGGACCGCGGGGAGATCGTCCTCGACGGGGACACGTCCGTCGACGCCCTCGCCCTCACCCGGCGGGAGTTCGCCCGCCGGGTCACCCTGCTCACCCAGAGCCGCCCGGTCCCGACCGGGGTGTCGGTGCACGACGTCGTCGGGTTCGGCCGGTACCCCCATCGGGGGCGGTTCCGCGGCGACGATCCCGAAGGGCCGGCCGCTGTCGAGCGCGCGATGGCGCTCACCCGCGTGGCCGACCTGGCGGACCGGCCGGTCGACGAGCTGTCCGGTGGGCAGCTGCAGCGGGTCTGGCTCGCGTGCTGCCTGGCCCAGGACACCGCCGTGCTGCTGCTCGACGAGCCCACCAACCACCTCGACCTGCGCTACCAGGTGGAGATCCTCGACCTGGTGCGCGACCTCGCCGACGAGTCCGGCATCGCGGTCGGCGTGGTCCTGCACGACCTCGACCAGGCCGCCGCCGTGGCCGACGAGGTCGTGGTGCTCGCGGGTGGACGCGTGCGCGCGGTCGGGCCGCCGGCAGCGGTCCTCACGCCCGAGCTGCTCACCGAGGCCTACGGGATCCAGGTCGCGGTCGACCGCGACCCGGTCACCGGGCTCCTGCGCATCCGGCCGGTCGGCCGGCACACCAACAGGCACAAGAAGGAGTCAGCATGAGAGGACGGCGGATCCGCGTCGCCCTTGGTGCGGCCGTGGCCGCGCTGGTGCTCGCAGCGTGCGGTACCACCGAGGCGCCGGCCGGCGCGCCGGCGTCCCCCGCTCCGGCGGGCGGCGCGCAGGTCACGGTCACCGACGCCCGAGGCAAGCAGGTCACCTTCGACGGGCCGGTCACCCGGGCGGTGGGACTCGAGTGGGCACTGGTCGAGCACCTCGTCTCGCTCGGTGTGATGCCGGTGGGCGTCGCCGACGTCGCGGGCTACTCGGCTTGGGTGCAGGCCGCTCCGCTCACCGCCGACGTCACCGACGTCGGGGTCCGCGGCGAGCCGAGCATCGAGACGATCGCGAGGCTGCAGCCGGACGTCGTGTTCGCCACCCCGGACATGAACGAGGGCGCGATCGCGCAGATCGAGGCGTTCGCCCCCGTCGTCGTCATGCGCGACGCCGATGCCTCCGACGCGGTCGGCCAGATGCGCCGCAACGTGGAGCTGGTCGCCCAGGTCACCGGGAAGCAGGCGCAGGCGGCGCAGCTGCTCGCCGGGTTCGACGCCGCCGTCGCCGACGGGGCGCAGCGGATCGCGGCGGCCGGTCTGGCCGGGCGCCGGATCGCCTTCGCCGACGGCTACCTCGACGGCGGCCGCCTCTCGATCCGCGCGTTCACCGACGGCTCGCTGATCGGGACGGTGACACGCGAGCTGGGCCTGGTCAACGCGTGGGCGATGAAGGGCGACGAGAGCTACGGCACGGCCACCACCGACGTCGAGGGGCTCACCACGCTCGGCGACGTCGAGTTCGTCTACTGGACCAACAAGGTGGAAGGGCCCGACCCGTTCGTCGACGGGCTCGCCGGCAACGCCGTCTGGCAGTCGCTGCCGTTCGTGCAGGCCGGGAACGTCGAGCGGCTGCCCGACGGGATCTGGATGTTCGGCGGGCCCGCGTCGATGCGCCAGTACATCGACGCGATCACGGTCGCGCTCGCCGGTTGACGGTGCAGGACGTCCTCCTCGCGCCACGGGTGACCTCACGGGTCACCGTGGCCGTGGTCGCCGCGCTCGGCGTCGCGATCGTCCTGGTGCTCTCGGCGGTGCACCTCACGCAGGGCACGTCCAGCGTGTCCGCCGCGGACCTGATCGCGCTGCTCACGGGAGCCGGATCGGACCGGACAGCGGCGGTGCTCGTGGCCTCGCGGATGCCGCGGCTGCTGGCCGGTGTCGTCGTGGGAGCCGCGCTCGGAGCCGCCGGTGCCGGTCTCCAGTCGATCACCCGCAACGCCCTCGCGGCACCGGACACCCTCGCAGTCAACGCGGGCGCGCACCTCGTGATCGTCGCCTGCGCGGCGTTCGGGCTGGTGGTGCCGGTGGAGGCGTCGGCCCTGCTGGCGTTCGCGGGCGGGCTGGCCGCTGCCGCGCTCGTGTTCGGCATGTCCGGCGGCGGGACCGGGCCGACCCGCCTCGTCCTGGCCGGGTCGGCGGTGTCGCTCGCCCTCTTCGCGCTGGTCAGCGTGCTGATCCTGCTGTTCACCGAGGAGACAACCGGGCTGTACGCGTGGGGCAGCGGCCAGCTCGCGCAGATCGGCTTCGGCTCGGTGGCCCGGATGGCCCCGGTGGTACTGCTCGGGATCGCCGGGCTCGTCGCGCTCGGCAGGCGGCTCGACGTGCTCGGCCTCGGCGACGACACCGCAGTGGTGCTGGGCGTACCGGTGCGCCGCACGCGGGTCGTGGTGGCGGTGCTCACCGTGCTGCTGGCGGCCGCGGCCGTGACGGTCGCGGGTCCGGTCGGGTTCGTCGGGCTCTGCGCCCCGGCAGCCGTCCGGCTGGTCGCGCCGCTCGTGCCCGGCCTGTACCGGCACCGGGTGCTCGTGCCGATGTCAGCGCTCGCCGGCATCGGCGTGGTGCTCGCCGCCGACGTGCTGGTCCGGCTCCTGCTGGGCGGGCAGGGCGGTGTCGAGGTGCCGACGGGGGTCGTGACCACCCTCTTCGGGGCGGTCGTGCTGGTGGCGGTGGCCCGCCGGTTCCGCGACTCGGGCCCGGTGCGCCAGGCACCGGCCGCCCGCTCCGGACGCCTGCGCGGGCGCCGGACCTTCCTGCTCGTCACGGCCGTGACCGTCGCGCTCACCTGCGCCACCGCGGCGGGGAGCCTCCTGTTCGGCGACGCGTTCCTGCTCATGGGCGACGTCGCGAACTGGCTCGCCGGCCGCGCCGGACCCGTCACCACGTTCGTGCTGGACGCGCGGGTTCCGCGGGTGCTCGCCGCGCTGCTCGCAGGCGCGGCGCTGGCCGTCGCAGGCGCGGTGGTGCAGTCGGTGTGCCGCAACCCGCTCGCCGAGCCGGCGCTGCTCGGGGTGAGCGGCGGGGCGGGCGTCGCGGCGGTCGCGGTGATCACGATCGCGCCTGCCGTCGGCGTCTGGACGCTCTCCGGCAGCGCCGCTCTCGGCGCGCTGCTGGCATCGGCGCTGGTGTTCGGCCTCGCCGCCCGCGGCGGGCTGGCCACCGACCGGCTCGTGCTGGTCGGGGTCGGGGTCTCCTACGGCTCGATGGCCCTGATCACGCTCATGATCGTGTTCACCGACCCGTGGAACGAGGCGAAGGCCCTCACCTGGCTCTCCGGCTCGACGTACGGGCGGACCTTCCCGCAGGTGATCCCGGTCGCCGCCGTGCTGCTGCTCGCCGGGGCCGCGTTCGTCCGCGTCCGCGACGAGCTCGACCTCCTCGCCCTCGACGAGGACACGCCCCGCGTGCTGGGCATCGCGCTCGGGAGGGCCCGGCTGGCGCTGCTCGCCACCGCGGCCGTGCTCACGGCCACCGCGGTCTCGGCCATCGGGCTGCTCGCCTTCGTGGGGCTCGTGGCCCCGCACGCCGCGCGGGCGCTGGTCGGGTCCCGGCACGCGCGGGTGCTGCCGGTCGCCGCGATGCTCGGGGGCCTGCTGGTGTGCCTGGCCGACGTCCTCGGGCGCACCGTCATCGCACCCGCCCAGCTGCCGGCGGGCACCCTCACGGCGCTCATCGGCACGCCGTACTTCGCGTGGCTCCTGTGGCGGTCCCGGATGTTCACCGGCTGATCAGAGCGGCCGGGGCTCGCCGGCCCTCCGCGTCGCCCGCCCGCGGGTCGCGGCGGCCGGGCGGGGATGATGCCCGCCATGGGGCGGCTGATCGTCGTTGAAGGGCTGGACGGGGCCGGCAAGCGCACGCTGTCCGACGCGCTGTGCGCGGCGCTCGCCGCCAAGGGTGCGCGGGTCGCCCGCTTCGCGTTCCCCCGCTACGACTCCGACGTGCACGCCGAGCTGGCCCGCGAGGCCCTCTACGGCCGCCACGGCGACCTGGCCGCGTCCGTGCACGGGATGGCGCTGCTCTTCGCGCTGGACCGCCGCGCAGCCGCGCCGGAGCTGCGGGCCGCTCGCGAGGCGCACGACGTCGTGCTGATCGACCGCTACATCGCCTCCAACGCCGCGTACAACGCCGCGCGCCTGCACCAGCCCGGCGACGGCGAGTTCGCGAGCTGGGTGCGGGAGCTGGAGGTGGAGCGGTTCGGGGTGCCGGTACCGGACCACCAGCTGCTGCTCGCCGTGCCGCGCGAGGTGGCGGCGCAGCGGGCCGCGCACCGGGAGCGCACCGAGGAGGGCCGGGAGCGGGACGCCTACGAGTCGGACGCGGACCTCCAGGAACGCACGGCTGTGGCGTACGCGCAGCTCGCGGCCTCGTCCTGGCTGTCGGAGTGGACGGTGCTGGACGGCAGCGCCTCCATCGATGCCGACGCGCTCGCCGCTCAGCTACTCGGGTAGGTCCGGGGCACCGGTCCGGGCCAGGTGAACGTGCGCCCGGAGGGGTGCAGTTCGGCCGAAACCGCGGGTCCGAGGCGGGCGCGCGATCCGTAGTGGGATGCTGCGCTCATGAAGTCGCGCGTTCTGGTGGTCGACGACGACCCGGCGCTTGCCGAGATGTTGACGATCGTGTTGCGGGGCGAGGGGTTCGACACCGCAGTGGTCGCCGACGGCACCCGGGCCCTTCCGGCCGTCCGGGAGCTGCGGCCCGACGTCGTGCTGCTCGACCTGATGCTCCCCGGCATGAACGGCATCGACGTGTGCCGCGCCATCCGGTCCGAGTCCGGGGTGCCGATCGTGATGCTGACCGCCAAGAGCGACACCGTCGACATCGTGCTCGGCCTGGAGTCGGGCGCCGACGACTACGTCGTGAAGCCGTTCAAGCCGAAGGAGCTGGTGGCGCGCATCCGGGCCCGGGTCCGGCGCACCGAGGCCGAGCCGGCCGAGCAGCTCGCGATCGGCGACGTCACCATCGACGTGCCTGCGCACCAGGTCGTGCGCGACGGCCAGCAGATCGCGCTCACCCCGCTGGAGTTCGACCTGCTCGTGGCGCTGGCGCGCAAGCCGCGGCAGGTGTTCACGCGCGAGGTCCTGCTCGAGCAGGTGTGGGGGTACCGGCACGCGGCCGACACGCGGCTGGTGAACGTCCACGTGCAGCGGCTGCGGTCGAAGGTCGAGCGCGATCCCGAGCACCCCGAGGTCGTGTTGACGGTCCGCGGCGTCGGGTACAAGGCGGGACCGCCGTGACCACCCGGCCATGATCATTCGGCGGGTTCGCCGTGGCCTCGCTCCCAGCCGGCAGCTGATCGCGGAGCTGACCGAGGCGTGGAACCAGGCGTGGCGCCGCTCGCTGCAGATGCGGGTCGTGATCAGCACGCTGGCGCTGTCGACTGCTGTCGTGCTGGTGCTCGGCCTCGTGCTGCAGACGCAGATCGCGCAGCGGCTGCTGCAGGCCAAGGAGGCCGACGCCCGGGTGCGCACGGAGACCGGCGCGGTGCTCCTGGAGGGGGACCTCGCAGGCGTCGACCCGGACCGCGAGGGTGCGCAGGGCGAGCTCAACAACGCCCTCGACCGGTTGACGAATGCGAGCTCCGCTGAGGACCAGCCGGCCACGGCGGGCGAGTTCCGGGCGGTGCTCACCACGAGCGCGCGGGACGCGGGCGCTCAGGTGGCCGCAGGCCCTGTCGAGGACGTCCCGGCGACCCTGCGCGAGGCGGTGGCGGCGGGCACGCTCTCCAACCAGTACACGACCACCCTCACCGAGCAGGGTGTCGAGGTCCCGACGCTCGTCGTCGGGCAGCCGGTGCGCACGGCCGTCGGTGACCTGGAGTTCTACCTGCTGTTCCCGCTCACCGCCGAGCAACGCACGCTCGGGACGGTGCAGAGCACGCTGATCGTGGGCGGGCTGGTGCTCCTGCTGCTGCTCGCCGGCATCGCGGGCATCGTCACGCGGCAGGTCGTGCGGCCGGTGCGGCAGGCCGCCGAGATCGCGGAACGGTTCGCCGACGGTCACCTCGACGAGCGGATGCCCGTGCAGGGCGAGGACGAGGTCGCCCGGCTCGCCGAGTCCTACAACGAGATGGCGAGCAGCATCCAGAGCCAGATCCGCCAGCTGGAGGAGTTCGGCGCGCTGCAGCGGCGGTTCACCTCCGACGTGAGTCACGAGCTGCGCACTCCGCTCACCACCGTGCGGATGGCCGCGGACGTGCTGCACGCCTCGCGGGAGGAGATGGTGCCGGCGCTGCGGCGCAGCTCGGAGCTGCTCGTCGCGGAGCTGGACCGGTTCGAGGCGCTGCTCGCGGACCTGCTCGAGATCAGCAGGTTGGACGCGGGCGTCGCGGAACTGGGGGCCGAGCGCGTCGACATGCACGGGGTCGTCAACCGGGCCGTCGAGGCGGTCCGCGGCATCGCCGACGAGACGGGCACCCCGCTGGAGCTGGACCTGCCGGTCGGCGTGCCCGCCGAGGTCGACCCGCGTCGCGTGGAGCGGATCGTGCGCAACCTCGTCGCCAACGCGATCGACCACAGCGAGGGCAAGCCGGTCCGCGTCGTGCTCCGCGCCGACGAGCGGGCCGTCGCGGTGCTCGTGCGCGACCAGGGTGTCGGTCTGCGGCCCGGCGAGGCCGGCCTGGTGTTCAACCGGTTCTGGCGCGCCGAGGAGTCGAGGGCCCGGCGCAGCGGCGGCAGCGGGCTGGGGCTCTCCATCGCCATCGAGGACGCCCGCCTGCACGGCGGGTGGTTGCAGGCGTGGGGCGAGATCGGGAAGGGCGCCGCGTTCCGGCTGACGCTGCCGCGCAACGTCGGAGACGTCGTCGAGGCGAGCCCACTGCCGCTCGGACCCGACGAGCCGTCGGCCCCGATCGCCGAGCCGGCCTCGGTTCCCACCCCGCCGCGCGCCCGCACGACCACCACCGTGCCCGCGCGGCCCGACCCCTACCTGCAGGAGGGGACGTGAACCGCGCTGCGCTCGTGCCGGCCCTCCTGCTCGCGCTCGCCGCGCTGGCCGGGTGCGCGAGCGTGCCCGAGAGCTCACCGGTGCAGGTGCTGCGCCAGGTCGGGGGCGGCGAGGACGCGCTCGTGCCGCCCGGCCCGGTCGCCGGTAGCAACCCGCTCGACCTGGTGCGCGACTTCGTGTTCGCCTCGGGCAGCAGCACCGAGCGGCACGGCGCGGCCCGCCGGTTCCTCTCCGCCGACGCCGAGGGGTGGGACGACTCGGCGGGCCTCACCGTGCTCGACGGGCAGTTCGACACCGTCCCCGCCCCCGGCGCGGCCAACCCGGGCTCGGACACCACCACGATCCGGATCCGCGGCACGGCGATCGGGCGCCTCACCTCCTCGGGATCGTTCGAGCCCGGGCAGGCGATGTTCCAGCAGGACGTCACCGTCGTGCGCCGCGACGGCCAGTGGCGGATCTCCCAGCTCCCGCCCGGTGTCGTCGTGCCGCTCTCGGTCTTCCGGGACAACTACAAGCCGGTGCGCACCTGGTTCGTCGACCCGGTGCGCAGGCTCGCGATCGCCGACGTGCGCCACGTGCCGAGCGTCCCGGCGCGCGCCCAGGCCGCGCGCGTGATGGAGCTGCTGCTCGCCGGGCCGTCCGGGGCGCTCACCGGCGCGGCCGTCTCGCTGCTCCCGCCCGGCGCGCAGCTGCGTTCGAACCTGACGACGACCGACGACGGCGCCGTGGTCGTCGACCTCACCCGCCTCGGCGACCTCGACGAGTCGTCCCGCCAGCTGCTCGCCGCCCAGGTGGTGTTGTCGCTGTCCGAGGTGAACGTCGGGCGCGTCCGGCTGCTGGCGGACGGCGAGCCGCTCCTGCCCGACCGGCAGGACCTCACCCGCGAGGACGTCGCCGCGCTGTCGGCCGAGATCGAGCCGGGCGCCGACGTGCCGGGGCTCGTCGTGGCCGGTGGGCGGGTGCGCCAGCTCAGCGGCCCGGAACCGAGCGTCCCGCTCCCCGGCGTGCTCGGCGACGGTTCCTACGACGTGGAGTCGGCGGCATCCACCGTCGACGGGAGGCGGCTCGCCGCCGTGGCCCACATCGGTGCGCAGCGCACGCTGCTCGTCGGCAACGGCGCCGCCGGTGGTGTCACGGCGGTCCCGCTCACCGCGGGCACGATGACCAGGCCGTCCTGGACACCCACCGGCGGCGAGGTCTGGACCGTGCTGGACTCCGCGGTCGTCGCCAGGGTGCTCGTCGACAACACGGCGCCGCCCCGGACCGGCCGCGTCAACGCCGACGAGCTCGCCGCGGTCGGACCGATCGCGGACCTGCGGCTGTCGCGGGACGGCGTGCGCGTCGTCGCCGTCGTCGGCGGTGGCCTCTACACCGGTGCGATCGCCCGCACCATCGACGGCGAGGTCGCGATCCGCAACGTCCGGAGGCTGCGCTCCGACGACCTGGGGGCGGTCGTGGCGGCGGACTGGCGCTCCCCCGAGTCGATCGTCGCGATCACCCGCAGCCCCGAGATGCTGGTCGGGCAGGTCACCGTCGACGGCCTCGTCGTCCAGCAGATCGTGAGCAACAACCTCACCGCGCCGCTCACCGCGATCGCGGCGGCGGCCAACCGCCCCCTGTGGGTCACCGACCAGACCGGGGTCTGGAGCTTCGGCGGCGGCGACCAGGTCGCATGGCGCCAGGTGCTCGGGGGCGCCCCCGACGCCGTCCCCCTCTACCCGGGCTGACGCGCAGCGACTCGGGTGCACTGAACCCGCGACTCGCGGAGGGTCTCTGACCCCCTTCCGCGAGTCGCGCTGTGAGTGCGCGCGAGTCGGGGCCTGGGTGCGCGCGAGTCGCGGTGACGGCCGCGGTTGTGGACAACTCGGGTTCGGCCGGGCCCGGGTGACGGGAGTGGCCGCGATGCTGGTCTCGTGGACGTGCGGGGGATGGCGGCGGCGCTGGTCGATCTCGTGCTGCCGGGGGACTGCGCGGGGTGTGGTGCGCCCGTGCAGCCGTGGTGCCCGCAGTGCCGCGCACAGCTGGGCCCACCGACGCGGCCACCCCTGTCGGGCGGGCCGGTCGTGCTCGCCGTCGGACGGTACACCGGGCCGCTGCGTTCGGCATTGCTCCGTTACAAGGAACGCGGCAGGCGGAACATCGCGGGGCCGCTCGGGGTGCTGCTCACGGCCGCGGTCGACGAGGCGGTCGGGCCGTCGCCCGTGTGGCTCGTGCCGGCCCCGTCGCGCCCGGCCGCGGCGCGGGCGCGCGGCGGCGACCACGTCGCACGGCTGTGCCGAGCGGTCGCGGCGCGACGGCCCGGGGTGCGGGTCGCGCGGCCGTTGCGGCTGGGCAGCGGGGCCCGCGACTCGGTGGGGCTCGACGCGGAGCAGCGGGCCGCCAACCTCGCCGGTCGGGTGCGCGTGCGCCCCGCCGCGCTGCCCGGTTCCGGCACCGTGCTGCTCGTCGACGACGTCGTCACGACCGGCGCCACCCTCCGGACCTGCTACGACGCGCTCGCCACCGTCGATGTCGGGGTGGGAGCGGCGGTCGTGCTGTGCGACGCCACCAGCCCGTTGATCACGGGCGGCGCGCAATCGTACCCCCGGCGGTGAGCCGGCGGAACCAACTCGACGCCGAATCCACCCGGCTCGGGCACTCTGCGTTCAGAGGGCTGTTGCCGAACCGTGATGCGCGTTACCGTGCTCCGCATCCCACCGAGGCACCCATCAGGAGGATCCGATCGAGCGCCGGGGGTGGGCAGTCCCCGGCGACCCAGCAACGTCAACCCGACGCCCAGAGCGATACTGAGAGCGAGGGAAGTCTGCGTGGAGATCGTTGTCACCGGCCGGAACGTCGAGGTCCCAGACCACTTCCGGGTCCATGTGGCCGAGAAGATCGGTCGACTTGAGCGGTACGACCACAAGATCGTGGGCATGGAGGTCGAGCTCTTCCACGAGCGCAACCGCCGCCAGCTCAAGAACTGCCAGCGCGTCGAGATCACCGGCAGGGGGTGCGGGCCCGTCGCGAGAGCCGAGGCCTGCGCGCAGGACTTCTACGCCGCACTGGACGCCGCGGTCGGCAAGCTCGAGGCGCGGCTGCGCCGCTCGCACGACCGCCGTCGCGTCACCGGCAAGCGCGCCCGCGTGATGGCGGCCCGTGGCGCCGCCACCGCGGTGCTCGACGACCTGGCCGTCTCGGCCGACGACCGCGCGGACGACCGGATGGACGACGGGGCCGACCTCCGCGCCGACGACACGATCGACGTCGACATCCCCGGCCCGCGCATCCACGACGAGGACCTGCCCGAGGCGATCCCGGGCCGCATCGTCCGGGAGAAGGTGCACCCGGCCAAGCCGATGACCGTCGACGACGCGCTGTCCCGGATGGAGCTCGTCGGACACGACTTCTACCTGTTCGCCGACGTCGACAGCGGCCAGCCGTGCGTCGTCTACCGGCGCAAGGGCTACGACTACGGGATGATCCGCCTGGAGCACTAGCCCGCATCTCCTGTTCGCTCAGAAGGGGCGGCTCGCGTCCGACCGGAACGCGGGCCGCCCCTTCGGCGTTGTTCCGGTGGCGGCTCCCCGCTTCGCTACCCTGGTCGGGGTAGCGCGAGCTCAGGCAGGGCTGCGTGAACGCGAGAACTGGTCCGCGAAGGCGAATGAGGTCGATCCGTGCCGCTGTTGAACCGTCTGCTCCGCGCCGGCGAGACCAAGCTGGTGAAGCGGCTCGCGAAGTACGCCCAGGCGATCGATGATCTCGAGCCGGAGATGCAGGCGCTCACCGACGCCGAGCTGCGGGCGAAGACCGAGGAGTTCCGCGAGCGCTACCGCGACGGCGAGTCGCTCGACGACATGATGTTCGAGGCGTTCGCGGTGGTGCGCGAGGCTGCGGTCCGCACGCTCGGGCAGCGGGCGTACCCCGTCCAGCTCATGGGTGGCGGGGCGCTGCACCTCGGCAACATCGCCGAGATGAAGACCGGTGAGGGCAAGACCCTCACGTCGGTGTTCCCCGTCTACCTCAACGCGCTGTCCGGCGACGGCGTGCACGTCGTCACCACCAACGACTACCTGGCCAAGCGCGACTCCGAGAAGATGGGGCGGATCCACCGCTTCCTCGGCCTCACGGTCGGGGTGATCCTCTCGGAGATGCCGCCCGCGGTGCGGCGCGAGCAGTACGCGGCCGACATCACCTACGGCACCAACAACGAGTTCGGCTTCGACTACCTGCGCGACAACATGGCCTGGAAGAAGGCCGACATGGTGCAGCGCGGGCACAACTTCGCCATCGTCGACGAGGCCGACTCCATCCTGATCGACGAGGCCCGCACCCCGCTGATCATCTCCGGCCCCGCGGAGGCGAGCTCGCGCTGGTACCAGGCGTTCGCCGACATGGCCAACGGCCGCGGCACCGCGCGGGTGGCCATGCGCGGCTACGACGTCACCGGGCTCTCGCCGCAGGAGCTGAACCGGCGCAGTGCCGAGATCCAGCAGTACGACTACGAGTACGACCTGAAGAAGCGCACGATCGGTGTCACCGACAAGGGCGTGAAGCACGTCGAGGACCAGCTCGGGATCGACAACCTGTACGAGGCGGCCAACACCCCGCTCGTCGGGTACCTGAACAACGCGCTCAAGGCCAAGGAGCTGTTCAAGAAGGACCGGGACTACATCGTCCGCGACGGCCAGGTCCTCATCGTCGACGAGTTCACCGGCCGCGTGCTGGCGGGGCGGCGCTACAACGAGGGCATGCACCAGGCCATCGAGGCCAAGGAACAGGTGCAGGTCCAGAACGAGAACCAGACGCTCGCCACGATCACCCTCCAGAACTACTTCCGGCTCTACACGAAGCTCTCGGGCATGACGGGCACCGCCCAGACCGAGGCGGCCGAGCTGCACCAGATCTACAAGCTGGGCGTGGTGTCGATCCCCACCAACCGGCCGATGATCCGCGTGGACCAGCCGGACCTGATCTACAAGACCGAAGAGGCGAAGTTCGACGCTGTCGCCGCCGACATCGCCGACAAGTACCGCGCGGGCCAGCCGGTGCTGGTCGGCACCACGAGCGTGGAGAAGTCGGAGTACCTGTCGGGGCTGCTGCGGCGGCTGCAGGTGCCGCACAACGTGCTGAACGCCAAGCAGCACGAGAAGGAAGCGGCGATCGTCGCGCAGGCCGGGCACGCGGGCGCCGTCACGGTGGCCACGAACATGGCCGGTCGTGGTACCGACATCATGCTCGGCGGCAACCCGGAGTTCCTCGCCGACCTCGAGCTGCGCCGCCGTGGGCTCGACCCGGTCGAGACGCGCGAGGAGTACGAGGCGGCCTGGGAGAAGACGCTCAGGACGATGGAGGAGCAGGTCGCCGAGGAGGCCGAGGAGGTCAAGGCGGCGGGCGGGCTCTACGTGCTCGGCACCGAGCGGCACGAGTCGCGGCGCATCGACAACCAGCTGCGCGGCCGGTCGGGCCGCCAGGGCGACCCGGGCGAGTCGCGGTTCTACCTCTCGCTCGGCGACGACCTGATGCGCCGCTTCAACGGCCAGCTGGTCGAGTCGATCATGAACCGGTTCAACCTGCCCGACGACGTCCCGATCGAGGCGGGCATGGTCACCAAGGCCATCCGCAGCGCCCAGACCCAGGTCGAGCAGCAGAACTTCGAGATCCGCAAGAACGTCCTCAAGTACGACGAGGTGCTCAACAAGCAGCGCACCGTCATCTACGAGGAGCGGCGCCGCGTCCTCGACGGCGAGAACATCCAGTCGCAGATCGAGCACATGCTCGAGGACGTGATCCGGGCGTACGTCGACGGCGCCACCGCCGAGGGCTACGCCGAGGACTGGGACTTCGAGAAGCTCTGGACGGCCCTGCGCACCACCGTCTACCCCATCGGCATCCGCTGGCAGGATCTCGCGGGCGACGACGAGGACGCGGTCGAGGACCTCACGAAGGAGAGCCTGTACGAGGCGATCCTCGCCGACGCCCGCGAGGCGTACGCGCGGCGGGAGGCCGAGGTCGACCAGCTCATCGCCCCGCTCGGCGGGATGCGCGAGCTGGAGCGGCAGGTCCTGCTCACGGTGATCGACCGCAAGTGGCGCGAGCACCTCTACGAGATGGACTACCTCAAGGAGGGCATCGGCCTGCGGGCCATGGCGCAGCGCGACCCGCTGATCGAGTACCAGCGCGAGGGCTTCGACATGTTCCAGGCGATGTCGGAGGGCATCAAGGAGGAGACGGTCGGCTACCTGTTCAACGCCACCGTGCAGGCCGTGCCACCTGCGCAGGCCGCTCCGGCCGCCGAGAGCGCAGCGGCGGCCCAGCCGGCGGCCGCCAAGCCGGCCGGCGCCGCTCCCGCCCAGGAGGCCCCGCCCGCCGCGCGTCGCGCACCTGCGCAGGCCGTGGGCGGCCGGCACGCGGCGCCGGGTGGTGGCGACCCCACGGGCCCCGGCAGCGTGCTCCCGGCGGCGTTCCGCGGTTCCCGGCCCACCGAGCTGCGCTACAGCGGCCCGACGGAGGACGGCGGCACCGCCCGCACCCGGCCCGGTGCGGGCGGGCGCGACGGCAGCCGGGGCGAGTCCACGGCGGCCGGCACGGCCGAGCCGTCACGCAACCGGCCGTGCCCGTGCGGTTCGGGGCGCAAGTACAAGCAGTGCCACGGCTCGCCCACCGCGGCGCGTCCCTGAGCGGCCCGAGCGCCTGATCGTCGGTCCGGTGCGGAAGCGGCCGGATCCGGCCGCTTCCGCACCGGACGGGCGGCCGTGGCCTGTGCGCGGCGGGGTTCGCGTGGCGCGCCGAGCAACCGCACCGCGGTGCACCGCCACCGACCGTCGGTGCGCTCGAACCGGGCGGCGAGTGCGCGCACGGCGCCGTCGATCTCGCACGGCACGGCGATCTCGGCTACGCCTGATCGGGGCATGCACAGCCGCATCCGGCCGCGCCGGATCGGCGCCTTGGTGAGGCGTCGACCCGGGATGGCCCGCCAGTAGCGCAGGGGTTCGGGCGCGAAGTACGGCTCGAGCTGGAGGGGTGAGCGCCTGCCGCCGAGCACCTCGATGGCGAGGCGCAGGATCCGGGTGACGCCGTGGTGCGCCTCGACGAACTCGCGCGCCGCGCTCGACGCGCGCTCGTGCAGGTGCGGTACGGCCAGCCCGGCGCGAACCGGTGCCTCGCCGGGTCCCGGCTCGTAGTGGACCGGTCGCAGGCGGGGCCGGATGGGATCGGCGGCCGGGTCGGGCGGGGCGATCGTCATGGCGCGATCGTCCCGGCCGCGAGCTGCTCGCGAGGGCCGAACGAGTTGCTTCGCATCCATACGGTACGTGCGCGCATCGTCGCCGTCGTACCGTCGCGGCGTGGATCCGGCGACCGAGCCGCTCGACCGGCTGCTCGTACGCACCGGGCTGGCCGTGCAGCGGTTCACGCGGAGGGTGGCCGCCGCCCACGGGCTGAGCGCCACCGCCCTCGATGTGCTCGGTGCGCTCGTCGAGCTCGACGAGGTGTCGCACCGCGACCTGGCAGGCGCCCTCCGGCTCGCCCCCGCCACGCTCACCCCGGTCCTCGACGCGCTGGAAGGGGCGGGAGCGCTCACGCGCGTGCGGGACGGCTCCGACCGCCGGGTCGTGCGGGTCTCGATCACCGAGCGGGGCAGGCAGCGGTACGCCGAGGCTTCAGCGGGTGTCACGGACGCGGTGGCCCGCCTGCCCACGCCGTCCGGCGAGCAGGTCGAGCTGATCCGCGCCCACCTGCTCGACGTGCTGGAGGCGGTGGACCGCGCCGCGCCGTGACACCGGTTGCGGCGAGCTCCTCAACGAGCGCGTCCTGGGCCGTGACCATCGGTCCGACGCCGGTCCTCGGCGCGATCGATGATCCGTGTGATGAATGCGAGCGCAGCGATGAGGGTGAGGATCGCCGGGAGGAAGGTGGTGACGGTCCAGTACTGGAGCACGATCTCCCAGACCGTGGGCTGCATCTAGATCCTCCGATGGCACGAACGCGGCGGTCACCGCGATCGTCCAGCCCTTCGCTGCCATGCCGTTGCCAGCGGGCTGCCGGGCAGGTGCCCTGATCACCGGTTCCGTGGCCCCGGTCGAGCACGCCCGGCGTCGAGCACCAGCCGGGACGGCGCCGGCTCCACGACCGGGCCGTAGCTCACGCCGTGCAGTCGGTGCGTGCGGGGCGAAGTCGGTGTGCGACGGTCGAGCGCATGGCACTGCGGGCGCTGGTGATGGACTACGCGGGGGTGCTCACCGACGGGCCGCAGCTGCTCGACGTGGTCCGACGGGTGCGCTCTGCCGGGGTGCCCACCGCGCTCGTGACCGACGCGGAGACGGTGCCGGAGGACTGCGCCGCCGCGTTCGACCTGGTGGTGCTCGGCGCCGCGCTGGGCGTTCGGAAGCCGGATCCGGAGCTGTACCGGCAGGTGGCCGCCCGGCTCGGGGTGGCCGTCACCGGCTGCGTGGTGGTCGACGACCACGCGCGCAACGTGCGCGGCGCCCGCGCCGCGGGCGCGGTGGTGGTGCACCACCACGAAGAAGCGGCCACGATCGCCGAGGTGGAGGCCCTGTTCGACCTACCGGTCTGAGCCCTCGTCGTCGTCCGGTCCGTCACCGCGGCGCGGCATGGCGGCGGCCTGGGGCTCGTCCGGCGGCGCCGGGTCGTCCCCGGTGCCGCTGGTCGTGGCGTCGCGCAGGATGTTCTCGAGGAAGCCTTCCTCGCCGGGGGCGGACCGTTCCTCGCGCTCGTCTCCCATGCGGGAGGAGTCTCCGGAGCGGCCCGGCCCCAAACGACCTGATCAGTGCTGGGTCGAACGGTGGGGGATCACTGCGGCGGAGGCGGCGGCTCCTCCTCGGGGGCCCTGGTGGTGTCGCCTTCGCCCGTCATCTCCTGCAGCTTGTCGACGCCCTGGTCGATGTGCTCGTCGTGGCCGGCGAAGCGCTCCTTGCCCATCTCACCGGCTCTGTCCAGGCCCTGGTCGACCTTGTCGTCGTGCTGGTCCATCAGTTCCCTGGCTTTGTCCATGAAACCCATGCCTGCACCATGGCCCTGCTGCGCCGCTCGTGCAGCACGTCTCACTCCTTCGGGCGTAGCCGGACGTGTGACGGGCGCAGGTCGTCGACGCTGTTGACGCCGATCAGCTGCAGGGTGCGCACGATCTCGGCGGCCAGGATCGTGACGGCCTTCTCGACGCCGAGCCGGCCGCCCGCCATCAGGCCGTAGAGGTACGCGCGTCCGACCAGGGCGGCGCGGGCGCCGAGCGCGACGGCCGCGAGTACGTCGGCGCCGTGGGTGACTCCGGTGTCGATGAGGACCTCGGCGCGGTCGCCGAGGGCCTGGACGGTGGGCTCGACCAGCTCCAGCGGCACGGGAGCGCGGTCGAGCTGGCGGCCGCCGTGGTTGGACAGGAGCACGGCGTCGGCGCCCGCGTCGACCACGCGCACGGCGTCGTCCACGCTCTGGATGCCCTTGATCACGAGCTTGCCCGGCCAGGTCTCGCGCAGCCACGCGACGTCGTCGATGGTGAGGGCGGGGTCGAAGACCCGGTTGATCATGTCTTCGACCGAGCCGTAGGTGGCGTCGAGGCTGGCGAAGTTCAGCGGCTCGGTGGTGAGCATGTTGAACCACCAGTGCGGGTGGCGGGCGCCGTCGAGGAAGGTACGCAGCGTCAGTGCGGGCGGGATCGTGAGCCCGTTGCGGATGTCGCGCAGCCGCGCCCCGCCGACCGGGGTGTCGACGGTGAGCATCATGGTGTCGTAGCCGGCTGCTGCGGCGCGCTGCACGAGGTCCTTGGCGGGGGCGCGGTCGCGCCACAGGTAGAGCTGGAACCACTTGCGGGCCCGGGGCGCAGCAGCCGCAACGTCCTCGATGGTGGTGGTGCCCATCGTGGAGAGCGTGTACGGGATGTCGAACTCCTGCGCCACGGACGCGACGGCGGGCTCGCCGGAGTGGTGCATCATCCGCGTGAAGCCGGTGGGGGCGAACGCGAGCGGCAGGCTCGCCCGGCGGCCGAGGATCTCCCGCCCGGTGTCGGTCTCCGAGACGTCGCGCAGGACGGTCGGGGTGAACTCGACCCGGGCGTAGGCCCGGCGGGCGCGCTGCAGCGAGAGCTCCCCGTCGGCGGCGCCGTCGACGTAGTCGAACACCGCGCGCGGGGTGCGCCTGCGCGCGATCGTCCGCAGGTCCGCGATGCTCGCCGCGCGCCGCAACCGCCGCTCGTCCGCGTCCCACACGAACGGGGCCGGCCGCAGCAGGGGGCGCAGTTCGGACGGGCGGGGCATCCGGCGCTGGACCATGCAGCCACCCTATGTCGCGCACCGCCGACTGCGAGGTCGTCGAGGTCGGCGCTCGTACGCTGGGCCGGAGAACACGCGAGAGGGGATGATCGAGATCGCCACCCAGGCCGGCGCGGCCGCGCAGCCCCGCACGCCCCTGAGCAAGGCGCGGGTCCTGGACGCCGCCGTCGCGCTCGCCGACGAGGGCGGCGTCGACGCTCTCAGCATGCGCAGGATCGCGCAGGCGCTCGGCGTCGTGCCCATGGCGCTGTACAAGCACGTGGCCAACAAGAACGAGCTGCTGGACGGCATGATCGACGTCGTCATCGGCGAGATCGACCCGCCCGCCGACGGGGCCGACTGGAAGACTGCCATCCGTCGGCGGGTGTTGTCGGCCCGCCGCATGCTCCTGCGCCACCCGTGGGCCTCGGGCGTCATCGAGTCGCGGATGAAGGCGCGGGCCAACCCGACCCTCGTGGTGATGGAGTACCTGGACTCGATGATCGGGATCTTCCGGGGAGGGGGGTTCTCGATCGACTTGACCCATCACGCGATGCACGTCATGGGCAGCCGCCTGCTGGGTTTCTCCCAGGAGTTGTTCGAGGACGGCGCCGGCCGTGACCCGGAGCCGGACATGCCGCCGCCCGAGGAGATCGCCGCGCGTTTCCCGCACATCGCCGAGCTGGCCATGGCGGTCGCCCACGACGACGAGTCGGTCGTCGGCTCGGGCTGCGACGACCAGTTCGAGTTCGAGTTCGCCCTCGACCTGACGTTGGACGGCCTTGAGCGGCTCCACGGCGACCCCTGACAATCGGTCTTGACCGGTGTATGGCGTACACCTAGTGTGCTCCACGACGGGTGTACGCAGTACACTGCCGATCGATGGGGAGACGCCGGTGAAGGCGATCGTCCAAGAGCGTTTCGGTCCGCCCGACGTCCTGCGGCTGGCCGACATCGACCCGCCCCGCACCGGCCCCGGCGATGTCCTGGTCCGGGTGCACGCCGCCGCGTTGAACCCCTACGACTGGCACATGATGCGCGGCGACCCGTTCGCCGCACGCCTGACACCCGGCGTGGGCCTGACCCGCCCGAAATCTCCGGTGCTCGGCATCGATGCGGCAGGCGTGGTCGAGGCGGTCGGCGTTGACGTGCGCGGACTGCGCCCCGGCGACGAGGTGCAGGGCTTCTGCCCGGGCTCGTGCGCCGAGTACGCACGCACCACCCCGGACCTGCTCGTGCCCAAGCCCGCAGGCCTGACCTTCGAGCAGGCCGCGGCCGTCCCGATGGCCGCGGTGACCGCCCTGCGCGGCATCCGGACCGTCGGGCGGGCCCGGGCCGGGTGGCGGGTGCTGGTCAACGGTGCCGGCGGCGGGGTGGGGACCTTCGCCGTGCAGATCGGAGCCGCGCTCGGCGCGGAGGTAACCGGGGTGTGCAGCACCCGCAACCTGGAGCTGGTGCGTTCACTGGGTGCCGCCCAGGTGATCGACTACACGCGAGAGGACTTCACCGACCCCGGCAGCCGCGGGCGTTACGACCTCGTCCTGGACAACGTCGGCAACCAGCCGCTGGGCCGGCTGCGTCGGGTGCTCACGCCGGCCGGCACGCTGGTGGCCAACGGCGGCGGCTCGCCCGGCCACGTGTTCGGCGCGATCGGCGCCATGCTGCGGGTGCTGGTGGTCAACGCGTTCGTCCGCCAGCAGCTGCGGGTGATCCTCCCGGCCGCGCCGGCCGGGCCGACCCACGAGGACCTCGTGGCGGTCACCGCGCTGATCGAGGCCGGCACGCTCGCCCCGGTCGTCGACCGGACGTACACCCTGGCTGACGCGGCTGAGGGCGTGCGCCACGTGGAGCAGGGCCACGCCCGGGGCAAGGCCGTCGTCGTCGTGCAGTGAGCGTCAGGGCGACCCGAAGCGGCGGCGAGACAGCTCGAACGCCGCCACCGCCCCCGCGCTCGCCACCCCGAGCGACTCGACGCCGCCGTGCATCGGGATGGCGAGCATCCCGTCGAGCAGGGGACGGACCGACGCCGAGAGACCCTCGGTCTCGTTGCCCAGCACGAGCGCGACCCGGTCGGGCAGCGCGGTGTCGAGCAGCGAGTCGCCGCGGGCGTCCAGGCCGTACAGCGCGAACCCCGCCTCGGCCAGCGCCGTGCACCCCTCCTCGACGGTGCCGGAGCGCAGTACCGGCGCGCGGAACGCGATCCCCGCCGACGCCTTGACCACCAGCGGGTCGATGGCGGGCAGCCCGCGCCGCGCCAGCAGCACGCCGTCCAGCCCCGCCGCGGTGGCGCTGCGCAGGATCATCCCGACGTTGGCGGGGTTGGTCAGCCGGTCGAGCACCAGCACGGCGGCCGGCGCACCGGGGCGCAGCGCGGCCGTGAACTCGGCGACGGGGGCCATCCGCGGCGCGACGACGTCGGCGAGCACGCCCTGGTCGTGCCGCCCGTTGCCGGCGAGCACCTTGACCCGGTGCGCCGACGCCCGCTGGACCGGGACGCCCCGGCCGCGGGCGGCGTCGAGGATGGCCCGGACGGGCTCGCCGCGCGCCCCCTCGGCGAGCACGACCTTGTCCACGCGCAACGCCTCGTCGTCGAGCGCCTCGAGCACGGGCTTGCGGCCGTACACCGTGATGAAGGTGTCCTTCGGAGACCGCTCGCCCGCCATGTACCGAGCCTAGGATCAGAGAATGCCGCCCCGGCTCTCGGCCCTCGACGCGTCGTTCCTGTACCTCGAGCAACCCACGACTCCGATGCACGTCGGGGCCGTGTCGGTCTTCCGGCGGCCGCGGCGCGGGTTCGACTACGACCGCCTCGTCGATCTCGTCGAGCAGCGCATCGCGCTCGTGCCGAGGTACCGGCAGAAGGTGCGGTACGTACCGGGCAACCTCGCGCGGCCGGTGTGGATCGACGACCCGGACTTCGACGTCGCCTACCACGTCCGCCGCTCCGCGCTGCCGAAGCCCGGCTCCGAGGAACAGCTCACCGAGCTCGTCGCGCGCCTGATGTCGCGCCCGCTGGACCACACGCGCCCGCTCTGGGAGATGTACCTGGTCGAAGGGCTCGCCCAGGGCCGCATCGCCATCGTCACGAAGACGCACCAGGCGATGGTCGACGGCATCAGCGCGATCGACATCGGGCAGGTGATCCTCGACGTCTCGGCCGAGCCGCGGGTGGTGCCCGAGGAGCTGTGGATGCCCCGGCCCGAGCCGTCGGGCGTCGAGCTGGTGCTCGGCGCCGTGGCGGACGCCGTCGCGCGGCCCGGGGAGATCGTCGACAACGTGCGGGTGGCCGCCGGAGACGCGATGGCCACCGTCGACAAGATCACCGGTGCGGCCGGCAAGCTGTTCTCGATGGCCTGGGCGGCGAGCAGGCCCGCGCCGGGTACCCCGCTCAACGTGGACATCTCCACGCAGCGCCGGTTCGCCGTGGCCCGCGCCGAGCTGGAGGACTACCGCCGGGTGCGGGCGGCGCACGGCTGCACCGTGAACGACGTGGTGCTCAGCGTCATCTCGGGTGCGCTGCGCAACTGGCTGCTCTCCCGCGGCGAGCCGGTCACGCCATCGTCCACGGTGCGGGCGATGGTGCCCCTCTCGGTCCGCGGCGAGGCCGACGTACCCAGCTCCGCGACGGCGGGCTCGCTGGGCAACCGGGTCTCCTCGTTCCTCGTGGAGCTGCCTGTCGGCGAGCCGAGCCCGGTGGTGCGGCTGCACCACGTCACGCACGCGATGCGCGAGCACACCTCCAACGGGCAGTCGGTCGGCGCCGACACCCTGGTCCGGATCGGCGGGTTCGCTCCCCCTACGCTGCACGCTCTGGGCGCGCGTGCCGCGAGCGGGTTCTCGAAGCGGATCTTCAACTTGGTGGTGACGAACGTGCCGGGACCGCAGTTCCCGCTCTACGCCGCTGGCGCCCGGATGCTCGAGATGTTCCCCGTCGTCCCGCTCGCGAAGGGTCAGGCCCTCGCGATCGGGCTCACGTCGTACGACGGCGGGGTCTACTACGGGTTCAACGGGGACCGCGACGCCATGCACGATCTCGACGTGCTCGCCGGGCTGGTGCACGAGTCCCTCGACGAGCTCCTGACCACGGTGGCGTGAACTCATGCGTGTCTACGTACCGGCCACATGGCCGATGTTGCGGACGTTGGTCAAGACGGGGGTGGTCGACCCGATCGGCGGCACCGCCTTCGCCCTCACCCCCGCCCTGCGGGAGGCGTACATCAGCGGCGACGACGAGGAGCTCGAGTTCGCGGCCATGACCCACGCGGCCCGCGCGTCGCTGCGGCTGCTCTCGGTCGAGTTCGGGCTCGGAGAGGACTCCACGCCCGCGCGGCGGGTGGTGGTGTCCGCCGACCTCGAGAACGTGACGCTGCGCCCCGACCTCGACGACGGCGTCGTGCGGATCTCGGGCGCCGTGCCGTTCGAGTCGATCGCGGCGGTGCACGTCGACACCGAGGAGGCCGAGTACGCCGTGCGCGAGGCCGCGGGTGCCGTCGATGCGGCCGACCTCGGCGACCTCGACGCCGAGTTCCTCGTGGGCGAGGCGGAGGACCACGACCTGGCCTGGTACGACCCCTCCGAGGTGGCGTTCCTGGTGGAGGGCCAGGCCTAGGCTAGCGCCGGGAGAACCACAGCAGCACGGCCGCGAGCGGGATCAGCAGGAAGACCCCGCCCTGCCGCGTGAGCAGGAACAACCCGATCGCGACGACGATCGCTACGCCCATCAAGCCAGGGCCCGTCCTCCCGAGGGCGCCATCGGTCGACGGTGCCACCTCACCGGGCGGCGGTGTCACCGGCAGCGGGGCCGTGGGCGGCGGTGCGGCCGGGGTGCCCGGTAGCTCCGGGTGCGGTTGCGGCAGGTCGGTGAAAAGGGCTGCCAGGTCGGCGGCCACTACGGCGTTCGCGGCGACGGCCGAACGGTCGGCGTACTCGTCGATGCCCAACCGGCCTGCCGCGAGGTGCTCGTCGAGCGCCTGCTGCGCCGCCGTGCGCTCGGCGTGGCCGATGCGCAGTGGCGACGACTCCTCTCCGGTGGCCATGCGTGTGAGCCTGCCATCCCGGAGGGGCCCAGCGCAGTGCGGATCGGCGCAGTGGGGATCAGCGCAGTGGGGATCAGCGCAGGGCGACCAGTACCCGCCGTAGCGCCGCGAGCCGGCCGGGGCGCAGCTTGCCCGCTTCGACCAGCGTGTCGAGCGCGCACTCCGGGTCGGCAGGCGGGCCCAGGTGACCGCACCCGCGTGGGCAGTCCTCGATCGCCGCCGCGAGGTCGTCGAACGCGGCCGGCACGTCGTCCGGCGTGATGTGGGCGAGCCCGAACGAGCGCACGCCCGGGGTGTCGACCACCCAGCCGGCGCCGAGGTCGTCGGGAAGGGGGAGCGCGAGGGCCGCCGTGGTGGTGTGGCGGCCCTTCCCCACGGCCGACACCACTCCCACGGCCCGGGCCGCGTCCGGGACGAGCACGTTGACCAGCGTGGACTTGCCGACGCCCGAGTGCCCGACGAGCGCCGAGACGCGGCCCCCGAGGACCTCCGCGAGCGCGGTGGGCTCGCGGTCGCGCCGGGTGACGACGACCGGGATGTCCAGCTCGCGGTACGGGGCGGCGAACGGCTCGGGATCGGCGAGGTCGGCCTTCGTCAGGCAGAGCACCGGGGCCAGCCCGCCGGCGTACGCGGCCACCAGGCAGCGGTCCACGAAGCCAGTGCGCGGCGGCGGGTCGGCGACCGCGGTGACGATCACGAGCTGCTCGGCGTTGGCGACGACCACCCGCTCGAACGGGTCGGTGTCATCGGCCGTCCGCCGCAGGACCGTGCGCCGCTCCTCGACGCGCACGATCCGCGCGATCCGGTCGACGGCCCCGGAGAGGTCGCCGACGAGGCCCACCCGATCGCCGACGACGATGGGGGTGCGGCCCAGCTCGCGGGCCCGCATCGCGACGACGGGGGGTCGCGTCGCGTCCGCGTCGAGCGCGCACGTCCAGCGCCCGCGGTCGACGGTGGTGACCATCGCCTCCACCGCGTCGGCGTGCTCGGGGCGGCGCTTGCTGCGCGGCCGCGAGCCCCGGCGCCCCGGCCGGACCCGGACGTCGGACTCGTCGTACTCGCGCGCTCTCACGCCAGCAGGGCTGCCCAGCGCGCCGGGAAGTCGGGGATGGTCTTGGCCGTGCAGCCGATGTCGTCGATCGTGACGCCCGGCACGACGAGGCCGACCAGCGCGCCCGCGGTGGCCATCCGGTGGTCGGCGTAGGCGCCCCAGGCGCGGTCGCCCGCCGCGAGTGGGGCGGGCCGGATCTCCAGGCCGTCCGGGGTCTCGGTGACGGCGCCGCCGAGCGCGGTGAGCTCGGTGGCGAGTGCGGCCAGCCGGTCGGTCTCGTGGCCACGGATGTGGGCGACGCCGCGGATGCGCGACGGCCCCGCGGCGAGCGCGGCCACGGCGGCCACCGTGGGTGTGAGCTCGCTGGCGTCGTGCAGGTCGACGTCCACGCCTGCGAGCTCGGCCGGTCCCCGGACGGTCATCCCGTCCGGCCCCGGCGTCACCGTGCAGCCCGCCTGCTCCAGCACGGAGAGGATCTCGCTGCCCGGCTGCGTGGAGTCGGCCGGCCAGCCGGCGACCGTGACCTCGCCGCCGGTGACGGCCGCGGCGGCGAGGAACACCGCGGCGTTCGACAGGTCCGGCTCCACGGCCCAGTGGCGGGCCGTGATCGGGCCGGGGGAGACCCGCCAGGTGTCGGGCTCCGCGTCGTCGACCTCGACCCCGGCCTCCCGCAGCATCGCTACCGTCATCTCGATGTGCGGCAGCGACGGCACCGGCTTGCCGTCGTGGTGGACGGTCACACCCTTGTCGTAGCGGGCCCCGGAGAGCAGCAGCCCGGAGACGAACTGCGACGACGCCGACGCGTCGATCACCACGTCGCCGCCGGACAGCCCGCCGGTGCCGTGCAGCACGAACGGCAGGGTTGCACCGTCGACGCGCGCGCCGAGTGCGCGCAGTGCGTCAAGCACGGTGCCCATCGGGCGCTCGCGGGCGCGCGGGTCGCCGTCGAAGGTGACGGGCCCGTCGGCGAGCGCCGCCGCGGGCGGTACGAACCGCATCACGGTGCCGGCCAGCCCGCAGTCGACGCTCCCACCGCCGCGCAGCCCGTCGTGGCCGGCGAACTCGACCCGCTCGCCGTCCACCTCGATCGGCACGCCGAGGGCGCGCAGCGCCCCGACCATCAGCGCGGTGTCGCGGGACGCAGGCGCCCCGGAGACGGTGGCCCGGCCGCCGGAGAGCGCGGCGAGCAGCAGCGCGCGGTTGGTCACGGACTTGGAGCCCGGCACGCTCACCCGGCCGCAGACGGGCGCGGCGGCGTGCGGGGCGGGCCAGGGTGCGGTCACCCCGCCATGATTCCGCATGCCGCCCGGGGCGGGCTCGCGCAGTGGAAACACGCGTCGGTGACGACCCGCACCGCGGGCCTGCCGTCCCCGGACCGCCACACGACCGCCAGCTGCGCGGGCGGCAGGTCCACGACCGGGCGGTGCACTACGTCCTCGCGCTGGTGGATCGCGCAGCTGCCGGCCGGCTGCAGGAGCACGCCCTCCCCGGCGGCGACGATCTCGTACGCCTCGTCGGCCGTGGTGGCCTCGCCCGCGATCGATGGCGGGGAGGCGCGGTGGTCGAGCGCGAGCCAGAAGTCGCGCATCGGCCCGGCCGACGCGGGCAGCGCGACGAACGGCTCGTCGGCGATGTCGGCGAACCGCACGGTCGATCGTGCGGCCAGCGGGTGGCCGGCCGGGAGGGCGACGCCCCGGTCCTCGGCGGTGATCCGGCGGGCCGAGAGCCCAGCCGGGATCGGCAGCCACGCGAGCGCGACGTCGACCGTGCCGGCGGTCAGCCCGACCGCGGGGTCGCCCCACGGGACCTGCCGGAACCGCAGCCGCCACCCCGGCAGCCGCTGCTGCATGGTCGCCGTGATCGTGGGGACGAGCCCCCGCCCGATGCGGGAGTGGAAGCCGACGGTGAGCGTGCGACCGGCCAGCCGGACGTCCTCGGCGGCGGCCTCCCACTCCGAGACCATGGCGCGCGCCCTCGGCAGGAACGCGGCACCCGCCGCGGTGAGCCCCACCGTGCGGTGCCCGCGGGTGAACAGCTCGGCGCGGAGCTGCGCCTCCAGCTGCCGGATCTGCTTGGAGAGCGCCGGCTGCGAGACGAACAGCCGCTCGGCGGCCCGCGTGAAGCTCAGCTCCTCGGCGACGGCGAGGAAGTAATGCACGTCCTGCACGCGCACGTTCATAGCCAGAGGTTATGCGAGCCGGTCTTGGACGCGGGCGGCCGAGCCGCCGCAGGGTGGGGACGTGCGCGCGATCGTCCACGACCCGGCGGCAGACCTGCGGATGGCCGACGTCCCCGACCCCGAACCAGCACCTCACGAGGTGCTGCTGGAGGTGCGGGCGGCGTCGGTGAACTTCCTCGACGTCGTCTACCGGGAGCACTACCTCGCCCCAGGTGAGGTGCCCGGTGTCGACGCGGCCGGGATCGTGCTCGCCCCCGCCGCGGACGGTACGGGGCCACCGGCCGGCACCAGGGTCGTCACGTTCGCGATGGGCGGGGCGTGGGCGCAGCGCCGGGCGGCGCCCGTCGCCGACACGGCCGTCGTGCCCGACGGCGTCGACCTCGCCGCCGCCGCTGCGCTGCCCGGGGCCGGCGTCACCGCGCTGCAGGCACTGCGCAGGCTCGGCCCGCTGCTCGGCAGGCGGGTGCTGGTCACGGGCGCCTCCGGCGGCGTGGGCCGGTTCGCCGTGCAGCTGGCCGCGCTGGCCGGGGCCCACGTCGTCGCGGGGGTCGGCGGCGCGGGCCGCGGTGCCGGCCTGACGGAGATCGGTGCCCGGGAGGTGGTGACCGACCTGGCCGAGGTCGGCGAGCCGGTCGCGGGCGTGATCGAGAACGTCGGCGGGCCGCTGCTCGGGCAGGCGTTCGGGTTGCTGGGCGAGGACGGGCTCGTGCTCACCGTGGGTCAGGCGTCCGGTCGGCCGACCACGGTCGACTTCGAGGCGGAGCGCAGGCGCGGACCCCGTGGCCGGCGGATCGAGGCGTTCGTCGTCGAGCTGGGCATGGGGCCCGACCTCGCCGTGCTGCTCGACCTGGTCGCGCGCGGCTCGCTCGACCCCCAGGTGAGCAGGCGCGAGTCGTGGACGGGGTTCGCCGACGTGGCGCGGGACCTGCGGGACCGCCGAACGGTCGGCAAGGCGGTTCTGGAGATCGGAGCATGACGATGCAGCTGGGTGTGAACGGGCTGAACGCGAAGGCGGCGCTGCGGCCTGCCGTGACCGCGCGGCTGGCCGGAGTCGCGGAGGACCTCGGCTACACGTCCTGGTGGGCCGGCGACCACGTGGTGCTGCCGAGCCCGCGCACGCCGGACACCCCGATGGACCCGCTGGACCCGATCCTCGACCCGCTCGTGCACCTGACCTACGTCGCCGCGCTGACCCACCGCATCGAGCTGGGCACCGGGATCGTGATCCTCCCGCAGCGCAACCCGCTCGTCCTCGCCAAGCAGGCCGCGAGCCTGGACGTGCTGAGCGGCGGACGGCTGCTCCTCGGCGTCGGTGCCGGCTACCTGGAGCCGGAGATGACGGCGGTCGGCGTGCCGTTCGCCGAACGGGGCAGGCGCACCGACGAGTACATCGACGCGATGGTCCAGCTCTGGACCGCCGAGCGGCCCCGCATGGACGGCCGGTACGTGCGGTTCGCCGACGTGGACGCCCACCCCCGGCCGGTGAGCGGAGGCGGCCCGCGGATCGTCGTGGGCGGGCACAGCGACGCCGCGTTCCGCCGCGCGCTCACCCGTGCGCACGGCTGGTTCGGCGTCGGCACCCCGGACGAGCTGGCCGCGAACCTCGCCCGCATGAAGCGCGTGGCCGACGGCGTCGAGCGGCCGGCCCGGCTCGGCCGCCTGGAGATCACGGCGATGCAGCTGCAGACCGTCGACCAGGGGACCGCCGACCGGTTCGCCGACCTCGGCGTGGACCGGCTGCTGGTCTACCCGCTCCCGCTGGAGGAGCCCGACGACATCGCCCGGTTCCTGGAGCGGCACGCCGCGCTGGCTCGCTGAGCGCGGCTCAGCCCCGGTCGTCCTCGTCGTCCTGGTTCGGGAGGGCTGCGACGATCTGCGCGATCCCGGTCTGCAGCATCCCGAAGCCCCGCTGCATGTCCGAGCGCAGCGCCCTGACCTCGTCCTGCTGCTCCAGCTGCGCCTCGCGGAGGGCGGTGAGCGTCTGGGTGTGAGCGCGCAGGAGCGCCCTCATGTCCGACGCGTCGCGGTCGGCACCACCGGCGAGCACGCGGGCGGCCGCTGCGTCGGCGCGGGCGACCTCCACGCTCTCCTTCAGCCGCACGACCTCGTGTTCGAGGTCGCGCACGCGCGCCTCGAGATCGCCGTCGCCGGGGTCTGGCACGTTCGGGATCGTAGGCGCGCGACCTCGGCCGATCGCCCGTCCCGCGACGACCGCGGCGATTCCGGAGCCCAGTGGCCGCCGGGCCGTCCAGATGGGGGCACGATGGAGGTATGTGCGGCCGATACGCCTCCATCAAGGCCCCCGCGGACCTCGCCGACGAGTTCCGCGCCGTCGACGCCACCGACGGCGCGGCGCAGACCGACTACAACGTCGCGCCGACCAAGCAGATCATCACGGTCGTCGAGCGGCATCCGCGCGACGAAGAGGGCACCCCCGACCCGGACCGCACCGAGCGCACGCTGCGGATGGTTCGGTGGGGCCTGGTGCCGTCCTGGGCGAAGGACCCGAAGGGCGGGGCCCGGATGATCAACGCGCGTTCCGAGTCGGTCGCCACGAAGCCGGCCTTCCGGCGCGCGTTCAACTCCCGCCGCTGCCTGATCCCGGCCGACGGGTGGTTCGAGTGGCAGCGGGGTCCCGAGCACAAGCAGCCCTACTACACCCACTACTCCGACGGCAGCTCGCTCGCGATGGCCGGGCTGTGGGAGTACTGGAAGCCCAAGGACGACCCGGACAACGAGTACCCGGACGGGCTCGTCACCGCCACCGTGCTCACCACCGAGGCCGTCGGCCCGCTCGCCCAGATCCACGACCGGATGCCGCTGGTGCTGCCGCGCGACGCATGGGACGCCTGGCTCGACCCGGACCGTCCCGCCGCCGACGACGCCGTCGCGTCGCTGGTCACGCCGCCGTCGCTCGACCTGATCGCGCAGCTCGAGCTGCGCCCGGTCGCCCCGCTGGTCAACAGCGTGCGCAACAACGGCCCCCAGCTGCTGGAACCGCTCCCGGCGGAGGAGGTGCGGGAGCCCATCCAGCTGGACCTGCTGGCGGGCCCCAACCCGAAGTGAACGATGGGGTGACCGCGGAGGTCCCCACCCCGCACGGCCCCGCCCGCATCACCCGACGCGACGCGGAAGGCCCCCCGCGAGGCCTGCTCCTGCTCGGACACGGCGCCGGGGGCGGGGTGAGCGCACCGGACCTGCTCGTCGCCGCCGGTGCCGCCCTCGTGCACGGCGTGCACGTCGTGCTGGTGGAGCAGCCGTACCGGGTGGCAGGCAGGCGCGCCCCGGCGCCCGCCGCGCAGCTCGACGCGGCCTGGCTCGCCGTGGTGGAGCACGTCCGCGACGACCTGCCCCTCGTCGTCGGCGGCCGCAGCTCCGGAGCCCGGGTGGCCTGCCGCACGGCCACGGCGGCGGGCGCCGCCGGTGTGCTGTGCCTGGCGTTCCCGGTGCACCCGCCGGGGAGGCCGGAGAAGGACCGGCTGCCCGAGCTGGCCCTACCGACCGTGCCGATCCTCGTGGTGCAGGGGCAGACCGACCCGTTCGGCCGCCCCGAGCCCGCCCCGGGCCGCGACGTGGTGCTGCTGCGCGGCGACCACAGCCTGAAGTCCGACGCGCCCGGCCTCCGCCAAGCGGTGACGTCCTGGCTGGAAGCGCTCCTCTAGCCGTACCGCCACGCCGTTCCTGATTCCGACGAACGGCGCGTTCGTCGGTACCTATCCGACGAACGCGCCGTTCGTCGGAACGGTCACCCAGGACGTGCGCTCGGGATCAGGTCGTGGCGATCGCCGCGAACCGGCCCCCGCAGAGGCGGACCAGGTCGGCCGGGGCGAGCTCGATCTCCAGGCCGCGCCGGCCGCCGCTGCAGAACATCGTCTCCCAGCGCTGCGCCGACTCGTCGATCACGGTCGGGAGCCGCTTGCGCTGCCCCAGCGGGGAGATGCCGCCCGCCACGTAGCCGGTGGCGCGCTCGGCAGCCGTCACGTCGGCCATGCGGGCCCGCTTCCCGCCGACGGCACCGGCGAGCGCCTTCAGGTCGAGAGTGGCCGAGACCGGCACGACGCCGACGGTGAGCGTGCCGTCGACCTCGGCGACCAGCGTCTTGAACACCCGCTCCGGGTCGAGGCCCAGCCGCTCGGCCGCCTCTGGGCCGTACGCCTGCCCGCCGCCGTGGTCGTAGGTGTGCACCTGATGGGTGACCTTCTGCTTCGCCAGCATCGCCGTCGCCGGGGTGCCCTTGCCTGCCACGTGCCGCACCCTAGGACACTCCTTGCAGCGGGAATCAGCTGCCACGGCCGGGTGTTGAGGCACCCGTGACACAGGCAGTGATGGAGGGTCCGCGCACCGACCGGGTGCGCCGAGCGGGCTCGGCTGGGCCACGCGGCGTACCCTCGGGGCGTCATGCGGTCGCCATGGGGGTGGCCGTTCCCGAGGCCGCCGTGTGGGCGACCCGGCGCGAGAGGAGCGCGGTGCCTGGCACCGAGCAAGCGGCGGACGCTGTCGAGACCGAGGTCACCGCGGTCGACGGGAGCGTCGACGGCGGGCAGCCGGACGTGTCGAACGAGACCGCCGAGGAGCGAGCGGCCCGCTTCGAGCGGGACGCGATGCCGCTCATCGACCAGCTGTACGGCGCGGCGTTGCGCATGACGCGCAACCCGTCCGACGCCGAGGACCTGGTGCAGGAGACGTACCTCAAGGCGTACTCCGCCTTCCGGACGTTCCGTGCCGGCACGAACCTGAAGGCCTGGCTGTACCGGATCCTCACCAACACCTACATCAACGGCTACCGCAAGCGGCAGCGTCAGCCGGTGCAGGCGCCCACGGAGGAGATCACCGACTGGCAGATCGCCCAGGCGGGGGAGCACACCTCTCAGGGGTTGCCGTCGGCCGAGATGGAGGCGCTGGACCGGCTTCCGGACAACGACGTGAAGGCCGCGTTGCAGCAGCTTCCGGACGACTTCCGGATGGCGGTGTACCTCGCCGACGTCGAGGGCTTCGCCTACAAGGAGATCGCTGACATCATGGGCACCCCGATCGGCACCGTGATGTCCCGGCTCCACCGGGGCAGGCGGCAGCTGCGGGACCTGCTCACCGGCACCGCCCGTGACCGCGGCTTCCTGCGGGGACGGCAGGAGGAGGGGGTCTCCTCATGAGTTGCGGCAACCATCACGACACCGACTGCTCCGAGGTGCTCGCCGAGGTGTGGCTGTTCCTCGACCACGAGTGCGACGACGCGCGGCGCAGGCTGCTCGCCCAGCACCTGGACGAGTGCGAGCCGTGCCTGTCGGAGTACGGCATCGACGAGAAGCTGAAGAGGTTGCTGGCGGCGAAGTGCGGCGGTGAGCACGCCCCGCCCGAGCTGAAGAACCGGCTGCGCCAGCAGATCCGCGTGGCCGTGCTGGAGCAGGCCGAGGTCACGGTGGAGCAGGGCCCCGAGGGCACCACGACCACCACGGTCGAGGTGCGCACCACGCGCGTCGAGCAGCGCGGCTAGCGCCCGCGGGGACGACGCGGTCGCCCCGTCCCCGCGAGGGAAGCTCAGGTGTTGGGCTTCTTGCCGTGGTTTGCGCCCTTCTTGTTGCGGTCGCGACGCTTGCGTGCACGCTTCGACATGGATGACCTCCTTCAGTCCGCGGGATGTCCCGATTCTCCCACGTGCTTTCATTGAGCCGAGTACGGACCGGGAGGCGGCGTCGGGTGTCGACCCTTTCTGAGCTGCTCGCCGAGCACACCGAGATGCGCGGCGACGCGGTCGAGCACCTGCAGCGCGTTGTCGCGGAGTGGCAGCTGCTGGCGGACATGTCGTTCGCCGACTTCCTGCTGTGGATCCCCCTCGCGGGTACCGGTGAGTTCCTCTGCGTGGCGCAGGCGCGACCCACCACGGCGCCCACCGCGCACCCGGAGGACATCGTGGCGGCGCGGATCCCCGCCGCCGACAGCCCGCAGCTGCGGCGTGCGGTCGTCGAGGGGCGCATCTGCCGCGAGGAGAACCCGCGCTGGCACCTGGAGGTGCCGGTGCGGCGCGAGACGATCCCCGTGCGGTACGGCCGCTCGGTGATCGCGGTGCTCTCCCGCGACACCAACCTCGCCATGCCGCGCGTGCCCAGCCCGTTGGAGATCGCCTACCTCGGCAGCGCGTCCGACCTGTGCCAGATGGTGGCCGACGGCACGTTCCCGCCCACGGCGGAGGCGGTGGGCGCCGTCAGCAGCCCGCGGGCAGGCGACGGCCTGATCCGGCTGGACGCCCACGGCCTCGTCGCGTACGCCAGCCCCAACGCGCTCTCGGCGTACCACCGCATGGGCCATGCCAGCGACCTCGTCGGCGTCGTACTCGCAGACACGATGCGGGAGCTGGTGCACGACCCGTTCGACGCGGCCGAGGTGGCCGTCCGGATCGAGGGTGCGCTCGACGGCAAGCACTCGCTGCGGATGGAGGTCCGCGCGCGGGGCGCCGTCATGCTGGTGCGCGCGATGCCGCTGCGGCCACGGGGCGACGCGGCGGGTGCGCTGGTGCTGGTGCGCGACGTCACCGACCTGCGCCGCCGGGACATGGCCCTGCTGTCGAAGGACGCGACGATCCGGGAGATCCACCACCGGGTCAAGAACAACCTGCAGACGGTGGCGGCCCTGCTGCGCCTGCAGGCGCGCCGCACGGCCATCCCGGAGGCCCGCATCGCGCTCGCCGAGAGCGTGCGGCGGGTCAACTCGATCGCGCTGGTTCACGAGGCGCTGTCGGTCTCGGTCGCCGAGCGGGTGGACCTCGACGAGCTCGTCGACAAGGTGCTGCCGGCGATCGGTGACGGCGCCACGGCGGAGTCACGGGCCAAGGTGCGCCGGGAGGGCAGCTTCGGCACGCTCCCCGCCGCGCTGGCCACGCCGCTCGTCCTGGTGCTCACCGAGCTGGTGCACAACGCGCTCGCCCACGCCTTCGATCCCGGCCGGGCCGGGGAGGTGGTCGTGTCGGCGAACCGCTCGGTCGGCGAGCTGGAGGTCGTGGTCGGCGACGACGGGCGAGGGCTCCCGGAGGGGATGGATCTGGAGCGGTCCACCGGTCTGGGTCTGCAGATCGTGCGCACCCTCGTGGACTCGGAACTCGGCTCGGCCCTCGAGGTCCGGCCCCGCCCGGGAGGCGGAACGGAGGCCGTCATCAGGCTCTCGTTGCGGGGGCGCTAGCCTTCAGCAGGAGGTCGCTGGTCCTGCGGGCGTGGTCGCGCCGCTCCGGACCGCCGGCCCCCTCCGGTGCAGCCCCCGCGTGCGCCCGGTGGAACGACCGCGGGCCCGGAGCCGGGTGCAGTCCGGCTTCGGGCCCGCGGCGGGGAAGGGAGGAGTTCAGGCAGTACGTGCCCGCGTGCGCGCGTTGCGGCGCTTCAGCGCCCGGCGCTCGTCCTCGCTCATGCCGCCCCAGACGCCTGCATCCTGGCCGCTCTCGAGGGCCCAGGTGAGGCACTCGGTGACCACGGGGCAGCGCCGGCAGACGGTCTTGGCCTCGGCGATCTGCAGCAGCGCAGGACCGCTGGTCCCCACAGGGAAGAACAGCTCGGGGTCCTCGTCGCGGCAGATAGCGCGGTGACGCCAATCCATTGGTCTTCGGCTCCTTGTGGTTGCGCGATCGGGGTCGCGCCGATCGTCTGTCACGGTCTTGTGGACGCGCTTGTGAAGGATTTCACGAGCGCGCTCGATCTTCAAGGGTCAAGGTCCACCCAGGTGAGCACTCTCACCCACTCAACGCAACGAGCGCCGGTACGGACAGTTACTGCTCCTGTACCGCGTGCCCGGTGTCGCCGCGTTCAGCGATCAACCTTGAACCGCCCACCGGGGTCCCGGTTACCCGGGTCCCGGCCAGACCATGCGAGAAGTCCACTCGCGATCACTCGCTTGTCCGTGACTACCATGGGCCAACGTTTCCCCAGGTGCGAGCCCTTATCGGCTCGACGGTCCGCGAGCATCGGTGAATGGCCTTCGATCGTCACCCCACCGGGTGACCGGCGCGCTTGACTGCGACGAGCTGCGTTCCTCGCACGACGACCCGTAGTGCGCCGGACACGGCCAGGAGTCGTGGTCGGTGGACCCCGCGTTAGCCAACCGGCCAGATGGGTGGGGCATTCCCGGCCTATCCTCGGGTCCGTGAGCTCCGAGCAAGCGCCTCGCCAGGTGCGACTGGCCGGTGCGCTCGTCGGCGTCCAGGGCCTGCTCGCGCTGGGCTTCGCGGTGGCGCTGGTCGTACGCGCGCTCACCGCGGAGGGCCCCGGCCTGCCGGTCCGCGACATCATCGGCGAGGCCGGCTACTTCGTTCTCGTCGGGGTCGCGCTCGTCGCCGTCGGGCTCGGACTGGTCGCCGGTCGCCGCTGGGCGCGAACCCCGGCGATCGTCACCCAGTTGCTGCTCCTGCCCGTCGTCTACACGCTGATCGGGCCGTCCCGCCAGCTGCTGCTCGGCATCGTGGCCGGCCTCTTCGTCGCCGGCACGTTCCTGCTGCTGATCAGCGAGGCATCGCGGAACTGGTCGATGGGGCTCGACGACGCCGCGCCCGGCCGTCAGGGGTAGAGCAGGGCGTCGCGGTCGACGGCGTACGCCGGCCTCAGCCCTCCGCGGTCTTCGCGAACGCCGTGAGCGCCTCGCCGTCGAGCCGGAAGGTCGTCCACTCGTCCATCGGCACGGCGCCAAGCGAGCGGTAGAAGCCGATCGACGGCTCGTTCCAGTCCAGCACCTGCCACTCCAGCCGCGCGTAGCCCTGCTCGGCGCACACGGCCGCGAGCTGGGCCAGCAGCGCCTTGCCCAGCCCGCTGCCGCGGTGTGCCGGCCGCACGAACAGGTCCTCGAGGTAGATCCCGGGCACCCCGCGCCACGTCGAGAAGCTGCGGAACCAGACCGCGCAGCCCACGACCTCGCCCGCCACCTCGGCGACGTGGCAGCGCGCCACGGCCTCCGGGCCGAACACCGCGGCGTGCAGCTGGTCCTCGGTGAGCGTGCACAGCTCGGGGCTGCGCTCGTACTCGGCGAGCTCGTGGACGAGGCCGACGACCGCCGCAACGTCAGCTTCGCGTGCTTCCCGGATCACGGGCGCCCCTTCGGGGTGAGGTTGACGTGGTCGAGGCGGGGGACGCCGCGTTCGTGGCCGAGCACGGCCCACGACGGCGCCTCCATGGCGAACCGGACGCCCTCGACGGCGGGCAGCCCGATCCAGCGGGCCACGAGGACGCGGCTGAAGTGGCCGTGCCCGACGAGCACGACGTCACCCCGGTCGAGGGCCTCGGTGGTGCGCGCGATCACGCCGTCGGCCCGCTCGCCGACCTCGTCGGCGGTCTCCCCGCCGGGGCACGGGTGCGTCCAGACCGTCCAGCCCGGCACCGTCTCGCGGATCTCCGGGGTGGTGCGGCCCTCGTACTCGCCGTAGTCCCACTCGGCGAGCCGCTCGTCGACCTCGTCGACGCGGAACCCGGCGAGCCGCGCGGTGTCCTGCGCACGGCTGCGCGGGCTGGTGAGCACGAGGACGGGCGGCTCGGTGAGCAGGTTCGTGGCGAGCCGCCCGGCGGCCTCGGCGAGCACGTGCCCCCGTTCGGTGAGGGGGATGTCGGTGCGGCCCGTGTGCTTCCCGGACAGCGACCACTCGGTCTCACCGTGGCGGAGCAGGAACACGCGGCCGGTCATGGTCCGGAGCGTAGACGCGGGGGACCGGCGCGCCGGTCGCGTGCCCGCTCCCGCCGGGTGCGAGAGGGCGCCGGGCGGCCGGCACGGGTGCGGTGCCGCCTCCCTAGGGTCGGACCGGTGAGCGTCCCATCGGTGCGTCGTCCTGCTGATCTCGACATCGTCCGCGAGTCGTACGACCGCGTCGCGGACACCTACGTGGAAATGGGTCTGGGAGACGTCCGCGCGTACCCGTGGCTCCGAGCCGCGATGGACGTGTTCGCCGATGCGGTCCGCGAGTTGGGTCCGGTGCTCGACGTCGGGTGCGGCCCGGGCGCCGTGACGGCGTACCTGGCCGATCGCGGTGTGGACGTGTCCGGGGTGGACCTCTCGCCCCGCATGATCGAGCACGCACGCCGTCTCCACCCCGGATGCAGCTTCGGCGTGGCGTCGGCCACCGATCTCGACCTCGCCGACTCGTCGTTGGGCGGGGTGCTGGGGTGGTGGTCGTTGTTCAACCTGCCTCGCGACGTCCTGCCGCAGGTCCTGGCGTCGTTCGCCCGGGCGCTGGTGCTGGGCGGACAGCTGATCGTCGCCACGCACGTGGGGGACGGCGAGGTGGCTCGTGCCGAGGCGTACGGCGGTGTCCCGGTCGAGTGGACGACCTACCTGTGGCAACCGGAACAGCTCGCCGCGCTGGTCGAGGAGGCGGGCCTCCGACCGGTGGCCGAGCTGCGGCTCGGTGCCGACGGACAGTTCGGCCCGCTCGTGGTGCTCGTGGCTCGACGCGACCACTGACCGTCCGGGCCGGGAGAAGTCGCCCGACAACGAGAGACGGCGCTGACCCACGAGAGGTGTTCTCGCAGGTCAGCGCCGTCGGCGACGCCTGGGTCAGGCAGCGGCCTTCGTCTCCCAGAAGATCTTGTCGATCTGGGAGATGTAGTCGAGCAGCTCCTGGCCGGTGGCCGGGTCCGTGGACGACTTCACGCCGCCGGGCCCGCCACCCGCCTTCTTGGTGGCCTTGTTGAACAGCTCGTGCAGCTCCGGGTACTTCTCGAAGTGCGGGGGCTTGAAGTAGTCGGTCCAGAGCACCCACAGGTGGTGCTTCACGAGGTCCGCGCGCTGCTCCTTGATGTCGAGCGCCCGCGTGCGGAACTCGGCGTCCTCGTTGCCCTGGTACTTCTCCTGGATCGCCTTCACCGACTCGGCCTCGATGCGGGCCTGCGCCGGGTCGTACACGCCGCAGGGGAGGTCGCAATGTGCGGTGGCCTCCAGCCGCGGGCGGAGAATGCGGGCGAAAAGCCGCATGGGTCCTCCCTGGATGGTGATCGTTCTGGCGTGTCCGACACTACTCCCGGCGTCGGGGCGCAGCAGTGTGATGAGGGGGTGGGTGTGCGCTGGCGGAGGGTGGCCGTGCGGGGGCCGTCGATGTCGCCGACGCTGCGGGACGGGGACGTGGTGCTCGTGGAGTTCGGTGCGCGGGTCCGGGCCGGGGACGTCGTGCTGGTGCGCTGGGCGGCGCGCCCGGAGCAGCTGTCGGTGAAGCGGGCCGCGCGGCCGGCGGACGACGGCTGGTGGGTGCTCGGCGACAACGACCACGGTTCGACCGACTCCCGCACGCTCGGGCCGGCCGCGGTGCTGGCCGTGGTGCTGTGCCGGCTGTGGCCCCGCCCCCGGCGGTTCCGCGGCCGCTCCTGACCCACTTCCCGACGAGCGGCGCGTTGGTCGGATAGGTTGCGACGAACGCGCCGTTCGTCGCAATGGGGTGAGGCATGCGACGCCCCGGTGGGTGAGCTCCTCCCGTAAGATCGCCCCGGAACCCGACTGCCCATCCGCCGGGCCTGTCGCACCATCCTGCGGCTGCTCGGCGCTCGGCCGTCCGGCACCGGTCGCAGACCCGCGACCCCCGGTGCACGGCGAGCGCGCGCCCCCGCTGGCGCCCCCCTGAGCACCACAAGGAAGTGGACCTGTGACCATCGCTGGAGAACGCACCATCCCCACCCGCGAGGAGATCTTCGCCGCGCACGGCGGGGGCAAGCTGGGCACCGCGCTCACCGCCCCGCTGGCGAACGCGCGCGACCTCGCCGTCGCCTACACGCCCGGCGTCGCGGAGGTCAGCCGCGCCATCGCGGCCGACCCCGGTCTCGCCGCCCGCTACACCTGGACCAACCGCCTCGTCGCCGTCGTGAGCGACGGCACCGCCGTGCTCGGGCTCGGGGACATCGGCCCGCGCGCAGCGCTGCCCGTGATGGAGGGCAAGTCCGCGCTGTTCAAGGCGTTCGCGGACCTGGACTCGATCCCGCTCGTGCTGGACACCACCGACGTCGACGAGATCGTCGAGGCGCTCGTGCGGCTGCGTCCGAGCTTCGGCGCGGTGAACCTCGAGGACGTCTCGGCGCCGCGGTGCTTCGAGCTGGAGCGGCGGCTCGTCGAGGCGCTCGACTGCCCCGTCATGCACGACGACCAGCACGGCACCGCGATCGTGCTGCTGGCCGCGCTGCGCGGCGCGTGCGCGGTGCAGGGCCGGGAGCTCGACGGGCTGCGCGTCGTCATCTCGGGGGCGGGAGCCGCGGGAGTGGCGTGTGCCCGGATCCTGCTCGCCGCGGGCGTGCGCGACGTCGTCGTCCTCGACTCGCGCGGCGTGCTCGACCCCGGGCGCGGCGGGGAGAAGGCCGCGGTGGCCGCGCTCACCAACCCGCGCGGTGTGACCGGTGGCCTCGCCGAGGCCCTCGACGGCGCCGACGTGTTCGTGGGCCTGTCGAGCGCGAAGGTGCCCGAGGAGCTGCTGGCGCGGATGGCGCGGGAGGCGATCGTCTTCGCCCTGTCCAACCCCGACCCCGAGGTGCACCCGGACGTCGCGAGGCGGCACGCCGCCATCGTCGCCACCGGCCGCAGCGACTTCCCGAACCAGATCAACAACGTGCTCGCGTTCCCCGGCGTGTTCCGCGGGGCGCTCGACGCGGGCGCCCGGCGCATCACGGAGGAGATGAAGCTCGCCGCGGCGGAGGCCATCTTCTCCGTGGCGCGCGAGGAGCTCTCGGCCGACGCGATCGTTCCGAGCCCGTTCGACCCGCGAGTCGCCCTAGCCGTTTCGTCAGCTGTCGCCGCAGCGGCCCCCGAGTCGGCCGTTACGCACTGAACCCGCCGCAACCTGCACGTTTGCTCCAACGGAGATCACGACCGTCACTCAGCGTGCAGGACGGGCCGTTCACTCACTCGGGGCGGGGTAGGCCGATCGAGCAGCTCGCCCAGATCGTGTGGCCGTCGGCGTCGTTGTAGCGATGGGTATCGACGCCGCGACGCTGGGAGATGGACGTGAGAGAGCTCGGACACCGCCTCGGCGACGGCCCGGTGGTCGAGCCACCGATCCAGCCGCACAGCGGGTCCGACGCCGTACTGCGAGCGGACCTGCACCGCGAGCGGTACGCCGCGCTCGGTGCCGAGGTGCATCCGGAGGCGGCGCGCTTCGCCTCCACGCTGGCCCGAGCCGTCTCGGAGCCGCCGGAACGGGATCGGGTGCCGGCCGTCCCGCTCCCGGCGGAGCCTGCGCTCCTGCACGACCACGACGGCCGGGTCGTGCGCGCAAACGAGGCGCTCGCCGCCCTCGCGGGGGCCTCGGACACCGCGGCCCTCGTCGGTGCCCGGATGCACCGGCTGCTCGTCGGCCCGGACCAGGACACGCGGCTGGTGCGCGCGGACGGGAGGCTCGTGCCCGTCCGCGCCGTGCGCTGGCCGCTGCCGGGCGTCGACCTGACCGGTGTCGTGATCGTCGAGCGGGACGCCGCACCGGGCGTCGACCCGGTCTGGGTGGCCGAGCTGGAGCGGCTGGCCCGGATCGGGACCTGGTCCTTCGACCTCGCGACGTCCGCGCTCGAGCGCAGCGAGACGCTCCACGAGCTCTACGGCTCGGTCGGGATCGACCCGGACGGTGCAGGCTCCCAGCCCATCGAGGCCGAGCAGGTGGCCGTGCTGTGCGCGGAGCTGCGCGCCGGGAACACCACCGCCGACCACCACGTCGAGCTGCAGCTGCCGGGCGACCGCATGCTGAGCTGCCGGGCGCAGGTGGAGCGTGGCCCGGACGGCACCCCGCTGCGACTGATCGGTGTCGTGCACGACGTGAGCGCGGAGCGGGTCTCGAGGTTCCGGGTCGAGCGTTCCGGGCGGCGCTTCGCCGACCTGATGGCGCTCGTGCCCGTCGGGGTCGCGCTGCTGGACCCGGCGGGCCGCGTCGTGGACGCCAACGAGGGCATGTGCGCGCTGCTGGACGTCCCGCTCGAACGGCTGCGCGGCACCGCGGCCACCGCCCTCTCCGCAGACGACGCCCCCGCGGGCGGGGCAGCGCAGCCGGAATGGCTGCGCCCGGTGCCCCGGGGGGCACGCCACGGCTACCGGGTCGACAGCGCTCCGCTGCGCCGCGCCGACGGCACGACGGTGTGGTGCGAACTGGCCGTCTCCGTGACCGAGGCGGACGACGGCGGCTTCCTGTGGCTCGTGACCTGCACCGACGTCTCCGACCGGCGCCGGGCAGCCGAGCTGCTGCGCAGCGCCGGCACGGTGGACGAGCTCACCCGCCTGCCCAACCGGGCCGCCGGGCTCGAGCTCGTGGACCGGCTGCTGGCCGGGGCTGACCGGGAGCGGGTCGCCGTGGTGTGCGGCGACCTCGACGACTTCGCCCGCGTCAACTCCTCCCTCGGGCACGACGCCGGGGACGACCTGCTCGTGTCGCTCGCCGGACGCCTGCAGCGCGAGCTGCCGTTCGGGTGCACCGCGGCGCGGCTGGGTGCCGACGAGTTCGTCGTGATCTGCGCGGACCACGCCGAGGTCGGCGGCCCCGACCTGCTCGCGCGGACGGTCGCCGACCTGCTGCGCACCACGATCACCGTGCACGGCCGCCCGGTCCAGATGACGGCGACGGTCGGGCTCGCCACCCCCGTGCCGACCGGCGAGGTGCGGGCCGCCGACCTGCTGCGCTTCGCCGAGGCCGCGATGCACGACGCCAAGCGCCGGCAGGCGCGGGGCGGCATCGGGATCGCCACCGACGGCGTGGTCAGCTCCGCCACCAAGGCCCTCGAGCTGGAGGCGGAGCTGCGAGCGGCGATCGCGGCCGACGGCCTCGTGCTCGACTACCAGCCCGTGGTGGCTCCGGACGGCACGATGATCTCGGCGGAGGCGCTCGTGCGCTGGCCGCACCCGGAGCGCGGGCTGATCCCGCCGTCCGACTTCCTGCCGGTGGCGCAGCGCAGCGGCCTGCTGCGCGAGCTCGACCTGTGGGTGTTGCGGGCGGCCACCCGCGAGGCGGCGGCGTGGCCCGAGTACCGCGGCCGCCGGTGCGCGGTCGCCGTCAACCTGGCCGGGCTGCTGCCCGGCGACCCGGGGTTCCGCGCCGCCGTGAGCGACGCCGTGTCTGATGCCGGGCTCGAGTGGGACCGGCTCGTGCTCGAGCTCGTCGAGACCAGCCTCGTCGCACTCCCGCCGCACGCGCTCGCCGCCATGGCCGAGCTCACCGAGCGCGGCGTGCGGTTCGCGGTCGACGACTTCGGCACCGGCTACTCGTCACTCGCCCGGCTGAAGGAGCTGCCGGCGCAGACTGTCAAGGTCGACCGCGCCTTCGTCACGGGCATCGCCGACGACCCGGCCGACTTCGCCGTGGCCCGCGCCGTCGTGGACATGGCGCGCGCGATGGGCCGCACCACGGTGGCGGAGGGCGTGGAGACCGCCGAGCAGTTCCACGTGCTGCGCGGCATCGGCGTGGACGCCTACCAGGGCTGGCTGTTCTCCCGCCCCGTGCGCGGGGAGGGCGTGCGCGAGGTGCTCGCCCGCGGGAGGCTCGCGACGCCGGCGTCCGCCGCCCGCTCCAGCCGCGTCTGATCACGAGCCGCTCACAACGTTCGCGGTTGTCAGCGCCTCGCGTTAGCCTCGCTGGCAGCGGCGACCGGCAAGGGGTCGTCGGCGAACACGGAGGTCTCCCCTGTGATCGAGTTCCGGGGCGTGACCAAGCGCTTCCCCGACGGCACGGTCGCCGTCGACAACCTCGACCTCGTCGTCGAGGCAGGTGGGATCACGGTCTTCGTCGGGCCGTCCGGCTGCGGCAAGACCACGTCGCTGCGGATGATCAACCGCATGATCGAGCCCACGGAGGGCAAGATCACAGTCGACGGGCGCGACGTCGCCGCCACCGATGCCGCGGAGCTGCGCCGCGGCATCGGCTACGTCATCCAGCAGGCGGGCCTGTTCCCGCACCGCACCATCCTCGACAACATCGCCACCGTCCCGCTGCTGCTCGGCTGGAGCAAGGCGAAGGCCCGCTCGCGCGCCGCGGAGCTGATGGAGATCGTCGGCCTCGCGCGCGAGATGGCAGGGCGCTACCCCGCGCAGCTGTCCGGCGGGCAGCAGCAGCGCGTCGGCGTGGCCCGCGCACTGGCCGCCGACCCGCCGATCCTGCTGATGGACGAGCCGTTCAGCGCGGTCGACCCGATCGTGCGCGAGAGCCTGCAGGACGAGCTGCTGCGCCTGCAGTCCGAGCTGGGCAAGACCATCGTGTTCGTCACCCACGACATCGACGAGGCCATCAAGCTGGGCGACAAGGTCGCCGTGCTGCGCGTCGGAGGGGTGCTCGCCCAGTACGACCAGCCCGGCCAGCTGCTCGCCCGCCCGGTCGACGACTTCGTCGACAACTTCGTCGGCCGCGACCGCGGCTACCGCGGCCTCGGCTTCCTGTCGTCCGACGCCGTCCCGATCGGCGAGCTGCCCACCGTCGCGCTGGGCGAGCCGGTGCCAGACGACGACGCATGGGTGCTCGTCGTCGACTCCGAGCAGCACCCGCAGGGGTGGCTCAACGGCGCCGAACGCAACGGCGCCGCCGTCGTCGAGGCCGACCACCTCGTTCCGGGCGGCTCGCTCTACGACATCGGGAGCGGGTCGCTACGCAGCGCGCTCGACGCGGCGCTCTCCTCGCCGTCGGGGGTCGGTGTCGCCATCGACGGCGACGGCGCGGTCGTGGGTTCGGTCACCGCAGGCGACGTCCTCGCGGTCGTGGACGCGGTCCGCGAGCACGAGGCGGCCGCGTGATCTGGAGCTGGATCCCCGGCAACGCCGACCGGATCCTCGCGCTCCTGGTCGAGCACCTGAGGCTGGCGCTGATCCCGATCGTGGCGGGCCTCGTGCTCTCCGTCCCGCTCGGCTGGCTGGCCAACCGGTACCCGCTCGCCAGGGCGATCCTCGTGCCGGCGGCGGGTGTGCTCTACACGATCCCGTCGCTCACGCTGTTCGTCGTGCTGCCCGGCATCCTCGGCACCCGGATCCTGTCCGAGATCAACATCATCGTCGCGCTCACCATCTACACGGTCGCGCTGCTCGTGCGCACCATCGCCGACGCGCTCGCCGCCGTGCCCGGCCTCGTGATCGCGGCGGCCACCGCGATGGGGTACCGGCCGGCGCGCCGGTTCCTCGACATCGAGCTGCCGCTGGCGATCCCGGTGCTCGTCGCAGGCCTGCGGGTCGCCACGGTGTCGAGCATCAGCCTGGTCAGCGTCGGCGCCCTCATCGGGGTCGGCGGGCTGGGCGAGTTCTTCACGGAGGGCTTCCAGCTGCAGTTCCCCACGGAGATCATCGTCGGCGTCGCGCTGATCGTGCTCCTCGCGCTGGCGGGTGATGCCGTGCTGCTCGTGATCGGCCGGATCCTCACGCCCTGGAACCGGCAGGCGGCAGGGGGCGGCACGTGAACCTCTTCGTCCAGGTCGTCGAATGGTTCCTCGACCCGGCGCACTGGTCGGGCACGAGGGGCGTGCCGGCCCGGCTGGCCGACCACCTCGCCTACACCGCGCAGGCCCTCCTCATCGCGGCCGTGATCGCCATCCCGTTGGGGGCCTGGATCGGGCACACCCGGCGCGGCGGGTTCCTCGTCGTCGGCGCGGCCAACGGGCTGCGCGCGCTCCCGGAGCTCGGCCTGCTCACGCTGCTGGTCGGCTTCGTCGGGATCGGCCTGCTGCCGCTCACGATCGCGCTGGTGGTGCTCTCCGTCCCGCCGCTGCTCGCCGGCACCTACGCGGGGGTCCGCAACGCCGACCCCGCCGTCATCGACGCGGCTCGGGGTATGGGCATGCGCGAGCACGAGGTGCTCGCCAAGGTCGAGCTGCCGATCGCCGTCCCGCTGATCATCGGCGGCCTGCGCACCGCCACCCTGCAGGTGATCGCCACCGCCACGATCGGCGCCTACATCGGTCTCAGCGGCCTGGGGCGCTTCCTGCTCGACGGCCTCGCCCGCAACGACTACACCCAGATGGCCGCGGGCGCAGTGCTGGTGGCCGCTCTCGCACTGGTCGTCGAGGGGCTGCTCGGCGCACTGCAAAGATTGATCGTCTCACCGGGTCTGCGCACCGCGCCTGCCCGCGGAAGGGCACCCCGACAGGCCCCCGTCGTCGCCGGAGGAATCGCATCATGAAACGCACGCTCGTAGCGCTGACCGGCCTGCTCGCCCTCGGCCTCACAGCCTGCGGAGGCGGTGGCAACCCGCTCGACAGCGGCGCGCCGGCGGGAGGGCCTCCGGCGGCCGCCGACGTGGTCAAGGTCGGGTCCGCGAACTTCACCGAGAGCCGGCTGCTCGCGGAGATCTACGCCCAGGCGCTCGAGGCCAAGGGCGTCAAGGTGGAGCGCTCCTTCGGGATCGGCAGCCGCGAGGTCTACTTCCCGGCGCTGAAGGACGGCTCGATCGACCTGATCCCCGAGTACACCGGCAACCTCCTGCAGGAGGTCGACGCCCAGGCCACGGCCACGGCGTCCGACCAGGTGTACCAGGAGCTCACGACGAAGCTCCCCGACCCGCTGATCGTGCTGGACCAGTCCAAGGCGGAGGACAAGGACGCGGTCGTCATCACCAAGGAGACGGCGGAGCGGTACAACGCCCGGTCGCTCGACGACCTCGCCCCGCACTGCGGCGAGCTCGTGTTCGGCGGCCCGCCGGAGTTCGCCGAGCGCCCCTACGGCCTGCCCGGCATCGAACGGCTCTACAACTGCAAGTTCGCCGACTTCCGCTCGCTCGACGCGGGCGGCCCCCTCACCGTCGCGGCCCTCACCGACGGCACCATCCAGGCCGCCGACCTGTTCACCACCGACCCCACCATCGCCGACCGCGGCTGGGTGGCGCTCGAGGACCCGAAGAACAACTTCGCGGCCCAGAACGTCGTGCCGCTGGTGAACAAGAACAAGGCGAACGACCAGGTGCGCCAAACCTTGAACTCGATCTCCTCGGCCCTGACCACCGACGCCTTGCTCCAGCTCAACCGCGAGGTCGCCAACGCGGGGGAGAACACGGTGGCGGACGTGGCGAAGAGGTGGCTCACGGCCAACAGCCTCGGGTGAGTGTGCGCGAGTCGGTGGGGGGTCGATCAGAGCTGCACGACCCCTGGCCCAGCTCGTTTCTCGCGGTCTCCCCGCCGGGGTCGGGAACGGCGCGCCAAGCCGAGCCTTGATGATCAGGTCGACACCACGGGTCTCGAATCAAGATCGAAGATCCGAGGCGTCGACCTGATCATGCCCACGCGCCCGTGATCATTGCGACGCGCGGCTCAACGCCCTCACCAGGGCGATCCACCTCATCTCGAACCGATCATGCGGCGTTGATCGCCGTGAGATCACGGTTTGCGCCCTCGCCGGGGCGATCGTCGCCATCTCGGACCGATCACTGGGTGCTGATCCGTCCGGGACCCACGGACCAAGGCGCCGCGTCCACTCGTCAGCGGTACCCCGTCACATCCGCCGGCTTCCCCGCGTCCTGCACCTCCACCACGTAGCGCCAGGCGTCGGGGGTCGAGCCGTCGAGATCGGTGAAGCCGTACTCCTTCGCGAGGCCGCCGCTGGAGAGGCTCTTGCCTTGCCACCGGTCGCGTCCCTGGTCGGCGGCGAGCGCGGCGACGGCGCGGCCGACGAAGCGCGGGGTCTCCGAGATCGCGAAGTGTGGTTCCTTGCTGCACGCGTCGCGCCAGTTCTCCTCGGTCACGCCGTACTCGTGCAGCATGATCTCGGAGCGGAGCCAGCCGGGGGTGATCGCGACGGCGGTGGCGCCGTGCGGGCCGAGCTCGTGCGCCCAGCTGCGCGCGAGCCGGATGGGTGCGACCTTGGCGAGGTCGTAGTAGACGTTGAGCCGGTAGTGGTCGGCGTTGTACTCGGCGGTGCCGTCGGTGACCTCCACGACCAGCCCTCCCCGCCGCTTGATCAGCAGTGGGAACGCGTAGCGGGCCGTCACGAGGTGGGTGTCGATCGCGAGGCGCAGGATCCGCAGGCCGTCGGTGAGGGAGTGCTCCCACACCGGCTTGTCCCACTCCGCGAGGTACTCGCCGCCCCAGATGTCGTTGACCAGCACGTCGAGGCGGCCGTGATCGGCGTCGATGCGGGCCACGAGCCGCTCGACCTGCTCCGGGACGAGGTGGTCGGTGGGCACCGCGATGCCGGTGCCGCCCGCGGCCGTCACGAGGTCGGCGGTGTCCTCGATGGTCTCCGGCCGGTCGTACTCGCTGCGTCTCTCGCGGGTGGTGCGGCCCGTGACGTACACCGTTGCTCCCGCCGCGCCCAGCTCCACGGCGATGCCCCGACCCGCGCCACGCGTCGCCCCCGCCACCAGCGCCACTCGGCCGGTGAGCGGCCGCTCCGTTCCTGTCATGAGGAGATCGTCGAGCACAACCATGACAGATCTCGTCAGGTTTGGCTCGGTCCCACCCGAGCCGCACGTCTCGTGTGCGCGAACCGCAGCGATCGGACGGCGGACCGGGTCACCAGTGCCGCGATCAGTGCGGTCGCCGTGAGCACGACGGCCGTCGCGGGGTTGGCGGCGAACAGCTCGCCGGCCGCGTGGGGTTTCAGCAGGTTCATGACGAGGGACATGCCGCCGCAGCCGGCGACGCCGAGTGCGGCCACGAGACCGCTCAGCGTCGTGACCCACCGGGGCAGCGGACCGTCCCGGAACGTGGCCAGCAGCAGGACGAGCGCGGCAACGGTGATCAGCACGGTCAGGACGTCCACGGCGCGAGCCAGCGAGCCGACCATGGGGGACGGGGGCGACTGCCAGGCCTGGCCCGTCATCCACAGCGCATCCCAGGCGAGCAGCAAGGCGGGGAACGCCACGACGACCAGTTGGGCCGTGCGCCGCCCCTGCCGCGCGGTGAGCTCCTCCTGCAGCAGCGGGGCCACCTCGTGCACCGACCCGAACTCCCGGACGGCTTCGGCGGCCGCCCGTTGGGGCTCGAGCCCGCGATCCTGGTGGCAGGCGACGGCGTCGGCGAGGCCGTGGCGCACCTCGGCGATCATGCTGCGCTTCAGGGCGGCCGGCCCGTGCAGGGCGCGGTCGAGCTCGGCGACGTGGGCGCCGACGGGATCGGTCACGGCGGTCACGGCGTGCCTGCCGCAGGCCGCAGGACCGCGTCGACGACGGCGCTGAACTCGCTCCAGTCGGCGCGCTGGCCGGCGAGGGCGTGCCGGCCGGCCCTGGTGAGCGTGTACGTGCGCCGCTCCCGTCCGCCCACGGTGCTCCACGCGCCCGACAGCAGCGCGGCCCGCTCCAGGCGGCGCAGCGCGGGGTAGACGGTGCCGGTCGGCAGGTCGAGCCGGCCGCCGCTGCGGGCCTGCAGCGCTTCGATGATCGCGTAGCCGTGCCGGGGGCCGTCCTCGAGCACCGCGAGGATCAGCCCGTCGAGGTGGCCGCGAACGGCGTCGGGCTTCATGTACAGGGATCCTACTTATCGGGGGCGCTCGCACATCAGGTGCTGGATCAGGGAAATCCCGGATATATAAGTAGGCTGTCTACCTATAGTGTCCCGGCCGTGGAGACCCTTGTACGCCCGACGGCCGCTCCGGGCAGGCGACCGCGGGCATCGCTCTGGACGCTGCGGTTCCTGCTCACCGCGCACCTGGTCGCCGTGCTCGCCCAGCCGGTGCTCGCCGGCCTCTTCCTCACCGGCGACGTCGACGCGATCGAGGTGCACGGCCTCGTCGGGTCGCTGCTGGCGCTGGTCGCGATGAGCCTGGTGGCAGGCGCCCTCGCGTATGTCGTCGGTGGGCGTGGACGGCTGTGGGTGCTGCCGGTGACCGTGCTGCTGTTCCTCGCAGAGGGCTACCAGATCGGGGTGGGCCACTCCCGCGCGCTGGAGGTGCACGTCCCGCTCGGCGTCGCGATCGTGGTGGTCGCGGTGCTGCTCGCCGCGTGGGTCTGGACCCCCTCGGCGGCTCGCCCCCGGGGTGCGCGATGAACCTGACGCGGCGCGGGTTCCTCGGGCTGCTGGGCGGGGCGGCTGCGCTCGCAGCGCTCCCGGCCTGCGGGTCGGGGGTGGCGGTGGGTTCCACCGGGGAGGTGCTGGCCAGCGCGTGGCCGCTGCCGGAGCCGTTCCGGGTGCCGTTGCCCGTGCCGCCGGTTGCACGCCCGGTCGGCACGGACGCGTCCGGGGCGCAGCTCTACCGCGTGACCCAGCGCGTGGCCGACGCGGAGATCCTGCCCGGGATGCGGACCCCGATCCTGGGCTACGACGGGATCTTCCCCGGGCCGACGTTCGAGACCCGCCGCGGGCAGCCGGTGGTGGTGCGCCACCGCAACGAGCTGCCGGTGCCGACCGTGGTGCACCTGCACGGCGGGCACACGCCCGCCGAGTCCGACGGATGGCCCCTGGACCTCGTGCTGCCGGTGGGCGACACGGCCGGCTGGAGCCATCACGGCATGGTCGGCGACCTCGCTGCGGGCGAGCGGGAGCACCGCTACCCGAACGACCAGCGAGCCGGCACGCTCTGGTACCACGAGCACCGGATGGACTTCACCGGCCCGGCCGTCTACCGCGGGCTGGCCGGCTTCCACATCGTGCGCGACGACGTCGAGGACGCCCTGCCGCTGCCCCGCGACCGGCGGGAGCTGCCGCTGATGATCTGCGACCGGTCGTTCGCCGCCGACGGCTCGTTCGCCTACCCGGGCCTCGACCAGGGCATGCGGACGCTCCCCGGCGTGGAGGACGACTGGATGGAGGGCGTGCTGGGGGACGTCGTGCTCGTCAACGGGGTGCCCTGGCCCGTGCACGAGGTCGACGCGGCCCGCTACCGGCTGCGGCTGCTGAACGCCTCGAACGCCCGCCGCTACCGGCTCGCGCTCACCGTGCCGGGCGGGCCGGACCTGCCGATGGTCCAGATCGGGTCGGACGGCGGGCTGCTGGCGGCTCCGGTGGAGCACGACGCGATCGAGATCTCCTCGGGGGAGCGGTTCGACGTGGTCGTGGACTTCTCGCTGCTGCCGGTCGGCACCGAGGTGACGATGGTCAACGGGCTCGACGCAGGCCGGGCGGGGGACGTGATGCGGTTCCGGGTGGTGCGCAAGGCCACGGACGACAGCCGCGTGCCCGAGCGGCTCGCCGAGTTCGAGCCCCTCGTCCCGCCGCCCGGCGCGCCGCAGCGCGTCTTCCGCTTCGCGCGCGGCGGTGTCGGCGACCACCGCGGCTGGACGATCAACGGCACCTCGTTCGACCCGGACACGTCGCTCGCCGACATCCGGCTCGGTGAGACCGAGGTGTGGCGCTTCGTCACCGACGTGCACCACCCCGTCCACGTGCACCTCGACGCCTTCCAGGTGCTGCGTCGCAACGGCCGGGACCCGGGCGAGTACGACGCGGGCTGGAAGGACACCGTGGACGTCCGTCCGGCCGAGGTCGTGGACGTGGCGGTGCGGTTCTCGGACTACGCGGGCCGGTTCGTCCTCCACTGCCACAACCTCGAGCACGAGGACATGGCGATGATGGGGACGGTCAGGACGGTGTGAGCGGCCGGCGTCCGGCGGCGAGGAACAGCGGTATCGCGACGAGCGCCCGATCGCGGTCGGCCCGGCTGCGCTGGTCGTCGAGCCACGTCTCGGCCTGCGCCTCGCTCACCACACCGGCGCGCACCGCGCCCGTCGCCAGGCGGCTGGCCATGAACAGCGCCAGTTCCGGATCGGTGAGGACGGCCGTGTGCACCTCGCAGGAGACACCGTCGAAGCCGGTGTCCAGCAGCAGGTTGCGGTAGCGGCGGGCCACCCGGCCGTTGACCATCTCGTCGGCGCTGGCGGTCACCATCACCCCGGTGAGCGCCGGGTCGTCGGAGTCGATCGCGATCAGCTCCCAGTCCTGACCGACGAGGACGATCCGCCCGCCGGGAGCGAGCACCCGGAGCGCCTCGGCGCACGCTTTGTCCGGGTCGTCGAGCGCGTGGTAGAGCTTCTCGGCCCGGTATCCGTCGAGGCTCTCGTCGGCGAACGGCAGCTGTTGCGCGTCCCCCACCTCGAACCGGCGGTCCGGATGGAGCTCGCGCGCGAAGGCGACGGCTTCCGGGGCGGCGTCGATGCCGACGGCGTCCGCTCCGAGTTCGGCGAGCTCGCCGACGGCCGTGCCGGCGCCGCAGCCGACGTCCACCACCCGGCTGCCGCGCTCGATCTGCAGCAGTCCGTAGGACCGGCGGCGCAGCTGCAGGGAGTCGGGTCGCCGGTCGAAGGCGAGCAGGGTCTCGAGGAAGGCCTTGTCCATGGACCCGACCCTGCCTTTTCATGTTGACGTGAAGTCAAGCTCCGAGCAGATCGAGATGACGATCGGCGAGGTGGCCGATCGGTTCGGGCTCGCCACGCACGTCCTGAGGCACTGGGAGGCGGTCGGGCTCATCGCGCCTGCGCGCCGCGTGAGCGGGCGACGCCGGTACGGCCGGGACGCGCTGGCGCGGGTGGCGTTCATCCAGCAGTGCAAGGAGCTCGGGTTCGGGCTGGAGCAGGTGCGAGCGATGCTGGACACCACCGACCCCGCCGCGCGCAAGGAGGTGCTGGCCCGGCACGACGCCGAGCTGAAGCGCCGCATCGAGTCGGCGGTCGCCGCGCGAGAGCTGATCGCCCACGGGCTGAGGTGCCCGGCGCCCGACTTCATCGAGTGCCCGAACTTCCTCGCGGGTATCGAGGCCCGGATCCCGCCGGCCCGCGAGCGGTGAGCGTGGGCAACGTCCGCGGGCTCGACCTGCACCTGGACGTCGGGCCAGTGCGCGGGCGCGGCCGCGCCCTGGAGGACGCGCTGCGCGACGCGGTGCGCTCGGGCCGCCTCACCCCTGGCACCCGCCTGCCGGGCACGCGCAGCCTCGCGGCCGATCTCGGCCTGTCCCGCGGCACGGTCGTGCAGGCGTTCAGCCAGCTCGTGGCCGAGGGCTGGCTCGTCGGCGTGGCGGGATCGGGCACGGTCGTCGGCACCGTCCCGTCCGGTTCCGTCACGCCCGAACCGGACGGCCGGCCCGTCCCGGCCGGCACCCGTGCCGGCATCGACCTGCGCCCGGGCCGTCCCGACCTCAGCGCGTTCCCCCGCACGCCGTGGGCCGGGGCCGTCCGGCGGGCGCTCGCCGGGAGTGCAGCGTCGCTGGACTACGTCGAACCCGGCGGCCTTCCGGAGCTGCGGGCCGCGGTCGCCGAGCACGTCGCGCGCACCCGCGGGGTGCGGGCGGACGGGAACGCCGTCGTCGTGACGGCGGGGTTCACGCAGGGGCTGGCGTTGCTCGCCCGAGCCGTCCACCGGCTGGGCATGCGGCACGCCGGGGCCGAGGACCCGGGATTCGCGCGCCACCGCGAAGTGCTGACCGCCGCCGGGCTGACCCCGGTGGCCCTGCCGGTGGACGACGCGGGCGCCGACGCGGCCGCTCTGCCGGAGGATCCGGCGCTCGCACTGCTCACACCCGCCCACCAGCACCCGTACGGCGTGGTGCTGGCGCCCGCGCGCCGGGCCGCGGTGGTCGAGTGGGCCCGCCGCTGCGACGGGTTCGTCGTCGAGGACGACTACGACGGCGAGTTCCGGTACGACCGGCAGCCGGTCGGGGCGATGCAGCCGCTCGACCCGGACCGCGTCGTGTTCGCCGGCAGCGTGAGCAAGACGCTCGCGCCGGGCATGCGGCTGGGCTGGCTGGTGGTGCCGCGGGCGCTGCGGGCACCCCTGGAGGCCGAGATGAGGGCGCTCGGCGCGTGGGTTCCCGCCATCGACCAGCTCGCGCTCGCCGACCTGCTCAGGCGCGGTGAGTACGACCGGCACGTGCGCCGGATGCGGCTGGCCTACCGGGGGCGTCGGCAGGAGCTCGGTGCCCGGCTCGCGGCGATCGGCGCGCCACCGCCCGCCGGGGTGGCGGCCGGGCTGCACGCGTTGCTCCCGGTGGGGTCCGCCGAGCGGGAGCGGCGGACGGTGGACGCCGCCGAGCGGGCCGGTGTGCGCCTGCACGGCCTGCACACCGGCGGCTATTGGCACCGGCCTGCCCCGGACCGGCCCGGGGCGTTGGTGATCGGCTACGCCACGCCGCCCGGGCACGCGTGGCGCCGGGCGCTCGACGCCCTCACCGAGCTGCTGCGGTGAGGGCGAACCCGCGGCGCCACGACCGGTGCTGCGGCGTCCAGCCGAGCTGTTCGCGGGAACGCCGGTTGTCGGCACCGCGGGCCCACTCCCGCCGCGGGGCGTCCGAAACCGGTGGGGGCGCTGCTCCTACCGAGGCGCAGAAGGCCGGCACCCAGTCACGGGCGGCCGCCGGCTCGTCGTCGCAGACGTTCACCGCGCCGGACGGCCACCCGAGCGCGGCCACCGCGGCCGCGGCTGCGTCGTCCACGTGCAGGAAGCTCGTCACGTCGCCGTCCGCGACGAGGCGGCCGGCCCGCGCGTCGGCGGCGCGCAGGCCGTCGGGGGCGAACCACGTGTCCGGCCCGTAGAACATCCCGTAGCGCAGCACCACCCACGCCGGCGCCTCGCGCACCGCGGCCTCGAGCGCGGCGACGCCGCGGACGGACGTGGCACGGGGCTCGGGGGCGTCGAGGTCCAGCGGGGTGTCCTCGTCGGCGGGGCCGTCCCCGCCCGCGTAGGCCCATGCGATGCTCTGCGCGACGATCCGGCGGGCGCCCGCGGCGAGCGCGGCGTCGACGAGGTGCCGGGTGCCGGACATCCGCAGCTCTGCGTTGGCGGCGAGGTCGGCCCCGCCGAGGTCGGTGAGCTGGTGCACCACCACCTCCGGCGCGGTGTCGCGGATCGTGGCCGCGAGCGCGGCGGCGTCCCGCACGTCGACGACCGCCGGGTGTGCTCCCGCCGCACGCAGCGCGGGGACGCGGTCCGGCCTGCGGGTGAGCGCGACGACGTGGTGGCCGCGCTCGACCAGCAGCGGGACGAGCCGCCTGCCCACGACGCCGGTCGATCCGGCCAGCAGGATGCGCGTCATGCCCGCACCGCCCGCGGGGCGCGCAGGTGGCGGCGCTCGGCGAGCTCGGCCTCGTCGACGAGGGTGAGCATCGGCGCGCTCGGGGCGTGCACCATCACCACCACGAAGCGGCTCCACGCATCGGGCAGCGCGTTCCCGGCCTGGTAGTGGATCACGTCGCCGCCGGGCTCCCAGAACGCCTCACCCGCGCGGATCACGCGCTCCGGCTCGCCTTCCAGCTCCCAGACGATCGCGCCCTCCGTGACGTAGCCGTACACGGGGCCGGAGTGGCGGTGGGGCGGCGTGCCCGGGTCGCCGGGCGGCACCTCGACGGTGGCCGTCATGACCTGGGCGTCGTCGGGGAGCGCAGGCAGGGGCTGGTGGGCGAGGGAGGTGAAGATGGAGTTCGAGGACTGCACGGTAGCGACGCTAGCGACGAACCGGTCCAGTCACCTGGACCGGTTCGGAGTGGATCTGCTGTACCGGTTACGCGTTCAGCTGGGCCTCGATGGCCGCGATCACCTTGGGGTCGTCCGGCGTGGTCATCGGCCGGAACCGGGCGACCACCCGGCCGTCGGCGGACAGGAGGAACTTCTCGAAGTTCCACTGCACGTCGCCCGCCTCCCCGGTGTCGTCGGGGGTCTCGGTCAGCGCCTGGTAGAGCGGGTGCCGGCCAGGCCCGTTGACGTCGACCTTCTCGGTCATCGGGAAGCTGACTCCGTAGGTGGTGGAGCAGAAGGTCTGGATCTCCTCGGCCGACCCCGGCTCCTGGTCGCCGAACTGGTTGCACGGCACGCCGACCACGGTGAAGCCGCGTGACCCGTACTTCTGCTGCAGCTCCTCCAGCGCGGTGTACTGCGGCGTGAGCCCGCACCGGGAGGCCACGTTGACGACGAGGGCGGCCTTGCCGTCGCGCAGCTGCTCGAGCGTGGTGGGCCGGCCGTCCAAGGTATTGATCTCAGGCACGGTTCCAGGCTACGCACGGGGGAGTTCAGGCAGGTCACCCTCACGAGGCCTTCGGTGGCGCCGCGCATTGTGGGGTCGCGCAAGTGCTGCGGGACTGTGGCGTTCAGCGCTGGCGAACCAAACCGTCGACCGCGGCCTTCGTGTTCTCGTCGAAGACCATGTCGGGATGAGCCATCTGAACATGCATCTCGACGTGCCGGTCCAGTTCCTCTCTGGTCTCGGCGGCGAACTCGCCCGGACAGTCAGCTCCGCTGTCTGCGCACCGAATCGTGTAAGCCATGACCTGCTCCTTCGATCGGAAGGCTGCCCAGGCTCCTCCTCCGCAGCGGCCGTAAACAGCACCACCTGGGTGCCGACCACCCGCTTGCCGAGCTGGATCACGTCGGCGGATCACGGCGCCGGGGCCGGCAGCCCTTCCACGATCGCCACGGCCGAGTTGCTGAAGCGCTTCCGGATCTCGGCCACCTCCTGGTACTCCGGCGAGTGGTAGAAGGCGAGGGCGGCCTCGTAGCTCGGGAACTCCACCACGACGAACCGGGGCAGCCACTCGCCCTCGAGCGGAGTGGCCTCGCCGCCGCGCGCGAGGTAGCGCGCACCGTGCTCGGCGAGGAGGACCTGGGCCTTCTCCTTGTACTCCTCGTACCCCTCGGGATCGGTCACCTCGCCGTGCAGGATGAGGTAGCCGGGCAATGAGACCTCCAGGACGTCAGGAGAGGGCGGGGATGACCGCCGCTCCGTAGGCATCGATCGTCGCCTCGCGGGCGTCGTGCATGGCGTAGATCGCGAACTGGTCCACGCCGAGCCCCTTCAGCTCGGCGAGCCGTTCCAGCTGCGCGGACGGCGGCCCGAGCAGGCAGAACCGCTCGACGACCTCGTCGGGCACGAAGTCGGTCGACCGGTTGCCGGCGCGGCCGTGGTGGCTGTAGTCGTAGCCCTCGCGGCCCTTGATGTAGCCGGTCAGCGCCGCGGGCACGGCCGCCGACGTCTCGCCGTAGCGCGTGACGAGGTCGGCGACGTGGTTGCCGACCATCCCGCCGAACCAGCGGCACTGGTCGCGGGCGTGACCGAGGTCGTCACCGACGTACGCGGGCGCGGCCACGCAGACCGTGATCGCCGCGGGGTCCCGGCCGGCCGCCTCCGCGGCGGCGCGGACGGTCTTGACCGTCCACTCCACGAGGTAGGGGTCGGCGAGCTGCAGGATGAACCCGTCGGCAGCGCGCCCGACGAGGTCGAGCGCCTTCGGCCCGTACCCGGCCATCCACACCGGGAGCTTCGCGCCGTCGGCGATCCACGGGATCTGCACCGTCGTGCCGTGCAGCTCGACGGCGCGGCCCTCCGCGAGCTCGCGGATGACGTGGATCGACTCCTCCAGCCGGGCCAGCGTGGTGGGCGGACGGCCCTGGACGCGCACCGCGGAGTCGCCGCGGCCGATGCCGCAGATGGTGCGGTTGCCGAACTGCTCGTTCAGCGTTGCGTGCAGCGACGCGATGACGGTCCAGTCCCGGGTGGCCGGGTTGGTCACCATCGGCCCGACGATCATCCGCTGCGTCCGCTCCAGGATCCGCGGGTAGATGACGTAGGGCTCCTGCCAGAGCACGTGCGAGTCGAACGTCCAGCCGTGGCTGAACCCCAGCTCCTCGGCCCGCACCATGAGGTCGACGACGGTCTGCGCCGGCGGGTCGGTCTGCAGGACCAGGCCTATGTCCATTGCGCCTCCGCTCCGCTTCGGCGGGCTCGGACGCATGCCGCCCGCACCGTCGCGGTCATCGCAGGTACTGGCAGGTCTCGCGGCGCACGAACCGGCCGTGGCCGGGTGCGCCGAGGTACTCGCCCTTGTCGACGACCACGCGGCCTCGGGAGAGCACCGTCTCCGCCTTACCGGTGATCGTGCGGCCCTCGTAGCAGGAGTAGTCGACGTTCATGTGGTGCGTCTCCGCGGAGAGCACCTGCTGCGCGTTCGGGTCGTAGACCACGATGTCAGCGTCAGCTCCGGGGGCGATCGTGCCCTTGCGCGGGTAGAGCCCGAACATCTTCGCCGGGGTGGCGCAGGCGATCTCGATCCAGCGCTTGCGACCGATGTGCCCGTCCAGCACGGCCTGGTGCAGCAGGTCCATCCGCGTCTCGACGCCCGGGAGCCCGTTCGGGATCTTGGAGAAGTCGCCGATCCCGAGCTCCTTCTGGTCCTTGAAGCAGAACGGGCAGTGGTCGGTGGAGACCACCGACAGGTCGTCGGTGCGCAGCCCGCGCCACAGCGCCGCCTGGTGCTCGACGGGGCGGAGCGGCGTGGAGCAGACGTACTTCGCGCCCTCGAAGCCGGGCCGCGCGAGGTCGTCGACGTCGAGGAACAGGTACTGCGGGCAGGTCTCGGCGAACGCGTTGTGGCCCTCGTCGCGCGCCCGGGACACCTCGGCGAGGGCCTCGGCGGCGGACAGGTGCACGATGTAGATCGGCGCGCCCGCCACCTGCGCGAGCCGGATGGCGCGGTGCGTCGCCTCGGCCTCGAGGAGCGCGTGCCGCACGACCCCGTGGTACTTCGGGTCGGTGTTGCCGCGCTCCAGTGCCTGCGCCACGAGCACGTCGATCGCGATGCCGTTCTCGGCGTGCATCATGATCAGCCCGCCGGTCTCGGCGCCCTTCTGCAGCGCGCGCAGGATCTTGCCGTCGTCGGAGTAGAAGACGCCGGGGTAGGCCATGAACAGCTTGAAGCTGGTGATGCCCTCGCCGACGAGGCCCTCCATCTCCTTGAGGGAGCCCTCGTTGACGTCCGCCATGATCATGTGGAACGCGTAGTCGATGGCGCAGTTGCCCTCGGCCTTGGCGTGCCAGGCGTCCAGGCCCTCGCGCAGCGGCCCGCCCATCGACTGCACCGCGAAGTCGACGATCGTGGTGGTGCCGCCCCACGCCGCCGCGCGCGTGCCCGTCTCGAACGTGTCGGACGCGAACGTGCCGCCGAACGGCAGCTCCATGTGCGTGTGGGCGTCCACGCCGCCGGGGATGACGTACTTGCCGGCGGCGTCGATGACGGTGTCGGCCGTCCAGCCCTGCGCGAACGCCGGGTCGGCCAGCGCCACCACCTTCTCGTCCTCGATCAGGACGTCCACCGCGCTCTCGTCGGAGGCGGTGATCACGAGGCCGCCCCGGATCAGCGTGCGGGTCATGGCGTGACCTCCTCGATCGCGGCCACCAGGATGGCGAGGCCTTCTGCGGCCTCCTCGGCGGTGAGGGTGAGCAGCGGGGCGATCCGCAGCGCGTTCCCGTACAGCCCGCCCTTGCCGATCAGCAGCCCGCGCCGCTTGCACGCCTCGAGCACAGCGGCGGCGAGCTCAGGGGCCGGCTCGCCCGGTGTGCCCGTCCCCGGTCGCACCAGCTCGATCCCGAGCATCAGGCCCTTGCCGCGGACGTCGCCCACGATCGGCGAGTCGACCGCGCGGAGGCCGTCGAACAGCGTCGGCCCGTGCCGGGCCGCATTGGCCTGCAGGTCGTGGTCGAGCACGTAGCGCAGGTTGGCCAGGGCACCGGCGGAGGTCAGCGGCGAGCCGCCGAACGTCGAGATGGAGTTGGCGGTGAGGCAGTCCATCACCTCGGCCCTGGCGATCACCCCGCCCATCGACAGCCCGTTCCCGATGCCCTTCGCGAACGTGACGATGTCGGGTGTGGCGCCGTGGGACTGCCAGCCCCAGAAGTGCTCGCCGGTGCGGCCCCACCCGGTCTGCACCTCGTCGGAGATCCACAGGATGCCGCGCTCGCGCAGCACCTCGGCGAACGCACCCAGCAGCCCGTCCGGGCCCGATGTGAAGCCGCCGACGCCCTGGATCGGCTCGGCGATCAGCGCGGCGACGTCCCCACCGGCCTGGTCGAGCACCTCCTTCAGGTCGGCGACGCACGCGGCGATGAACTCGCCGTCCGACAGGTGCGCGAACGGCGACCGGTACCGCTGCCCGCCGTGGACGTAGTAGACCTGGAACGGCGACAGCGAGGTGGGCGACCAGGTCCGGTTCCCGGTGATCGCCACCGTCGAGAACGACCGCCCGTGGTAGCTGTTGCGCATCGCCAGGATCTGGTTGGACCGGCGCAGCGAGCTGGCCAGCAGCAGCGCGGTGTCGTTGGCCTCGGTGCCGCTGGTGGTCAGGAAGACCTTGGCGTCGGGGATGCCGGAGACCGCGGCGATCTGCTCGGCCAGCTCCACCATCGGCCGGTTCAGGTAGAGGGTGGAGCTGTGGATGATCCGCCCGGCCTGGTCGCTGACGGCCTTCGTCACCTCGGGCAGCGCGTGTGCGGTCATCGTGGTGAGGATGCCGCCGAAGAAGTCCAGGTACCGGTTGCCGTCGGCGTCCCAGACGTAGCGGCCCTCGCCGCGCTCGATCTCGATCGGCTCCTGGTAGTAGATCGCCAGCCAGGACGGGAGGACGGCGCGCGTGCGCGCCAGCAGGTCGGTCATGCCTCCACCAGCGGTCCGTATGCGTCGGGTCGGCGGTCGCGGTAGAACGCCCAGTTCTGGCGCACCTCGTCGATCAACCCGAGATCCAGGTCGCGCACCACCAGCTCCTCGTCGCGGTCGGAGGCCACATCGCCGACGAACTGCCCCCGCGGGTCGACGAAGTAGCTGCTGCCGTAGAAGTCGTTGTCGCCGTACTCCTCCACGCCGACGCGGTTGATCGCCGCGATGAAGTACTCGTTGGCGACGGCGGCCGCAGGCTGCTCCAGCTTCCACAGGTACGACGACAGGCTGCGGCTGGTGGCGCTCGGGTTGTAGACGATCTGCGCCCCGGCCAGCCCCAGCGCGCGCCACCCCTCCGGGAAGTGCCGGTCGTAGCAGATGTACACGCCGACCCGGCCGACGGCGGTGTCGAACACCGGCCATCCGAGGTTGCCGGGCCGGAAGTAGTACTTCTCCCAGAAGCCCTTGACCTGCGGGATGTGGTGCTTGCGGTACTTGCCGAGGTAGCTGCCGTCGGCGTCGATCACGGCGGCGGTGTTGTAGTAGTTGCCGGAGCTCTCGATCTCGAACACCGGCACGACGAGCACCATGCCGAGCTCCTTGGCCAGCGCCTGCATGCGCTGCACCGTGGGCCCGTCCGGCACCGGCTCGGCCCATCCGTAGTGCTCGGCCTCCTGCACCTGGCAGAAGTACGGCGCGTTGAAGACCTCCTGGAAGCCCATGATCTGCGCGCCCTGCTCGGCGGCCGACCGCGCGTACTTCTCGTGCACCTCGATCATCGAGGCGGTGTCACCAGTCCACTTCGCCTGCACCAGCGCTGCGCGCACCACCCGGGACTCTCCCGCCATCGTCAGACCTCCGACGTCCTCGCCCAGAAGGGGACACCTTCGAACGCCGACGGGTCCGCTCGCAAGACCCAATCCGGCACGGTGAGCAGCCCGTCACGCACTTGTGCCACCGACGACATGGTTGCCACCGGAGGCCCGCATATGGTCCGCTCGAGCCGTAGGGATCGGGGGCGAGATGGCGCTCACAGGATGGGTGGCCGGCACGTTCGCGGTCGTCTGCCTCGGCGTCGGCCTGCTGCACCTGCTTCGGGCGGCCCTGCTGCGCCTGGACGTCGCAGGGGAGCTCTCGCACGCCGCGATGGGCCTCGGCATGGCCGCCATGTTCTCGCCGCTCGGCAACCCGGTACCCGGTCCGGTGTGGACCGTCGTGTTCGCGCTCGCCATGGCCTGGTTCGGCGGCGTCGTGGTGCGCAGCAGGACCTTCGGCGGCGACGCGGGCCACCACGCCGTCGGCAGCGGCGCGATGCTGCTCATGCTGGCCGCAGGCCACAGCGCGCACGGCCGCGGGGCGGCGGGCACGCTCGGGGCGGTGTCCGTGGCCGCGCTCGCGCTCACCGGCTACTTCGCCTGGCACGCCCTGCGCTGCGCCGACAGCTGCCGCCGCCCCGAACCGACTCCCGGCGCGGTGGCCGTGCGGACAGGCGTGCTGGAGGCACCGCACGTCGCGGCGGCCGCACAGCTGGTGTCGGCGGCGACGATGTCGGTGATGTTGCTGGGGATGGTCTGACCCCTGGTGTCAGCAAAGCCACTTTCAGGACGTGAGGTGACAGGAAAGTGGCTTTGCTGACATCAAGAGGGGGAGGGGGCGGGGTCCTTGATGGCCGCCGCCGGGAGGCGGCGCTCCAACAGCAGCATCCCGCCGATGCTCGCGATGTTCAGCAGACCAAGCGCGATCCAGGGGGCCGCCGTGGCCAGCTCGAAGAGGGTGGCGAAGAACGCGGGCGCGATGATCGACGAGATCGTGAACGAGTACTGGAACGTGGCGAGGTAGCGGCCGCGGGCCGCGGGTGGGGCGGCCGCTGCGGCCAGGCTCATCGACACCGGGGCGTGCACGAGCTCGGCCACCGTGAAGAGCAGGGTGCCGCCGATCAGCACCGGTAGTACCCATTCCGGCTGCCCGGGCACCAGCACGGCGAGGGAGACGCACCACGCCGCCCACAGCACGGCGGCGGTGACGATGCTGCGCGTCCGGCGGAACCCGGTGAGCCGGGCGACGACCGGCGCGGACAGGACGGCGATCAGCACCGCGTTGCCCGCGAGCAGCGCCGACGTCAGCCAGGCGGGTCCCTGGATGCCGATCAGGATCACCGTGGGGAGCGCGACGCCGAGCATCATGCTGGACAGCGCGTAGACGGAGTTGAGCGCGATCAGGCCGAGGAACGGCCGGTCGCGCAGCAGCGTGGCGTAGCCGGAGTGCTCGAGCGGTTCGTGCGCGTGGCCGGGCCCGGTGCGGACGAACGCCGTGATGAGCACGGCCGCTGCCGTGAAGCACGCGGCCGCGGCGCACGCGACGGCCCGGTAGGTGGCCTCCCTGCCGTCGGTGACGACGATCCCCGTGACGAGCCCACCGGCCGCGAGCCCGGCGGTCCGGGCGCCGTTGGCGAACGCGTACCAGGTGTCGCGGGAGAGCGTCGAGGTGCTGCCGTCGACGAAGTCGGCGATCGCGGTGAACACGGCCGACCAGAAGAAGCGAACCCCGATCGCGACGAGCGCGGACGACACGAGGATCCCGACCGGGCCGCTCACCCACGCGTACATCAGGAAGCCGACGGCCTGCAGCAGCTGCGCGCCGACCACGAGGGGTAGCGCCCCGAACCTGTCGGCGAGCGTGCCAACCCAGATCGGGATCGGCAGCGTCACCGCGTTCGCGATGGTGAGCAGCACCCCGACCAGCGCCAACGGCACGTCGGTCAGCTCGACGAAATAGACGAGAGACAGGGGGAGGAAGAGCCCGTTGCCGAGCGAGTCGACGGCGAGCGCCCCGATCAGCACCGCCCCACCCCGGCTGCCGCGCACGTCCCCGTCCCCCACGGCGGCCGAGCGTAGAGCCGTCCGAAAAATCGGGAAAGCGAGTAGCGAGCCGCATGCAACGGGTAGCCGTATCGCGGCTAGATTCGCACCGTACGACTGGGGTCCGGGCACGACGGGGAGTTGCGGAAATGGCGAGCATCGAAGAGGTCAGAGCCGGCATCGCGCTGGCCAACGACAAGGCCTCGGAGAGCCTCGGGGCGCTGCAGCAGGCGCATTCCTCCCTCGAGCAGGCGCAGGGGGCGTTGCAGCGCGTGACGGAGGGCAGCACACAGGCCGACGTCTCCGAGGCGAACGGGCTGCTCGCCCAGGCCGTCAGCAGCATCGGTGAGGTGCAGAACCAGGTCCAGGCTGCGATCCAGGCGTCCGAAGGCGTCGCCAACCGGCTGTGAGTGATTTAGGGGAGGTGCGTGCCGTGCTGGCAGGGGTGGCCGAGCAGCTCGGCAGCGCCTACCAGCACGCGGGGATCGCGCGCGACCGGATCGCCGACGCCGTCGCCGTGCTCGACGGGCTGGGCGAGCAGCACTCAGAGCCGCTCGTGCCCCCCGAGCTGCTGCAGGCGGCGGAGGAGCTGGAGCGCGGCCTTGGGCTGATCACCGGTGGTGCCAACGCCGTTGCCGACATCGACGCGCGGTTGTAGGCGGACATGGCACGCGGGCCCAGCAAGCGGCGGCAGCGGATCGCCACGGCGTTCGACGCGCTGTGCGTCGCGATCGCGCGCGCGCTCGGCGCCGCGGAGGGCGCGCGCGAGGCCGCGGTGCGCGCGCACGCGGAGGCGATGGTCGAGATGTGGCTGCGCGAGGAGGGCCTCGACGCGGCCGAGTCCGATCCCGGCCTGCGCAGGATCCTCGCGAACCGCGACCTGGGCCGGCCGATCAAGCGGGTGGAGTTCGACCGGAAGGCAGCGTTCCGGGACTGGCTCGCGACCGGGCCCGGGCGGCTCACGCAGATCCTCGCCGAGGCGGCGCCCGGTGCCGCGGGCGGTGATCCGGACGAGTGGCTCGGCCAGGTCGGCAAGATCGAGGGCTCCGGTCCCGTGCCGTCGCTGTGGACGATCGGCACCGGGCGGGTCGGCGGTGCCGAGCCGGGGTTCCCGGTAGCGGTTCCCCTGCTCGACGAGTCGCACCTGCAGATCACGTCCACGCACGACAGCCGCGTCCGGGCCGAGGCGCTGGTGGAGAACCTGCTGCTGCGGGTGATGAGCAGCTTCCGGCCCGGGGTGGTGCAGCTGCACGTCTGGGACGTCGGCCGGTTCACCGGGTCGCTGCCCGGCCTCTACCCGCTCACCCGCACCGGGCTGCTCACCGTGCACGACCCGGGGATGCTCGAGGAGCTGCTGGAGGAGCTGTCGGACCGGATCCGCCGTGTCCACACGCGCGTCCTCGTCGACGGGCACCCGTCGTTGCGGGTGATGGCCGAGACGGTCGGCGGCCGCACCGAGCCGTGGGTCGTCGCGGTGCTGCTGGGCAACCGGTCGGCGCTGAAGGACGCCGAGCACCGCCAGCTGCAGCGGGTGGCGCGCGACGGGCTGGCGTGCGGGATCCAGCTGGTGCTGCTGGACGTGCCGCTGACGGTCAACGCGCCGATCGAGACGATCCGCCTCGCCGACAGCGGTATCGCCACGTCGTCGATGACGGGCCAGTACGTCGCGGTGGAACCGGACCCCCCGCTGCCGCAGTCCGAGGTCACCCGCGCCGCGCATGCCATCGCCGACGAGCACGAGCGCTGGCGCAGCCGGATCGGCACGTTCGCCGACCTGCTCCCGCCGCGGGACAAGTGGGGCGAGTCCCGGTCGGTCAGCGGGCTGCACGCGCCCGTGGGGTTCACCGACGGACTGCCTTCGCAGGTCGCGCTGGCCGACGCCTCACCGCACGCTCTGATCGGCGGCCCGAGCGGCTCCGGGAAGACCAACCTGCTGCTCACCATGATCAGTTCGATGGCGGCCCGCTACGGCCCGGACGAGCTGGAGTTCTACCTCCTCGACTTCAAGGAGGGCGTCTCGTTCGCCCAGTTCGCCCCCGGGCGGCGGGACAAGACGTGGCTGCCGCACGCACGGCTGATCGGCGTCAACATCAACACCGACCGCGAGTTCGGCCTCGCGCTCCTGCAGTTCCTCTCCGACGAGATGCGTCGCCGCGCGGAGGCGGCCAAGGCGCACGAGGTCACCAAGCTGGAGGAGCTGCGCCGCGAGGACCCCGACGGCCGGTGGCCGCGGATCGTCGCCGTGATCGACGAGTTCCAGTACCTGTTCGCCGAGCGTGACGCCGTCACGCGCCAGGCCACCCTCCTGCTGGAGGACGTGGCGCGGCGCGGGCGGTCCCAGGGCATCCACCTGGTGCTGGCCAGCCAGGACGTGTCTGGCATCGAAGCGTTCTGGGGGCGTCCGGCGATCTTCGAGCAGTTCGTGCTGCGGATCGCGCTGCCGCGCGCGCGGCGGGTGCTCGCCGAGCTGAACGACGCAACGCTCGGCCTCCCGCGCTGGCACGCGGTGATCAACCACGAGTCGGGCATCACGCACGGCAACGAGGTGGTGCGCATCCCGGACGCCACCGGCAAGGGCTCGGTCGACGAGGTGCAGCGGATCCTCCACGATTCCTACGCCGAGGGGCGCCGCGAGCCGCGGCTGTTCGACGGCAGCCGCTCGCCGCACCTGTCCGAGCTGCTCGCCGTCCTGCCCGCGCGCAACGCCCCGCACGCGCTCGTGGGGCAGTGCATCGAAGTGGCGGGCAGCGCCGCCGCGGTCGCGCTCCCGGACGCGCCGGGGCGCAACCTCGGCGTGCTGGCGTCCGGCCTGCGGGAGGCCGTGCAGGTGCTGGGCGCGGCCGCCGCGTCGCTGGCCGGGCAGCACGTGCGCGACACGCTCGACGTCGTGATCGCCCCGCTGATCGCCGAGGCGACCGAACCGGCGGAACGGCTCGCCGAGCGGGTCGCAGGCGCGGGTCAGCGCGTCGAGACGGTCCGGCTGGACGGCTTCCGCGCTCGCGTCGAGGCGCTGGCGCAGGAGGTGACCGAGCGACTGGCCGGCACCGCGTCCCGCCACCCCGTGGCGCTCGTGCTCTACGCCGCCGACGCCGCGGAGACCGCGCTCGACCGGGCCGGCACCGAGGCGCTGCGCAAGATCCTGCACTTCGGTCCGGAGACCGGGGTGCACGTGCTCGGCTGGTGGCGCAGCCCGGCGCGGCTGAAAGCGCTGCTCATGATGGGCGCATCGCCCGACGACCTCGGCGCGTGGGTGGCCCTCGACGTCCAGGGCTCGGAGGTGCAGCCACTGGTGCCCGGGATGTTCGTCACGTGGTCGCCGCGTCCCGGGCGGGGCCTGTTGTTCGACCGGGCGCAGCACACCCAGCCGGTGGTGGTCATCGTGCCGTCGTTGGAGGACCGATGAGTGCGGCGCGGGAGTACAAGGAGGTCGTCGCCGAGATCGCGGCGGCGGCGGAGGCGCTTCGCGAGCGTGATCGCGAGCGTGCCGCCGAGCTGAACCGCGAGCTGGTCGGGCTCGGCGAGGCCATGGCCCACGCGGAGGAGCGCGCCGGTCTGACTCGGCTCGGCGTCGAGCTGCACTGGGAGGCCGCGCTCGAGGCCCTCTGGGTGGAGTCGTGGATGAAGCTGCGGCCCCGCCCCGGCCCCGACCGGCGCGCCGACCCGTCGGCCATCGACGAGCTGGACGCCGAGGTGGAGGCGCGGGCGGCCGCGCTGCTGGAGGCCACCCGCCGCTTCTGGGGCCTGCCGCGCCGCTGAGCGCGGCTCAGTGCGATACGGGCAAGCACTCCTCGAGCAGGCCGACGACGTCGCGCCAGGCCCGCTGGGCGTGCCGCGGGTGGTGCCCGACGCCGGGGAGCAGGGTCTGGTGCCGCGTCATCGGGTGGTGGAAGGCGTGCAGCGCGCCGCCGTACACCACGAGGCGCCAGTCGACGCCGGCAGCCTGCATCTCGGCGGCGAACGCGTCCCGTTGCGCGGGCGGCTGGATGGGGTCCTCCGACCCGACCCCGGCCCACACCGGGCAGCGGATGCGCGCCGCCTCGCCCGGCCGGCCCGTGAACAGCCCGTTGACCGTCCCGATCGCGCGCAGATCGACGCCGTCCCGCCCGAGCTCCACCGCGATCGCACCCCCGGTGCCGTAGCCGATGGCGGCGATCCGATCCGGGTCGGTGCGTGGCTCGGCGCGCAGCACGTCGAGCGCCGCGTGGCCGATGCCCCGCATCCGGTCGGGATCGGCGAGCAGCGGCATGCACCGCGCCAGCATCTCCTCCGGGTCGGTGAACCAGCGCCCGCCGTGGATGTCGAAGGCCAGCGCCACGTACCCCAGCTCGGCGAGTGCGTCGGCCCGCCCGCGCTGGACGTCGTCGAGCCCCGGCCCCTCCGGCCCGAGCAGCACTGCGGGCCTGCGGCCGACACCGGTGGGGAGCGCGAGGTGCCCGACCATCGTCAGGCCGTCGGCCGGGTACTCGACCGTGCGCGTCGTGACCGTCGTCATGAGGCCGACGGTAGTGATCGTCGAGCCCGGCCGGGCCCGTGTTCACGGCAGGCGGAACAGTGCACGGTCGGTCCGGGCGGCACGCGGTGTTCACCAGCTGATGCCGGCCGCCACCGGCCGGTGGTCGCTGCCGGTGGCCGGCAGCACCCACGAGCTCTCCGGCACCACGCCGCGGACCAGGATCTGGTCGATCCGCGCCACCGGGAACGCCGCAGGCCAGGTGAAGCCGAAGCCGTTGCCGGCCGCGTCCTGGGCCGAGCGCAGCTGTGAGGTGATGTCGTCGAACGCGCGGTCGTCCATGGTGCCGTTCAGGTCGCCGAGCAGCACCACCCGCTCGTTCTCCTCGGCGGCGACGGCCCTGGCGAGCGCGTGCGCGCCTGCGTCCCGGTCGGCCGTCCAGAAGCCCGCCCTGGGGAACACCCGTACGGACCCCAGGTGGGCCACGTACACCGCCAGCGGCCCCTGGTCGGTGGCCACCGTTGTGCGCAACGCCCGGGTGGAGTCCATCCCGATGTCAACCGGCCGGGTGTCCGACAGCGGCAGCTTGCTCCACAGCCCGACCGTGCCCTGCACCACGTGGTGCGGGTACGCCTTCGCCAGCGCCTTCTCGTACGTGCGCCGGGCCTGCGGGGTCAGCTCCACGAGCGCCAGCACGTCCGCCCCGGAGGCGGCCAGGTCGCGGGCGGTGCCGGCCGGGTCGGGGTTGTCGGCGCCCACGTTGTGGCCGGCCACGATGAGGTCGTGACCCGGGTGCGACTTGTCGGGGAGCAGCCCGCCGAAGAGGCCGAGCCACACCACCACCGGCAGCAGCAGCGCGACCACCGCGGAGGTGGAGCGGCGCAGGAGCGCCCCGGCCAGCAGCACCGGGATGAACAGGCCGAACCACGGCAGGAAGGTCTCCACCAGGCTGCCGAGGTTCCCGATCCGGTTCGGGATCTTCCCGTGCACCAGCATGAACAGTCCCAGCAGCAGTGCCAGCGCCGCGAGCACCGGGCCGCGCCTCCACGGCCCCCGGCCGGGATCGCCGTACCGACCGCGGCCTCCGGTAGGCGCATGTCGAACCGCGTGCTCACCGCTGCCGACAGGGGTCCTCTCCCACGACCCGATCACCATCTCGACCTCCTCCAGGGGCCACCCCACGCTCGGATCCGGGAGTCGTCACCGGATCGGCTACACGATGGGAAAATCAAAATAGGTTTCAGGATGAGGTTCGTCCTCCAGCGTGTAGTGCCACCACTCGCAGTCGTACGGGGCGAAACCGCAGGCGGTCATGATGGAACGGAGGTGCTCACGATTCCTCGCCTCGACCCGGCTGATCCCGTCCGCCCCATGGTGTGAGACCGGATCCATGAGGTCGTGGTCGCCGCCCATCGGAACGAGCTCGCCGGTATCCAGGTGGTAGAGCGTCAGGTCGACGGCAGCCCCCCGGCTGTGGCTCGACTTCGCCGCGACGTACCCCCTCTCGAACATCTCGGCCCGGTCGATGTTCGGATAGTGCCTCGGCTTCGTCCGGCCATCCTCCGGCTGCGTCGACCAGCGGATGAAGCAGTCCACGGCGCGCTGCGGGCGGTAGCCGTCCCAGACGAGCAGGCCGAAGCCGAGGGCTGCGGCCTCCACCCGCGCTCTTCCCAACGCCGCGCACAGGGCCTTCGTGCCGACCACCCGATTTGCCAGGTACCCGGGCACCGGCTTGCCGGTGAAGTTGTCCCAGGTGGCGTACTTGGCATCCCAACGTATTCCGGACACGAACTCGTCCACGAAGACGAAGTCACCGTGCATCGTCTTTCCCGGTCAGCGTCGACGACACGATCCGGTCGATCACCTCGGCAAGTGGCAGCCCGGCGGCCGCCATCATCCTCGGGTACCGGCTGTACGACGTCATTCCGGGCAAGGTGTTGACCTCGTTGAGCACCACGCTTCCGTCGTCCGTCAGGAACATGTCGACCCGCGCGAGTCCCCTGCATCCGAGCGCGCGGTACACGACCTTCGCGGTCTCCTGGACGAGCCGGCGCGACTCCGCCGAGATGGCGGCCGGAACGGTTATCGTCGAGTTCTCGGAACCGCTTTCCGGTGTGGTCTCCTGATGGATCCTGAAGAAGCCGTGGGACAGCCCGATCTGATCCACCTCGCCGGCGACGAGATCCGTATCGTCACCCAATATCGCGCAGCCCACCTCGCTGCCGACGACAGCCTCCTCGACCAGCACCTTCGAGTCGTACTGCCTCGCGGCCTCGACCGCGGCCGACAGCTCTTCTCCGCGGGACACCTTGCTGACGCCGAAAGACGAACCCGAGCGGGCCGGCTTCACGAAGACGGGATACGGGAACCCGGCTGGATCGATGTGCCCGGTGGCCGGCACGGTCCAGAAATTCGGGGTGGCAACTCCCGCGCTGCGCGCGACCACGTAGGCGAGGGACTTGTCCATGCAGAGCGCAGAACTCTGGACGTCACAGCCCACGTACGGGACGCCGGAGAACTCCAGCAGACCTTGGATCGCACCGTCCTCGCCGAGTCTGCCGTGCAGCACGGGTAGCACGACGTCCAGGCGGATCGTCTCGTACCGTCCCCGCTCCAGGACGAGTACTCCGTGCACGCTGCTGTCCGGGGACAGCACGGCCGGCCGGCCACCGCCGTTCTCCCAGTGCGCGTCAGGGCCGTCGCAGAGCTTCCAAGCTCCGCTCCTCGTGATCCCGATGTAGACCGGTTCGTACTTCTCGACGTCGAGGATCCGGGCGACCTCCTGCGCGGATTTGACGGAGATCGGGTGCTCCTCCGAGCGGCCTCCGAAGATGATTCCGACCTTCAACCTATCCACGCTGGTTCCTGCTTTCGAAGCTCAGGCAGTTGACGATCGAGTTCTCGACGGTGTCGCTCAGGGCGCGGTCCGTGTAGTAGGCGGTGTGCGGACTGATGAGCACGTTCGGCAGTTCGTGCAGTCGCAACAACGCTCGGTCCTGAATGGGCTTGCTCCTGCAGTCGGCGTAGAATATTCCTTCCTCTCCCTCGAGGACGTCCAACGCCGCGCCACCCAGCCGGCCGCCTTCCAATGCCGAGACGAGGGCCTCGGTATCGATGAGCGAACCGCGTCCGGTGTTGATGACGAACGCCCCGGGCCGCATCTGCGCGATGCGTTTCCGGCTGAGGAGGTGGTGGGTCTGCGCGTTGAGCGGCGTGTGGAGCGTCACGATGTCGCTCTGCTGCAGCAACTCGTCGAGCGGGACGTAGTCGGCGGCCGCCTCGGGTCGGCTGTCGTAGGCCAGTACCCGGCAGGCGAAGCCCCGCAGCCGGTCGATGACCGCGGCGCCGATGCGTCCTGTTCCGATCACCCCGACGGTCAGGTCGCGTAGCTCTTTCCCGCGTATGGTGTTCAACCTGTAGTCATGGGTGTCGACGCGCCTGATGATCGACCTCGCGTCGCGCACCACCATCAGCATCAGCATCAACGTGTAATCGGCCACGCCGTCGGGCGAGTAGGAGACGTTCTCGACGGAGATGTCGACGCTCTCCGCGTAGTTCACGTCGATGTGGTCGTACCCGATGCTCCTCGTGGAGACGTACCGCACGCCGGCCCGGCTGAGCGCGAGAAGGGTGGAGTTCGCAACCCGGGTCCTGTGGCCGACGCTGATGCATCGGTTTCCGAGCGCCAGTTCGACATTGGCTTCGGATACCGGCGCCGCTGTGATGGTCGGTGCAACTCCGAGGCGAGGGCCCAGCTCGCGGAACAGGACGGCCTCGTCCGGCCCGCATCCGTAGATCGTGATTCTGGTGGGCGGGACGGCCGAGGAGGACGAGGACGTCAGCGATCGGACCACCGTTCGTGCTGGTTCCCTGTCGCTCATGTCGCCAGTCAAGGCGGCGCGGCGTTGCCAGCACGTATGTGATTCTCGATATGCCGACGATATGTACGTACAGGTAACCTTCGCGCGTCAACCCAGGGCGCGGAGGCGGCGGTTGAGGTAGCGCTGCTCCGGCAGGCTGGTGGTCAGCCGGCTCGCCGTCCGGTACGCCTCCGCGGCGGCCGCGGTGTCGCCGGTCATCTCCAGCAGGTGGGCCCGGACCGCATGGGTGCGGTGGTGGCGGCCCATCGCCGGCAGCTCCAGCAGGGGCTCGACGAGGTCGAGGCCCGCGCGGGGGCCCTGGTCCATCGCCACCGCCACGGCGCGGTTCAGCGTGACCGCCGGGGCCGGTGCGACGTCGTGCAGCATCGCGTAGAGCGCGCTGATCTCCGCCCAGTCGGTCTCCTCGGCGCTGGGTGCCTCGGCGTGAACGGCCGCGATGGCCGCTTGCAGCTGGAAGCGACCGACGGGCCCGCTGGGCAGCACCCGTTCCAACAGCCGGACACCCTCGCTGATCATCGCCCGCTCCCAGCGGCTGCGGTCCTGCTCGGCGAGCGGCACGAGGTCGCCGCGGGCGTCCACCCGGGTTCCGGCTCGCGCGCCCGTGCACAGCAGCAGTGCCAGCAGCCCGGTGATCTCGTCGTGCGCGGGCAGCGCGGCGTGCAGCACCCGCACCAGCCGCAGGGCCTCAGCGGCCAGGTCGGTGTCCAGCAGCTCCGAGCCGCCGGTGCGGAGGTGTCCCTCCGTCGCCATCACGTGGCAGACGTCCAGGACCACCGCGATCCGCCCGGGCAGCTCGGCCACCGACGGCAGCTCGAACCGGGCTCCGGCGGCGCGCAGGGTGGCCCGGGCGCGGCTGAGCCGCTGGGCCATCGTGGGCGTCGGCACCAGCTGCGCGGCTGCGATCCGTTCGGTGCTCAGACCGACGACGGATCGCAGCGTCAATGCGATCTGCGCGGTGCGCGACAGCGCCGGGTGGCAGCAGAGGACCAGCATCGCGATGCTGTCGTCGCTGCTCGATGGCGCTGGTGGTAGCGGCTCGGCCAGCACCACCCGGTCCTCGCGGGCAATGCGTGCACGCTCACTGCGGACCCGGTCGATCAGGCGCCGTGACGCGACCCGCACCAGCCAGCCCCGCGGGTCGTCGGGCGGCCGGACGGCCCACGCGACGGTGGCCTCGGCGATCGCTTCCTGGGCGGCGTCCTCGCAGTCGGCCAGGTCGCCGTGCCTGCGCAGCAGTGCGGCCAGGAGGTGCGGCGACTCCCGCCGCCACACCTCCTCGACCAGGGCCCCCGCGGTCAGGAGTCCCCGCCTCCGGGCCACATGGCAGGCCGGATCTCGACGGTCTCACCCGGCCCGCTGAACCGGCGTCCGATCTCCTCGATCCGCTCCGCGTCGACGTCGATCAGGAAGAAGCCGGCCAGGTGCTCGCGCGCCTCGGCGTAGGGCCCGTCCGCGGCGACCGGCTCCCCGTCGGCCCAGCGGTACAAACGCGCTGTCGCGGGATCGGCCAACGCCTCGCCCCCGAGCAGCTCGCCGTCGGCCTGCATCTTCGTGAGCATCTCCTCGAAGTCGGCCTGCAGCTCGTCCCGCTGCTCCTTCGGCAGCGCCTGGTGCTCGGCGACGAAGTCACTCGTCGGATGGCCCCACGGCCGGGGATTGGAGTGGATCAGCACCACGTACTTCATCGGTTCTCCTCCTGTCGTAGGAGGAAGCGGCGCCCCTCCCACCACGGACGTCGGAGTCGCCGCGACGGGCTCGACGACCCAGGACGTGATCTGCGTCATACCTCCCGGTCGCCCGACACCGTCCGCGCCCCACGCCGCCTCTCGTTCATCTTGCCGACCACCGTCGTGGATCATCCGGTGAGCCAGGATGGCAAAGTGCCAGGGTGGCTGCCTCCCGTTGGAACCACAACATCCACTACCACCCGCTCGTGCTCGCCGCGGTGCCACCGGGCAGCCGCACGGCGCTCGACGTCGGCTGCGGCGAGGGGCTGCTGACCGAGGAGCTGAGGGCGGTGGTGCCCTCGGTCACCGGCATCGACCCCCACGGGCCCACGCTCGAGCTGGCACGCAGCCGCGCGGGCGGCGCGGGTGTCGAGTACGTGCAGGGGGACGTGCTGACCCACCCGTTCGAGCCGAAGTCGTTCGACGTGGTCGCGTCGATCGCGGCGCTGCACCACATGGACACCGCCACCGGGCTGGCGCGGATGCGGGACCTGCTCCGCCCCGGCGGCGTGCTCGCGGTGGTCGGGCTGCCCCGCAACCGCTGGCCGCACGACGTCCCCTACGCCGTGGCGGGCGTCGTCGCCCACCGCTGGCACCGATGGCGCAACGGCGGGTCGACCCATACGTCCGCGCCGACGGTCTGGCCGCCCCCGGACACGTTCGCCCAGGTCCGGACGACCGCGGAGCGCCTCCTGCCCGGTGTGCGGCTGCGCAGGCACGTCCTCTTCCGCTACTCCCTGATGTGGACGAAGCCGGGTCGGGGCTGACAGCACGTCAGAAGGCGGTGTGGGCCCACCAGTGGTCGAGCAGCGCCCGGTCGCCGGTGATCGTGAGTCGGGCGTCGTCGGGCGTGGTCCGCCGGGAGAACACCAGCAGCAGGTCGCCCACCGGCGCGGTGATCACCACGTCCGCGTCGGCCGTCCGGCGCTCCCAGGTCACGCCGCCGGGCTCACGGGTGATCAGCCAGCCCGGCTCGACGTCCGTGGCCCTGAGCTGCAGGGTCTGGCCGTCGCCGCGCAGCTCGCCCAGCTCGGGCTTCAGGTCCGCCGCGCCGGGCGACGAGATCAGCGAGAGCCCCTCGCTGATCGTCTCGGCGGCCAGGTCCGGGGCGACCGTGAACGGCCGGCCGGCGGCGGACGCCGCGTCCGCGACGTGCACCGTCGAGTCGGCCAGCATGCGGCGCAACCAGAACCGCGCCGGTACCTCCCCGACGAACGCCCACACCGGCGTCTCCGGGCCGGCATCGGCGATCGCGGCGACGAGGTCGTCGGCGCTGTCTTGCAGCCACCCCGCCCAGTCCTGCGGATGGCCCGGCTCCGCGTCCCTCGGGTCCGGCGGGGGAGCGGCCGCGCGGCTGCGCACGAGCCCGGCGCTCCAGCGGTAGGCCTGTCCGATGTGCCCGACGAGATCGCGCACGCGCCACTCCGGGCACGTCGGCACCGGGGCCTGGGGGTCGAGGCCCGCCACCGTGCCGGCGAACGCCTCCGTCACCTCGTGCAGCCCGGTGACCAGGCGGTCGACGTCCAACTCGAGGCTCTGCATCTGATCCACGGGACGTACCGTAGGAGCTCCACCCTGCTGGAGGTTCGAGCGACTGTGACCCAGGACACGCTCGGTATCGGTGACCTCGCCGCACGCACCGGCGTGCCGGTGCGCACCATCCGGTTCTACTGCGATGAGGGCCTGCTCGACACCCAGCGGAGCGCAGGCGGGCACCGGCGGTTCGCGCCGTCGGCGGTGGACCGGCTCGGACTGGTGCGGCGGCTGCGCGGGCTCGGGCTCGGGCTGCCCGCGATCGCGGCGGTGCTCCGCGAGGAGCGGTCGATCACGGAGGCCGTCGCGGCTGAACGCGCCGCCCTCGACGTCGAGCTCGCGGCGCTCGCCTGGCGACGCGCGTCGCTCGCCGCGGTCGAGGAGGCCGCCCCCGCCGACCGGGCGGCCCGCCTCGCGCTGCTCGCGGCGGTGCAGGACCACCACGCGGCGCGGGACGCGCTCCTGGGTTTCTGGCACCGCCTGTTCGCCTCCCCGCTGCCCGCCGACCTCGTCGAGATGTTCCTGGAGGTCAGCGTCCCGGCGCCCCCGGACGTCCCGACCCCGCGCCAGGTGGTGGCGTACGCCGAGATGGTCGCGCTGGCCGGCGACCCCACCCTCGCCCGCCGCATGCGGGCGAGGGCGCGGGTCAACATCGAGCTGATCTCCGACGAGGCCGAGCTGCTCACCGGGATCGGCGAGGCGTGCCACCTGGCCCGGCCGCTGGTGCTGGCCGGCCGCCGGCCCGAGCCCGGCCCGTCCCTCGACCGGTACGTGGCCGCCTACGCCACGGTGCGGCGCACCGGGGACACCCCGCGGTTCCGCCGGGAGCTGCTCGCCACCGCCACCGTCGACCGCGACCCCCGGCTGCGCCGCTACTGGACCCTCGTGGGCGAGGTGACGGGCGACCCCGTGACCGTGGGTGTCGCCCAGGCGTGGCTCGTGGACGCGCTGGAACGATCCGTGGTGGGAGGCTCGGTCACGTCCGGGTCGGCCGGCCGTTCAGCAGAGCCGTCCCCGGTTCCGGTGCCAGCGGCCCCGGCAGGGGAGCTGCGTGGATGACGTGGAGGGTCGTGACGGCGCGGGTCAGGGCGACGTAGAGGCGCTGGAGCCCGCGGTGTTCGGCTCGGGCGATGTGGGCGGGCTCGACGACGACGACCGTGTCGAACTCGAGCCCCTTGGCGAGGCTGACCGGGGTGAGGGTCAGCCTCGCCGTCGCCGTGTTCGTGTCGGTACCCAGCACGGTGTGCGGGAGCCCGCTGCCGGAGAGGGCTCGATGGAGCTCGGGGACGTCGTCGTCGGCGGCGATGAGTCCGGCCGATCCTTCTCGGGCGAGCGCGGCGGCACATGCCGCGACGGCCGCAGCGACCGTCTCCTGCGGCGCGGTCCGGGTGATGTGGAGGGCGTCGGCGGAGCGGCGGAACGACGCGGGGCCGCGTAGCTGCGGGGCGATGTGCGGCAGCAGGCGGGCGGCGAAGTCGATGACCTGAGCCGGCACGCGGTAGCCGCGGGTCAGTTCCTCGATCTCCCCGTCCGGGCGGTCGAGGTGGGTGAGGACCGCGTTCCAGTCCTCGACTGCGGAGGGGCTGGTGGCCTGCGCGAGGTCGCCGAGCACGGTGCAGGAGCGCGCCACGCGGCGGGCGATCGCCCGGATCTGCATCGGGCTGAGGTCCTGGGCCTCGTCGACCACGACGTGGCCGAGCCGGCCGGGGTGCTGGATCAGCGCTGCGGCCTCGTCGAGCAGGGCCAGGTCGAGGCTGCTCCAGGCCATGGCCCTTACGCTGCGGGGACGGGGTGCGAGCAGGATCGCGCGCTGCTCGTCGCCGGAGAGGATCCCGTCGGCGGCGCGCGCCAGGTGGTCGCGGTCGGTGAGGAGCTCGACGACCAGGCGGGCGGGATCGACGGCCGGCCACATCTGCCGGACGGCGCGGCCGATCGCCTGGTGGCGACGCAGCTGGTGCTCGGTGGCGGCCGAGCCCCCGGCGCGCTCCATCCGGCGCAGCACGAGATGCACGAGTCGCTGGGTCAGCAGCTCTCGACCGGCGCCGTAGTCGAGCCCGCGGGCGAGGATGATGTCGAGCTCCTCCGCCAGCTCCTCCGCGGCCACTCGCCACGTGCGGTGGTGCTGCCTGACCTCGAGCGCTTCTGCCGGCGGCCGGATGCGGGACCACAGGTGGCGACGGAGGACCTCGGCCATCCGGGCATCGCCCTTGACCCGCCCGGCCCGCGGATCGTCCTCCCGCTCGACCGGCACACCCGGCCCGGTGAGCTCGTCGACGGTGACCTGTGAGACCTCCACCTCGCCGAGTGCGGGCAGGACGTTGCGGATGTAGGAGAGGAAGGAGCGGTTGGGGCCGACGACGGCGACCCCGCCGTCCTTCCGCAGCCGTTCCCGCTCGGTGTAGAGCAAGTAGGCCAGGCGGTGCAGCCCCACGGCGGTCTTCCCGGTGCCGGGCGCACCCTGGATGCACAACGTGCGTTCCAGCGGAGCGCGGACCAGCCTCATCTGTTCCGGCTGGATCGTGGCGACGATGTCGCGCATCGGCCCGGTGCGAGGACGCTCGATCTCCGCGGCCAGTAGCGTGTTCTCGCCGCCGGACGGGCCAGGGCGGTCGAGCGGCTCGTCCTCGAAGGCGGTCAGCAGGCCGCCGTGGTCGAAGCCGTACCGGCGGCGTACCCGGACCCCCATCGGGTCCTCGGCGCCTGCCTCGTAGAAGGCGCGGGCGAGTTCGGCGCGCCAGTCGACGACCAGGGGTTCACCGTGCTCGTCGCGGACGCCTTTGCGCCCGATGTAGACCCGGTCACCGGCCCGCGTGCGCGCACCAAAACGGCTGGTGGGGTGGTCGTGGACGGCTCCGGGTGGGTAGTCGAGCCGCCCGAAGAACAGCGGCCCGCCGTCCCGGTCGGACAGCTCCTCGACCCGTTGGAGGCGGTACCGGCGCAACGCGTGGTTCGAGTACTTGTCCAGGACGGCGTCGCCCTCGCCCGCGCCGGTGGCCAGCATCGTGCTGACCTCCTCGCGCATGCGGGCCAGCTCGGCGCGGCAGAGGTCGATGTAGGCGCGTTCGGCGCGGATCTCCGGCTCGGCGGGGTCCTGGTCCGGAACGGTCTGCGACGTGGTCACGAACATCCTCACCTCGGAGCAATAGCTAACTCGGTTAAAAGTAGCTCCTGGGCGAGTTTCTGGCCAAGTCGTATCCGACTAGGCTCCGACCGTGGAGGAACTGGGACTGCGCGAGCGCAAGAAGCGCCGCACCCGGGAGGCGATCACGGACGCGGCCTTCGCCCTCTTCCGGGAGTCTGGGTTCGACGCCGTCTCGGTCGTCGACATCGCCGCAGCCGCCGAGGTGTCCAAGCCGACCCTGTTCGCCTACTTCCCGACGAAGGAGGACATCGTCCTGCGCCGGTTCGTCGACGGCGACGGGAGCCCGGCGCTCGTCGTCCGGGAACGCCGGCCGGGCGTGCCCGCGCTGCGGGCCCTGCGGCAGAGCTACCTCGATCGACTCGCTCGGCGAGACGTCCTCACCGGTCTGAACGACAGCCCGTCGGCCATCACGTTCCACGACCTGCTGTACTCGACGCCGACCCTGATGGCCCGCCTGAGCGGCTACATGATCGACCGGGAACGCGACCTCGCCGACGAGCTCCTCGCCTCAGGCGCGGTGAGTGACGGGTTCACCGCCCACATCGCGGCCGCCCAGGTCTTCGGCACCCAGCGGATCCTCGGCCACCACAACGCCCAGGAGGTCCGTTCCGGGCGCAGCGCCGACGACGCCTACCCCGCGGCGGTCACCCGCGCGGAGACGGCGTTCGACGTCCTGGAGAACGGCCTGGCGTCCCGCGTCGGCTAGCGCTGCGGGCGCCCACTGATCGATGCGGGATGGCGACGATCGCCCTGTCGTGGGCGCAAAGCGTGCTCTCGCGGCGATCAATGGGGCATCGGGCGGCCGTCCCCGACTGGGGGGCACGGCGGTTGCCGAGGAGACCGTCACCGCCGGGTGCCTACGCGACTATCCGGTGGTCCCGACCCTCGATCTTCACGGGCGATCACCGGAGGTGAGACGAGCAGCTCGCAGAGCGCCCACCGGGGTCGAGCCGCTCCACACGTGTCGGCGATCATGTTCGTCCGAAGAAACGGCACTCTCGTCCCATGGAGCAGGACGAGAGTGCCGTTCGGTCAGTCCAGGTCGTCGGCGTCGTCCCGGGCGAGGAAGCTCGCGATCCGCTCGACGGCGTCCTCGAAGGCGGGATTCAGGTCGACGAACACGCGGAGCCGCTCGGCCAGCCATTCCACGCTGACCTGCTCGTCCCCGCGCCGTTCGACGAGCTCCTCGATGCCCCGGTCGGTTGCGTACACCCTTACCTCGTCGATCAGTCGGAAGTGCTCGAGAGAGCCTCGTCGATCAGGGCGGCCTGCTCCACCTCATGCACCTTCGACGAGCCGGCGGCCGGGGCCGCCATCCGCCTGCGGGACACGCGCCGGAAGCCGACCAGCCGCGGCAGCATCTCCGGCAGCTCCAGCCCCAAGAACGGCCACGCGCCCTGGTTGGCGGGCTCCTCCTGGACCCAGCGGACGTCCTCGGCGTTCGGGTAGCGGTCGAGCACGGACGCGAGCTGGCGGTCCGGCACCGGGTACAGCTGCTCGATCCGGACGAGCGCGATGTCGTCGATGCTGCGCTTGTCGCGCACGGCGGCGAGCTCGTAGTAGATTTTGCCGCTGCACAGCAGGACGCGCCGCACGCCGGTTGCGACGCCGTCGCCGTCGCGGAAGCGCGGGTCGTCGATGACCGGGCGGAACCGGCCTCCGGTGAAGTCCGACAGCGGGCTCACGACCTGCTTGGCCCGCAGCATCCACTTCGGCGTGAACACCACGAGCGGGCGGCGCACGCCGTCCATCGAGTGCCTGCGCAGCAGGTGGAAGTAGTTGGCCGGCTCCGTGGGCAGTGCCACCGTCATCGAGCCCTCGGCGCACAGCTGCAGGAACCGCTCGATGCGGCCCGAGGAGTGGTCCGGGCCCTGGCCCTCGAGCCCGTGCGGCAGCAGCAGCGCGACGTCGGACATCTGGCCCCACTTGGCCTCACCGGACGAGATGAACTCGTCGATGATCGACTGCGCGCCGTTGACGAAGTCGCCGAACTGGGCCTCCCAGGCCACGAACGCCTCGGGGTTGGCCACCGAGTAGCCGTACTCGAACCCGAGTGCGGCGAACTCCGACAGCGCCGAGTCGTACGGCAGGAAGCGGTCCTGGTCCTCCGACAGGTTGCGCAGCGGGTAGTACTCCTCGCCGGACTTGCGGTCGATGATCACCGAGTGGCGCTGCACGAACGTGCCGCGGCGGGTGTCCTGGCCCGAGATCCGCACCAGCTTGCCGTCCATCACGAGGGAGCCGAGTGCGAGCAGCTCGCCGAACGCCCAGTCGACGTTGCCCTCGCGCGACATCTGGTAGCGCCGCTGCAGCACCGGCTTGACGCGCTGGTGCACGTTGAAGCCGTCGGGCAGCTCGACGTGCGCGTCGCCGATGCGGTGGACGACCTCCAGCGAGACCGACGTGTCGAGGTCGGTGGGGACCGACTGCTCCTTCTCCACGGACGGGCTCGGCGCAGGCGGTGTCTTCTCCAGCTCGCGGACCTCGTTGAAGACGTGCTCCAGCTGGTTGGAGAAGTCCTTGAGCGCGTGCTCTGCCTCGTCGACGGTGATGTCTCCGCGGCCGATGAGCGACTCGGTGTAGATCTTCCGGACGCTGCGCTTCGCGTCGATGATGTCGTACATCGCCGGCTGGGTCATCGAGGGGTCGTCGCCCTCGTTGTGGCCGCGACGCCGGTAGCAGATCATGTCGATCACGACGTCGTTGTGCCAGCGCTCGCGGTAGTCCACGGCCAGCTTGGCCACCCAGACGCAGGCCTCCGGGTCGTCGCCGTTCACGTGGAAGACCGGCGCGTCGATCATCTTCGCGACGTCGGTGGAGTACTGCGACGAGCGCGAGTGCTCGGGCGCGGTGGTGAACCCGACCTGGTTGTTGATCACCACGTGCACGGTGCCGCCGGTGCGGTACCCGCGCAGCTTGGCGAGGTTGAGCGTCTCCGCGACCACGCCCTGACCGGCGAACGCGGCGTCGCCGTGCAGCATCAGCGGCAGCACCGTGAAGCCGCCCTCGCCCTTGTCGAGGAGGTCCTGCTTGGCGCGGACGATGCCCTCGAGCACCGGGTCGACGGCCTCCAGGTGCGACGGGTTGGACGCCAGCGACACGACCGTCTCGCCGTCACCGAACATCCGGAAGTACTTGCCCTCGGCGCCCAGGTGGTACTTCACGTCGCCGGAGCCGTGGGCCTGGCCGGGGTCGAGGTTGCCCTCGAACTCGCGGAAGATCTGGCTGATCGGCTTGCCCACGATGTTGGCCAGCACGTTGAGGCGGCCGCGGTGCGGCATGCCGATGACGACCTCGTCGAGCTCGTGCTCGGCGGCCTTGTCCAGCACGGCGTCGAGCAGCGGGATCACGGTCTCGCCGCCCTCGAGCGAGAACCGCTTCTGCCCGACGTACTTGGTCTGCAGGAACGTCTCGAACGCCTCGGCCGCGTTGAGCTTCGACAGGATGTACTTCTGCTCGGCCTGGTTGGGCTTCTGGTGCGGCACCTCGATCCGCTCCTGCAGCCACGCGCGCTGCTCGGGGTCGGCGATGTGCATGTACTCGGTGCCGATGGTGCGGCAGTACGCGTCGCGCAGCACGCCGAGCACGTCGCGCAGCTTCATGTGCTGCCTGCCGGCGAACCCGCCGACCGCGAACTCGCGGTCCAGGTCCCACAGCGTGAGCCCGTGGGACAGGATGTCCAGGTCGGGGTGGCGGCGCTGGCGGTAGTTCAGCGGGTCGGTGTCGGCCATGAGGTGGCCGCGGGTGCGGTGCGCGTCGATCACCTCGATGACGCGGGCGGTCTTGTCGATCGCGCCCTCGGGGATGTCCTGCACCCACCGCACCGGCTCGTACGGCACCCGCACCGACCGGAAGATCTCGTCGTAGAACTCGTCCTCGCCCAGCAGCAGCGCGTGGACGCGGCGCAGGAAGTCGCCGGACTCGGCGCCCTGGATGATCCGGTGGTCGTAGGTGGACGTCAGCGTGATGATCTTGCTGACCCCGATCTCGGCCAGCTTCTCGTCGCTCGCCCCCTGGAACTGCGCGGGGTACTCCATCGCGCCGACACCGATGATCGCGCCCTGGCCCTGCATCAGCCGCGGCACCGAGTGGTTGGTGCCGAGCGTGCCCGGGTTGGTGAGCGTGATGGTGGTGCCCGCGAAGTCCTCCGCCTGCAGCGCGCCTGCGCGCGCCTTGTGCACCATCGCCTCGTAGGCCGCCCAGAACTGGGCGAAGTTCATCGCCTCGCAGCCCTTGATCGAGACGACGACGAGCGAGCGCTGCCCGTCCTTGCCCGGCAGGTCGATGGCGAGCCCGAGGTTGACGTGGTCGGGCTGCACGACGACGGGCTTGCCGTCCTGCTCGCTGTAGTGGCGGTTCATCACCGGGAAGTCGGCGAGCGCCTTGACCAGCGCGTACCCGATGAGGTGCGTGAAGGAGACCTTGCCGCCGCGGGTGCGCCGGAGCTGGTTGTTGATGACGACGCGGTTGTCGGCGAGCAGCTTCGCCGGGACCGCGCGCACGCTCGTGGCCGTGGGCACGGCGAGCGAGGCGTTCATGTTCTTGACGACCGCGCCCGCGGCACCGCGCAGCGGGGTGGTGGTGCCGCCCGCGTCGGCGGCGCGCGCGGCGGGACGTGCGGCCTGCGAGGTGCTGCCGGCGGCCGGCTTCGCTCCGCGGGCGGGCTCGCTGCGCTTGACCGCAGGGCCGCTGCCGTTGGTGCCGCCGGGCGGCGTGGTGGGCGTGAGCGCCTTGCGGTCGGCGGCCCGCGAGCGCTCACTGGGCTCGGCCGGCTCGGCGGCCGGGGTGGGAGCGGGCGCGGTGGGCGCGTCGGACGGCGGGGACGGCCGGCCGGGCTGCTGTGCGGCCTGCTGGACGGAACCGGTGCCTGCCGAGTCGTCGGCGGTGTCGGCGGCAGCGGCGTCGGTCGGTCGGTAGTCCGCGAAGAACTCGTGCCAAGCGGGGTCGACGGTGGAGGGGTCGTCGAGGAAGCGCTGGTACATCTCCTCGACGAGCCATTCGTTCGGCCCGAACTCGCCTGCTGGACTGGACGTACTGCTGCTGGACACGCTTATGACCGCCTTGATCGGATCGCATCGTCTTCGCCGAGGACTGCACGCCAGGTTAGTCCTCGCGCTCAGGAGGCGGGTACCGCACAGGGGCGGTGATCGGCTGCACCGGTCAAGGGGTCGGTTCAGTGAAAGTGGGTGCCCCCGGCCGGGACCTCGCCCTCGGCGTCGACGACCTCGGTCCGGACCGCGGTGGTGCTGATCACGGTGCCCGCCGGCAGCCCGCACCGGGAGTCGACGCGCAGCGTGTCGCGCTCGCCGGCGAACTGGCCGTCGGCCGGGTCGAGGAGCAGCTCGGTGCGCGTGCGCCCGGCGTCGTGGACGAGCGCGACGCACGCGTGCCCGTCGACGTTCTGCGCCTCCTCGGCGAAGCTGACGCCCGGTAGCGCCGACAGCGCCCGGAAGAACGCCGCCCGCAGCTCGGCGGGCACGAGCGTGGTGCGCAGCGCGGTGACGGCGGCCGCGAACGGCCCGAACCAGCTGCCCGGGTTGTCCTCGCGGAGCCGGGCGAGCAACGCGGCCGGGTCCTGGGGCAGGCGCTGCAGGAACTCCGGGGTGGGGGACTGCCAGCTCCCGCGCCGCGGCGTCCGCGGCCGCGGGCAGAACACGGTGTCGAGCTCGATCCCGAAATCGTCCTCGGAGTCGCGCGAGGTGTCGAAGTCGCCGTAGCGGGCGCGGAAGCGTCCGACGGGCGCCACGTCGTGCAGGTCGAACCCGTCCTCGCGCGCCTCGTCCGCCGAGCCGGTGAGCCAGGTCTGCGCTCCCGTCAGCTCCCGCTCGAGCACCCACTCCCGTTCCGGGTGCGCCGGGATCCACTGCCGCAGCCGGTGTTCCGTGAGGTGCTGGTGGAGGCCGAACGTCCCGAGCCACCACGCATGGGTCTCCACGAAGCGGTACTGGTGCAGCGCCATCGGGCGGTCGGACACGGCGATGGCGTGGTCGTGCAACGCTGGCTCCTGCCGATCGGTGGGATCCGTTGCATGGAGTGTGGTCTGGTGACACTCCGTCATCCGCACGAGGGTCCCTTTGCGACCGCCAGGGGCGTCGATCAGGTGATCCACTCCTTCACCTGGCCGAGGAGCTTCGGTGCGTCGGCCGTGACCGGATTGACGTGCAGGTGCGTCACGCCCGCCGCGCGCAGCACGTCGATCCGCTCCTTCACGTGAGCAGGTGGGCCGATCAGCGTGACCTTGTCGACGAAGTCGGCCGGCAGCGCCGCGGCGGCCTCGTCCTTGCGCCCGTCGAGGTAGAGGTCCTGCACCAGCCGCGCCTCGTCGGCGTAGCCCTGGCGTGCGAAGACGGTGTTGTAGAAGTTGCGCCCGCGTGCGCCCATGCCGCCGATGTACAGGGCGTACACGGCGCGGGCCAGCTGGCGGGCGGGCTCGAACATCTCCTCCTCGAGCGCGAGGATCCCGCCACCGGTGATCTGCAGCGGACCGAGCTCCGGCGCCCGCTTCGCGAGGCCTGCGTCGAGCGCGGGACCGAAGACCTCACGGATCTTCTCCGGCATCAGCAGGTGCGGGAGCCAGCCGTTCGCGAGCTCGGCCGTCATCTCGACGTTCTTGTCACCGAGCGCTGCCACCCAGATCGGGATGTCCGCCCGCTGCGGGTGGTTGATCAGCTTCAGCGGCTTGCCCAGCCCGGTGCCCCGGTCCTCCGGCAGCGGGATCGGGTAGAGCCCGTCGTTGGTGAGCCGCTCCCGGCGCCATACCCGACGGCAGATTTCGATGATCTCGCGCGTGCGCGCGACGGGCTTGTCGTACGGCACGCCGTGGAACCCCTCGATGACCTGCGGTCCGGACGCGCCGAGCCCGAGTATCGCCCGTCCGCCGGACAGCGCGTCGAGGCCCGCGGCCGTCATCGCGGTGAGCGTGGGGGTACGGGTGTAGATCGGCAGGATCCCGGAGCCGATCTGAACACGCTCGGTGCGCGCGGCGAGGTACCCCATCAACGACACCGCGTCGAAGCTGTAGGCCTCGGCGACCCACACGACGTCGAGGCCGGCCTGCTCCATCGCGACCACCGCCTCGGCGTTGCGGACCGGGTCGTCGCCGTACTGGAGCTGGGTCGACAGCAGCATGGGTGGAGATGTTACTGACGAGTCAAGTTAAGGTTCCTTGCGAAAGAAACCTTGCCAAAGGTACCTTGACATGCGTGACCGAGCAGCTACCCGAACGGATCACCGACCCCAAGGCTCTTCGCGCGCTGTCGCACCCCACGCGGTGGAAGCTGATCGAGCTGCTCGGGCTCGAACGCACGGCCACCGCCACCCGGTGTGCCGAGTTCACGGGGGAGAGCGTCGCCAGCTGCTCCTACCACCTGAACATGCTGGCCAAGTACGGGTTCGTGGAGCAGGCCGACGGCGGCACCGGGCGCGAGCGGCCCTGGAAGCTGGTCAAGTACGACCAGAGCTGGGAGTCCGCGGAACTGGAGCCCGAAGGTGCCATGGCTGCCGAGACCCTGACCGAGGTCTTCCTCGACTACGAGGTCGGCCGGATCAAGGAGTTCGGCCGGCGGCGGGACCGCGAGCCGGAGGAATGGCGGCGCCACGCGCGCACCCGGGCCACGATCACGTGGCTCACCGCCGACGAGTTCGCCGAGCTGTCCCGGGACCTCGCGGCCGTGTGGGCCCGGTACGACGGCCGCCTCGAGGATCCTTCGCTCCGGCCGGAGGGCTCGCGCGCCGTGCGGCTCTTCCTCGCCCAGTACCTGCCGCAGCCCGTCATCGCCGAGGAGTGAGCCGTGGATCCCATCGCTCACACGAGCCAGCTCGTGCGGCTGCGCCGCCGGGAGCTGGAGGCCGCCGCCGCGGCCCACCGGCTGGCCCGCCAGTGCCGACGCGCCCCGGGAGGGCGACCGTCACGGCTGCTGCGCCTCTACGCCCGCCTGTGGTGGGCCTCCCGCCCGAGGGCGTCCGCCTGGACCCCGGGCCTGTTCGGCCCGCACTCGGCCTGACCCGGTCAGCGCAGGTGCTTCTCCAGGAAGTCCAGCGTGCGGGGCCACGCCGTCCTGGCCGCCCGCTCGTCGAAGAACGTCGGGGCGTCCCAGTTGGAGAAGGCGTGGCCCGCCTCGTAGCGGTGCAGGACCACGTCGCTCCGGCCGGAGAAGGCCTGCTCGACCTCGTCGATCTGCTCCGCGGGGATGTACGGGTCCTGCGCGCCGTAGTGGAACAGCACGGGGCACTCGAGGCGCGGGGCGAGGTCGAGCATGCCGTTGATGGCGGAGCCGTAGTAGGAGACGACGGCGTCCGGCCCGCGCCCGTCCACCCGCGCGGTGCCGGCGAACAGGTACGCGAGCGTGCCGCCGAGGCAGAACCCGACCGCCCCGATCCGGCCGTTGCACTCCGGCATCGCGAGGGCGTGCGCCATGACGGCGGTGAGGTCGCCGGGCACGAGGTCGAAGTCCAGCTGCTGGACGTGGGCCATGCCGTCGGCCAGCCCGGACTCGTCCTTGCGCTCGAAGCGCGGCTCGACCCGCCAGAACACGTCCGGCGCGAGCGCCAGGTACCCGGCTTCGGCGAGCTGCTCGGTGAGCCCCCGGATGTTGTCGTTGATCCCGAAGACCTCCTGGAGCACCAGCACCGCCGGTGCCGGGGTGGTCTCGGGGACGGCGCAGAACGCGTCGAAGTCGCCGTCCGGCGTCGTGATCTTCTCGTAGTGGGAGCGGGGCACGAGGGCAGCCTAGGGTGCTGGTGTGAGGTTCCGCGTCGTTCCGGCCGCCTACGTCCTCCTGTTCCGCGGCACCGGTTCCGACGCCGAGGTGCTGCTCCAGCTCCGGCAGGGCACCGGCTACCGGGACGGGCACTGGGCGGCGGCCGCCGCCGGGCACGTCGAGGCCGACGAGTCCGTGTTCGCGGCCGCGTGCCGCGAGGCGGCGGAGGAGGTCGGCGTGAAGATCGACCCGGCCGATCTGGAACCGCTCACCGCGATGCACCGCACCCACGGCAACCGCGACCCCGTCGACGAACGTGTCGACTTCTTCTTCGGCTGCCACCGCTGGGCAGGCGAGCCGCAGCTGATGGAGGCGGCGAAGGCGGCCGACCTGGGGTGGTTCCCGCTGTCCGCGCTGCCCGACCCGGTGGTGCCCCACGAGCGGTACGTGCTCGACGGCCTGCGGGAGAACGTCCTGCCGACGATCACGGCCTACGGCTTCTGACGGCGGCGCCCCCGTTGACCGCCGCGGTGACCCACTGGATACGGTGACGATCCCGACCCGCGTGCAATTCCCGTGCCGGCGGGTAGTCACGACCACTCGGAGTTCCTCATGAGCTCTCCATTGCAGGTCCCTCGGATGCGCGCAGCGGCACGGCGGATGAAGGCGGGTGGCGAACGCTTCCTCGGTGGCGTGCTGCCCGGCGCGTCCGCCCGCAGGTTGCAGATCAAGGCCTTCGCCGACGAGTGGGTCGCCTCCAACCTGGAGGCCCGGCGGGCCACCGGGCCGCTGTGGATCGTGCTCGGCGACTCGGCCAGCCAGGGGCTCGGGGCCACCCGGCGGGGCACCGCCTACGTCAGCGTCGTCCACCAGCGGCTGCGCCACCGCGACGCGTGGCGCGTGATCAACCTGTCGCGCGCGGGCGCGGGCGTCGCCGACGTGCTCACCCGCCAGCTCCCCGAGCTCATCGAGCTGACGAAGGAGGAGTCCGCGGCGCTGGTGAGCTGCATCGTCGGTGCCGAGGACATCGTCCGCCGGGTCCCCGGCGTCGACCACTCGCTGCGGGCACTGCTCGCCGCGCTGCCGTCGGGCACCGTCGTCGGCACGTTCGCGCGCGGGGCGCGGAGCGGGCCCGCCGCCGCATTCGACGCGATCACGCGGGAAGAGGCCGCCCGGCACCGGCTGCGGGTGGCCGAGCTGCCGCCGAGGTTCGGGCCCGGCAGCCGCGGGCGGGAGTCGAACCTGCTCGGCGACGTCGAGCACGCCGGCTGGGCCGAAGCCGTTCTCGCCGCGATCGACGGCCCGCCTGCCGAGATCGCACCCTCCACCGATCCCGAGCTGCCCGTGGTCTCGGCCGACGACGCCGACAGCAAGTCGCCCGCCGTCGAAGGACCCGGCGACGAGCTCGCCGACGCGGCGCCGCGCAACGGCCGGAAGCCGTCGGCCGACGCCGAGCCGGTCGACGACTAGCGGCGATCCAGCGATCTGGTGCATGACGACCGGAACGGCCGCGTCACCGTCCGCGAGCTGAGCAAGCGGTTCGGTGCCGTGCAGGCCGTCGACGGGCTGACGTTCGACGTGGAGCCCGGTGCCGTCACCGGCTTCCTCGGGCCGAACGGCTCCGGGAAGACCACGACGCTGCGCATGATCCTCGGGTTGGTCACGCCCACGGCGGGCGAGGCTCGGATCAACGGCCTGCGGTTCGCGGAGCTGCCGCAGCCGGGCCGGGTCGTGGGTGCCGTGCTCGAGGCGCAGGGCTTCCACCCCGCGCGCACCGCCCGCGCCCACCTGCTCGTCTGCGCGGCGGCGATCGGGGTGCCCGCCCGGGCGGTGGAGCACGCGCTCGGCACCGTCGGGCTCGGGGACGCGGGCGAGCGGCCGGTCGGCGAGTACTCCCTCGGCATGCGACAGCGGCTCGCGCTGGCCGTCGCGCTGCTCGGCGATCCGCAGGTCCTGGTGCTCGACGAGCCGGGCAACGGGCTCGATCCCGAGGGGATCGCGTGGCTGCGCGCGTTCCTGCGGGCGTTCGCCGCGCAGGGGCGCAGCGTGCTGATCTCCAGCCACCTGCTCGCCGAGGTGGAGCAGACCGCCGACCACCTCGTGGTGATCAGCCGCGGCCGATGCGCCTACCAGGGGTCGCTCGCGGAGCTGCGGGGGTCGCGCAGCGCTCGCGTGCTGGTGCGCTGCGCCGATCCCGTACGACTGGCCGACGCGCTGGCCGCCACCGGTGTGCTGGAGATCGACACGCTCTCCGACGGCTGGCTGGGCGTGGCGGGCACCGACCCCGTCCACGTCGGGGACGTGGCGCTCGGCGCAGGCGTGGCGATCTACGGCATGGTGCACGAGCGGGTGGAGCTGGAGCAGCTGTTCTTCCAGCTCACGTCGGAGCCGTGGCGGGTGGGGTGAGGGTGGCGATCGGGGCGCCGATCCGTGCGGAGTTCCGCAAGGTCGCGTCGACGAAGCTGTGGTGGGGTCTGCTGATCCCCTCCGCGCTGCTGTCGATCATGATCAACGTCTTCGGCGGGGTGTTCACGGCGGCCTTCACCGAGTCGGAGCGGCTCCCGCTCCTCCTCGGCTCCGTGGCGTACTCGCTCGGGCTGACCACCGTGTTCGCCGCCGTGCACGGCGTCGTCGCGGCCGCAGGCGAGTACCGCCACCGCACCGTCACCACCACCTACCTCACGACCCGCGGCCGGGGCCCGGTGCTGCTGTCGAAGATGCTCGTCAGCGCCGGGGTCGGAGGCTGCTACGCCGCGGTGACCGTGGTGGCGGGGGTGATCGCAGGCGCCGCCGCCGACGGAGGTGTCGCGTTCCCCGGCGCGGGTCCACTGGCGGCCACCGCGCTGATCGGCATCGCGGTGTCGGCGCTGTGGGGTGCACTCGGCGCCGCGTTCGGCACGGCGGTGAGCAACCAGGTCGGCGCGCTCGTGTCCCTGCTGCTGTACCTCATGGTCGGCGAGCTGCTGATCGGGGCGCTGCTGCAGGCGGCCGACCCGCAGGCCGTCCGCTCCCTGTCGTCGTACCTGCCCGGGAACGCCGGCGAGGTGGCGGTCTACGGCATCCCGGCGAACGAGATCGCGGGCCCGGCAACCGGTCCCCAGGTCGTCGAGCTCCTCGCGGGCGTCACCGACCCACCGGCCTGGAGCGTGGCCCTGCTGGTGCTCGCAGCGTGGACGGCCGCGGCAGGCGTCGTGGGCTGGCTGGTGGCTGGGCGGCGCGACATCACTTGAAACAGCATCGAGACCATCAGGTCGTCTCCCACCAGGCCTTCGGCGGCGCCGCGCGTGGTGCGGGGCCGCTCCTCAGCGGCCTCTGAAGGGCCCGCTTCGCGGGCAGCCGGTGGGCCTGCCCCTTCGGCGCGCGGCGCCACCGAAGGCGGTGTCACGACCATGATCGAAGCTTCGGTACGCGAAAAACGGGCAAAACGGGCGTGGGTGTCGGTCGCACACCGACTTCGGTGCTCACACACTGTCTGCAGTCGGTGTGTGAGGGCAGAAGTCGGTGTGCGAGAGCAAGGACATGCCCGAGCGGCCCCGCACACTGCGCGGCGCCGCCAGGAGGCCCTGAGGAGGCAAGACCTGGAGACAGGAGGCCTCAAGCCAGGAGAACCGGCGTGGTGCGGCTCTAGATCGGGTTCAGGATCCGGTCGAGGAACTGCCGGGTGCGGGGCTCACGCGGGTCGGTCAGCACCTGCGCGGGCGGGCCGGACTCGAGCACCACGCCGCCGTCGAGGAACAGCACCTGGTCGGCCACCTGCTGGGCGAACCGGATCTCGTGGGTGACCACGACCATCGTCCAGCCGCCCGCCGCCAGATCCTTGATCACGCGGAGCACGTCGCCGACCAGCTCGGGATCCAGCGCGGAGGTCGGCTCGTCGAACAGCATCAGCTTGGGTTTCAGGGCGAGCGCCCTGGCGATGCCGACCCGTTGCTGCTGCCCGCCGGACAGCTGGAAGGGGTACTGGTCGGCCTTCTCGGCCAGCCCCACCTGGTCCAGCAGTTCCCGGGCATCCGCGATTGCCTCGTCCCGCGGCCGCTTCTGCACGACCACCGGGCCCTCGATCACGTTCTGCAGGACCGTCATGTGCGGGAACAGGTTGTGGCTCTGGAACACCATGCCGCTCTGCAACCGGAACCGCGTCAGGGTGGCGCGGTCGACCTCGGCGGCGAAGTCCACCGAGAGGTCGCCGATCGTGATGACCCCGGCGTCGGCCTGGTCGAGGGCGTTCAACGTGCGCAGCACGGTGGTCTTGCCCGACCCGGACGGCCCGATCACCGCGGTCACCGTGCCGGCCGGCACGTCGAAGGAGATGCCGCGCAGCACCCGCAGGTCGCCGAACGACTTCTCCACGCCACGGACTGTCAGCAAGCCGGTCATCTGGCCACGTACCTCTCCAGCCTCGTCTCGAGCCGGATCTGCCCGAAGGACAGGACGAAGCAGATCACCCAGTAGTAGACCGCCGCCACCCCGTACAGGGCGAAGAAGTCGAACGTCGGCGCCGCGGCCAGCTGGGCGACCCGAAGCAGCTCGGTCACCAGGATGGTCGAGGCCAGCGACGTGTCCTTGACCAGGGAGATCAACGTGTTGGACAGCGGCGGCACCGCGGTGCGGGCCGCCTGCGGCAGGATGATCCGTTGCAACGTCTTCGAGTAGCCCATCCCGATCGTCTGGGCCGCCTCCCACTGCCCCTTCGGGATGCTCAGAATGGCTGCCCGGACCACCTCGGCCGCGTAGCCGCCGACGTTGAGGCTGAAGGCGATCACCGCGGCCGGGAACGGGTCGATCACGATGTTCAGCTGCGGCAGCGCGTAGAACACGATGAACAGCTGGACCAGCAGCGGCGTGCCGCGGATGACCGAGATGTAGCCGCGCGCCAGCATCGAGAGCGGCCGGATCTTGGAGATCCGGGCCAGCGCGACGAACAGTGCCAGCACCAGGCCGACCACGAAGCTGATGGCCGTCAGGGGCAGGGTCTGCGTGACGGTGGCCACCAGCATCGGCCACAGGTTGCGCCAGATCAGGTCCCAGGTACCTGGGTCCACTAGGCGCCGCTGACGTCGGTGCCGAAGTACTTGTCCGAGATCTGCTTCAGCGTGCCGTCAGCGCGCAGCTCGCCGAGCGCCCGGTTCACGTCGGCGATCAGGCCGCTGTCCTTGCGTGCAGCGAACGCCTGCTCACTCGTGTCGCCGGTCGTCCCGGCGATCTTCACGGCGGCGTCGCCCTGCACCTTCTGGTACTCGGCCACCGCGAGCGAGTCGTTGACCGTGGCGTCCACCCGGCCGTCCTTCAGCAGCTGGACGGCCTGCACGAAGCCCTCGACCGCCTCCACGTTGGCGCCCGCGTCGCGCGCGACGGTGGCCCAGTTGCTGGTGGCGGACTGCGCGGTGGTCCTGCCCCGCAGGTCGGCCAGGCTGGTGATGTCGGTGTTGTCGGCGCGGGTGACGATCACGCCCTCGGAGACCGTGTAGGGCTCCGACAGGTCGTACTTGGCCTTGCGCTCGTCGTTGATCGTCACCTGGTTGGCGACCAGGTCGAAGCGCTCGGCCTCCAGCCCGGCGAAGATCGCGTCCCACGGCGTCTGCACGAACTCGACCTGCTTGCCGAGCTTCGCTCCGACGGCCTGCACGACCTCGACGTCGTACCCGGTGAGCTCGCCGTCAGGGCCCTGGAAGCTGAACGGGCTGTACGTGCCCTCGGTGCCGACGCGAAGGGTGTCGGCGTCGGATCCGCCGCCGCAGCCGGCGACGCTGAGGGCGGCCAGTAGCGCGGTGGCCACTGCGATGATCTTGGAGTGCACCGGGGGTCTCCTGTCGGTTTCCGGACGCGTCGACCGGGCGGCCAGCATCGTACGAGGTGCTCGGTGCAGCGCGAACGATCGACCGCGGTGTTCCGGGTCCCGCCGAACGGTCACCGATTCGTGATCGTCGGCGGGAGCCCGGCCCGTGCGGGTGTGACGCCGGGATCCTGGGAAGGCCGACCGTCGGAGTCGCGGCTTACCGTGGAGACGTGCCCGATGCTCGCTCCCCCGGTTGGATCCGCCGTCTCGTCCGCGCCTGCCTCCGGCACCGGGCCGTCGCGGTGGGCGCGCTCGGGGCGTCGGTGTTCGGGGTCAGCCTGGAGGCGGTGGGGCCGCTGCTCACCCGCGTCGCCGTCGACGACGCCGTCGCGGGGTCGACGGCCGTGCTCGTCCCGGTCGTCGCGGCGGTGGTCGCGCTCGCGCTGGTGCGCTTCGGCGCGGCGTTCGTGCGGCGCTACCTCGCGGGCCGGCTCGCCCTCGACGTGCAGCACGACCTCCGGCGGCAGGTGTTCGCCGCGATGCAGCGCCTCGACGGCGAGCGCCAGGACACGCTGCGCACCGGGCAGGTCGTGTCGCGGTCGATCACGGATCTCCAGCTGGTCCAGACGCTGCTGTCGATGGCCCCGCTCGCGCTCGGCGCGGTGGTGCTCGTCGTCGCGTCGGTGGCGGCCATGTTGTGGCTCTCCCCGCTGCTCACGGTCGTGGCGCTGGTAGTGGTGCCCACCGTGTGCTGGATCGCGCTGCGCACCAGGGCGAAGCTGTTCCCGGCCACCTGGTCGGCGCAGCAACGGGCCGCCGACATCGCCCAGCACGTGGAGGAGACCGTCACCGGCGTGCGGGTGGTCAAGGGCTTCGGGCAGGAGGCCCGTGAGACGGCCTCGCTCGAGCGCCGGGCCTCCCGGCTCTTCGCCGAGCGGATGCGCGCCGCGCGGCTCACGGCCCGGCTCTACCCCACGCTGCTCGCCCTGCCCACGCTCGGGCAGGTCGGCGTCATCGCGCTGGGCGGCTGGCTCGCGCTGCAGGGTTCGATCAGCCTCGGCACCTTCCTCGCGTTCTCCACCTACGTCGCCCAGCTGGTCGGGCCTGCGCGCCTGCTCGGCTCCGTGGTGGTGAGCGCCCAGCTCGCCCGCGCGGGTGTGGAGCGCGTGCACGACCTGATCGACTCCCAGCCCGACGTCGTCGACCCGGCCTCCCCGGCCACCCTCCCCGGGGGTCCGCTGTCGGTGGATCTGCACGACGTCACGTTCGGCTACTCGCGCCGCGACCCGGTGCTCGACGGGGTCACGCTGCACGTGGAGCCGGGCGAGACGCTGGCCGTGGTCGGCACGGCGGGTTCGGGCAAGTCCACCATCGCGCTGCTCCTGCCGCGCTTCTACGACCCCCAGCGGGGCGAGCTGCGCCTCGGCGGGGTGCCGCTCCCGCAGCTGCGGCTCGCCGACCTGCGGCGCGAGCTCGGCGTGGTGTTCGAGGAGGCGTTCCTGTTCTCCGACACCATCCGCGCCAACATCGCGTACGGCTGCCCGGACGCGAGTGACGATGAGGTGCGGGCGGCGGCGCGCGCGGCACAGGTCGACGCGTTCGTCGAGACCCTTCCCGACGGCTACGACACGCTCGTCGGCGAACGCGGGCTCACGCTGTCGGGCGGGCAGCGCCAGCGGATCGCGCTGGCGAGGGCCGTGCTCACCGACCCGCGCGTGCTCGTGCTGGACGACGCCACCTCGGCCGTCGACACCTCCACCGAGGCCGCCATCCACGACACGCTGCGCGCACTCACGGCCGGCCGCACCACCCTGCTCGTCGCGCACCGCCGCTCCAGCCTCGCCCTCGCCGACCGGATCGCCGTGCTCGACGCAGGGCGCGTCGTCGACGTGGGCACCGAGGCGGAGCTGATGGAGCGCTGCGCGCTGTTCCGGGAGCTGCTCGACGCGCCCGCACGCGGCACTCGCCGGGCCGGAACGTCGGACTCGGCGGAGGGCACGGCACAGCTGTGGCCCGAGCCGGGCAGCGAGGGCACGGAGGCGGCGCCGTCCACGTCGACCAGCGCGGGGACGGCCCGGTCGAGCGGCACGGGCTCCCACGGCGGCGGTGGGATGGGCACCGCCGCGGGCGACATGGCGCCCACCCCGGAGCTGCTCGCGGCGGTCGAGGCGCTGCCACCGGCCACCGAGGTGCCCCGCGTGCCGGGCGAGGACCCCACCGCCCCCGATCCCGCGTTCCGGCTCACCCGCCTGCTGCGACCGGTGCGCACGCCGCTCCTGCTCGGGGTCACCCTGGTCGCGCTCGACGCCCTCGGCAGCCTCGCGCTGCCCGCCGTCACGCGCCTGGCGATCGACGGCGGCATCACGGCGGGGGCGTCAAGCGTCCTCGTCACGGCCTCGATGCTGGGGCTCGGGCTCGTCGTCGTGGGCTGGCTCGTGGTCGCTGCGCAGACCGTCATCACGGCGCGCGCCGGGGAGACCCTGCTCTACCTGCTGCGCGTTCGCAGCTACGCCCACCTGCAGCGGCTGGGCCTCGACTACTTCGAGCGCGAGCTCTCCGGCCGGATCATGACCCGGATGACCACCGACGTCGACGCGCTGTCGACGTTCCTGCAGACCGGGCTCGCGCAGGCCGTGGTCAGCGTGCTCACGATCGGCGGTGTCGCGGGCGCACTGCTGGTCACCGACCCGCAGCTCGCGCTCGTCGCGCTCGCGGTGGTGCCGGTCCTCGCCGTCGCCACGGTGGTGTTCCGCCGGGTGTCGTCGGCGGCGTACGCCGAGGCCCGCGAGCGGGTGAGCCTCGTCAACGCCGACTTCCAGGAGAACGTCACCGGGGTGCGCGTGGCGCAGGCCTACGTCCGCGAGGAGCGCAGCGCCATCACGTTCGCCGAGCGCAGCGCCGCCTACCGGCGCTCCCGGCTGCGGGCGCAGCGCTACATCGCCACCTACTTCCCGTTCGTCGCCCTGCTCTCGGACATCGCGACGGCCGCCGTGCTCGGGGTCGGCGCGGCGCGCGTGGCCGGGGGCGACCTCACGCCGGGGGTGCTCACCGCGTTCCTGCTCTACCTGGGGCTGTTCTTCGCGCCCGTCCAGCAGCTGTCGCAGGTCTTCGACGGCTACCAGCAGGCCCGCATCGGGCTGTCGCGCATCGGCGAGCTGCTGCGCACGCCCACGTCGGTGCCGCCGGAGCCGGCGGGCGACCCCGTCCCGGTGCCCGAGCGGTTCCGGGGCGAGGTCGAGCTGCGCGACGTCGGCTTCAGCTACGCCGGCGCGGGGGCGCCCGCGCTCGACGGCGTCTCGCTGCGGGTCGCGCCCGGCGAGACGGTCGCGCTCGTCGGGGCCACCGGTGCGGGCAAGTCCACGGTGGTCAAGCTCCTCGCCCGGTTCTACGACACCGGCACCGGCGCGGTGCTCGTCGACGGCGTGGACGTGCGGCGGTATCCCCTCGCCGCGTTCCGGCAGCGGCTGGGCATCGTGCCGCAGGAACCGCACCTGTTCACCGGCGACGTCGCCGCCAACATCGCCTACGCCCGTCCCGACGCGAGCCCGGCGCAGATCGAGGCGGCCGCGCGGGCCGTCGGCGCGCTCGACCTCGTGCGCGCGCTGCCCGGCGGGTTCCGGCACCCGGTCGGGGAGCGGGGGCAGGGGCTGTCGGCGGGGCAGCGGCAGCTCATCGCTCTGGCCCGCGCCGAGCTCGCCGACCCCGACCTGCTGCTCCTCGACGAGGCCACGGCCGCCCTCGACCCGGCCACCGAGGCCGCGGTGCACGCCGCGGGCGACCGCGTCACCTCCCGCCGCACGGCGTTCGTCGTGGCCCACCGGCTCGGCACTGCTGCGCGGGCCGACCGGATCGTGGTGCTCGACGGCGGCCGGATCGTCGAGGTGGGTTCGCACGCCGAGCTGCTCGGGGCGGGCGGCCACTACGCGCGGCTGTGGGAGGCGGGCGAGATGGAGCCCGCTGCGTAAGCAGAGCCGAATCCTGCCCGATTCCGGGCAGGAAATTTGTGGTTCGGCGTCCTGGTCGGGCACCATCTCTTCCCGTGCCCGCCGGACCGTACGACGATCTCATCGCGCACCTGGTCCGCAGCACCCCCCTCGACTCGGGGGAGGCGGCACGTGTGGTGGCCGAGGTCCTCGTCTACTTCTCCGAACAGTTGCCGGACTACGTCCGGCGCAGGCACGCGGAGCTGAAACGCCGCGGGCTCACGAACGAGCAGATATTCGCGGCGCTGAGCGCGGAGCTGGCGACGCGGCGGGTGGCCCCGCCGCCGCTGTCGGCGCGGCAGCTGCGGCGCATCGTCTACGGGTGAACGTGAAGGGACTTCCATGTGCGGCATCGTCGGATACGTCGGACCCCAGGACGCCGCCCCGATCCTCCTCGAGGGGCTGGGGCGCCTGGAGTACCGCGGGTACGACAGCGCCGGTCTCGCGCTGCGCGGCCGGAGCGGGCTCAAGATCCGCAAGGTGAGCGGGCGGGTCGCCGAGCTGGCCGCCGAGCTGCCGCCGCGGTTCAAGGGCGCGCCGGGCATCGGGCACACGCGCTGGGCCACGCACGGTGAGCCGAGCGAGGCCAACGCCCACCCGCAGACCGACACGGCCGGGCGCATCGCGGTCGTCCACAACGGCATCATCGAGAACGCCGACGAGCTGCGCGCGAAGCTCACGGCCGACGGGGTCGAGTTCACCTCGCAGACCGACACCGAGACGGTGGCGCACCTCGTGGCGGCCGCCTTCGCCGCAGGCGCCGAGGACCTGGAGCAGGCCGTCCGCCAGGCGCTGCGGCAGGTGGTCGGGGCCTACGGCCTCGCGATCCTGGACGCCGAGCACCCGGACCGGATCGTCGTCGCCCGCAACGGCAGCCCGGTGCTGCTCGGCGTCGGGGAGAAGGAGATGTTCGTGGCGTCGGACGTCGCGGCGCTGATCGGCTACACGCGCCAGGTCGTCTACCTCGACGACGGCGAGCTGGCCACGATCACCGCGAACGGCTACCGCACGTACACCCTCGACGACCGCGCAGTGGCCAAGAGCCCGTCCACGATCGACTGGGACGTGGTCGGCGCCGAGATCGGCGACCACGCGCACTTCCTGGTGAAGGAGATCCAGGAGCAGCCGCGCACGATCGAGCGGGCACTGAAGGGCCGCATCGACGAGCGCTTCGCCACCGCGCACCTCGGCGGGCTCAACATGTCCGTCCGCGAGGCGCGGGAGTTCCGCCGGGTGAAGATCCTCGGCTGCGGGTCGGCCTGCTACGCGGGCGAGCTCGGTGCGCAGCTGATCGAGGACCTCGCGCGCGTCCCGGCGAGCGCCGAGCCTGCGTCGGAGTTCCGCTACCGCAACCCGGTGGTCGAGCCGGACACGCTCTACGTCGCGGTCAGCCAGTCCGGCGAGACGATCGACACCCTCGCCGCGGTGCAGGAGCTGCAGCGCAAGGGCGGCCGCGTGATCGGGATCGTGAACGTCGTCGGCTCGACGATCGCGCGCCAGGTCGACGGCGGCATCTACCTCCACGCCGGCCCCGAGATGTCGGTGGCCGCCACGAAGTCGTTCACGTCGACGGTCACGGCGTTCGCGCTGCTCGCGCTGCACCTCGGCCGGATCCGCGACCTCGCGCCGGAGCAGGGGCGTCGCATCATCGCGGGCCTGAACGCGCTGCCAGCGCAGATCGCGCAGATCCTCGAGCAGTCCGACGGCATCGCGGAGGTCGCCAAGGAGGTCGCGAAGAGTCACAGCGTGATGTTCGTCGGCCGCCGCCGCGGCTGGCCCGTCGCGCGGGAGGGCGCGCAGAAGCTGAAGGAGATCTCCTACGTCCACGCGGAGGCGTACCCGTCGGCCGAGCTCAAGCACGGCCCGCTGGCGCTGATCAGCCCGGAGATGCCGACCGTCGCGGTCGTCCCCGACGACGACCTGCTCGACAAGAACACCTCGACGCTCTCGGAGATCAAGGCGCGCAAGGGCCCGGTGATCGCGGTGGCGCACCGGGAGCTGCCGACCGACCTCGCCGACCGCACCATCGTGGTGCCGAAGGGCGAGCCGGAGCTGGACCCGATCCTGCTGTCGATCCCCCTGCAGGTCCTCGCCTACCACGCCGCGGTCGCGCTGGACCGGGACGTGGACAAGCCCCGCAACCTGGCCAAGAGCGTCACGGTGGAGTAGCCGGGAAGAAGATCGCGGTCACCAGGTGCGAGCTGCGCTCCGGCGTGGGCTGGTTGTCCACCACCTCCCGTAGCAGGGAGCGCAGCCCGTCGATCAGCTTCGCGCGCTCGTCGGGGCCGAGCCACAGGACGCCCTGCCGGTAGCCGACCTGGTCGGCCACGGGGTCGGCGCCGGGGCGGTCGAGGTAGGCGTTGAACTCGGCGAGCACGGCGGCCATGCCCGCGGCGAAGGCGCGGCGGTGGTCGTCGAGGGACATGGCAGCGGCCACGTCGGCGCCGATCGCCGCCCGCTCCCCGCGCAGCCGGTAGTGCCGTTCGACGGCGCCGTGGACGCGCTGCTCGTCGGCGACCTCCAGAACGCCCGCATCGGCCAGCACGCCCACGTGGCGGTACACGCTGGTCTTGGGGACGTCCGGTAGCTGGGTGCACAGGTCCGACGTCGTGCGCGTCTGCCCGCCGGACATCGCGAACACGATCCTCAGCCGCACCGGATGAACGAGCAGGTCGAGCAGGTCCACGGCCTGACGATCCCACATCTGGTACCGTTCCCAAAATTGGAAACGGAGATCTCGATGGATGAACTGAGCGACGACGGGGTGATCCCGCTCTCCACGCTGGAGCCGGAAGCGCCCCTGGACGACCTGGGATGGCTCGACGAGCTGATCGGCGACGCGAAGGTGGTCGCGATCGGCGAGAGCGAGCACTACACCCGCGAGTACCTCCAGCTCCGGCACCGGCTGACGCGCTACCTCGTCGAGCGGCACGGGTTCGGTGCCGTCGCGATGGAGTCGGGGTTCGCAGAGGGGTGGCTGGTCGACGGCTGGGTCCGCGGCGGCGACGGCGAGCTCGGGCACGTCATGGCGAACGGGCTGACGTCGCTGAGCGGGCTGTGGACGGAGATACGCGACCTGCTGGCGTGGATGCGGGACCGAGGGGTCGGCTTCTACGGGATCGACCTGGGCGGGTCGAACGTGTCCCTGCTCCCGGGACTCGACGCCGTGACCGCCTACCTCGCGGAGGCCGACCCGGAGCTCAGGCCCGATCCCGCTGTCCGGGAGACGGCGCTCGCCTTCTCGGCCGGGTCGCCGTTCGGGATCCCCGCGGCGATGGCCGGTTACCCCGCCCTCCCCGGCGAGCGCAGGGACGCGCTGACGGCGGGGCTCGCCGATCTCCGGGCGCGGCTGATCGCCCGGCGCCTCGAGTACCTGCGGCGATCCGGCGCCGAGGCGTACGCGCGTGCGCTCCGCACGATGGACCTCACGGTCACGATCGACGCGCAGTTCCGCGCCATGGCCCGCGGTGGGCAGTTCGCGATGCACCGCGAGACGGCGATCGCCGACACCGTCGAGTGGATCGTCGACCGGGAGGAGGGCCGGGTCGTCCTGCCGGCGCACAACGGCCACGTCCAGCGCTGCCCCTGCACGATGCCGGGGGTGGCGGAGGCGTCGATGGGCATGCACCTCGCCGACCGCCTCGGCTCGGACTACGTGGTCATCGGCACGACCGCGGGGACCGGCCCGACGCTCGCCGACGCGCCGGAGTTCTTCGCCGGCACGCTGTTCGCCGAGATGGGGCCGCCCGATCCCGACAGCCTCGACGCGCTGATGGCCGCGAGCCACGACGGCCCGTTCGCGGTCGATCTGCGCCGGCTCCCGCCCACGGACACCGCGCGGGTCCGGGCGGCCGGCCGCCAGCGCTTCGGCCGCCTCTACTCCGAGCAGAACCCCCTGGCCGCCTACGACGCCGTGATCCACGTCCCCCGCCTGACAGCGGCAGAGCCGGACGCGGCGGCCGTCGCGGCGTCACCCGCGGACGTCCGGAAGGCGTTCGCCGGCTAGTTGCGCGCTCGGCACCGTCGTCGCAGAGGGAAGGGACTCTGCGCAGCCCCCAGCCGCCGCGCGGATCAGAAGAGCAGGTGGCGCCGCCGGGCCGAGATCGGCCCGCGCCGGGGGTCCGACGACGGCAGCAGCGCCAGCAGGCGGTCGTGGACCTCGAGGTCGTCGCGGCCGAGGGGGTGGGCGGCGAACTCGGCGAGCAGGTCCACGTCGCCGCTCTCAAGGACGATGCCGCGCAGCCCGAACTCCAGCTCGGCGCGCAGCTCCCGGATCGCGGGGGCGTCCGACCGGGGGAGCAGCGGGCCCGCGCAGGCGCGCAGTGCGTCGGCCGGGCGGCGGTCGCGGATCGCGCGGCGCGCGGCCTGGAAGTCGGTGTCGACGATGGCCGCCAGCCGGTAGGGGCGGGTGCGCAGCACGTCGGCGCCGATGAGCCCGCGCAGGCGCAGCACCTCGCCGCGCACCGTGGTGGGGTTGCCCTCCTCGCCGTAGAGCAGGAGCGCGAGCTGCTCGGCGGTGAGACCGTCGGGGTGCAGGGCGAGCGCGGTGAGCAGCTCGGCGGGGCGCAGGGTCAGCGGGACGGACCGGCCGTCGAGGACGGCCGTCGGCGCGCCCTCGCCCGTGAAGCGCAGCGACAGCGCCGAGCGCCGCGGAGCGGGGGCGCTGCGCTGGGGCGCGCGCAGCAGGTAGCCCTCGGCGAGCTGCTCCACCACCATCTCGCGGCCGTCGTCCAGGACCACCCGTTCGACGCCCGGGTGCACCGGTACGCGCTCCGGCCACCCGCCGTACGGCTCGCCCGCGACGATCCGGCCGGTCGGCGTGAGCAGCGCGCCTGCCTGCCCCCGGAGGGTCGCGAGGTGGGGCATGTTGCGCACGCGCAGCCGCTCGTCCTCGATGGCGAGGCGTACGCGCAGCTGGTGCTCGGCGAGCTGGGCGGTGGCCGACACCAGCTGCTTCATCGCCGGGTGCACCGTGTGCAGCGGCCCGCTGATGTCGATGGCACCGAGGATCGTGCCGGTGTCCGGGTCGTGCACGGGCGCTGCTGCGCAGGTCCAGGCGTGGTAGGTGCGCACGAGGTGCTCTGCCGAGTGGATCGTGACCGGCGCGTCCACGGCGAGCGTGGTGCCCATCGCGTTGGTGCCGATGGCGTCCTCGCTCCATCGGGTGCCCGGTATCAGGCCGACCTCGTCGGCCTTGTTGAGCACCGAGGCGGCGCCCTCGCGCCAGAGGATGGTGCCGTCGGCGTCGGTGACGAGCATGACGTGCATGGCCTCGTCGGCGATGCTCACCAGCGTGCTGCGCAGCAGCGGCATCACGGCGTTCAGCGGGTGGGCGGTGCGCAGGTGGGGGATCTCGGACTCCCCGACGACCACCGGGGGCGTGCGCCTGTCAGGGTCGATGTGGGCGGCCAGACTGCGTTGCCACGACTCGGAGACGAGCGTGCGTGGCGCGACGGGTGCCCGGTCACCGGCGAGCACGGCCTCGAACACCTGGTGCATCAGGTGCGCGTGGGCCGATGGGTCGAACACGCTATCGATGGTCATCAGCACTCCGAGCGTCATCGCCCCAGGACCTGGCCATCATCACCCAGGGCGGCACGGGCAGCAAGCGCGCCAGACGTTGCGCGTGCAACGTGCAGGCAACGTCTCGCTGCCTAGCCTCATCCCGCCCGACCACCACCAGGGAGGGAGCCCGATGACTGCTGACGCCCTGCTCGACCACCACGCCGTCCTCGACACGGCACGCACGGCCCCCACCACCACCGCCCGGCGCACCGCCCGCATCCTCGTCGTGGACGACGAGGCAATCGTCCGCTTCGGGCTGCGCCAGCTGTTCGCCCCCGACCCGCACGTGACCGTGATCGGAGAGGCCGCCACGCCGCGCGACGCCCTCGTGATCGCCGACCGGTGCCCACCCGATCTCGTCATCCTCGACGTCGCGCTCGGCCGCGGCGACGCCGCAGGCGTCGAGCTCGCCCGGATGCTGCTCGAACGGCACCGCGGGGTGCGGGTGCTCGTCCTCACCGGCTGCCGCGACCGGGACCTCATGCTGCGGACCGTGCGCCTCGGCGTCCACGGCTACGTCCGCAAGGGCGCCGACACCGCAGACATCGTCCGCGCCGTGCACACGCTGCTGCGCGGCGAGAGCGTGTTCGACACCGGAGGCCCCGCGGGCTCCATGGTCGCCGACGTGCTGCGCGACGAGGACCGCCCACCCGTGCGCGGGCTCGGCGGCGCGATGCTGACCGAGCGCGAGAACCAGGTGCTGCGGCTGCTGGCGGTCGGCATGTCCAACCGGGAGATCGGCAGGCGGCTCGTGATCAGCGAGGCCACCGTCAAGTTCCACGTGCGGAACCTGCGCGACAAGCTCGACGTCCGGCGGCGCACCGAGATCGTCTACACCGCGACGCGCCAGGGAATCGTCTGAGTCGATCTCGGGGTAGACCCTGATACGAATTGCGGGTCGAGCCGACCTTTCGACCGATGTGCCGCAGGCGTGCCGTTCCTAGCCTGGGTGCTGTGATCGAGGGACTGCGGCTGCTGCTGGACAGCGCGTTGGCATCTCAGTGGTTGCTGCTCGTCATCGTCGGGCTCGCCGTCGTGGACGCGCTGCTGCCGATGGTGCCGAGCGAGGCCTTGATCATCGCGGCCGGAGTGGGTGCGGCCACGGGTGGCCAGAACCTGATGGCCGTGATCGCGGCGGCCGCGCTCGGCTCGTTCGTGGGCGAGTGCGCCGCCTTCCTGATCGGCCGGGGGTTCGGAGCCGCGGTGCGCACGAGACTGCTGGCCGGCACGCAGCGCGCCGAGCTGTTCGCCCGGGCCGAGCGCATGCTGACGACCCGCGGCGGCCTCATCCTGCTGACCGCCCGCTACATCCCCGCCGGCCGCACGGTGGCGGCGCTGGCGGCGGGCGCGAGCCGCTTCCCGGGGCGCCGGTACTTGGGCTTCAGCGCGCTCGGGGCCACCATGTCGGCCGCGTACGTCGCGATGCTGGGGTTCCTCGGCGGCGCCGCGTTCGCCAGCGACCCGCTCGTCGCCCTCACCGTGAGCCTCGGCATCGGCACGGCGATCGGCTCGGTGGCCGGCCTGGTGCGGCGCCTGCGCCCCGGCACCCCGGCCATGGTGGAGCGGGTGCCGATGCCGGTCGCGGCCTGAGCGCAGGCCGTATCGTGACGCGGTGCCGAGCAAGCGCCTGACCCGCGAGGAGAGCCGCGCCCGCACCCGGGACCTGCTGCTGGAGGCGGCCGCACAGCTGTTCGCGGAGCGCGGGGTGAACGGCACGTCGGTTGAGCAGATCGCCGAGCGGGCCGGCTTCACCAGGGGTGCCTTCTACGGCAACTTCGCCGACAAGCACGAGCTGGTCCGCGAGTTGCTGCAGCGGCGCACCGAGCGGGAGCTGGCAGAGATGCGCGCCCTGACCGCGGGTGAGGACGGCGACGAGCGGCTGCGGGAGTGGAACCGCGCGCGGGCCGAGCACCTCGAGCAGTGGCTGGCGCTGCGCCTCGAGCTGCTGCTGCACGCGTTGCGGCACCCCGAGGTGCGGCCCGCCCTGGCGGAGCGCGAGGACATGGCCCGCGACGCGCACGCGCACGCCATCGCCGCCCGGTTCCGCGCTCGGGGGGTCGAGCCGCCCGCCGACCCGCAGCAGCTCGCGTTGATCGTGCACGCGCTGGAGGACGGGTTGCTCCTCCAACGGATGCTCGCGCCCGACCGCCTGCCGGCCGACGTCGTCGTCGACGCGGTGGCGCTGCTGGACCGCCTCTGGACCCGCGACTGAAAATACAGAGTCGTATCCAGATACGGTTCTGTATCCTCTTCGTGTGGACGAGGTTTGGGGATGGAGCGCGGCCGCGATCGGCCGGGCGGTCGGCGCAGGTGAGGCGACGGCGCGCGAGGTTGTCGAGGGGTGCCTCGCGCGCATCGACGAGGTGAACCCCGCGGTGAACGCCGTAACCGTCCGGTTCGAGGAGGCGCTCGCCGACGCCGACCGGATCGACGCCCGGGTGCGGGCCGGGGAGCACGTCGGCCCGCTGGCCGGGGTGCCGTTCACCGTGAAGGAGAACATCGACGTCGCCGGCCACCCCACGACGCACGGGGTGCCGCGCTTCCGTGACGCGGTGGCGCCTGCGGACGCGCCTCCGGTGCGTCGGCTGCGCGCCGCGGGGGCGATCCCGATCGGGCACAGCAACATGCCGGACCTGGCGCTGGCCGGGAACACCACGGTGAGCCAGCTGTTCGGGGAGACCCGCAACCCGTGGGGGGCCATCCGGACGCCGGGTGGCAGCAGCGGCGGGGACGGCGCGGCGGTCGCGGCGGGAATGGCCCCGCTGGGTCTGGGCAACGACTCCGGCGGGTCGGTGCGGCTGCCCGCGATGTTCTGCGGGGTGGCGGCCCTCAAGCCGAGCTACGGCGGCATCGCCCAGGACCACCGCGTCGGAGGGGCGGACCCGACGCTGGCGTCGCAGCTGTTCCCGGTCGACGGGCCGATCGCGCGCACGGTCGAGGACCTGGAGCTCGCCTTCGACGCGCTCGCCGGGCCCGACCCGGCCGATCCGCGCACGGTGCCGAGGGCCGCCTGCGCCCCGCCGGCCCGCCGTGTTGCGCTGTGCACCGACCCGGCGGGGCTCGGTGTCGACCCGCAGATCCGTGCCGAGCTCGCGAGGGCGGCCGGGGCGCTCACCGATGCGGGCTACGAGGTGGTGGAGGCGGACCCGCCGCAGATCGCCGAGGCCTTGATGGCCTACGGGACGCTGATCACCGCGGAGTTCGGGCTCCGCTGGCCGTCGATCCGGCGCCTGCTCACCGAGGAGTCGGCGCGGCACATGGAGCTCTCGATGGCGCAGCGGCCACCGGCCGAGCTGGAGGGCTACCTCGCCGCGACGGCCACCCGGTTCGGGGTGATGCGGGCCTGGGACGCGTTCGCCGAGCGCTATCCGCTGGTTCTCGGGCCCGTCTACACCGAGCGCCCGTTCGACGTCGACCCGTTCGACGCCGACCAGGGGCTGCGGGCCATGCTCGGGATGCGGCTCTGCACGGCCACCACCTGTGCCGGCGTGCCTGCCGTGGCCGTCCCCACCGGCGTGGTCGACGGGCAGCCGCTCGGCGTGCAGCTCATCGGCCCGCGCCATCGCGAGGACGTCTGCTTCGCCGCGGCCCGCGAGGTCGCGGCCCGCCTCGCGGTCGCGACCCCGGTCCGCACGCCCCGCATCGGGTCCTAACCGAAGAAGACCTCGGCCTCGGCGTACAGGGCCGGGTCGACGACCTTGAGCTCCTTGGTGGCCTCCGACAGCGGCACGGTGACGATGTCGGTGCCGCGCAGCGCCGTCATCTGCCCCCACTTGCCCTCGTGCACGGCGTCGATCGCGTGCAGCCCGAAGCGGGTGGCGAGCCAGCGGTCGCGGGCGGTGGGGGTGCCGCCGCGCTGGACGTGCCCGAGCACCGTGGTGCGCGCCTCCTTGCCGGTGCGCTCCTCGATCTGGTGGGCCAGCCAGTCGCCGATGCCGCCGAGCCGGACGTGGCCGAACGCGTCCTTCTCGCCGCTCTGCAGCACCTCCTCGCCGTCCTTGGGCTTCGCGCCCTCGGACACGACGATGATCGGCGCGTAGTCGAGCTGGAACCGCGACTCCACCCACTTGCAGACCTGGTCGAGGTCGAAGCGGACCTCGGGGATGAGGATCGCGTTGGCGCCACCGGCCATGCCGGAGTGCAGTGCGATCCAGCCGGCGTGCCTGCCCATCACCTCGACGATCAGCGCGCGGTGGTGCGACTCGGCGGTGGTGTGCAGCCGGTCGATGGCCTCGGTCGCGATGTTGACCGCGGTGTCGAAGCCGAATGTGTAGTCGGTGCCCGACAGGTCGTTGTCGATCGTCTTGGGCACCCCGATGACGTTGACGCCCATCTCGTGCAGCTTGGTGGCGACGCCGAGGGTGTCCTCACCGCCGATCGCGATGAGGGCGTCGACGCCGAGGTTCTGCAGGTTGCGGCGGATCTTCTCGACGCCGCCGTCCACGGAGAACGGGTTGGTGCGCGACGAGCCTAGGATGGTGCCGCCGCGGGGCAGGATGCCGCGGACGCTGGGGATGTCGAGCGGCCGGGTCAGCGCCTCGAGCGGGCCGCGCCAGCCGTCGCGGAAGCCGATGAACGAGTACCCGTACTCCGGAACGCCCTTGCGGACGATCGCCCGGATGACCGCGTTGAGTCCGGGGCAGTCCCCGCCTCCGGTGAGCACGCCGACGCGCATGGCTCGTGACCTCTCCATCGATGCAGAAGGTGGCGAGTGCGTCACGCTAGCGGCACCGCGGGTTCGCCGCGACGGCGCCACCTGCTGCCGCTGTCGCTCGCGCGGTGCATCGCGTCCGGGAGTAGCGTGAGGGGGTTCCTCTAAGCGGAGTGGCTATGGGCACACAGCGGTGGCTCGGAGTCGGACAGGCCGAGGGAACCGAGCCGGATGCCGGAACGCGAGCGGCGGACGGCGCGCTCGTCCACGCCGACGCGAAGCTCCTGATCGTCTTCTGCTCCGAGGCCCTCGATCCGCCCACCGTCCTCCGGCAGATCAACGAGCGTTCCGGGGGCGTTCCCCTGATCGGGTGCTCGACGTCCGGTGAGATCGCCCCGGACGGCAGCGGCGAGCGGAGCGTCGTCGTCATGGCCCTCGGCGGCGACGGCTTCTCGGTCCGCACCGCAGCTGCGACGCCCGCGTCGCACGACCTACGGGCGGCGGGCGCCACCGTGGCCAGGTGCATCAGCGGGCTCGACGAGCGGCCGCACCGAGTCCTGCTGCTCCTCACCGACGGTCTCGCGGGCGACCAGCGGGAGATCCTGCGCGGTGTGTACCGGGTGCTCGGGGCGGGAGTGCCGCTCGTCGGTGGGTGTGCCGGCGCTGCCCAGATGGAGCGGACGTTCCAGCTGCACGGTGACCAGGTGCTGACCGACTCGGTGGTCGGGGCCGCGATCGGCTCCGACGCGCCGCTGGGGATCGGCGTGCGCCACGGGTGGCGCCGGGTCGGCGAGCCGATGCTCGTCACGGCGAGCGGCGGCAACCGGGTCCACAAGCTCAACGGTCGGCCGGCGCTCGACGTGTACCTGGAGCGCCTCGGCGCGCACGAGGCGTGCACCAGCCAGGAGGAGCTCTCCAGGCTCGCGCTAGTGCACCCGCTCGGGCTGGGCCACCGCGAAGGCGAGGAGGAGATCCGGTTCGTCGCGGGTGGCGACTTCGCCGACCGCTCGCTCGCGTGCATCGCAGAGGTACCGCAGGCCGCACTCGTCTGGCTCATGGAGGGCGACGCCGAGTCGGTCCGGTGGGCCGGTAACGCCGCCTGCGAGGACGCCGTCGCGGCGCTCGGGGGCGACCCTCCGCTCGGCGTGCTCGCGTTCGAATGCGTCGGCAGACGTCCTGTGCTCGGCCACGAGGGGATCCGCGTGGAGATCGACGAGATCATGAAGTGCTCGGGTGGTGCGCCGGTGGCGGGCTTCTACACCTACGGGGAGATCGCCCGCATACAGGGGGTGATCGGCTTCCACAACCAGACGCTCGTCGTCCTGTCGGTCGCCTGACATGTCGGTCCCCCCTGGCTGGTCCGCCCAGAAGCTCGCCGAGTTCCTCGCGGCGGTGTCGTCGTTCGCCACGGAGGCCGCGGCCGCGGCAGGCGCGGTCGAGCGTGTCGCGGAGTCGCTGGACGCGGAGGTCGTGGCGATGGTGTCGCGGCAGGGGGCCACCGTCGCCTCCATCGGCTACCCGGAGGACGCCGTCCCCTTCGCCGAGCTCGCCGCCGTGGCCAGGGGGCAGCGCGACGAGCTCACGGTTCCCGGATCCGGGTGCTGCGCGGCCGCCGTCGTGCCGCTGGAGCACCCGTCCGGTGCGCGCATGGTCCTGGCCCGGTCCGGACCGGGCTTCCTGAGCGCCGACGAGCTCGGGCTCCTGCACGCGATGGCCCGCGTGACCTCGATGACCCTCCGCATGCGCCGCTACATCGACGACGAGCGCGCGCTGCGCAAGGAGAGCCAGCGGCAGAGCAACGAGAACGCCCACCTGCTCGCGACCCTCACCGACCACCAGGCGCAGCTCGAGCGGCTCGCGGACGAGCAGGCGGCGCTGCGCCGGGTGGCCACCCTCGTCGCCCGCCAGCCGGCGGCCGGGGAGGTCCTCGCCAGCGTCACGGAGGAGGTCGGGCGGCTCCTGCGGGCGGGCATGACGCAGATGCTCCGGTACGACGCGGCCGATACCGCCACGGCGGTGGCCGGGTGGACCGCCCCGGAGGTCCGCGGCGAGGGGATCGTGCTCGGCACCCGGGTCACGGTCGAACGGGACGCGCTCGCAGGCTTCGTCCTCCGCGAGCGCCGCGCCACCCGCATGAACAGCCGATCGCTCGCGGCCGGCGGGCCGACCGCCGACCACGTCGCCCGGTGCGGGCTCCACTCGGCGACGGCGAGCCCGATCGAGGTCGAGGGGCAGCTGTGGGGCGTGATGATCGCCGGCTGGCCCGCGTCCGAGCCCCCGCCGGACGCGGAGTCGCGCATCGCCGAGTTCGCCCAGCTCGTCGCCACGTCGATCTCGAACGCGCACGCCAGGGCGGAGGTCGTACGGCTGGCCGACGAGCAGGCGGCGCTGCGGCGGGTGGCCACGCTCGTCGCGAAGGGTGAGAAGCCCGCCCGGATCTTCCGGCGCGTCGCCGATGAGATCGCCCGGATCTCACACGTCGACAACGGGTTCGTGCTGCGTTTCGAGCCCGACGACACGACGACGGTCATCGCGAGCTCCGGCCGCTTCGACATCCCGATGCCGGTCGGCTCGAACTGGCCGCTGGAGGGCGAGAGCGTCGCCGCGAAGGTGTTCCGCACGGGCCGCTCCGCCCGCATGGACAGCTACCGCGGCGCCTCCGGACCGATCGCCGACGTCATACCGAGCGCCGGCTTCTCGGCGGTCGGGGCCCCGATCGTCATCGGCGACCGGCTGTGGGGGGTCGCGTCCGCGATGACGGCACCGCGCAGCGAGCCGTCGACCGACGCCGAGGCCGTTCCCCCCGCCGCGCTACCCGTGGACGCGGAGGATCGCATCGCCAAGTTCGCGGACCTGATCGCGATCGCGATCTCCAACGCGGACGCCCGTGAGCAGCTCACCGCGTCGAGGGCGCGGGTCGTGGCCGCATCGGACGAGGCAAGGCGACGGCTCGAGCGGAACCTGCACGACGGGGTCCAGCAGGGGCTCGTGTCGCTGGCACTCGCGCTGCGGGAGGCGGAGTCGATGGCGCCCGCCGACCCGCCCGACCTGCCCGCGAAGATCGGGCGGATCGTGGACGGCCTGACCGCGGTGCTCGAAGAGCTCCGCGAGATCTCCCGGGGCCTGCACCCGGCGATCCTGTCCGAAGGCGGCCTCGCGTACGCGCTCCGCTCGCTCGCCCGCCGCTCCGCCGTGCCCACGACGCTCAACATGCACGTCCCGGACCGCCTACCGGAGCGGGTCGAGGTGCCCGCCTACTACGTCGTGTCGGAGGCGCTCACCAACGCGGCGAAACACGCGCAGGCGTCCGTGGTGGACATCGACGTCGCCGCGACCAACGGGATCGCGCGGATCGTCGTGCGGGACGACGGCATCGGCGGGGCGCAGATCGGGCAGGGATCGGGCCTGATCGGGCTCGTCGACCGGGTGGAGGCGGCCGGTGGCGAGTTCAGGATCATCAGCCCTCCCGGGGAAGGTACGTCGCTGCTCGCCACCTTCCCCCTCACTCCGTGACGACGTGGTCCACCAGCCCGTACGCCTGCGCCTCTGCCGCGGTGAACCAGCGGTCGCGGTCGGAGTCCGCGGTGATCGTCTCGACGGTCCGGCCCGTGTGCCGGGCGGTGATCTCGGCGATCTCGCGCTTCATCTGCCCGTAGACCCCGGCCCGGATCGCGATGTCGGTGGCGTGGCCGCCGATGCCGGCCGACGGCTGGTGCATCAGGATGCGCGCGTGCGGCAGCGCGTGCCGCTTGCCCGGGGTGCCCGCGGTGAGCAGGAACTGGCCCATCGACGCGGCGAAGCCGACGGCCCAGGTGGCGACGTCCGGTCGGATCAGCCGCATCGTGTCGTAGACGGCCATGCCCGCCGTGACCGAGCCGCCCGGCGAGTTGATGTACATCGTGATGTCGCGCCCGGGGTCCTGCGCGGCGAGCAGGAGCAGCTGCGCGGTGATCCGGTTGGCGATCTCGTCGTCGACCTCCCGGCCGAGGAAGACGATCCGCTCCTCGAGCAGCCGGTCCAGCACCGGGTCGCTCGCGGGGGCAGGCGGGGCTGCGGCGTAGAGGACGGGTCCGCCCACCAGCGGCGGCGGAGGCTGCGCGGGCGGCGGTGCCGGCCGGCGCGGCGGCTCCGGTGGGTAGGACGGCGGGACGGGGGGCCGCGGGTGGTGCACGGCGTTCTGGATCTGCATCGGGCATCCTCTCGTCGGCGGTGTCCCGAAGCTAGGCCGGACGCGGGCCCGCGGGGCGCCGTGTTCGCTATCGGCGGCCGTGTTCGCCGAGGGTGAGCAACGCCTCCCGCCGCCGTTCGGCCCGTTCACCTCTGCTCCACCTGGCCGCCATCGCGCACTCGCCCCGACTGCCTAAGGTCGGCGCGTTCCCGAACTCCCCCTGGAGGATGACGTGGCCCAGCCGCGCCCGTCCGGCCGCATCGCGCTCCCGTTGCTGACCGAGAGCCACGGTGGCCGGCAGGGCCTCACCTGCCGCTACCGCTGCGCCAATGCGTGTGCCCACGACGAGCCCAACACCTCGGACAACGAGTACTTCGGCGACATGCTGGCGCGAGCGTTCAGCCGTCGCGGAGTGCTGCGAGCCGGCGCCGTCCTGACCCTCGCCGCGGGCGCCACCACCGCCACCGCGGCGTGCTCGCCCGGCGCCGAGAACGAGGGCGCCGCCGCCGCGCCGAGCGCCCCGCGCGGGCTCGACTTCGAGCCGGTCGCGCCCAACACCGCCGACGCGATCACCCTGCCGCCCGGCTACGAGAGCAACGTCGTGATCCGCTGGGGCGACCCGGTCGTGCCCGGCGCGCCCGCGTTCGACTTCGACAACCAGACCGCGGAGGCGCAGGCCGCCCAGTTCGGCTACAACAACGACTTCTGCGGGCTGCTGCCGCTGCCCGGCCCCGGCGAGCGGTACGTGATGTTCTCGAACCACGAGTACACGATCGAGCCGCTCATGTTCCGCGGCTACGACGCGGCCAACCCCACCGAGGAGCAGTACCGCATCGCCCTGGCGGCACACGGGCTGACCGTCGTCGTCGTGGAGCGCGACCGCGGCACCGGGCGGATCACGCCGGTGCTGGACCCCCAAACTCCCGAAGCGCAGTACAACCGCCGCTACACCGGTGCATCGGAGTTCGTGCTCGACGGGCCGGCCGCCGGGTCGGAGTGGCTGCGCACGTCCGGCGACCCCACCGGCACCCGCGTGCTCGGCACGTTCAACAACTGCTCGGGCGGCGTCACGCCGTGGGGCACGTTCCTGTCCGGCGAGGAGAACTTCAACGGGTACTTCGCCAACGCGGCCGGGGTCACCGAGCCGGTCGCGGCCGCCCGCCTCGCCCGGTACGGCGTGTCGAAGGAGGCGACCGAACGGCTGTGGGAGCGGTTCGACCCCCGCTTCGACGTGACGCGCGAGCCCAACGAGGTCAACCGCTTCGGCTGGGTGGTCGAGGTCGACCCGCTCGACCCGGCCGCCCCGCCCGTCAAGCACACCGCGCTCGGCCGCATCAAGCACGAGGGCGCCACCATCCGGCTCGCCGCCGACCGTCGCGTGGTCGCGTACATGGGCGACGACGAGCGGTTCGACTACGTCTACAAGTACGTCTCCGACGAGCCGATGATGGAGGGCCAGACCCGGGCCGCCCGCGAGCACAACCGCACGCTGCTCAGCCGCGGCACGCTCTACGTCGCGCGGTTCAGCGGGTCGAGCCCCGCCGGGGAGATCGACGGCAGCGGAAGGCTCCCCGCCGACGGCACGTTCGACGGGAGCGGCGAGTGGATCCGCCTCGCAGCCGGTGACCGGTCCTTCGTCGACGGCATGACCGCAGCCGAGGTCTACGTCTTCACCCGGGAGGCCGCCGACAAGGCCGGTGCCACCAAGATGGACCGGCCCGAGGACGTCGAGGCCAACCCGCGCACCGGCAACGTCTACCTGGCGCTCACCAACAACTCCGACCGCGGCAAGGCCGACGCCAAGCGCACGGCAGGCCCCGACGAGGCGAACCCGCGCGTGGACAACAAGCACGGGCACGTCATCGAGCTGATCGAGGAGGGGAACGACCCGACCGCCACGGCGTTCGGCTGGTCGATCCTGCTGGTGTGCGGCGACCCGAACGACCCGAACACCTACTTCGGCGGGTTCGACAAGAGCCAGGTCAGCCCGATCACGTCACCGGACAACCTCGCCTTCGACCCATACGGCAACCTCTGGATCTCCACCGACTCCGGCGAGGCCCTGAAGATCAACGACGGCCTCTACGGCGTCTCGCTCGAGGGGGAGACGCGCGGGCGGACCACCCTCTTCGCGAGCGTGCCGGTGGGTGCCGAGTGCTGCGGCCCGGTCGTCACGGAGAACTTCGTGCTGATCTCGCCGCAACACCCCGGCGACCTCGACGACGCCAGCCCCGACGCACCGAAGAGCGTCTGGCCCGACGGCCCCGGCAGCCAGCCGCGCCCGTCCGTGGTGAACATCTGGCGCACTGGCCGGGCGGGGCAGCCGGGGAGGATCGGGGCGTAGGCGAAGGTCAGGAAAGCCACTTTGCTGACCCTGGAGGACAGCAAAGTGGCTTTCCTGACCTTCCCGGGGCTCAGCTGCAGCGCTCGACCAGCGGGGCGCCGTCGCCCCCGGCTCCTCGCTTGAACGAGATGTGCACGTGGTCGTAGTGGTTCTCGGTGATCCCACCGCGGTCCTGCATGCGCTCCCAGCCGTCGCCGTAGTTGATCCGCTGCTTCCAGATCACGTACTCGACGCCGAGCTCCTCCTGGTTGGCGAGGGCGCACCTGGCGATCCGGTCGCCCTTGTCGCCCCGGACCATGAGGTCGAGCGCGAGCCCTGTGGGGTGGTCGGAGTGGCGGCTGCGCCCAGCCACGCCGATCAGGTCGCGCTCGTCGTAGATGCAGGACAGGAAGCGGGCCGCGGCCCGGACCCACGGCTTGACGGGGCCGAGGTCGCTCAGGTCGGCGTCGCAGTTCGCGGCCGCGCGCCGTTCCTCGAGAGCGCGCGCCTCCTCGTACAGGCCTGCGCCCTTCACCAGGCCGGCGACGTCGACCTCGAGCGGTTCCGGCTCCTGGGTGGCGCTCACCGGGACGATGCTCGCGATCATCCGCACGTCGTCGGTCTCGGCGGCCACGGACCGCACGTACGTGTCGTCGGGGACGACCGCCGGGCCGCTCATCGCGGGGACGGTGACGACGAGGGCGCCGCCGGCTGCTGCGGCCGCGGCCATCCCGTTGCGCACGGCCGACTCGCGCTGGGCGCGGTGGCGCGCCGGCTGAGGGGCCTGCGCACCGGGGAGCGCGGCCGCGTTCACGACGGGCCGCTGGTGCGCGTTCCGGCCGCCGGGGGAGCGGTGCCGAGACACGACCTGCCTTCCGGACCGCGCGACCCGTGCGGGCTACTGGGAGATCTGCCCGCAGGGGAGTCGAGCCGCGTGTCGGTCCGGCGCAGACGATAGCGGATCGGTCACGGACCGAAACCACCCATCACCCTGCGTGTCTCAGCAGCCGCGCAACGTGCCACCGCCGGCGCCGCGCTGGAACGAGATGTGGACGTGGTCGAAGTGGTTGGCGGTGGCGCCGCCCCGGTCCTCCATCGGCTTCCAGCCATCGCCGAAGTTGATGCGCTGCCGCCAGATCACGTACTTGACGCCGAGGGGACCCATGTTCTCCAGCGCGCAGGCCGCGAGCCGGTCGCCGGTCGCCCGGTCGACCATGAAGTCGACGGCGAGGCCGCCGGGGTGGTCGGACGTACCAGCGCGGCCTGCGACGCCGTGCATGGCCGGCTCGCCGAAGGTGCAGCCGAGCTGCTGGGCCGCCGTGCGCACGTTGGACTTGACGGCGCCGAGGCCGCCCAGGCTGATGCCGCAGTCCACCGGTCCGCGCACCGCCTCGGCCGCGGCGCGCTCCGCAGCGGCCTTGGCCTCGGCTGCGGCCTGCTCGGCCGCCCGCGCGATCTCCTGCTCCGCCAGCTGCGCGGCCTTCACGAGCCCGGCGGCGTCGGCGATCTCCGGCTCCGGGTCGATCGGCTGGACCGCCGTCTCGAAGACCTCGGTGACCGGGTCGTCCTCCGGGCTCGCCTGGACGACGGGCACGACGGCCGCGTCGGGGCGGATTTCCGGACGTTCGGGTGCTGCGCCGCCGACCAGCGAGAAAGCGCTGCCGGTTACGGCGACGGCGGCGGCACCCCGCCTCAGCGGGGTCGGTACGGACCGGAGCGCGCTCGCACTCGCTCGTCGGCGGCGGGGGACCACCGCGAGCGGGTGCTGGTGCGCGCCTCGGCCCCGGGGGGAGCGATGCCGAGCCACGACCTGCCTTCCGGATCGACGGCCCGGTAAGGACGTCCGGCTTCGGGGGGTGCCGGCGGGTGGGGAGTCCCGTGTCCTTTTCGTGACCTTGCCGTCATTGATCCGAGAGGGAACGTAAGCAACCTCCGAGATCGTTGCACGTCAGCCGCCTGTTGGATCGGACGAGAGCGCGCCCCGGAGCGATGAGCGGCGCTCCTCCTGCCCCGTTCGGGGGAGCGGGCACCGGTGGTCGGTCGGCCCTGCGCAGGGTTGGCTCGCACACCGACTTCTGCCGCCGCACACCGACTCCAGTCGGTGTGTCAGCGCAGATCTCGGTGTGCGGGTGAGCCGGGAGGGTGACGGCTACGTGTCGGCATCGCCCTCACACCGGCTGGGCGCTGCTGCAGGGGTTGCGCCCGGGCTACTGGGGCCGGTACTGCACCACTCGGCCGTTGAGGGGCTGCGGCTCGCGCGCGTCGCCCTCCGGGAACAGGCGCCGGTAGGCCTTGGCGTTCGTGGCCGCCGCCTTCCCGTGCCTCGCCAGTACGAGCCACGACACGGGCTCGCTGTACGGGTCGGTGGTCAGCGAACCCTCGTAGCGGAACGTCGAGAGGTCTCGCGGGAGCGCGGCCACGAGGTCGCCGGTGACCTGGCGATCGGGGCCGCACTCCTCGGGGAGGCCGCCGAGCACCGCGTCCTGCACCGTGCCGCCGGTCCCGCCGGGGGCGAGGAACAGGCCGATCACGAGCGTCTCCCCGTTCGGGCCGCGGTGCACCCAGTGCTGTTCCAGGGGGAAGCGGTTCCAGTCGAGCTGGTGCTCGGCGGGGGTGTGGAAGTGGAACTGCACCAGCTCGTAGCGGGTGCCGCCGAGCCGGATGCCGGCCGCGCCCGCCGGTACGTCGGCCTGCACCACCTCCTCGTGGCCGCGCACGGAGCACCCGGCCGGGTCCTTCTCGTCCTTGCGCACGTAGTGCACCCGCAGGTCGACCTGCCGCGGGTAGTCGACCTCGAGTGCGGGCAGGTCGCGCGCGGTGACGGCGTCGCGGGAGCGGATGTGGATCGGACTCTGGTGGGGCTCTGCGGCGGCTGCCGCCGGGGTGATCAGCGCCGTGGCGGCGAGCGCCGGTACGCCGAGGAGGACGGTTCGCCGTGAAAGATCCATTTGCCCGTTTCCATACTGTATGCATCACTCGGGCGAGTGACATTAGTATGGGTGATCGAGACGGCTTCCAGCGGGATCACCAACCGCGCGTGACGGCGCCGGGCGGCCTGTCCACCGTCCGGCTGAACGCCGCCGACAACGTCGGACCGCCTCCCCCATCGGCCCGCAAACCGGGTGCGCGGCCGCTGCGCATGATCTAGCTTCGCCCCGTGTTCACGTTCTTCCGACGTCGCTGACCCACCGGCGGCGTCCGGGGCTCCCCGCCGCCGGTGATGCGGGACGGCGCCATGCCGTCCCGGGTCGCGACGTGGGGATGGTGGATCGATGCCGCGCGCTGCTCTGCGCGTCGGCCCCGCCGCTGCGCGTCCCGGTCGTGCCGCCGTTCGATGACGGCGGCGCGCCTGGTGGCGCGGTGCGTGCGGGGTGTCGAGGAAGTGCTGGCCGATGAGGTCGGCGGGTTGGGCACGGTACGGGCGGTGGGGCACCGCGAGGTGCGTTTCACAGCGCGGGCCGACCCGGCCGTGCTGGGTCTCACCACGGCCGACGACGTCTTCGTGGTGGCCACCGAGGCGGACGGGATCGGCCGGGCGCGGGCCGGCCTGGACCGGCTGCGGTACGCGGTGGCCGCCGCCGACCTGGACCGTGTCCTGCGGGACAGGGAAGGCTGCGGCGGTCCGCCCGGGGCGGGGACGATCGACGTGTCGGCGTCCGTGCTCGGTCGCCGCGCCTTCAACCGCTACGACCTGGAGGACGCCGCGGGCGCGGTGCTCTCCCGCAGGCTCGGGCTGCCGTACCGCTCGCGGCGCGGTGGGGTCCGGCCGCCGGAAGGCGGGTCGAGCTGGCGGGTCACCGTTGTCGACGACCGCGCGACGGTGGCGCTGCGCATCCCGGCGCGGCCGCTGCACCGCAGGTCCTACAAGGCCGCGTCGGTGCCGGGCACGCTGCACCCGCCGCTCGCGGCCGCGATGCTGCGGCTCGCGGGCCCCGGGAAGGTGCTGCTCGACCCGTGCTGCGGCGCCGGCACGATCGCGGTCGAGGCCGCGCTGGCCGGGACCGCCGCCCGGGTGCTCGGGTCGGACGCGGACCCGGCCGCCCTTGCCGCTTCCGTCGCGAACGGGCGCGGCGCCGGCGTCATCTGGGCGCTGGCCGACGCGGGCGCGCTGCCGCTGGCCGACGGAGCCGTCGACCGGGTGGTGGTGAACCCGCCGTGGGCGCGCCAGGTGCGGCCGCGCGGGTGCCTCGCGGGCGGTCCGGACCGGCTGTGGCGGGAGGTCCGCCGGGTGCTCGCGCCCGCAGGGAGGGTCGTGGCGCTGCTGCCGGAGCCGTGCGCGCCGGCCGGGCTGGTGGTGGAGCGAGTGCTCCCGGTCAGCCTGTTCGGTGCCCACCCGGTCGTGGCCGTCCTCGCGTCGGGGTAGCGCCTACCCTGGTGGCGGTGCACCAGCTCGCCCAGGTCAACGTGGCGCGGCTGCGTGCTCCGATGGACGACCCGGCGATGCGCGAGTTCGTGGCGGGGGTCGGCCCGATCCACCGGCTCGCCCACACGAGCCCGGGCTTCGTCTGGCAGCTGCACGTCGACGGCGGCCACGGCGTGTGCGTGCAGCCCGCCGAGGGCGGCCCGGTCTTCGTCAACCTGACGGTCTGGCGCGACTACGACGCACTGCACGAGTTCACCTACCGGAGCCCCCACGCCGGCTTCCTCAAGCGGAAGACCCGCTGGTTCGCGGCCACGCCGCAACCGTCGACGGCGCTGTGGTGGGTGCCGGCGGGGACCACTCCCACCGTGGACGAGGCGCTCCGGAGGCTGCGGCACCTGCGCACGTACGGCCCCACCCCGCGGGCCTTCTCCCTGCGCAGGCGGTTCCACCCCGACGGTCGCCGGGTGCGCCGCCGATACTGACCCCGTGGCGGGCCGGCGGGGGAACGATCGGGGCGTGCGGGCGCAGGTGGACAGCGGCGCTGCCGAGCTGCGCCCCGACCCGGAGCGCAGGCGCGGCTGGACGCTGCTGCTCGACGGCACGCCGCAGTCGCACGTGGACCTGGACGACCCGACGCACCTGGAGTTCGACTACGTCCGCAGGCTCGGGCACGTCGTCGACCTCGCGGCACCGCCGAGGCGGCCGATGCGCGTGCTGCACATGGGCGGCGGCGCGTTCACGCTCGCCCGCTACGTGGCGGCCACCCGGCCGCGGTCGGGTCAGCAGGTCGTCGAGCTGGACGGGGCGCTGGTGGAGCTCGTGCGCCGGGAGCTGCCCCTCGACCGCTCGTGGCGGGTGCGGGTGCGCACCGGCGACGCGCGGGAGGTCGTCGGCCGGCTGCGCGACGCGTTCGACCTCGTCGTCCTGGACGTGTTCGCCGGTGCCCGCACGCCGGCGCACCTCGTCTCCACCGAGTTCCTGGAGGCCGTCGCGGAGGTGCTGGCACCGACGGCGACGTACGCGGCCAACCTCACCGACGGCGGCGCGCTCGCATTCGCCCGCGGCCAGGTGGCCACGCTGCAGGCGGTGTTCCCGCACACCTGCCTCGTCGCCGACCCGGCGGTGCTGCGCGGGCGCAGGTTCGGGAACCTGCTCCTCGTCGGGAGCCGCAACCCACTGCCGGTCGACCTCCTCACGGCCCGCGCCGCGGGCGACCGGTCCTCCGGCCGGCTGCTGCACGGGCCGGAGCTCGACAGGTTCCGAGGCGGCGCCCGTCCCGTGCACGACGCCGCCGCGGCCGCCTCACCCCTCCCACCGGCCGGGACGTTCGAGCCGGGGCGCTAGGCCGCCGCTGTCTCCTTGCGCCCCCCGACGAGGAAGGTCAGTGGGAGGGCCACCGTCGCGATGACCGCCGCCACCATGAACGCGGCCCGCGCGCCCGCCACGTCCGTGCCCATCGTGCCCTCCGTCGACGCCACCGCCATGACGGTGATGAACAGAGCGGTGCCGGCCGCACCCGCCACCTGCTGGAGGGTCGCCATGATCGCGCTGCCGTGGGAGTCGAGGTGCCCGGGCAGCCGGCCGAGCGCGTCGGTCATGAGCGGGGTGAGCATCAGCGAGATCCCGAGCACGAGCACGACGTGGAACGCGATGATCGTCCACAGCGGCGAGCCCGCGCGGAGCGTGGTGAACGCCCAGAGGGCGACCGTCAGCACCGCCGCCCCCGGGATGACGAGCGTCCGTGCGCCCAGCCGGTCGTAGAGGCGTCCGACCACGGGACCCAGCAGCCCCATCGCGAGCCCGCCGGGCAGCACCGCCAGCCCCGTGACGAACGCGCTGACGTGCAGCACGTCCTGCAGGTAGAGCGGCAGCAGGATCAGGACGCCGAAGAGCGACATCATGCTGAGCACGACGAGCACCATCGAGATGACGAACGGCCGGTGCCCGAGTGGCCGCAGGTCCAGCAGCGCGTTGCCGTCGCGCTGCAGGCGCAGCTGGCGGGCCACGAACAACGCAAGTGCCACGAGGCCGACCACGGTCGGGATCCAGGGCGTGACCAGCGCGTGCCCGCGGGCCGACTCGCCCACCCCGGTCAGCCCGAACACGAGGCCACCGAACCCGAGGGCCGACAGCGCGACCGACCCGAGGTCGAGGGGGACCGGGCGCACCTCGGCCGCCACCTGCAGCCACCTGGCGCCGGCTGCGAGGGCGATCAGGGCGATCGGCAGCACGATCCAGAACATGAACCGCCAGCCCAGCGTGCTGAGGATCAGGCCGGAGAGCGTCGGGCCCACCGCGGGCGCGACGGCGATCACGATCGTGATCGTGCCCATCGTGGCGCCCCTGCGCTCGGCGGGCACCAGGCGCAGCACGGTGGTCATGAGCAGCGGGACCATCACGGCGGTGCCGGTGGCCTGCACGATCCGGCCGGCGAGCAGCATCGGGAAGCCGGGTGCGAGCGCGCTGACCAGCGTGCCCGCGCTGAACAGCAGCATCGACGCGAGGTAGACCCGCCGGGGCGGGAACCGCTGCAGCAGGAACCCGGTGATCGGGATGACCACGGCCATCGTCAGCAGGAAGCCGCTGGTGAGCCACTGCGCGGTGCTGACCGTGATGTGCAGGTCGGCGATCAGAGCGGGAAGGGCGACGCTCATGATCGTCTCGTTGAGGATCATGACGAACGCGGAGCCGACCAGCAGCCAGATCACGAGGGAGGCGCCGGCCGCCGCGGCGGTCCGCTCTGCGGTCGGTTCGGTCGGTTCGGTCGGTTCGGCATCCGGGCGGCCGGTGGATGCGCCGGTCATCGAGGCTCCTGTCGTTCGGGCCTCTCGACGGTACCGATCACGGACCGGTGGGTCCCACGCAGTTCGCGATCGGGGGACGCGGACTACCGCCGGAGCACCTCGGTGAGGGCCGAGATGCTGTGGTCGGCGTGCCCGGCGTCGGCCGCGCGCCGCACCAGCTCGTACAGCGGGGCCGCCCAGGAGACGTCGACGCCGGTCTCCCGGCCGAACTCCAGGTCCCAGGACTCCGAGGCGAGGAACAGGCCGACCGAGGACTGACCGTCGGCGTAGTCGCCGGCGTCGATCTCGCGCGCGAACGCCGGGAGGATCGAGCCGATCATCTCCAGCCACTTGACCGTGAACGGCACGAGCGTGCTCGCCGCGAGCCCGCGGGACTGCACGGCGGCAGCGCCCTGGAAGAACCCCACGAGCGCGGGCAGCAGCGTGGAGCCGACGGCCATCTCGTAGAGCGCGGCCAGGTCGGCATCGTCGCCGAGGTGGACCGTGTCACCGCCGAGCACCCGCAGCGTGGCCTCGTGCTCGTCGAACGCGGCACGGTCGCCGCCGTAGTACAGGAGGGTGTCCGGCGCTCCCACGGCGGACGGCACGTTCTTGATCGCGCCGCCCAGGAACCGGGCGCCGTGGCCGGTTGCCCACGCCGCCGTCTCGCGGGCCTCCGCGGGCGCACCGCTGTTGAGCGTCACGAGCGTGCGCCCCGCCAGTGCGCCGGTGGCCGGCTCCAGTGCGTTGCGGGTCTCGCCGAACCCGGTGAGGCAGGTGATCACGAGCGGGCTCGCGGCCACGGCGGCGTGGACGGTGGGCGCGAGCACCGCGCCCCGCGCCGCGAGCGGGGCGGCCTTCTCCGGGGTGCGGTTCCACACCGTCGTGCGGTGTCCGGCCTGCAGGAACGCTCCGGCGAGCGCCCGGCCCATCGAGCCCAGCCCGATGATCGTCACGTCTTCGGTCACGAGGCAGATGCTCGGCCTTCACTTACGAATGATCAAGTACCTACAATTCTGTTGGGTACTGACATTTTGTTCGGACGAGGTGGCCGGTGGGGAAGTACACGTGCGGGCTCGACGCCGCCATCGCCGTCATGGGCGGCAAGTGGAAGGGCCTGATCCTCTTCGCGCTGCAGGACGGGCCGGTGCGGTTCGGGGAGCTGCGCCGCGCCGTGCCGGGGATCAGCGAACGCATGCTGATCCTGCAGCTACGGGAGATGGAGGCGAGCGGCCTCGTACACTGCGAGGTCTACCACCAGGTTCCGCCGAAGGTGGAGTACTCGCTCACCGGGTTCGGCCACTCGCTCAACACAGCGATGGCGCCGCTCGGCGAGTGGGGGGAGGAGCACATGGAACGGATCGAGGCGCTCCCCTGACGCCGCCTCAGCCGGCGGAGGGCACCCGCGCGGCCGGCCACAGCTGCCACACCGTGCGGGCGAACGACCACACCAGCATCGCGAGCGCGACGGCCACCAGCGCGACGGTGAGATGGGGTGGCAGCAGCTGCGACGCCGCGACCACGAGCACCACGCCCTGCACGGCCGCCACTGCCTTCGCGACGTAGCTCGGCGGCACCGGCCCGCGCAGCCACGGCAGCAGCCGGCCGGCCGCGACGAACGCGTACCGCATCCCGCCGATCGCGAGCACCCACGGCCCGACGATCCCGGCGACGTGCACGCTCAGGACGAGGACGAGGAACGCGTCGACCTCCATGTCGAACCGGGCACCCACCGGTGACGCCGTGCCCGTGCGGCGCGCCACCTTCCCGTCGACGGCGTCGAGCGCCAGCGCCACCGAGGCGATGGCGACCAGCGCTCCGTGCGCCGTCCACCCGGTGAGCAGGCCCTCGGCGACGATTGCGGTGACCCCGCCGACGAGCAGCGCCCTCGCGAGCGTCACGAGGTCGGCGGGGCCGAGCACGGACCGCCCGGCGCGGTGCATCGCGGCGGACAACAGCCCCAGCAGGCCCACCGCGTACACCACTCCGACCAGCACACCGAGCGGTCCGAGCCCGAACGCGGCGGTCAGCCCGGCCAGGATCAGCAGCTGCGCGCTGGCGGCTGCCGCCTGCTCCGGGCCCCCCTTCACTACTGTGCAGGTGCTGGTGACCACTCCGCGTTCCACCTCCGCATCACGTCCGCGCGAGCGCGGCGGTTCACCTCGGGAAGGAAAAAGATGGGTCACACAGCCCGCGCGTTCTGGCTCCGTGGCCCGGGGGAGGGCGAGATCCGGGCAGCAGAGCTGCCCGAACCCGGCCCGGCGGACGTGGTCGTCCGCACGCTGTACTCCGGGGTGAGTCGCGGCACCGAGACCCTCGTATTCCGCGGCGGCGTGCCACGGAGCCAGCACGCCGCGATGCGGGCCCCGTTCCAGGAGGGGGAGTTCCCAGCTCCGGTGAAGTACGGGTACCTCGCCGTCGGCCTGGTGGAACACGGACCACCCGATCTCGTCGGGAAGACGGTCTTCTGCCTGTACCCCCACCAGACCCGGTTCGTCGTGCCGGCCACCGCCGTGACGCCGGTGCCGGACGGCGTGCCGGCGGCCCGCGCCGTGCTGGCGGGCACCGTGGAGACGGCGGTGAACGCGCTGTGGGACGCCGCGCCGCTCGTCGGCGACCGGATCGCCGTGGTCGGCGGTGGGATGGTCGGATGCTGTGTCGCTGCGCTGCTCGCCGGCGTCCCCGGCGCCCGCGTGGAGCTGGTGGACGCCGACCCGGCCCGGGCCGACGTGGCCGCCGCGCTCGGCGTCGGGTTCGCGACCCCGGACGCGGCCGCCGACGACTGCGACCTCGTCGTGCACGCCAGCGCCACCGAGGCGGGGCTGCGGCGGTCACTGGAGCTGCTGGCCGCGGAGGGGGAGGTCGTCGAGCTGTCCTGGTACGGCGACCGGCCGGTGCTCGCGCCGCTCGGCGAGGCGTTCCACGCCAAGCGGCTGACGATCCGCAGCAGCCAGGTCGGCACCGTCTCCCCGCGCCGGACGCGCCGCGGCTACGCCGGGCGCATGGAGGTCGCGCTGCGCCTGCTCGCCGATCCGCGGTTCGACGCGCTGGTCACGGCCGAGCACCCGTTCGAGGAGCTGCCCGCGCTGATGCCCCGCCTGGCCGACGGCACACTCTCGGCCCTCTGCCTGCGCCTGCGCTACGACGAGGCCCCAGCCGAGCCGTGAGTGGGTACGAGTGCTCCAGCACTCGTATCCACTCACGGGGCAGTTCAGAAGAAGCCGCGGCGGCGGGAGGCGTGCTGGAGGTAGCCGTCGAGCTCCTGCTGCCAGTCCGTGCGGTCGACGGTGGCGTAGTCCACGGTGAACCGGCTGAACGAGTCGTGGCCCTCGGTGAAGAAGCCGCCCCGCTTGTCGAGCTCCAGCACGACCTCCATGGACTGCGGGTGGGACACGAACGTCACCTCGAGCTGGGTGATGCCGCCTGCGTACCGCGACGGCGGCGAGAACTCGATCTCCTGGTAGAAGGGCAGCTCCTGGTTCACGCCGTGGATGCGGCCCTTCTCGCAGTCGGCCTTGCGGAACCGGAAACCCAGGCCGGCGAGGGCGGACAGGATGCGCTCCTGCGCGGGCAGCGGGTGCACGGCGACGGGGTCCAGGTCGGTGGCGTCCACCGCGCCCGCGATCTCCACCTCGGTGGCGAGCCCCACGGTGGTGCCGTGCAGCGGTTGTCCGTAGAAGTGGGTCAGCGGCGCCTCCCACGGGAGGTGGAACCGGAACGGGATCGTGCGTCGCGTTCCGCTGTCCAGCGAGAAGGCGCCGGTGATCGGGAGCTTCGCGTACTCGAGGTCGGTGCTGTGCTCGTTGTCGCCCGACTCGACCTCGACGCGCGTCCGAAGGGCGAGGAACACGCCCCTGAGCTGGGAGTCGTGGGTGCCGCCCTGGAGGGTGACCTCCCCGGTGACGACGCCGCCCGGCACCGTGTTGGGATCGTGCAGCACGGTCTCGACCTCGGGGCCGCCGACCCCCAACGCCTGCATCAGCTTCTTGAACACCATGGCGTCACCTTTCCGCGTCGAGCTCGCGCCTGACCTCCAGGGGCGTTTCGCGGATCGCGGTGAACTTCCGGCGTCGGCCGGCCGTGTGGGGGTAGGAACGAGATCAAGGCGCGCGGCGAGGGAGCGAAAGTGTTCAGCATCACCGTCCGGGATCACATGATGGTCGCCCACAGCTTCCGGGGCGCCGTGTTCGGTCCGGCCCAGCGCCTGCACGGCGCCACGTTCCTGGTGGACGCGACGTTCCGCCGCCCCGAGCTCGACGAGGACGGCATCGTGGTCGACATCGGGCTGGCCACCCAGCAGCTCGGCGAGGTCCTGGGCGAGCTCAACTTCCGCAACCTCGACGACGAGCCGGCCTTCGAGGGCGTCAACACCTCCACCGAGTTCCTGGCGAAGGTGGTGGCCGACCGCCTCGCGGACCGGCTGCACGGGGGTGCGCTCGGTGAGAACGCGCGCGGGATCTCGTCGATCGTGGTGACGCTGCACGAGTCGCACGTGGCGTGGGCCAGCTACGAGCTGTCCCTGTGACGGCCTCCGCGACTGCGAGGACGGTGCACGTGGTCGTCCCCGCCGACATCGACGACCCCGCGCGGCCCAGCGGGGGCAACGCCTACGACCGCCGGGTCTGCCGGGCCCTGCCGGCCACCGGCCGCTCGGTGGAGGAGATCGCCGTCGCCGGGGCGTGGCCCGAGCCGGACGCAGCGGACCGCGCGGAGCTGCGCCGGCGGCTCGCCACCGTCCCGGACGGCGCCGTCGTGCTGCTCGACGGGCTCGTCGCCTGCGCGGTGCCGGACGTGCTCGCCCCGCACGCGGGTCGGCTGAGGCTGGTCGTGCTCGTCCACCTCCCGCTCGGCGACGAGGTGGGGCTCCCGCCCGCCGTCGCCGCCGACCGCGCGGCCCGCGAGCGCGCCACCCTGCACCTCGCGACCACTGTCGTGGCGACCAGCCCGTGGGCGGCCCGCCGGCTCGTGGCGGTGCACGGGCTCGCCGCCGACCGGGTCCACGTGGCCCCGCCCGGCGTGGAACCCGCCCCGCTCGTGCCCGGGGACGAGGCGGGCGGCCGGCTGCTGTGCGTCGGCTCGATCACGCCGACCAAGGGGCAGGACCTGCTGGTCGAGGCGCTCGCGCAGATCGCCGACCGGCAGTGGACGTGCCGGCTGGTCGGCCCGCTCGTCCGCGACACCGCGCACGTCGCGGCCGTGCGCGAGCGCGTCGAGCGACACCGGCTCGGTGACCGGGTGGAGATCGCCGGCCCGCGCACCGGGGCGGACCTCGACGCGGTGTACGCGGCGACCGACCTGCTGGTGCTGCCCTCGCGTGCGGAGTCGTACGGGATGGTCGTGGCGGAGGCGCTGGCCAGGGGGATTCCCGTGCTCGCCGCCGCCGTCGACGGCGTGCCGGAGACCCTCGGCCGCGCGCCGGACGGCGCGCTGCCCGGCCTCCTCGTGCCCCCGGCCGACGTCGCCGCGCTGGCCGTCGCCCTCGGCCGCTGGCTGGACGAGCCCGAGCTGCGACGCACGGCGCGCGGAGCTGCCCGCGCGCGCCGCGGCGCCCTCACCGGCTGGGAGGTGACGGCGCGATGCTTGGCGGACCTGTTGACGTGACCGTTCCAGGGGCCCCGGTGACCTCGGACTGGCTCGCCCTGCGCGAGCCGGCCGACGCCGCCGCGCGTGGTTCCGAGCTCGCCGACCGCCTGTCCCGGTGGCTGCAGGGCCGTCCCGGCCCCCACGTCATCCGCGACCTCGGTTGCGGAACCGGTTCGATGGGCCGCTGGCTCGCGGGCCGGCTGCCCGCACCGCAGCTCTGGCTGCTGCACGACCGCGACCCGGCCCTCGTCGACATCGCCGTGGCCGGCCTGCCGGCTGACGTCGCCGCCGAGCCGCGGGTCGGCGACGTCACCGCGCTCGACGCCACGCAGCTCGCCGGCACGGCGGTGGTCACGGCCTCTGCGCTGCTGGACCTGCTCACCGCCGACGAGGTGGAGCGACTGGCGGCGGCGTGCGCGGCCGCGGGTTGCGCGGCCCTGCTGGCCCTCTCGGTCACCGGCAGGGTGATGCTCACGCCTGCCGACCCGCTCGACGCCGCCTTCGCCGCCGCCTTCGACGCGCACCAGCGCCGCACGGTGGACGGGCGCAGGTTGCTCGGCCCGGACGCCCCGCCGGCGGCCGCCGCGGCATTCGGCCGGCACGGCGTCTCGGTGGTACGGGCGCCGAGCCCGTGGCGGCTCGGGTCCGCCGACGGCCCGCTGATCGAGCAGTGGCTGCGCGGCTGGCTCGCCGCGGCGTGCGAGCAGCGCCCGGCCCTCGTCGCGGAGGTGGAGGCCTACCTGGACCGCCGGCTCGCGGCGATCGCGAGAGGTGAGCTGCGGGTCGTGATCGGGCACGCCGACCTGCTCGCCCTGCCGGAGGTCCCGTCATGAGGCCGGCACAGGTGGCGCGGCCGCTCGCCGTCGTCGTGATCGTCGGAGCACTCGTGTGGTGGTCGGGACCGCAGACCGTCCTCGACGCGCTCGCCGCGTTGGAGGCCGGGCCGGTGCTCGCCGCACTCGGGCTCGGGGTCGTCACCACGGTGTGCGCCGCCTGGCGCTGGTGCCTGGTGGCGCGCAGCCTCGGCATGCGCTTGTCGCTGCCCGCCGCCGTCGCCGACTGCTACCAGGCGCTCTTCCTCAACGCCGTGCTGCCCGCCGGCATGCTCGGCGACCTGCACCGCGCCGTCGGGCACGGCAGGCGGACCGGTGACGTCGGGCGCGGCGTGCGGGCGGTGGTGCTCGAACGGCTGGTGGGCCTGGTCGTGCTGGTGGGTGTGGCCGCGGTGGTACTGGCGGCCGAACCCGCGCTGCTCGGCGTGCTCGCCGAGCTGGTGCCCGGTGCCGGCTGGGTCGGCGTCGGCGTCCTGGTGGCACTGCCGGTGCTCGGCTGGCTCCTGCGCGGGCGGCTGCGTCCGATGGCCGCCGACGTGCGAGCGGTCCTGCGTTCCGGCACCGCCCCGGGGATCCTGGTCCTCTCCGTGGCTGCGCTCGGGGGCTACCTCGCCACCTTCGTGGTGGCCGCCCGCGCGGTCGGCGCCACGGCGCCCGTCACCGAGCTGCTCCCGCTTCTGGTGCTCGCGCTCCTGGTCATGGCGCTGCCGTTGAACGTCGGTGGCTGGGGCCCGCGGGAGGCCGTGGCCGCCGTCGGGTTCGGGGCCGTTGGGCTCGGGGCGGCACAGGGCTTCGCCGCCGCCGTCGCCTACGGCGTGCTCTGCATGGTGGCCTGTCTGCCGGGCGGCGCGGTGCTGCTGCTGCGCCTGTGCACCAACCGGCTCACAGGTGCCCGGCGAACGACCGCACCAGGCTCGCCAGCACCGCACGTCCCTTCTCCGCGGACGCACATGACGGTCTGCCCACCACTCCCGACTCCGTGTACGCCTGCATCCCCCGCGCCAGCAGGTACCGGCGGTCGTCCGCGACGTGGTCGGCTCGTTCGTACCCCGGCCTGACGAGGTCCGGCAGCGCATGCAGGAGGATCGACGTCTCCAGCTCGCCGGCGTGCATGTCCGAGAGCCCGGTGGTGGTGAGGCCGGCCTCGGCGCGGGCGTCCTCCCAGTCCGGCTCGGTGGGGAAGAGGGTCATCCGCAGGGGGCCGAGGCTCGCCTCCTGCACGACGTTGCCGAGCACGTAGTTGCCGCCGTGCCCGTTCACGAGCACCAGCGTGGTCGCCCCCGCGTGCTGGACCGACGCCGCCACGTCACGCACGACCGCGGCGAGCGTGGTGGCCGAGATGCTGACCGTGCCCGGCCAGGCCGCGTGCTCGTGCGAGCAGGAGATCGTGATCGGTGGCAGCCTGGAAACGGGGTACACGTTCGCGAGCTCGACTGCGATGGTGCTGGCGACGAGGGTGTCCGTGGTGAGCGGCAGGTAGGGGCCGTGCTGCTCGAAGCTGCCGATCGGCAGCAGTGCGACCGTCGCGCCGCGGTCGCGCGCGTCGAGGGTGGTGTCGGCCGGGAGGAGATCCATCGCCATGGACCTTCTCACGGTTCGCGAGAGGGGACGAGAGGGGCAGCTCATGCAGGACGAGCGCAACGGTGAACTGGCCGAGGTCGCGGAGTCGGACCTCATGACGCGGCGCGGCCCGTTCCGCGCGGTCGCGTTCCGGGATCTCTACGACGGTAACGAACACCTCGCCCTGGTGCGGGGTGAGCCGCGCGGGCAGAAGGACGTGCTGGTCCGGGTGCACTCGGAGTGCCTCACGGGTGACGTCTTCGGCGCGCTGCGGTGCGAGTGCGGAGCGCAGCTGAGGTCGGCGGTCGACGCGATCGCCGACGAGGGGTGCGGGGTTCTCGTCTACATGCGCGGCCACGAGGGCCGCGGGATCGGTCTCGTCGCGAAGGTCCGCACCCACGTGCTGCAGGACGAGCAGGGGCTCGACACCGTCGACTCGGCCACCGCGCTCGGCCTGCCGGTGGACGTGCGCGACTTCGGCGCGGCGGCGCGGGTGCTGCACCACCTCGGTGTCGAGTCGGTCCGGCTGCTGTCCAACAACGAGGACAAGGTGCTCGCGCTCACCGCCCACGGGATCAAGGTCACCGGGCGCGTCCCGCTGCTGGAGCCCGTGGACGAGCACAACGTCCGCTACCTCACCGCCAAGCGCGACCGCCTCGGCCACGACCTCCCGCACCTGGGATCACTCGGCTGACGCGAAGTCACCCGCGCGCCACGGCATCTCCTGCAGCACCCACGTGTTGCCGTCCGGGTCGCTGAACGGGACGTACTTGACGCCCTGGGGGTGCTCCTCGATCTCCCCGACCGGCACGCCGCGGCGGGCGAGCTCCTCCCGCGCCGACGCGGCGTCGGCGACGACGAGGTGCAGACCCCGGAGCGACCCGGGTACGGCGTCGGCGACCTGGGGCAGGCCGCTGGTCAGCGTGATCGAGCACGCCGAGCCGGGTGGGGTCAGCTGGCACACCCGCACCCCCTCGGCCGGCTCCACGTCGACGTCGACGCTGAACCCCGCCTTCACGTAGAACTCCTTGGCGCGGTCGATGTCGGCGACCGGCACGGGGACGAGCTCGAACAGCATCTTCACGGTCGGGCTCCCTTGCGGACGCGGTAGTGCAGGTGGGTCACCCGGTCACCCTGGACGACCGTGGGGTTCTCAAGCAGCCGCTCGGCACCGGTGAAGTCGCCGAAGTAGCGCACGCCGGTGCCCAGCAGCACGGGCACGAGGTCCACGCGCAGCTCGTCGACGAGCCCGGCCGCGAGGCCCTGCCCCGCCATGTCGCCCGCGGCGAGCGACACGATCTTGTCACCGGCCACCGCCTGCGCCTTCGCGACCGCGCTCTCCACGCCGTCGGTGACGAACGTGAACGGGGCGTCCGGGTGGGACTCGACCCACTCCGTCGGCACGCGGTGCGTCACGACGAGTACCGCGTCGCCAACCGGGGGAGTGCCGCCCCAGCCGTCGGTCAGGTCGAACAGCCGCCGCCCGACCACGCCGGGCCCGACGTTGCTCCACGCCGACCGCAGGTACTCCGCGCTCGCGGCCGAGATCCGGTACTGCCGGGTCGGCTCGTTGTCCTGGAACGCGACATCGCCGTTGCGGTACCAGTCGAACAGCGGCCCGACCCCACCGGATGGGTACGCGATGAACCCGTCCAGCGACATCGACGCCTGTACGACGACCTTCCCCATGGTTGTCCCCTCCCGGAGCTCGTGAGGGCAACAGCCTGCGCCGGCGGGGTGCCTCCTGACACGCGTGGCGACCACCCGGTCGTCACGTGCTCGGCACGCGTAGCCACCGGTCGAGGTGCGCGAACGCCGAGGCCTGCATCGTTCGGTCGAAGTGGTGCGGGCCGTCGTGGAACTCGCCGACGTAGGAGTCCGGTGACCCGGCCTGCCGGTACCGGGCGGTCAGCCGCTCGTGCGCGGCCGCCATCCCGTCGAGGGTGAACAGGTGGTCGTCGCGGGTGTACTGGACCAGCAGCGGCACCGGTGCGCGGGCCGCGGCGACGTCGGGCCAGTCCCCACGAGCGGCGAGGCCGGGCGGGAAGAACATCCAGGTGTGCGGTGCGACGTGGCGGTCGAGGACCGCCGGGTAGGTGCTCATCGCCCCGACGACGCATGCCGCGCTGATGTCCGCGCACGTGGCGTGCAGCAGCGCGGCCCGGAACCCGCCGCCGGACAGGCCGACACAGCCGATCGGACCCGCCACGAGGTCGGTCCGGGACCGCAGGTAGCGCGCGGCCACCCGGTCCTCGAAGGCGACGACCCCGGCCGGCGAGGTCCCGAGGACGGTGCAGTACTTCGCGACCACGTGCTCGTGCCGGCGCGCCGCGGTGTTGTAGGCCGCGGGATCGGGTTCCGAGGTGCCCGTGACCAACTCGGGTGGGAAGCGCCTGCTGCCCCAGAGGAACACGTCGTGGACGAGAACCGAGTACCCGCGCCGGGCGAGCTCGCCGGCGAAGGCCACGCCCTCGTAGAGATCCGCGCGCAGCTCCCGTACCGGTTCCGGGGTGGCATCGGGCCCGTCGGCGATCTTCTCCTTGCCGAAGTACTTGAACCCGTCGTGCCCGTGCAGGGCGAGCACACCCGGGAGCGGGCCGGACGCGTCCGCCGGGCGCAGCAGCCACGCCTGCGTGCGCGGGCCGTAGCCCACCGACCAGGACACCTCCTCGCCGGACACCCCGTCCCGCGTCCAGCGCCTGCCCGCCTCGGGTGCGAGCGGCTCGCCGTCCGACGCGGAACCGATCAGCCTGCGCACCTCGTCGCTCGTGAGCCCCGGGCGGTCGACCGGCGGGAACAGGCCGTTCTCGGCGACGGCGTGCCGCACCCAGTCGCCGTACGGGCCGAGATCCTGGTGATCTGCCACGCTCGCATCATGCGCGTGTTCCTCACCGGCGGCACCGGGGCCGTCGGCCGCCTCGCCGTCGCCGAGCTCGTGGCAGCAGGCCACGACGTCTCCGCGCTCGCCAGGAACGCCGAGCGCGCCGCGCTGCTGGAGGAACTGGGGGCGAGGCCGGTCCGGGTCTCCCTGTTCGACCGCGCCGCGCTGACGGCGGCCCTCGCAGGCCACGACGCCGTGGTCAACCTGGCGACGGCGATCCCGTCGACCCTGCGCGCGCTGCGGGACAGCGGATGGCGGGAGAACGACCGGATCCGGACGGACGGCTCCGCTGCCGTCGTCGACGCGGCGCTCGCCGCGGGGGTCGGCCGGCTCGTGCAGGAGTCGGTCGTGATGATCTACCCGGACCGGGGCGCCGAGTGGATCGACGAGGACGTGCCGCCACAGGACGTCCCCCGCAACGAGGGCAACCTCGCCGCGGAGGCGAACGCGCGGCGGTTCTCCGCCGCCGGTGGGGCGGGCACCGTGCTGCGCTTCGGCTGGTTCTACGGACCCGGCTCGTCCCAGACCGAGGAGATGCTCCGACAGGCGCGCCTCGGGTTCCCGCTCGTGCTCGGCGCACCCGACGGCTACACCAGCCCGATCCACCTGTCCGACGCCGCCTCCGCCGTCGTCGCCGCGCTCGGCGCGCCCGCGGGCACGTTCAACGTCGTCGACGACGAACCGCTGCCCAAGCGCGAGTACGCCGAGGCACTCGCGGCAGCGGTCGGCAGGCGGACCTGGCTGGGGGTGCCGGGCCGGGCTGCGCGGTTCCTCGGGCCCCGGGTCGCCTCGGTCGTCGGCTCCCTCAGGGTGTCGAACGGGCGCTTCCGCGCGGCCACGCCCTGGGCCCCGCGGTACCGGAGTGCGCGGGAAGGCTGGTGGTCGACGGTGGCTGCCCTCGCCTGACCACGTGTCAGCAAGGTGGCCTTGCTGACGCGTCACGTCAGCAAAGCCACTTTGCTGACGTCCGAGCGCCGGGCGGCCGTCGTGAACTCCAGCACGCGCTCGGCCTCGGCCCGGACCTCCGCGGACTCGTCGTCGGTGAGCAGGCGGTGCGCGTGCACCGACAACGTCGCGGTCTCGCGGTCGCGGGCGAGCGTCCAGTGGGCCGCGGTGAACCCGTCGACCAGCACCGCACACGGCACCGGCCCGCCCCGCCGCACGAAGGCGCGGCGGAACTCGTCGGTGCAGACGCGGCTGCGGTCGGCGTGCGAGAGCAGCAGGTTGTCGAAGTCGTAGAGGAACCGGACCGGAGCCGGCGCGTCGGGATCGGGGTGCGGTGCGTCGGGCAGGTCGAAGAGCTCGCGGCCGTGCTCGTCGTGGAACACGCGCAGCTGCGGGCGCAGCGGCTCGACCACCTCGCGCAGGTGCGTGAGCCCCGACCACGTCTGCACGTCCTGGACGGTGGCCGGCCCGAAGGCGGCGAGGTACCGGCGCACCAGCGTCTCGAGGGAGAACCCCGCCCCTCCACCCAGCCAGGCCTCGGCGCTGGTGTGCGCGATGGCTCCGCTGCGTCCCCACAGCCCGCGCGGCGGCACCTGGACGAGGGGCAGCCGGTTGCGAACGGCGTACGCGAGGCTCGCGGCCGGCCGGTCGGGCCAGTGGGTCTGCAGGAGGGCGCCCAGCTCCCGGGAGGTGCGGGCCCGTTCGGCCAGCAGCGGGCGGGCCGCCTCCACGACCTCCTCGACGTCGAGCCCGCGCACCCCGTGCCCGTGGAGCTGGTTCTGGAACAGGTCGCGGTCGAGCACGGGCTGTACCGCGCCCCGCAGGCCGTGGGCGTCCCGGGGCGTGACGAGGTGGATGGTCGAGCGCATCAGCGCGATCCGCACCAGCGAACGGTCGAGGAGCCGGTCGGCAGCGTCCTCGGGCCGGAAGCCGGCGATGCGGCTCCACAGCCCGAGGTACCACGAGTGCGGGGTCTGCGCCTGCAGGCCGACCAGGTGCTCGACCACGTCGGGAACCGGCCGGGTGGTGCGTTCCAGCAGGAACTGGCGGGCGAGGGTGGCCCGGTTCAGCGCGCGCGGGCCGAGCACCTGGGTCACGAGGATCAGCCTCGCAGACCGGCGAAGAACTGCCGCAGGTCGCCGACCAGCAGGTCCGGCACCTCGCGGGCGGGGTAGTGCCCGCCACGGTCGAACTCCGACCACGACACGATGTTCGCGTGGTCGCGCTCCGCGAAGCGGCGGATGCCCGAGAAGTCGTACGCGAACGCGGCCAGCCCCAGCGGCACGGTCGTCGGCCCCGTCGGCTTCTCCTCATCGGGCGTGTGCCGGTCCTCCCAGTAGAACCGCATCGACGACGCCGTGGTGCGCGTGAACCAGTAGATCGCCACGTTGGTCAGCACGAAGTCGGGATCGACGGCGTCGCCGAACAGCTGGTAGCTCCACGCCAGCTGGCCGGCCGGGGAGTCGGCGAGCGCGTGGGCGAGGTTCTGCGGCCGCGTCGACTGCAGCTCGTTGTAGGCGAGCTTGTCGGCGCTGAACTCCTGCAACCGCGCGAGCTCGGCCATCTCGGACTCCGGCATGCCGGCGAACTCGGCCGGGTCACCGGACGGGAACGAGTAGATCTGGTCGACGTGCACGCCCACCACGCGCTCGGGGGCGACGCGCCCCAGCTCGGGCGCGACGAACGCGCCCGCGTCGTTGCCGTGCGCGCCGTAGCGCTCGTAGCCGAGGCGCGCCATCAGCTCCTTCCACGCGCGAGCCGTGCGGTAGCGGTTCCAGCCGGGCTCGGTGGTCGGGCCCGAGAACGCGAAGCCCGGCAGTGACGGGATGACGAGGTGGAAGGCCTGCGCCGGGTCGCCGCCGTGCGCCCGCGGGTCGGTGAGCGGGCCGATCACGTCGAGGAACTCGACGAACGAGCCGGGCCAGCCGTGCGTGAGGATCAGCGGGAACGCGTCCGGCTCGGGGGAGCGGACGTGCAGGAAGTGGATGTTCTGCCCGTCGATCGTGGTCGTGAACTGCGGGATCTCGTTGATGCGCTTCTCGACGGCCCGCCAGTCGAACTCGTCGCGCCAGCGGCGCACCAGCTCGCGCACCGGGTCGACGCGCACGCCGTAGTCGCCGCCCGTCGTGAGCTCCTCGGTGTAGCGGGTGCGGGCGAGGCGGTCGGCGAGGTCGTCCAGGTCGGCCTGCGGGATGTCGATGCGGAAGGGCGTGATCTCCATGAGCTGAACGGTACGGATCAATCAGGCACGATTCGTTCCTGATTGTGCGGCAGACTTCAGCACGTGTTGGAGACCTCGGCCCGGTTGCTGCGCCTGCTGTCGCTCCTGCAGTCCCGTCGCGAGTGGACCGGACCGGAGCTGGCGCAGCGGCTGGAGGTGAGCGAGCGGACCATCCGGAACGACATCGACCGGTTGCGGTCGCTCGGCTACCCCGTGGACGCCAACCGCGGCGCGGTGGGCGGCTACCGGCTCGGCGCGGGCGCCCAGCTGCCGCCGCTGCTGCTCGACGACGACGAGGCCGTCGCAACCGTGCTCGGCCTGCGGGCCGCCACCGGGCTCGCCGGCGTCGAGGAGGTCTCGCTGCGCGCGCTGGCCAAGCTCGAGCAGGTGCTACCGCGGAGGCTGCGCAGGCGGATCGCGGCGCTGGGCGAGTTCGCGATGCGCGTACCCGACGACACGCCCCCGCCGCAGGTCGATGCCGAGGTGCTCACCGCGCTCGCCGCCGCGTGCCGCGACGCCGAGCGGCTGCGCTTCGACTACCGCACCCACGGCGGCGGCGAGTCGCGTCGCGACGTCGAGCCCTACCGGCTGATCGCATGGGGCAGACGCTGGTACCTGCTCGCGTGGGACGTCGAGCGGGGCGACTGGCGCACCTTCCGCGCCGACCGCATCACCCCGCGCATCCCGACCGGCCCGCGCTTCTCCCCGCGTCCCCTGCCCGCCGACGACGTCACCGCCTACCTGTCCGGCCGCGTCTCCGCCGCGGCGTGGCGGTACCGGGCACGGGTGGTGGTGCATGCGCCCGCCGACGAGATCGCGTCGCGCATCACGGCCGCGGTCGGGCACGTCGAGGCGCGTGACGCCGGGACGTGCGTCCTCCACACCGGGTCGGACAGCATCGAGAGCCTCGCCGTGCACCTCGGCCTGCTCGGCGCCGACTTCGAGGTCGTGGACCCGCCGGAGCTGGCGGACCACATCGCACTCCTCGCGCAGCGCTACGCGCGGGCCGTGGGACGCGCGTGAAACGCCGGTGGGACGCGGACTCAGGTCGGGATGACGAGCTCGTCGGCAACCCACCGTACGACGCCTGCCGGGTAGGGCGCCGGCAGGCCGAGGACGATGTGCCGGAATCCGGCGTCGAGGGCTTCGCGGATCGCCTTCCGGGTGGTGCCGGGTTCCTCGTAGGAGACGGGCAGGTAGATCGAGCGCGTGATGGACGCGGGGTCGCGACCGATCTCGGCGCAGTAGCGGTCGAGCATCGCGCTGCGGCGGACGGCATCGTCGATGTCACCGCCGGGGATGTTCCACACGTCGGCGTGCTCGGCGACCACGCGCAGCGTCGTGGCCGACCGCCCGCCGATGACGATCGGTGGATGGGGGCGCTGGACGGGCCCCGGGTTGCCGAACGCCCCAGTGACGTGGACGTGGGTGCCGTGGAAGTCGAACGGCTCGGCCGATGTCCACAGCCGCCGGATCACCGTGCACGCCTCGGCGAGGCTCGCGACGGCGTGGGCGGCGTCGTGGAACGGCAGGCCGTGGGCGTCGTACTCGCGCTTGGCCAGCGGGTGGCCGGGCCGCGAGCCGGCGCCGATGCCGAAGTCGAGCCGGCCCCCTGAGACGATGTCGACGGTCGTTGCGATCTTGGCCAGCATCGCGGGTGGCCGGAAGCGGTTGCTGGTGACGAGCAGGCCGATGCGCAGCCGCCGGGTCCGTGCGGCGAGGGCCGAGAGCAGCGTCCAGCCCTCGAGGACCGGACCGTCCGGGTCGCCCGCGATCGGCATGAGGTGGTCGAACAGCCAGGCGTGCTCGATCTCGGGGATCGTGTCCGCCTCGCTCCAGACGCGCAGGATGTCCTGGTAGCCGACCTGCATCGGCGCTGTCATGACTCCGAAGCTCGGGACGTCGGGCACGGGTCAGCGCCTCCGCAGCGTGGGGTCGAGCAAGGAGGGAGGGGTGTCGTACTTCTCCTGCGGGGCCAGGTCGACGCCGGGAGCGACGACGGTGTCGATCGCGTCGAGCACGTCGGCGGACAGCGCGGTGTCGGCCGCGGCGAGCTGCGAGTGCAGGTGTTCGAGCGTGCGGGGACCGATGATCGCGCTGGTCACCGCGGGATGTGTGGTGACGAAACCGAGCGCGAGCTGGATCAGGGTCAGACCGGCCTGCTCGGCGATCTTCGCCAGCTGCTCGACGGCGTCCAGCCGGGCCCGGTTGGACGGGATGGTGGTGTCGAAGCGCTCCGGCATGAACGCGGACCGGTTCGTCGTGACCGCCCGGCCCTCGCGGACCGCACCCGAGAGCCAGCCAGACGCCAGTGGGCTCCAGACCAGTACGCCGAGGCCGTACTGCTCGGTCACGGGGAGGACGTGGGCCTCGATGCCGCGCTGCAGGATGGAGTAGCTCGGCTGCTCGGTGACGTAGCGGCTCAGGTGGTTCTCGCGCGCGGCCCACTGCGCCTGGACGATGCGGTGGGCCGGGAAGGTCGACGAGCCGAAGTAGCGGATCTTGCCGGCCCGCTGCAGGTCGGTCAGCGCCGACAGCGTCTCCTCGTCGCTGGTGGTCGGGTCCCACCGGTGGATCTGGTAGAGATCCACGTGGTCGACGTCGAGGCGGCGCAGGCTGTCCTCCAGTGCGGTGACCAGCCAGCGGCGCGAGCTGCCCCGCCGGTTGCGGTCCTCGCCCATGGGCATGGTCGCCTTGGTCGCCAGCACGACGTCGTCCCGGCGGCCGGCGATGGCCTTGCCGACCATCTCCTCTGACCGGCCGTCGGAGTACATGTCCGCGGTGTCGATGAGGTTGATCCCCGCGTCGAGGGCGGCATCGACGATGGCGGTGGCGTCGTCCTGGGTGGTGCGCCCGATCGTGCCGAAGTTCATCGCGCCGAGTACGAGAGTGCTGACCTGCACTCCGGTGCGGCCGAGGGTGCGGTACTGCATGAGGCGCCTTCCCTGTCATCATGGTGAGACGGAACGTTGTTCCGGTTGAACGATACGGAACAAGGTTCCGTTTCGCAAGGCGGTCGAGGGAGTGAGGAAATGGCAGGGCACAGCCCCCGTAGGCGCGCCGACGCCCGGCGAAACGAGGAGGCGCTGCTCGACGCCGCCGCGGCGGTCTTCGTCGCGTCGGGCGTCGAGGCACCCGTGCGCGACATCGCCGCAAGGGCGGGCGTCGGCGTGGGCACGGTCTACCGCCACTTCCCGACGCGCGCGGACCTGGTCGTCGCCGTCTACCGGCACCAGGTCGAGGCGTGCGCCGAGGCGGGCGAAACCTTCCTCGCCGACGCGCCCACGCCGTACGCCGCACTGACCGGGTGGATCGACGTGTTCGTCGATCTCCTCGTGACCAAGCACGGGCTGGCCGCCGCGCTCCGGCCGGACAGCGGCCAGTTCGAAGCGCTGCACTCGTACTTCCTCGACCGGCTCCTACCCGTGGGCACCCGGTTGATCGAGGCGGCGGCCGCTTCCGGCGAGATCCGCGCCGACCTGGAGGCGTACGAGCTCATGCGCGCTGTCGGGAACCTCTGCATCGGCGCCGACAGCGACCCCCGCTACGACGCTCGTCGGGCGGTCGGGTTCCTCGTCGCAGGACTGCGCCTACCGGGTTGACGCCCGGTCCTGCTCGGCCTGCCCCGAATCCCTGCCCCCGAATCGCGGTGCGAGCTCGCGAAGGCGCGGGAGCGGAATGATCACGGCTAGCCTCGGTCCCGACTGCGGGGGAGGACTGGCCATGGCGGCGACGGCGGCGTACGACGAGATCGCGGACTGGTACGAGGGGGAGTTCCTGCCCCGCACCTCGGCCGACGACCCGCTCGGGATCGACCGCTCGCTGCGGGACCTGCTCGGGCCGGGCGACGGCCGCTGCGTCGAGATCGGCTGCGGCACCGGCGTGCACGCCGCGAGCGTGCGCGCGCTCGGCTGGACCCCGTTCGGCGTCGACATCTCGGCCGGGATGTTGCGGCACGCACAGGGCCGGCTGGCGTGTGCCCGCGGCGATGCCGGACGGCTCCCGCTGGGCGACGGCTCGGTGGATGCGGCGATCGCGATGATGGTCCACACCGACATGCCCGCCTACCCGGCCGTGCTCCGCGAGGTCGCCCGGGTGGTGCGGCCGGGCGGTGTGTTCGTCCACGTCGGAGTGCACCCGTGCTTCTGCGGTGGGTTCGCCGACCGCTCCGACCCGGACGCGGTGGTCATCCGCCACGGGTACGCCGACGGTCACTGGACGAAGGAGTCCTGGACCGACCAGGGCATCCGCGACAAGGTCGGCGCCAACCACTTCCCGCTCGCCGAGCTGCTGAACGCCGTCCTGGACGCGGGCATGGTGCCCGAGCGGTTCGTCGAGAGCGGCGGGCAGGCGCCCGTGGTGCTGGCCTTCCGCGCCCGGGTTCAGCCCGTCAACGGCCGGAGCTGACCACGCTCCCGGCTCGGGGCCGCGAAGGTCTACCGCTCGCCCGGTGCCTCGTCGCCCGAGATCATCGGCCGTCGTCCCGGCTGGGCGGTGTGCCGCGGGTCGAGCGTCAGCTTGATCCGCTGTGTGGACGCGGCCTCGAACCGCGTCTCCGTGCCGAGCTCGAGCACCCAGAACTTGGCCTTGGCGCCGGGCTTGGCCTCCTTTTCGACACCCACGGTGAGCTCGACCTCGACGGGGCCGAGTTCGAAGCGCAGCTGCTCGTTCTCGCCTGCGCGCATGGCCTCGGCCAGCTCGGCGCGCAGTTGTGCGATGACCTCGGACAGTGCCAATGGCATTACGAGGCTCCTCGGTTGAATCGCATTCCGCTGAATCGCACTCCGCAGCCGGGTCGCACGACCCGGTGCCGGGATGGCGATCCGCCTTTCACAGCTGGTAACCCATCCCCACGCGTGGTCGGTGCAGCCGCCCGCGGGAGCAGTAGTGATCGGACGAGCAGGGCCAGTTCATGTCGCCACCGGCTCGGCGCACCAGCGCCGTCGGTGGAATCAGAATCACGTCGTACACGGTGCACCTCCTCTCGTTCGGCCGAACAATCCCCACCCTAGTGGAGTGGTGTGACAGCGCACACGCACCGGGACCTTAAGAATGTCCAAGGGTTTCGTCGGTGCCGGCGGCGTTTCGCGTCGCGAGCCAGTCCACGAGGGCGTCGAACGCCTCCCAGTGCAGGCGGGCAACGGCCGGGATGGCCTCGGCCCAGCCGTCGGTCCCGAGCAGCTCGACCACCAGCCGGCCGATCCGGCTCCGGCGGGAGCGGTCCGGCCCGTCGCCCGCGACGAGCACCGCGGCGGCGTTCGCGAGCTGACCGGACGCGGCCCAGCGATCCTCGGGGCTGGTGATGGCGTCGATCAGCTCCTCGGCGCGGCCGAGCAGCGTCCACCCGCGGTCGCCCCCGGTAGCCGTGGCGAGCGCCGACAGTGCCCGGACCCGGGCGGCCGGGCCTGCGATCGCCCGGCCGATCTCCTCCGCCCATTCCGTGCGTCCCGCGGCGGCGAAGGCCTCGACCACGCGCGTCCGCGCACGATCCCGACCGTGCTCGCCTGCGATCCCCGCCAGCTCCGCCTGGGTGCGCCGGAAGAGGACCGCGGCGTCCTCGACGTCGCCCGCCGCGGCCAGCGCGATCGAGAGGTGCGCGATCGCCCGCGCCCGCCGGCCCGGATCGGTGACGTCCCCGACGACCTGTTCCGTCGCGGCGGCCCGCAGCCGTTCCGCGTCGCCCGTCGCCCCCACCGCGTGCAGGGCGGTCGACAGGCGCAGGAGCGCGACGACCCGGGTGTAGCCGTCGTCGGACGGTTCGGCGAGCACCGCCTGCGCGGTGGAGACCGCGTCGTCCCGGCGCCCGGCGGCAGCCTGCGCCTCGCAGACGGCGACGAGCGCCCACGACCGGCGCTCCGGTTCGTCCAGCGCCAGGGCGAGGGCGACGGCGTCGTCGATCGCTCCGTAGGCGGCGAGCGCTCCGGCCACCCGCCTCAGCGCCGCGGCCCGCGCCGACGGGTCCGAGACCTGCTCGGCGACCTCGACGGCCGCCGGGAGCGCGTCGATCGCCACCAGGCCGTCGACCACCCGGTCGCACATGATCAGCAGTCGGTTCGGGTCGGTGCTCCGCCGCGCCATCCCCTCCGCCTCCGCGGCCCGCGCGGCGGCACGTGCACGGTCACCGGCGGCGGCGAAGGCCGCCGCGAGGTCCGCGATCGCGAGCATCCGCCGGCTCGTCCCCGGCACGCGGCGCACGACCGCGTCGGCGCGGCGCGCATCGCCGCGGCGCACGGCCAGCTGGGCGATCTCGGTGAGCGCGTCGGCCAGGCGGTGGGCGTCGCCGACCTGGTCGAGGAGCTCCTCGGAACGTGCGGTGGCGCCGACCGCCGCGTGTGCGACGGCGAGCCGCGCGAGCGCCCATTCCCGCCGGTCCTCGCGCAGGCCGTGCACGGCGAGGTGCTCGGCCTCGGCGAGCAACCCGCCCGCCACCGCATGATCGCGGGACACCGCGCGAACGAGCGTGACCAGCTCGCTCAGGGCGTCGCCGGGGTTCGCAACCGAGCGGGCGGCGTCCTGCAGTTGTGCGAGATGTCGCAGGGCGGCCACGTCGTCGCCGCGCGCCACGTCGTCGCGCACGAAGGCGGCGAGCACCGGGAGCCGCGCGGCCGGCCGCCGGATGCCGGCGGCGACCTCCTCGGCGCGGGCGACCTCGCCTGCCGCCGACAGCGCGTTGGCCAGCTCGGCGCTCACGCGGGTGCGCGCAGCACCGCGAACGGCCCCGCCGACCAGCGCCTCGGCCCATCCGAGCTCACCGACCGCCACGGCGGCCGCGACGACAGCGCACCGGCTGCGGGTGTCCTGCGCCAACGGCACCAGCTCCGCGACGATCGCCCGGGCTCGCTGCAGGTCCTTCGCAGCGAGTCCGGTGGCGACCTGCGCGAGCGCGACCACCCGGCGCTGCGGCGTGCACCCGCGCGCCCAGCGCTCGGCCCGCTCCGAGTCGTGGAGGACCGCCGACGCGGCCATGCCGGCGAACACGGAGTCCCGCCGGTCGCGATCCGGCACGCGCTCTGCGAGCGCCTGGGCGTCGTCGAGGTGGCCGGCCTCGGCCGCGGTGAGGGCAGCGGCGGCGAGCGCGGCCTGCCGCTTGCTGCGCTTCGTGAGCCCGCGCGCCAGCGCAGCGGCCCGCTCGCCGCGGCCCAGCGCGGCCCACACCGCGGGCAGCCGCACCGGGACGTGCCGGTTGCGGCTGGTGAGCTCCTCGCGGCGCACCGCAAGCAGGACGGCGGCCACCAGGTCGGGCTCGCCGCCCCGGGCGCCGACCAGCTGGGCGAGCGTGATCTCGTCGAGTGCCGCCGCGTCGCCGCCGGTGACCTCGAGCAGCCGCTCGTGGCGCAGCGGGTCCGTCGCGAGGTCGGTGAGGCGCTGGGCGTCCCCCGTCACGGCAAGCATGCGCGGGTGGTCGTGCAGCAGGTATGCGGGCGTGTCGGGCGGCCAGCGGCGCCGCTGGTGGTCCTCGCACCACACGTGCAGCCGGGTGCGGTACCGGTCGAGCCGGGGCCCGAGCTCGTGCTCGGCCGCCTCGCGGAGCGTCCGGTGCGCGAGGACGTATCCCCGTTCGGCGCCGCCCGCCCGTCGGGTCCGGGTGGCGACGCTGCGCCCGAACGCCCCGGACAGCAGGTCGGCCACCGCGAACGGTGAGGTGTCGGTGAGCTCGGCCAGGTCGTCGCGCGTGAGCCCGCCGCCGGACGCGGTGATCAGGCCGATCAGGTCCTCGTGCAGCGGACCCTCCCGCAGCCGCTCCCTCAGCTCCCTGCGCGCGAAGTGCTCGACCTCGCGCGCATGCGGCGATACGGCCAACCGGCGGCGGTCGCAGTGGTGCAGCGGGTGGTCGGCCGGGACGTCCACCGGCAGCGACCGACCCGGCCTGCTCGTCACCAGCACAGCGACGCCGGCCGGTGGGTGGCGGGGCAGGAGCGACGCGATGCTCGGCTCCCGCGCCGCCGGGCCGGTGTCCTCGTCGATCCCGTCGACGACGATGAGGAGCCTGCGCCGCGCGTCCCGGCACCGGCGCGCGGCCGCGTCCAGGAGGGCGAGCAGGCCGCGGCGGCGGTCGACCGTCGTCGCGGGCGTGTCACGCGCCAGCGCGGCCAGCGCAGCGAGCTGCTCGGTGACCGCGCCCAGGAAGGCGTCGCCGTCCGAGGTCCCGGCGCGTCCGGTACCGACGAAGAACGTGACGACCTCGACGGCCGGCGGCGGGTGGAGGGCGAACCACGCCATGAGCGCCGTCTTGCCCGCCCACGGCGGCCCCTCCCACCAGCCGTACTGCTCGGCGAACCCGGCGAGCTCCCGCAGCTCCTGCTCCCGGCCGAGCAGGCGCTCCGGTGCGATGTCGCGGACCTGCAGCAGGTACGACGCCGGTCGCCGGACCGATCCGGTCACGTCCGGTAGGTCGGTCGGCAGCGCGAGCAGGTCCCGCAGCGGACGTACCGCGTCGCCTGCCGGGGCGTCCAGGAGCTCGGTGATCCGCGTGGCCGCGAGCCGGTTGAGGCCGTCGGAGCGGTGGTGGTCGGTGACGACCCCGACGATGCGGCGGCCGGCCCACACCGCGGCCCCGGACATGCCCTCCCACGGAGAGGTGGCCGGGTCCGGGTCCTGCTCGGGCGGGCGGACCGTCACCTCGAGGCGTCCGGAGCGCCGGTTCGACAGCGGCGCCACCGTGCCGACGGCCTGGTGCGAGTCGCGGTAGCTGCCTGCCCGCTCGTAGTTCTTCAGCTTGAACCGCGGGAACCCGACGGCCTGCACGACGAGCTCGTCGGGATGCTCGCCGATGCGGCCGAAGGCGCAGGTGGGCGCGCCGTCCGGAGGGTCGATCAGCACTGCGGCGAGGTCCGACGCCGGGTCGGCCACCACCTCGTCGGCCGGTGCGCTCCACTCGCCGTCCGTGTCGGCGTCGAAGCGCACGCGAACGTCCCGGGCGTCGGCCACCACGTGGGCGGCGGTGAGCACCACGCCCGGCGCGACCCGATAGCCGGAACCGCGACGACCCCCGTCGGACCCCCTGGCGATGACCTCGGCCACCCGGTGCGGGTCGATGCCCGGCTCCGCGTCCACGGCCGTGATCCCCCCTCGGAACTGCCTGCAACCTACCGGTTACCGCACGTCCGTGGTGCGCGACCGCCGTTTCGGAAGTCGGTGGCCGCGACGAGGAGCCCGTGGCTACCGTCCCGGGCCGTGATCTACGAGCACCCGCTGGCCTACCTGATCGGGCTCGAAGGCGTCGCCCTGCTGCGCGGCTTCATCGGCGAGTACGACCGGGACTTCGTGGAGGCCCGGATCGCGGAGGTCCGGGAGCTGCTCGCCGACGAGTCGCTCGCCGACGCGGCCGTGGCCGTGGAGCGGGTGGGCACGGTCGACGGCTACCGGGTCTGGTCGGCCACCTACGACGACGGCCGCAACTCGGCGTTCGACTTCGACGAGCCCGTCGTCGAGGAGATCGTCGACGCGCTGCCCGCCGGCGTCGCGGTGGACGCGGCCTGCGGCACCGGCCGGTTCTCGGCGCTGCTGGCCGCGCGGGGGCACCGGGTGATCGGCGTGGACAGCTCGCCGGACATGCTCGCGAGGGCCCGTGAGAACGTCCCGGCCGGCGAGTTCCGGTCTGGCGACCTCGGCGCGCTGCCGGTCGAGGACGCCTCCGCCGACCTCGTCACCTGCGGCTTGGCGTTGGCCCACGTGCCCGATCTCCGCCCGGCCTTCGCGGAGTTCGCGCGGGTGCTGCGCCCCGGCGGGCACCTGGTGATCTCGGACATGCACCCGGAGCGCATCGCACGCGGCGCGATCCCCACCCTGCGCGACGCCGACGGGCGCCCCGGGCGGCTGCCGGGTCACCGCCACCTCGTGGGCGACTACCTGCGCGCCGCCCTCGCGGTGGGCCTGGAGCTGCGGCGCTGCGAGGAACCCGTCCTGGAACCCGCGCCGGCCGCCCCTCCTGCGACCGAGCTGGGACCGTGGGACGTCTGGCCGTGGTCGCTTGCCGCGGTGGTGCCGGAGGCGGCCCGAGCGGCCGACGCCGGCATCCCCGTCGAGATCATCTGGCACTTCCGGCGGACGCGGCTTCCGGGACCCGCGGGTGGAACGCCGCGCCCGGGTCGGCGCGTCATCGCCTGATCAGCCGCTCGCTCAGCTCCCAGAGCCGCCGTGCCGACTCCGGGTCGACGGCGTGCGGTACGACCTCGGACGAGACGGGCTCGGCGCCGAAGTTGATGGGCTTCGGGTCGACGTCCAGCGGTGAGACGTCGTTGTCCTTCAGGTAGACACCGCCGATCCCGGCGAGCAGCGGGCTGGTCGCGGCGAACACCGTGGTGCTGGCGCCCTGTTGCGGCGTCTTCATCTCACGGTCTGGGTCGTGGACCGGCTGACCGTGCTCGTCGATCAGCCCCATGGCCCGCAGTTCGTCGTCGGTCTGCCACGGCGTCCGCGCTTCGCCCTCGGCGAGCCACGGCCCCAGGTTGGTGCCGAGGACGATGCCCGGGTGCACGGCGTAGCCGCGGATCCCGTCCCCGGCCCACCGCCGGTCCAGCTCGACTGCGTGCAGGACGTTCGCGGTCTTGGACTGGCCGTAGGCCAGCATGCCCATGTCGTCGTACCCGGTGGCGAAGTGCGGGTCGTCCCAGCGGATGTCGGACAGGCGGTGGCCACCGGAGGTCAGGTTGACGACGCGGGCGCCGCGCGCGGCGCGCAGTGCGGGCAACACGGCGAGGGTCAGCTGGAAGTGGCCGAGGTGGTTGGTCGCGAACTGCGACTCGTAGCCGCGGGCGTCGCGGACCAGCGGTCCGCCCATGATGCCGGCGTTGTTGACCAGGATGTGGAGCGGGCGGCCCGAGTCGAGGTACCGGGCCGCGAAGGTGTCGATCGAGGCCGGGTCGAGGAGGTCCAGCCGGTCGGTCGCGACGCGCTCGATCCCGGCCAGCGCGGTGGCGGCGCGGTCGGGGTTGCGCGCGGCCACGGTGACGGAGGCGCCTGCCTCGGCCAGGGCCCGGGTGGTCTCCAGACCGAGCCCGTGGTGACCGCCGGTGATGACGACGTCCGTGCCGGTCAGGTCGATGCCCGCGAGCACGTCGGCGGCGGTCGAGGCCGCGGTGAAGCCGGATCCGATGGGGTGTTGGTTCTGCGTCATGTCACCACCGTGCGCCCGATGGCCCGTACGCTGAATAATTGACAGTTCGATTTTCTTGCGCGATCGTACGAGGGTGCCGGCCGATCAGCTGTCGGAGGTGTTCGACCGCGTCGAGGTCCGCGGGATCCTGACCGGTGGGTTCGCGGTGCGGGGCCCGTGGGTGTCGCGCGCCGCCATCACCGACTCGCTGAAGCTCATCGCGCTGGTGTGCGGGCGGGCCCGGCTGAGCACCGACGGCATCGACGGTCCGATCGAGCTCGAGCCGGGCGACGTCGCCGTCCTGAACGGCCGGTCGTGGCTGGCGCTCGAGGGCGGCCGGGGCGACGGCCCGCCCCGCGAGGTAGTGCCCGAGGAGGACGATCCCTCCACCCGCCTCACCGGTGCCGACTGCGGCACGGACGACGTCGTGCTCGGTGGCCGGGTCGACCTCAACCCTGCCGGTCACGCGCTGTTGCTGCAGGCGCTTCCGCCGGTGGCGCACGTACGGGCATCGGCCGCCACTGCGACCAACCTGCGCGGCAGCCTCGAGCGGCTGTTCGACGAGGTGGCCGGCCACCGGATCGGCTCGGCGTTCGCCATCCGGCAGTACGGCCAGCTCCTGCTGCTCGAGGTGCTGCGCGCCTACGTCGAGCAGGCCCCGCTCCCACCGGGATGGTTACAGGCGCTGACCGACGAACGGCTGCGTCCCGCGCTCACGCTGATGCACGCCGAACCGGGAAGGCCGTGGCGGCTGGACGAGCTCGCGCGGGCCGCGGCGATGTCGCGGACGTCCTTCGCCGAACGCTTCCGGACGATGGCGGGCGTACCGCCGCTCACCTACCTCAACCGCTGGCGGATGCTGCTGGCGCAGCAGGCTCTCCGGAGCGGTGATGTCCGCGTCGGGTCGCTGGCCTCCGAACTGGGCTACGCGTCCGAGAGCGCGTTCAGCACCGCGTTCAAACGGGAGGTGGGCACGTCCCCGCTGCACTACCGGCATCGGGTGCGCGAGGAGCAGTCGGCGCCCTGACGCTGCGCGCCCAGTCGTGGCCCGCGCCTACGCCGGGATCAGCCGGCATGTGCCGCCGTCAGCTGCGGGTAGAGCACCGGCAGCTCGGCGGACAGCCCGCTGCGAACGTTGCGGCTGATCTCGTCGGCGACGACCTCCAGCGCGCCGTCCCGGACGCCGTCGAGGGCGAGTGCTGCGATCGCCGCCGGGTCGCTCTTGGGCACGTCGAGGTGGGCGACCATGTCGGTGTCCATGTAGCCGACGTGCAGCGCCGTGGTGGTGATGCCCCGCGGCGCCAGCTCGAGGCGCAGGGCGTTGGTCAACGCCCACTCGGCCGCCTTGGCGGCGTTGTAGGCGCCCGATGAAGGCAGGTGGATCCAGGACAGCACCGACAGCACGTTGAGCACCGCCCCGCCGCCGTTCGCCGCGATGAGCGGGGCGAACGCCCTGGTGACGGCGAGCGTGCCGAAGAAGTGGGTCTCCATCTCCAGCCGGATGTCGGTGGGGTCGCCGTCGAGCAGCGTGGCGCCCGTGCCCGAACCGGCGTTGTTGACCAGCACCGTCACGTCGCCTGCTGCGGCCGCTGCCGCGGCCACCGAGTCGGGGTCGGTGATGTCCAGCCGCAGCGGGGTGGCGCCGGGCAGGTCCACCGCTTCCGGGTTGCGTGCCGCGGCGTAGACCTTCCGCGCCCCGCGCTCCAGCAGGCCGGCGGCGAGGTGTCGCCCCAGCCCGCGGTTGGCCCCGGTGACGAGCGCGACCGAGTTGCGGATCTCCATGACGTCCTCCAGCTGTGTTGGTACTTCCAAGCTAGCCTCGTAAGTAGGAAATGCCAACCCAGCTGGGTAGGATGGACCCGTGGTTGTGACGCAGCAGACGTGCTCGATCGCGCGCTCGCTGGAGGTGCTCGGCGAACGCTGGACGTTCCTGATCCTGCGCGAGGCGCTCTCGGGTACCACCCGGTTCGCCGACTTCCGCGCCGCGCTCGGCGTGGCCCCGGACGTCCTGTCCGACCGGCTCGCCACCCTCGTGGCCTCAGGCGTGCTGGAGAAGCGGCCCTACCGGGAGCCCGGCGCGCGGGCGCGGGACAGCTACCACCTCACGGAAGCGGGCCGCGAGCTGCAGGTCGTGCTGGGGGCGCTGCAGCAGTGGGGCGACGAGCACCGCCCGTACGAGCCCGGCCCGACGGTGCTCCGCCGCACCCCCGACGGCCGCCCGGTGCACGTGGGGTTCGTCGACGACGAGGGCCGGGAGGTCCCGCTGGACGAGGTGCGCTTCCTCCGGACGGCGACGTACCCGAGCTGATCCGGAAGGCCTCAGCTCACCGCTTCGGCGAGGCGGCTCCACCATTCCCTCGGCAGCCGGCCGAGCTGCACGACGATCTGGTCGGCACCAGCCGCGCGGTACTCCTCGAAGCGGCCGACGATCGCGTCGAGGTCGCCCCGGACGGTCACGCCGTCGACAAGCCGGTTCGACAGGTCGGCGATGTCGTCGTCACCGAAGCCCATCCGCCGGAGGCTGGCCGCGTACTGGGGGAGGCCGGTGAGGAACCGCATCCCGCCCTCCCGGGCGATCTCGCGGGCCCGCGCCGGGTCGGCCTCGGGGATCACGTCGAGCAGCACCGCGAGCTGCGGCTCCCCGCCGAGGATCTCCCGCGCGGAGGCGACGTAGTCGGGCGTGACGAGGTACGGGTAGGCGCCGGCCGCGCGGTCCCGGGCCAGCTCGAGCATCCGCGGCCCGAGGGCCGAGAGGATCAGCTCGGATCGGGGCACCACCGGTTCGACCTGGTCGAGGTAGGCGTTCAAGGTGGCGAGCGGCTTCGCCCCGTGCGCGCCGCCGAGGCCGACGACGAAGCGGCCGGGATGAGTCTGCTCGAGAGCCGTGTAGGTCGCTGTCACCTCGGTGGCCGGCACCCGGTCCACCGAGAGGATCCCGCTCGCCACACCGATCCGTGACGTCGCGCGGATCACGTTGCTGATCTGGGGGAGGTTGTTGTCCTGGCTACCGGCCAGCCAGAGCGTCGAGTACCCCAGATCCTGGAGCTCTGCGGCGGTCGCTGCGGCGGTGGCGGCGTCGGCGGAGTTGAGTTCGGCGTACGCGCCGCCGAGCGGCCCGAGCTTGGTCATGTCCGGGACGAACTACGAGCGCCCTCGCGGTGTTCCCGGCCTCACGACATGTCCCAGAGCAGTCGGTAGTAGGCGATCCGCCGCGGGTCGGGCGCGATCCCGTACCCCTCGTAGACGAACGCGTCGTAGCCCGGCCCGTAGTTCCACTCCGTGCTCCAGGCCGCGACGGCGAGGTCCGCCCACCGGTCGGCCACGCCGAGCGAGCCGAGGTCGACGTGGGCGGCGAACGTGCCGTCGTCGTGCAGGAGCGTGTTCGGGGCGCAGGCGTCCCCGTGGCAGACCACGAGGCGGTCGATCGGGGGCTGCTCCCCGATCTGCGCCCGCGCCTCCGCGAGGCCGAGGTGGCGGTGCTCCGGCGCCCACTCGGAGGGGCGCATCCCGCCTGCGATCCGCTCGTCGGCCTGGGCGAGCCTGCGCTCGACGCTCCAGTCGAAGGGGCACCCGTCCACGGCCAGCGCGTCGTGGAGCAGGCGCAGGCCGCGCCCGATGGCCGCCGCCGCGACCGCGGGCTGGGCGATCCACCGCGGATCGACCGCCGAGCGGCCGGGCAACCCCTCCGTGACCAGCCAGCTGCCGTCGGCGTCGCTGCCCTGCGCGAGCACGCGGGGGACCGGCACCCGGCCCTGCGCCCATGCGATCCGCTCCGCCTCGCCGGGGAGGTCGATCTCCGGCGTGCCGGCGGCGACCCACTTCACGTACCGCACGCGGCCGTTCCCGTCGTCGAGGCGGAACGTGAGCCCACCCAGCTCGTTCTCCCACACCGGGACGAGCCGGTCCCCGCCGGCGAGCTCGGTGACGACGGCGGGGACGGCCACCGGACCGGTGGGGCTACTGGCGAGGGCGGGTCGGCTCACACCTCCATGATCGTGACCCGTTCAATCCCATTCCAGCCCGCAGCCGTGCTGTCACGAGTTCGCCCCGCACACCACGAGGCAGGGGAGCTCGCCGGGGACGCGCCCCGCGAGCCACGCCGCGAAGGGGGCGGCCGCGGCCGGTTCGACCCGCAGCCGGAACTCCTCCCACAGCCGCTCCTGGGCGGAGACGATCTCGGCGTCCGTCACGAGCAGCGGCACCGCACCGGCGGCCCGGAGCACGGCGAAGGGCACGTCGCCGATCCGCGTGGCGCCGAGGGCGGAGGCGGCCACCGAGTCGATCTCGACGTCCACCGGGGTGCCCGCCTCGAGAGCCGCGTGCACGGCCCGGCAGCCGGTCGGCTCGACGGTGACCACCGTGCGGTCCCCCGCCGCGAGGGCGGCGCCCGCTGCCAGCCCGCCACCGCCCGCCGCGAGCACGACGGCGTCGACGTCCGGGCACTCGTCGACGATCTCGGCCGTGACCGTGCCCTGCCCGGCGACGACGCCCGGGTCGTCGTAGGCGTGCACGTAGCGGCCGGCCTCGGCGCGGGCGGCGGCTGCGGCCTCGGCGTAGGTGTCGCCGTGGCGGACCAGCTTGGCCCCCGTCGCATCGATCCTGCGGGCCTTGCTCTCGGGAACGCCGTTCGGCACGTAGACGACGGCGGGCACGCCGAGGACGCCTGCCGCGGTGGCGACGCCCAGCCCGTGGTTGCCACCGGAGGCCGTGACGACCCGGTCCGGCAGCTCGCCGGCGAGCAGCGCGTTCAGTGCACCGCGGAGCTTGAACGACCCGCTGCGCTGCAGGTGTTCGAGCTTCAGCACCAGGGGGCGGCCGTCGACGTCGGCGCGCAGGATCGGGGTGCGCCGGACGTGCGGGGCCAGGCGGGCGGCGGCCGTTTCGACGTCGGCGGCCGTCGGGAGGTGCGTCATGTCCCGAGGATGCGCCACCTCATCGTTAAGCTGAAGTTCGATTTGCTCAACGAGCATTAGGAACGCTGATGGCATTGGACCCGGGCCGGGTGCGGGTGCTCGTCGAGGTCGCTCACGCCGGTTCGATCGCCGCCGCGGCCGGGCGGATGGGTTTCACGCCCTCCGCGCTCTCCCAGCAGCTCGCGAAGCTGGAGCGCGAGGTCGGCGCCCCGCTGCTCGAACGGGGACGTGCCGGCACGCGGCTCACCGGGCCGGGGCAGGTGCTGCTGGAGCACGGGGAGCGCGTTCTCGGTGAGCTGCGCGCCGCGGAGGAGGCCGTGCGTGCAGCTGCGGGCGCAGAGCCGCAGCGCATCGCGGTGGGCGCGTTCTCGACCGCGGCCCGGACGCTGCTGCCGCGCGCGCTCGCGGCGCTGAAGGAGGAGCGGCCCGGGATCCGCACCTCGCTCGTGGACATCGAGCCACCCGACGGGTACGGCCTGGTCGCCGCGCGCGAGCTCGACCTGCTCGTCACGCACCGGTACCCGGGGGTCACGCTGCCGCCGGTCCGCGGGCTGCGTCGCAGGCTCCTCCTGCGGGACCCGCTGCGCCTGGTGCTCCCGCGCGACCACCGGCTCGCCACCGCCCGGGAGATCACGCTGGCCGACCTCGCCGGAGAGGACTGGGTCTCCGGCGCACCAGGCGTCCCGAACCGGGTCTGCCTGGACTCCATCGGCTCGTTGCACGTGGCCTACGAGACGAGGGACTACGAGGTCACGCTCGCGCTGGTCGCGGCGGGGCTCGGCGTCTCACTCGTGCCGGCGAGCCTGCTGGCCGGGCAGCGCGCGGTCGTCGTGCGGGACCTGCACGGGCAGAGCCCGGCCCGCGAGGTCCACGTCGTGCACCCGCCCCGGCCGGCCCCGCCGGTGGTCGAGCTGCTCAACCGGCTGCGGCCAGCAGCTCCTTGATCGCCTGAACGCCCGCGGGCGCCCCGCCACCCTCGCCGACCGTGTCGGCGAGCGCCTTGGCGGCGGTCCGCCGGGACGGGTCGGCCAGCGTGCTCACGACGGCCGCGCGCAGCTCGTCGGGCGGGACGGGGCGGTTGGACAGGTTGTGCCGCAACACGACGCCCGCGCCCCGTTCGGCGACGGCCCGGCCGATGAGCAGCTGCTCGAACTGCTGGGGCACGACGACGAGCGGCACCCCGTTGGCGAGCCCTTCGAGTGCGCTGTTCATGCCGCCGTGGGTGACGAACACGGTGGTGTGCCGGAGCACCTCGAGCTGCGGGACGAACGCGCGGACCAGCGTGTTCGCCGGTGGCGGTCCGAGCCGGCCGGGATCGGTGTGACTGCCGACCGCGAGCAGGACGCGCGCGGGCAGGTCGGCGAGCACGTCGAAGCAGGCGCGGAAGAAGGCGTCGGTACCCGAGTGGAGGGTGCCGAGTGACACCAGGACGAGCGGTTCGGGGCCCTCGATGTGGGCGGCCAGCTCGGGGTCGAGATCGCTCTCGCGGGTTTCCCGGTCGATCGTGGCGCCGATGTAGTGGCACGTCTCGTCGATCCGCGGGTCGGGCCGTTGCAGCCAGCGCGGGATCGGGAAGAGCGTGACGTCGCCGAGGGTCGGGAAGGCGGGCCGCGGCGGAAAGAGGTCCGGACCGAACCGGCGCACCACCCGCCGCCTCGCCGCGAACGCAGCCGGCATGTCGCGGACGGTGGCTTTCAGGAACTGGAACCATTCCCTGGCGGTCTGAGCCCGGAACGCGTCGCTGCCCACCAGCATGGTGGTCATGAACGAGATCGTGGGCAGGCCGAGGCTCTTCGCCACCATGTGGCCCCAGATCGCGTTGGAGTCGTGGGCCACGGCGTCGGGCGGGTCGGCGCGTAGCTCGGCCTGCAGGAACGGCACCAGGATCTCCGTGGAGGCGAGGCCGCGGACCACCACGCGCACCGGGCTGCCGGTGCGGGTGGCCTCGGCGATGTCGTTCGCCGTGATCGTCCCCGGCGGATAGGCGCGGAACTGCGCGCCGGTGCGTTCTACGGCGCGACGGAACTGCTCGGTCGAGTAGTAGGTGACCTGGATCCCCTGGCGCACGAGCTCGTGCACGAGCGGCAGGCTGGGGTTGACGTGACCGGCGGCGGGCATGCCGGTCATGACGATGCGGCTCATGCAGGTCCCTTCTCTGCGCTGATCGCGGCTTTGACGGTGGCGCGGAACTGCTCGTACCTCGCCAGGACCGCCGGGGCGACGGCCACGAGCGTGTCCGGATCGATCGGCGTCGACGGCTCCACTGCGGCGTGGACGGTGTGGTGCAGCGCGGACGCGGTCTCCTCCGGTGAGCCGGGGGCGGACGGCTGGAGGTAGAAGCCGGTCTGCACCGCGCCCACCACGTACATCTGGGTGGCGAGATCGAGGTCGGTGCGCATCAGCCCGTGCTCGCGGAGCAGCCGGAAGAGATCGGCCGCGAGCTCGGCCCTCCAGCGGCGCACCGGATCGGCGTCCGGCTCGCGCGCCAGCTCGCCGAGCACCTCGTCGTCGCGGGCGAACAGCGCCAGCAGCAGCGGGCGGCGTTGCACCTCGAGGTAGGTCAGGCGGACCTGCTCGGCGACGAGCACCGCCGCCGGATCCCGGCGAACCGCAGCGGTGAGCTCGTCGACGATGCCGAGCGACTCGCGCATGAGCACGCACGCGAACAGCCAGGTGCGCGACCTGAAATGCAGGTACACCGTGCCCTTGCCGATGCCGGCGCGCTTGGCGACCTCCTCGATGGTGACCCGCTTGTAGCCCCACCGCAGCACCAGGTCGGCGGCGGCGTCCATGATCCGCTCACCGCGTTCTCGTTGACTCGTGACCAGATTTCTCATCTGGTCACGAGGCTACTCCTCACGCAGGACGCTGCGGAACCATCCCGTTCTGGTAGGCCCACACCACCGTCTGCAGGCGGTCCCGCACACCGATCTTGGCCATCGCCCGCCCCAGGTGGGACTTCACCGTGCTCGTCTCGATGACGAGCTCCCGCGCGATCTCGGCGTTCGACATGCCCTGGGCGAGCAACCGCACGATGTCGGTCTCCCGGGCCGTCAGCTCGTGGGCAGCGTCGGCGGACGGTTGCGCGGGCCTGCGCCGGGCGAACTCGGCGATCACACGGCGGGTGACGGACTGGTCGACGAGGCCCTGCCCGCGCGCGAGCCGCCGGACCGCGTCGATCAGGTCGTCGGGCTCGGTGTCCTTCAGGACGAAGCCGCTCGCACCGGCTTCCAGGGCGCCGAAGACGTACTCGTCGAGGTCGAACGTGGTCACCACGAGCACGGCGGGCGCAGACCCGCCGGGGTTGCCGGAGGTGATCTCGCGGGTGGCGGAGAGCCCGTCGCCCCCGGGCATGCGCACGTCCATGCAGACGACATCGGGGGCGAGGCGGCGGGCCAGCCGCACGGCCGTCGGGCCGTCGGCGCACTCGCCGACGACCTCGATGTCACCCGCGAGCTCGAGGATCACCCGGAACCCCGCTCGGACCACGGACTGGTCGTCGGCGAGCACAACTCTGATCACGGGGCCAGTCTCGTGCCCGGCTGCGGAACGGATCGGTGGGCCCCCGCGTGCGGCGACGTGGTCTCCCCGTCGAGCGGGAGGCGGAGCGACACCCGCCACCCGCCCGACGGGGTCGGCCCGGCGTCCAGCGTCGCCCCGATCAGCTGCGCCCGCTCCTGCATCCCGGCCAGCCCGAACCCGCGGTTGACGCGAGGTCGATCCGGTGCGGGCCGGGCCTTGTTCTCGATCTCCAGCGAGACGTCGGCCGCTCCGTAGCGGAGGACGATGCGCGCCGGGGCGCCGGGCGCGTGCTCCCGGACGTTCGCGAGCGCCTCCTGCACGACCCGGTAGAACGTGACGTCCGCGATCGGCGGCAGCTCCACCGGCTCACCGTCCCGCACGAGCTCGACGGGTGTGCCGAGCTCGCGCGCCGTCCGCACGAGGCGGTCGAGGACGCCCAGCCCGGGCACCGGCGCCCCCTCGTCGTCCAGGTCCCCGCCCTCGGGCCCCCGGAGCGCGCCGACGACGAGGCGCAGGTTGTGCAGCGTCTCCCGGCCCTGAGCGCGGATCCACGCGGCCGCCTCCTTCGCCGCCTGCGGGTCCCGGTCGATGAGCCGCTCGACCACCGCCGCCTGCACGACCATGCCGGACAGGTGGTGCGCGGCGATGTCGTGCAGCTCGCGCGCCATCCGGGACCGTTCCAGCCCGATCGCCGCATCCGCCCTGGCACGCTGCGTCTCGACCGCCTCCGCCGCGCGCAACCGCTCGAGGCTGGCGTTCTGCCGGCGCGTGGCGATGTACGCGCCGAAGAGCGCGGACGCGGCGTACGTCAGCACGCCCGACACGAGCTGGCCGGCAACCGACGGCGCCGCGCTCTGGCCGGGGAGGAAGCTCACGAGCACGAGTCCGGCGCTCTCGAACAGCGTGACGGCGGCGACGACGCGGACCGCCCGGCGGGCCGGCAACAGCGCACCACACCCGTAGGCGGCGATCGCCGGCGCGAACCCGCGGACGGCGGCGGCCGCCGGGAGCACGGCGAACAGCGCCACCTGCGGCAGCGCCACGAGCCACAGGCACAGCACGGGGTGCACGCGCCGGACGCACAGCAGGAGCGACTGCACCGCCGACAGGACGATCGCCGCGGACACCTGGAACGGCTCGAGCGCCAGGCCGGGGGTCTGCGTCGCTTCGGCGAACAGCAGCAGCAAGAGGCCGGTCGTGACGAGGCACAGCACCACCGCCAGCGCGCAGTCGCGCCGGAACCGGCCGATCAGGCCCATCCGCGTGAGCCGGGCGTCGGTCCACGCCGCCAACCGGTCCGGCCAGCCGTACGCCGCGTCGGCCTCGGTGGGGCTGCAGGTCTGCGAGGTCATCGGGTCACCGGGATCCGCCGTCAGTAGGACACGTCGAGCGAGAGCAGGCCGAAGGCCTGCGCGAACCACGCGGTCCCCACCAGGGCCAGCAGCACCGACACGTTACCGAGAGTCCTGATCAGGCCCGGGCGGTACCGGAGGGAGGCGACCACGAGCAGGGCCGAGGGGAGCACCCCGATGAGCGCCACCAACTGGGCGCCCTGCACGACGCGGATGAACGCCTCGGGCACGTCCTGCAGTCCGGCGATCGTGAGCACGAGCGACGTCCAGCCCGCGAGGGCGAGCACGGCGGCTGCCGCGGCGATGCGGGTCAGGACGCGCGCCGCGCGGGCCGGCGTTGGAGCCGCCGGAACGCGGTAGCGGCGGCGGACGATCGCGCCGACCGGCCACACCAGCAGGCCGACGAGCAGGACGGCCGCCGACGCCATGAGCAGCGGCAGGACGACGCCAGCGTCGCGAGCGGGCTCCGCGCGCAGGAGCGTGAAGGCGGACTCGAAGCCGACCGCCTCGACGCGGTCGCCCTCCGCGCGCATCGTGACGATCCGCCGGCCGCCGACCTCCTGCCACACCCAGGGTTCGACCTCCCGGTAGGCGGCCGGGTACAGGCTCAGCGGGCCGGGCGTGATGAGCACCGTCCCGTCCGGTCGCGCAGCGATGTGCGTCTGGCCCACGAGACCCAACGCGGTGAGGAAGTTGCTGAACGGCAGGCGCGCGCTCTCGTACGCGCCCTCGGCCATGGCGGCGTGGAGCGTAGCCGTCGACGTCGCGGGCCGCTGCATGGCGTCCGCGGCGGGGAAGTACCGGTCGGCGAACCCGTTCAGCACGGACTCCCGCAGCTCGAGGGTGTCCATCGGGCCGCGGCCCGCGCTGTTGAGCGTGACGAAGACGCCGGTCCGGTCGTCCGGGTAGAGCTGCATGTGCGAGTGGAAGAAGCCGGTGTCGCCGCCGTGCCCGACGATCCGGTGCCCGCCCCGGCTCTCGTCGAACAGGCCGAGGGTCATGCGGGGGCCGGCGGCCAGCGTGCCGAGGCCGGCCGGGTCGGGGGCGGGCTGCTTCATCAGCGCCAGGGTGTCGGGGCGGAGCAGGGCCGGCGCCCGCCCGGGCTCGCCGAGCTGGGCGAGCATGAACCGGCCCATGTCGGTCGCGGTCGCCGACAGGGCACCGGCGGGAGCGGGACCGACCATCTCGAAGGGGCCGGCCGGGTCGGAGCTGGTGGGGTAGCCGCGGGATAGCCGGTCGGCGAGGTGCAGCGGCAACGGCTGCGCGAAGCTCGACGAGGTCATGCCGGCCGGGGCGACCACGTCGCGGTCGACGTAGGAGGTGAACGGCATCCCGCTCACGCGCTCCACGACGTAGCCCGCGAGCGCGTAGCCGTAGTTGGAGTACGAGGGGACCGTCCCCGGCTCGAACACCTGCTCCGGCGGTTCCACGGCGACGGTGTCGCGCAGGTCCGGCGGGGAAGCGCCGAAGGTCAGAACGCCCTTGATCCGCTCCTCGAACCCGGCCGTGTGCGTCAGGAGGTGGCGCATCGTGATGGGCCCGTCGAACGTCCGGGGGAGGGGGAAGTCGAGATAGCGCTGCACGTCGGCGTCGAGGTCGATCCGCCCCTGCTCGACCTGCTGCAGCACGGCGGTCGCGACGAAGACCTTCGAGATCGACCCGACCCGGAAGAGCGTCCGATCGGCATCGACCGGGCGTGGTTCGCCGCCGTCGGAGCCGGTGTCGGCGTACCCGTAACCGCGGGCGGTGAGCACCTGCCCGTCGTGCACCACGGTGACCGCCGCCCCCGCGACGCCGGACCGTTGGAGGGCGGCCGGGAGCAGCCCGTCCAGCCACGCGTCGACGTCCGGCCCGGTCAGGTCCGCAGCGCGCGGGGCGGGGATCGGCGGAGCGGGGGTCGTTGCCGCCGGGGCGCTGCAGCCGCTCAGCAGCGCCACGACGGCGCAGGCGGCGGCCAGCGCCGCCAGCCGGGCGCGGATCGATTTCATGCTTCGAGCCTGTCGGGGCAGGCCCGCGCACACATCCTGCTCAGGCCCCCAGTCGGGCCTACGACCTTCGGAGGATGTGGTTCGACGAGGGTCGCAACGTCGCCCGCTTCCGCTCCAGCAGTTCCCGCTCGCGCGCGTTGCCGCACAGGCCTGCAGCACGTGCCAGCTCGATGCGCGCCTCCTCGGTGCGGCCCAGCCGGGCGAGCAGCTCCTCGCGGACGCTCGGCAGCAGGTGGGACCCGGAGAGCGCGTCGGTGGCGGCGAGGTCGTCGACGACGCGCAGGGCAGCCGCGGGGCCCTCGGCCATCGAGATCGCGACCGCGCGGTTGAGCTCGACGACGGGGGAGGGGGCGAGCCGGCCGAGGGCGTCGTAGAGCAGGACGATCCGCTCCCAGTCCGTCTCCGCGACCGACGGCGCGGCCGCATGGCACTCGGCGATGGCGGCCTGCAGCCCGTATGCGCCCAACCCGCGCCCGACGCTTCCGGCGCGGGCGAGCAGCGCGCGCCCGCGCCCGATCGCGGCCCGGTCCCACCGCCCGCGGTCCTGCTGCTCGAGGAGCACCGGCTCGCCGTCGGGGCCGGTGCGGGCCGGGAACCGTGCGGCGGTCAGCTCCAGCAGCGCGAGCAGGCCGAGGACCTCTGGCTCGTCCGGCATCAGGCGCGCGAGGATCCGCGCCGTCCGGATCGCGTCGTGGGCGAGATCGGTGCGGATCAGCTCCGGCCCCGACGTCGCGGTCGACCCTTCGGTGAAGATCACGTACACGACGCTCAGCACGGAGCCCAGCCGTTCGCGGCGCTCGTCCGGCGGCGGCACCTCGAACGGCACCCGCGCCGCGGCGAGCGTCTTCTTGGCGCGGGTGATCCGCGCCTGCACGGTGGCCGTCGGCACCAGGAACGCGCGGGCGATCTCGTCGCTGGACAGGCCGCCGATCACGCGCAGCGTCAGCGCCACCCTCGCCTCCCGCGACAGCACCGGGTGGCACGCGATGAACGCGAGGGCGAGCACGTCGTCGTCGAGCTGGTCGGGGTCGAAGAGCACATCGGCGTCGGGCGATCCGCCACCCTCGTCCAGCACACGGGCGAGGGTGGCGTACCGGTCGTCGAGCGCCGACCGGCGGCGGAACCCGTCGATCGCGCGGCGGCGGCCCACGGTGAGCAGCCAGCCGGCCGGGTTGCCGGGCACACCGTCGATCGGCCACGTGACCAGCGCCTCCGCGAGCGCCTCCTGTGCGAGGTCCTCGGCGAGCGCGAAGTCCCCGGTGTAGCGGGCGAGGGCGCCGACGATCCGGGCGGACTCGATCCGCCAGACCGCCTCGACCGCCCGCCGCCCGCTCGCCGCGTCCGCCCGGCTCACAGCTGGCCCGTGGCCTCCCGCCACGCCCGCTCCTTCTGGATCCACTCGTTGTCCTGCGGCAGCTCGTCGATGCTCGTCACCCGCCGGATCTCGGCCTTCACCCCGGGCCCGGTCATCGGAGCCCGCTTCGCCCACTCGACTGCCTCCTCCCTCGACGCGACGTCGAGGATCCAGAACCCGCCGAACAGCTCCTTCGTCTCGCCGTACGGTCCGTCCGTCACGACGGGGGTCTCCGACGAGTAGTCGACCACCACACCCTCCGAGGCGTCGGCGAGCCCTTCGGCGGCGACGAGGACCCCGGCCTGGATCATCTCGTTGTTGAACCGGCCCATCGTCTCGACGATCTGGTCGAAGTCGACGTCCGCGAACGCCGCGAAGGACTCGTCGGTCGCGCGCATGATCAGCATGTATTTCACGGTCATTCCTCCGGGTACGGGGGTCCGGTCCGGACCCTCTCACCTCCCAGGTCGAACGGGGAGGCGCCGGATCGACACCGCCGTCGCACCTCTCGACGGGACCACCGCTTCGGGGGTCCTGGACCTCGCCCCGGGCCTCGGGCGATGGCCTTGTCCCCCCGGTCGGACCGGTAATAGCGTGCCGTAGTGGATCTCTTCGCACGCTCCTGGACGGCGTTGCGCACGGCGGTGGCCGAAACGCCGGACGAGGACTTCGAGCGGCCGTCCGGCTGCACCGGCTGGCTCGTGCGGGACCTGGTGTGCCACCTCGTCATCGACGCCCAGGACGTCCTGATCACCCTGGTCACGCCGGCCGAGGCCGAACCGACGGTGGACGCGGTCACCTACTGGAAGCTCGTCGACCCCCCGACGGGCGACGACCCGCTCGCCGCCCTGATCCCCCGGCTGGCCGCGGCCTACGGCGCCCCCGCGCTGCTCAGACACCACCTCGACGACCTCGGCTCCGCCGCCGGACGCGCCGCCGCGCTCGCCGATCCCACCCTCCGCGTCAGCACGCAGAACGAGGTGCTGACCGTCGGGGACTACCTGTCCGCATACGTGCTCGAGTGGACCCTGCACCACCTCGACCTGATCGCCCACCTGCCGTCGGCGGCCGAGCCGCCTGCCGAGACGCTCGCGGCGACCCGCGCCATCGTGGAGAAGATCGCCGGCACCCCGTTCCCGTCGTCGTTCTCCGACACGGACGCACTGCTGGTCGGCACCGGACGCCGCGCACCGACCGACGCGGAGGAGTCCGAGCTGGGGGACCTGGCGGCGAGGCTGCCGTTCGTCCTCGGCTGATCACACCGGGGTGGGCCCCGCGTCCCGGGCTCAGCCGCCCGCGTCGGGGTGCTGCTCACCCCACACGAGCATGGCGTGCAAGATCCCGCTCAGGCTGTGCCCCTGCTCGGTCAGCTCGTAGACCACCCGCGGGGGCACCTCGGCGTACACCGTGCGCGTCAGGATGCCCTGGTGCTCCAGAGCGCGCAGGCGGTCGGTGAGCGTCTTCGCGCTCGGGCTGCTGAGAGCGGACCGGATCTCGCCGAAGCGTTTGGGGCCGGTCAGCAGCTCCCGGACGATCAACGTGGTCCACTTGCCATCCAGCACCTTGAGCGTGCGCTCCACCCCGCAGCCGGCAGGGCGTCCCGCAGATCGTTCGAGCAGCTCGGAGACAATGGTTTCCACGGGGAAACTATATAAAGTCCTGGGTACTGCTTCACCTGTGCTCCTAACGTCCGCCGCATGAGCACATCCACAGTCGTCGTCCACGGTGCAGCGGGCACCCAGGGCGCCGCGATCGTCCGCCGTCTCGTCGCCGCGGGGCATCGGGTCCGCGCGGTGGTCCGCCGAACGCCCGCGGCCGGGGTGCACCCGCAGGTGACACCGGCCGTCGCCGACCTCCTCGACCCCGCCGCGCTCGTCGACGCCTACCTCGGGGCCGATGCGGTCGTCGTGCAGCTCCCGCTGGTGTTCGCGGCCGACACGGCCGTGCCGCAGGCCCGGGCCGTGCTCGACGCGCTGCGCAAGGCCGCCGTGCCCCGCGTGGTGTTCAACGCCGGAGCCGCGCTCGCACCGGAGCCCGTCGGCGTGCCGTTCGTGGACGCGCGAGTCCTGCTCGCGGCCGAGCTGGCGGATGCGGTGCCGCACGCGAGCGTCGTGGCCCCGGCGAGCACCTACATGGAGAACATCGCCGCGCCGTGGTCGTGGCCGCTCGTCGGAGCCGGGCAGCTCGCGTATCCGCTCCCGGCGAGCCTGCCCAACCCGTGGCTCGCCCTCGACGACCTCGGCGCGGCCGTCGTGGAACTGCTGTCCTCGCCGGTCCCGCCGCCCTTCCAGGTCGTCGCGGGGCCCCAGGCGCTCACCGGCGAGGAGGCCGCCGCGGAGCTCGCGCTCGCGCTGGACCGGCCGGTCCGCTGGCGCACCGTCGAGCCGGGCGAGTACGAGCGGATGCTCGCGCCGCACCTGGGACCCGAGGCGGCCGCGGGCGTCGCCGCCGCATACGCCCCGCGGCCCCCGGGGGCCGTACAGGCTCCGCCAGCCGACCCGGCCGTCGTCGTCACCGGCACCACCACGCTCCGCGAGTGGGCGGCGGGGCAGGGCAGGCCATGAGGCCGTTGTGATCGGACAACGTCCCGCTGGCCGGCCCGACCCGCGGACGTAGATTCCTGGTCATGCATCAGACCCGCCTTCTGTGGGCCGCGCTCTGCGTGCTCGCCGTATCGGCCTGCTCGGTGTCCGTCCAGGGCGAGGCCGAGCCCGCTGACCGGTCGGCACCCCCCGCGTCGGCAGCTCCCGGCGGGGAGCGGTCGGCCGATCGCGTGCTGCAGGTCGATGCGGCTTGTCCGTTGCTCGACGGCGGGAAGGTGGGCGCGACGCTCGGCGGCGAGCCGGCGCGTGCCGTCGAGCAGCCCGTGGAGGAGAAGGCCGACGGCACGCGGACGATGTATTGCATGTACCAGGTGAGCGAGCGCTCTGCCGTGGCGCTGCTCCAGTTCACGGTGCTGCCCGGTGAGGCGTCCCCGTCGGAGATCATCGCGCGGGTGTCGGCGGGGGGCGAGGGCGACGGCGAGCCGGTCGAGGGGCTCGGCGAGGCCGCGGTCCTGACCAGGGATGGCGAAACCATGGAGCTCAGCTCGGCGTTCACCGCAGGAGGAATGTCCGTTCTCACGTCGCTGACCGCGTCCAAGGCCGCCACCAAGGACATGATCCAGCCGCTGCTCGTCGAGGTCATCGACCAGTTCTGAACGACCCGCGAGCAGCCGGAAACCGGAATCAGAACAAGATCAGGTGCGTGATCCCCGTCCGGGCGGGGCGTCGAGGACACCGAACCGAACGTCGATCAGGACCGTGTGACTCGACGTGAGGATAGTGCCCACCGTGCAGCCGCCTGCCGAGCTCTTCGTCCCGACTCAGCGGGAATCTCTCGACGGCGAGCCCGACCGTGAGCCCGATCCACCCGGCCCGACGGCCGGCGACACGAGGATCCGGGTCACCCGGAAGCAACCGATCGCGATCGCGGCGGTGCTGCTCTCCGGGCTGCTCGGTGTGGTGACCATCGGGACGTTCCCCGAGCCCGAGGGAGCCACGACCCAGAACGCACCGTCGGTCCCCGAGCCCGAGGGAGCCACGACCCAGAGCGCACCGTCGGTCCCCGAGCCCGGCGGAGCCACGACCCAGAGTGCCCCGTCGGTCGCTCCGGAGCGACCACTCGACGACACCCAGAGCACCGCCGGAGCCGGCACCACCGTGGTCGTCGTGCCGCCCGGAACACCGGTGACCCTGCCCGGGCCGAACTCGCGGGACTGGGTGGCACCGGGTGCCCGCAGCGACGGTGCACTGGTGCGGGCCGCTCTGGCCGAGGAGTCGATCGAGTTCCGGGCGGCCAACACGCAACCCGGCCGACCCGGCGCGTTCCGGATGTCGTGGAGCGGCGGTACCCCGCCGCACGAGAGCGGCGATGCGACCTCCATGCTGGGCATTCGTCCCGGCGGCTGGGTCGCGTTCGTCATCCGCCCGCTCAGCTCGCCCGCCGAGCTCGTCGTGCATCTGGGTGGGAACGACGTGGCGGTCACGGTGGACGCCGGTCAGGGCTCCACACGCAGCACCGTGTCCGCCCCGGCCGCGATCGCGACCGTTGCACTGCCTGCCGGCACCGCGGCCACGGTGACCGTCACCGCCGAAGGGAACCAGGACGTCGCCGTCGCGACCGCCGAGCTGCAGGACATCTCGTCCCCTCGATGACGCCGTTCGTCCGGATGGGGTCGCCAACTCGTTACCGCGTGTGGTTTCTCACCGCACCACAGCACCCGCTCGGCCCCCTGCACGCGATTTCGTGAACCGCTCCCCACCCTCCCTCGTGCCTGCCGGTGACCTTGAAACCGTGCGCGACCGAGGGGAAGTGATCGTGTGCGACACAGTGTGGATGAACGGCTGTTCCAGCAGACCGCACACAGTCCGTCGTACTTCGAGCTGTCGAGAAGCATGGGCGAGCAGGGCAGACAACTGATCGACTTCTGCATCCCGTGCAACCCGTACTTCCCGACCAAGGGGATGTTCGAGGAGCTGGCCGGGAACCTCGAGAACATCCTCAAGTTCTATCCGAGCGACGCTGCCACGATCACCGCACAGCTCGCGCGGGTCATCGGGCTCAACCCGAGCACGATCGCCATGTCCAACGGGTCGACCGAGCTCATCACCTGGCTGGACCACCTGTGGGTGACCGAGAGCCTCGCGATCCCGATCCCGACCTTCGGCAGGTGGACCGACCAACCGATGGAGACCGGCAAGCGGGTCGACATGTTCCCGCTGCAGGAGCGCGACGCCTTCGAGCTGGACATCGATCGCTACATCACGTTCATCCGGTCCCGCGGATCGCGTGTCGCCGTGCTGTGCAACCCGAACAACCCGGACGGCGGCTTCCTCCCCCAGCGGGAGATCATCCGGTTCCTCGACGAGCTGGCGGACCTCGACCTGGTGGTGATCGACGAGTCGTTCATCGATTTCGTCGACGCGGAGCAGAACCCCTCCGTCGCCGCGGAGGCGACGATCCGCCCGAACGTCGTCGTGCTCAAGAGCCTCGGCAAGAACTTCGGCCTGCACGGGATCCGGTTCGGGTACATGGTGGCGAACCCCGCGCTCGCAGGCATGATGCGCAAGACGCTCCCGAAGTGGAATCTCAACTCCCTCGCCGAGGCGATCGTGTTCATGCTGAAGGAACACCGCAACGAGTACGACGAGAGCCTGCGCATGCTGGCGCACGACCGCTTCCGCATGGGCGTCGAACTGGCGAGGCTGCCCGAGCTCAGCGTGTTCTCGTCCCAGGCGAACTTCCTGCTGGTGAAGCTCGCCGACGGCGTCGACGGCGGCGAGCTGCGCGACCACCTGGTCTCGCAGCACGGCGTCCTGGTCCGTGAGTGCGGCAACAAGCTGGGCATGAGCAGCCAGTTCCTGCGCCTCGTCGTACGGCCGCCGCAGGACGTCACCCCTCTGGTCGAGGGCATCCGCTCCTTCATGGTGTCCCGCTGGAGGACCGACAGCCGCGTCTCGGCTCTGCACTCCATCCCGCCCAGCGCTCCCGAGCTCCCCCGCCCACGCACACCGGATGCATCAGGACCGATGCCGACCATCAACGGCCACCGGTCACGGGGTCGCCACCGGTGACCCCCGCTCGGTGACCCCCGCCGCCAGGCCTGCGGGGTCACCGGGTCATCGCGACGGCTCGCCTGCCTACTTCGGTGCCTGGAAGCCGCCGATCCTCTGCTCGAGCAGTTCGGCCAGCCGCAGCGGGGTGCGGTCCTCGAACATCGGACCGATGAGCTGCACTCCCACCGGCAGGCCGTCGGGGGACAGGCCTGCTGGCACGGCGGTGGCGGGCAGGCCGGGCATGGTGGCCAGACCGGCCCAGACGAGCTGGTCGAAGTACGGGTACTCGACGCCGTCGATGTCGATCCGGCGTTCCAACGGATCGGGGTCGTGGTCGTGCGGGAACGCGGGAGTGGGCGTGATCGGGCACAGCACGGCGTCGAACTCGGCGAAGAGCTGCCGCCAGCCGTGGCGGTGGAGTTCGCGACGGTTGTTCGTCTCGATCCAGTCGCGATGGCTCAACACCATGCCGCGCAGCCGCGCCGCGTCGAGACTCTGGTCGTCCGCGCTCAATCCGGCGGCGCGGGTCTGCAGCTGCTCGTCCGCTTCGACGGGAAAACGCGCGACGGAGCCCGAGAACTGCAACTGCGTGTAGAGCGTCGCGGCCTCGGCCAGGTCGGGCAGCAGCGGGCTGTGCCGTTCGACGCGGGCGCCGCCGTCGGCGAGCGCCTCGGCCACCCGGTTCACGCCGGCCCGCACAGCGGACCCGGTCGGGATGAACGGATGCTCGTCGAGGACCAGGACCCGGAAGTCGCCGAGTCTCTCATGGCGTGCGGGCGGCAGCGTCAAGTCGTGCGCCTTGCCGAGTGTCAGCGGGTCCGGTCCGGCCATGACGTCGAGCAGCAGTGTGAGGTCGCGGGCGGTGCGCGCCATCGGACCGACGACGGCGAGGTCGAGGTCGACCGGCAATGCCGGCGTGGCCGGCGGGACCATCCCGCGGTTCGCCACCAGCCCGAGTGTCGGCTTGTGCGCGTATACACCGCAGAAATGCGCGGGAGTGCGCAGCGAACCAGCGAGATCGGAGCCGATGGACAACGCGCCGAATCCGGACGCCAGGGCCGCCGCGGATCCGCCGGATGATCCCCCCGGCGTGCGACTGTTGTCCCACGGGTTGTTGGTGGTGCCGTAGATCTCGTTGAAGCTCTGGATATCTTGCAGCCCCAACGGCACATTGGTCTTACCGAGCACCACCGCGCCTGCGGCCTTGAGCCGCGACACCTGCACCGCGTCCTCGGCCGGCACGTAGTCCCGGTACTGCGGCATGCCCCAGGTCGTGGGCAGCCCGGCGATGTTGTAGCACTCCTTGACCGTCACCGGAACACCGAGCAGCGGCCGATCCTCGCCGCGGGCGCGCGCCTGGTCGGCACGGCGCGCGGCGGCCCGCGCGCGGTCGAAGTCGGGCACGCAGATCGCGTTGATCGCCTTGTCGTCCCGCTCGATACGGGTGATCGCCTCGTCGGTGAGTTCGACCGAGGTCACTTCACCGGCACGCAAAGCGGCTGCAAGCTCTTCGGCCGCCTGAAAGTTCCACTCCATGAATCCGACCGTATCGGCCACTGGGAGAGGCCATAAAATGCAGATTTGCACAACGAGATGCAGAGCGTTGCTCAAAACGTTGCGCGTCGCGCGCTGTCGTGCCTTCACAGATGAGGTCGCGGCGGGTCCGCCGGCGACAACGCAGTACGGGCTCCGGCTCGAGGCCCTCCGCCATCGCGAGCAGCAGTAGGCGGCGGGCACCACTCGGGCACGCAATGGGCACAGACGGCCGGTGCGTGGTGAACCCGTCAGCCCGACGTGGACCCGGCGCTGATCCGGCGCAGTGCCTCGGCGTGCATCGCCGGCGCCTCGCCGCTCCTCTCCAGCGCCACGTAGGCGTACCAGACGCTCTCGACGGCCGCGATGCCCGGATGCGGTTGCGCGGCCCGCACCAGCACGCGGGCCGCCATGGCGGGCAGCCCGTAGGGCTGGTCGGCCGGGACTTTCTGGAGGCGGGCAAGGCAGCGCTTCGCCGGCTCGTCGAGGACGGGACCCGCCGGGTCGTCGAGGGTGTCGATCGCTGCTGCCAGCTTCGGGTGCTCGCTCAGTCCTCCGCGCTCCAGCACGAGCCGCGTCACCCACCCCGCGAGCGCCCGCTGGGCACCGGGCCGCGCGCGTTCGATCGCCGCGGCCAGCTCCTGGTCGGGATCGATGTCGTAGGTGAGGCTTCGCAGCCGGAACGCGAACAGTTCCGAGTAGTCGTCGACCTCGGCCTCGGGCACCTCGACGGGCGGATCGAACCGGTGCACCGCCGCCGGCGACGGCGCCGGGGCCGCGTCCGCAGTGACTCCGGTCCAGCGTTCCAGCAGCAGCACCGCCCGGTAGCGCACGTCGTCGTCGTAGTCGTCCAGGTCGAGATCGTGCAGCAGTGCCGCGACCGTGGGGTCGGCGGAGAGCTCCTCGACGTCGAGCAGGTCGGTGGTCGACGGGGAGAGCTGCCCGTCCACCGCGAACCCGATGCGGGTGTCGCCCATGTCGCTCCACGACACGGCCGCTGCCCGGCCGCCGCGGGATGCCCGGACGAGCACCGGGGTGGAGGCTCCGTGCCACCCGTACTCCGCCTCCACCGCCATGACACCGCCGGGCACGGTCTGCACAGCGACCGCAGGGTCCTCCGGGTCGAGGTCGTCACGCACCACCGACGGTGCCGCCGGGTCGGCGCCGAACGCCCGCAGGACCTGGTCGGTCGTGCGGTCGGCGACCAGCGTCACGCACCCCCCGATGTCCGGGTCGTGCAGACCCGTGAGCGCCCCCCGGATGCGGGTGATGGCCTCGGTCACCGTTTCGTACGTCACGCGTTCCCCCCGTGAGTCGATCACTGTCGAGCTTGGTGATCAGCATCGTGGCGGATCGGTTGGGGAGGACTCCCGTCGTCCTCATGTATTTGGCGGCGATGCGGCCGGAGGAAGCGGCCAACGTGGCGAAGCGGAACCTCGCGCTGCCGCCGAAGGGCTGGGGGGAGATCGACCTGGAGGAGGCCACACCAAAGGCACCGCCTGGACCGATGACGGGCGGCAGCGTGATCGGCGGCAGCTCAGGAACCGCGAGCGCGGAGAGGGTCGCACCGTGCCATCCCCGCCGGAGGCCAACAGCCGCGAACCGCCGGTGACCACCGGACACGACGAGATCAGCCCCTCAACCTGTTTTCGCAGGTTGAGGGGCTGATCCTCGTGGTCACCGTGGTGGTGCCCCCGGCAGGATTCGAACCTGCGCTCCCGCCTCCGGAGGGCGGTGCTCTATCCCCTGAGCTACGGGGGCCGTGCAACGGGACAACCCTAGCGCACGCCCGGATCTAGAGCGGCAGGGGTTGCCCTCCGCGCTCGGTGAGCAGTTGGCGCAGGTAGTCGCTCTCGCTGGTCTGGGAGCGGAGCATCTGCGCGGCGAGGTTGCGGACCTGGGGCACGGCGGCGCGCTCGGCGGCGTACTCGAGCATGCCGGCGCCGCCCTGGTGGTGGCGGAGCATGAGCTGCAGGAACAGGACGTCCATCTGGGGGCCGGTGGCGGCGCGCAGTGCGGCGAGCTCCGCGTCCGCGGCCATCCCCGGCATGCGGGTGGCACCGGCGGCCGGGACCGGGGTGTGGTCGTGCGACGGCTCGGTCATCCACCTCATGTGCCCGCCCGTCGGGAGCGGGGCGGCGTCCCACAGCTCCAGCCAGCCCTGCATGGTGCCGACCTGCGCGGTCTGGGTGGCCTCGATGTCGGCCGCGAGCTGGTGGAGAACGGGGTCCGTGGTGTGGTCGCGTTCCCACGAGGCCATCGTGACGGCCTGCTGGTGGTGCACGATCATGTCCTGGGCGAACCCCACGTCCACCGAGTCCGCCGCCGGGACGGACGGCGCGGACGAGCCGGGCACGCCGCCGACGAGCAGCCCGCCCGCGGCACCGAGCAGCAGCAGTCCGATCACCGCGACGACGGCGAGGACCGGACGGATCCAGCGCGCCTCCTGGGGAGCGGGCTGCTGTGCGTCGGCCGGGGCCGTGGGTGTGGTCACACCCGTCACGAGCCTGCGGCCGGTGCCGCCCCACCCGGTGCCGGTGCGCCAGTTGCCGGTGCGGCCCCGCCCGGCACCGTCGCGCCGGGCGCCGGCGCGCCCGGCACCACTCCGGCCGGAGCCCCTGCCGTGGTCTCCGGGTACGCCCCGGGCGTGCCGGGGGCGGGCGCCGGCTCGAACGGCGGCGGGTTGTCCTGCTGGAAGCCACCCTCCTGCGGCCCGACCTCGTTGCAGCTCGCTCCGGGCTCGGGGTACTGGTACCGGTTCAGCCGCAGCGCCGCGATGAACTGGTCGATGCGCGGGTCGTTCGCGTCCGACAGCTTGAGCTGATGGCCCCAGGACTGCACCGCGATCGGCTGGTCGAGCCCGGGGAAGGGCGACATCAGCGTGTACGGCTGGCCGTCGACCTTGCCGCGCAGCGTCTCCAGCGCGTCGCCGGTGACCTGGTCCGGGTTGTAGGCGATCCAGATGGCGCCGTGCTCCATCGAGTGCACGGCGTTCTCGCTGCGGATGGCCGAGGGGTAGACGACGCCGTTGCAGGTGGCCCAGCTGTAGTCGTGGGCGCCGCCCATCGGCGGGTTGTGGGTGTAGGCGACGCGGGTGGCCCGGTCGACGTGCAGCCCGCCCTCGTACGGCTGGACCTGCACGCCCGCGATCTTGGTGGACGGGTCCTGGTTCTCCGCGGTCGGCGTGAACGGCGCCATCGCGTCGGCCTGCGCCTTGTTCTCCTCGTTGCGCATGAACGCGTAGCCGAAGACGATGCCGGCGAAGAGGGTCACCACCACGATCGCGGCGATCAGCCCCCACGGGGTGGACCTCTGGACGACCACCTTCGGCCGGGACTTGCGCACCGTCTTGCTCGTCTTACCGCTGACCATGAACCGTCCAGACCTCGGAAACCGGGGGCGTCGCACCGTCACTCCGACGGCCCCTTGCGAGAACGCAGTGTAGGAGCGGCGCATGAAAAAGCCGTGAGCGCACCTGCCTAGACTTGACTGGTGACTCCCGACGTGCTTGCCGAACTGGTCCGTGCCGCCGCGTCCGACGTGCTGACGCGACGCGGCCTGGACCTCACGGCGCTGCCCGCCGACGTCACAGTGGAGCGGCCGCGCAACCCCGAGCACGGCGACTACGCCACCAACGTGGCCATGCGCACCGCGAAGAAGGTCGGTGTCGCCCCGCGCGACCTGGCCGGCTGGCTGGCCGAGGACCTGGCCGGGCGCGAGGGTGTCGTCAGTGCCGAGGTGGCGGGCCCCGGCTTCATCAACATCAGGTTGGCAGCCGACGCCCAGGGCGCCGTCGTCGGGAACGTCCTCGCGGCGGGCGAGGGCTACGGCACCGGCGACGACCACGCCGGGTGCAACGTCAACCTGGAGTTCGTCTCCGCCAACCCGACCGGCCCGCTGCACATGGGCGCCACCCGCTGGGCCGCGGTCGGCGACGCGCTGGGCCGGGTGCTGTCCGCGCGGGGGGCCAAGGTCACGCGCGAGTACTACTTCAACGACGCGGGCGCCCAGATCGACCGGTTCGTCAGGTCGCTGCTCGCGGCGGCGCTCGGGCAGCCGACGCCGGAGGACGGCTATGCGGGCGCCTACATCGGCGAGGTCGCCCAGGAGGTCGTCGCGGCCGAGCCGGGTGTCCTCGACCTGCCGGAGAGCGAGCGCGACGAGGTGTTCCGGCGCGTGGGCGTCGGGCGGATGTTCGAGAGCATCAAGCGCACGCTGCACGAGTTCGGCACCGACTTCGACGTGTTCTTCCACGAGCAGTCGCTGTACGAGTCGGGCGCGGTCGACGCTGCGGTGCAGCAGCTGAAGGACTCCGGCAGCCTCTACTTCGCCGATGGTGCGTGGTGGCTGCGGTCCAAGGACTTCGGCGACGACAAGGATCGTCCGGTCATCAAGAGCGACGGCAACCCCGCCTACATCGCGGGTGACCTCGCCTACCTGCGCGACAAGCGCTCGCGCGGCTTCGACCTGTGCATCTACATGCTCGGCGCCGACCACCACGGCTACATCGGCCGGCTCAAGGCGGCCGCCGCCGCGTTCGGCGACGACCCGGCCGTGGTCGAGGTGCTGATCGGGCAGCTGGTCAACCTCGTCAAGGACGGCAAGCCGGTGCGGATGAGCAAGCGCGCCGGCAACACGGTCACGATGGACGACCTGGTCGAGGCCGTCGGGGTCGACGCCGCGCGGTACTCGCTGGTGCGCTCGTCGGTCGACTCACCGCTCGACATCGACCTCGACCTGCTCGTCAAGCGCTCGAACGACAACCCGGTCTTCTACGTGCAGTACGCGCACGCCCGGCTGGCGTCGCTCGCCCGCAACGCCGCCGACCTCGGCCTGGAGCCCGGCGACGCCTACGGCCTGCTGGAGCACCCGCGCGAGGGCGACCTGATCCGGACGATCGGCGAGTTCCCGGCCGTGGTGGCGACTGCCGCGGAGCTGCGCGAGCCGCACCGGGTGGCCCGCTACCTCGAGCAGCTGGCCAGCGCGTACCACAAGTTCTACGACACGTGCCGCGTGTTGCCGATGGGCGACGAGGAGGTCGGCGACCTGCACCGGGCCCGGCTGGCGCTCTGCGTCGCCGCGCGCCAGGTGTTCGCCAACGGGCTCGGGTTGCTCGGCGTCTCGGCTCCGGAGCGGATGTGAACGCCCACCCCGCCGGCCCGCTGCACGCCGGCATCACCGTCCCGCCGGAGACCGCGGGAGCACGCCCGCTCGACGCCGCGGGCCTCGACGAGCTCGCGCCCGCCGTGTGGCCGCGCCACGCCGACCGCGGGGAGGGCGGCGCGCTGGAGGTCGGCGGCGTCGACGTGCGCGACCTCGCCGAGCGGTACGGCACCCCGCTCTTCGTGATCGACGAGGCCGACTTCCGCTCCCGCGCGGCCGAGTTCGCCGCCGCGTTCGGCGCGGAGGCGGTGCACTACGCCGCCAAGGCGTTCCTGTGCACCGAGGTGGCCCGCTGGGTCGCGGAGGAGGGCCTGTCCCTCGACGTGGCGAGCGGCGGCGAGCTGGCCGTCGCGCTGCGCGCGGGCTTCCCGCCGGAGCGGATCGCGCTGCACGGCAACAACAAGTCCCTCGACGAGCTGGTCGCGGCCGTGGAGGCCGGCGTCGGCCGGGTCGTGCTCGACTCGTTCCACGAGATCGCCCGGCTCGACGCGGTGGCGCGCGAGCGCGGCGTCGTCGTGCCGGTCATGATCCGGCTGACCGTGGGCGTCGAGGCGCACACGCACGAGTTCATCGCCACCGCCCACGAGGACCAGAAGTTCGGCTTCTCGATCTCGGGCGGCGAGGCGAGCGCGGCCGCCGAGGCCGTGCGGCGGGTGCTCGCCGCCGACGGGCTCGCGCTCGTGGGCCTGCACAGCCACATCGGCAGCCAGATCTTCGACACCGAGGGCTTCGAGGTCGCGGCGCACCGCGTCGTGCGGTTCCTCGCGCGGCTGCACAAGGAGCACGGCGGCGACGCGTTGGCGGCGCTCACCACCCTCGACCTGGGCGGCGGCTTCGGCATCGCCTACCGCGCCGACGAGACCCCGGTCGACGTGCCGGAGCTGGCCGAGGAGCTGCGCGGCATCGTCAAGCGGGAGTGCCACGCCGAGGACCTCGACGTGCCGAAGATCGCGGTGGAGCCGGGCCGGGCGATCGCCGGGCCGGCCGGGATCACGCTCTACACGGTCGGCACGCTCAAGGACGTGCCGCTCGGCGGGTCCTCGATGCGGCGCTACGTGAGCGTCGACGGCGGGATGAGCGACAACATCCGCACCGCGCTCTACGACGCGGTCTACGACTGCCGGCTCGTCTCCCGCTCGTCCGAGCGCGACGGCAGCGGCGACGCCGTGCTCTCGCGGGTGGTCGGCAAGCACTGCGAGAGCGGCGACATCGTCGTGCGCGACTGCTGGCTGCCCGCCGACCTCGCCCCCGGCGACCTGCTGGCCGTGGCCGCCACCGGCGCTTACTGCTACTCGATGGCGAGCTCCTACAACCGCCTGCCCCGGCCCGCCGTGGTCGCCGTGCGCGACGGCGAGGCGCGGACCCTGCTGCGCCGCGAGACGCTCGAGGACCAGTTCCGTCTGGAGGTACTGGCGTAATGAGCGAGCTTGCGAGCGAATCAATGTCACAGCGCCCGCGCGAAGCGCCGACCGAGCGCAGCGAGGGAGAGCGAAGAGTGCGCACCCGGGGTGCCGCTCGCGGGAGCGCACCAGCGAGGATCGGGGCGTGAAACCGATCCGCGTGGCCCTGCTGGGCTGCGGCACCGTCGGCCGTGAGGTCGTGCGGCTGCTGCACGAGCAGGCCGACGAGCTGGCCGCCCGCGCAGGTGCGCCCGTCGAGCTGGCCGGGGTGGCCGTACGCCGCCCGCACAAGCACGCCGACCTGGGCGACCTGCTCACCTCCGACGCGTCCGGCCTGGTCACGCGCGAGGACGTCGACGTCGTCGTCGAGGTGATCGGTGGCATCGAGCCGGCGCGCACGTTGCTGCTCGAGGCGTTGAAGGCCGGCAAGTCGGTGGTCACGGCGAACAAGGCCCTGCTCGCCGAGGACGGCCCCGCGCTCGCCGAGGCCGCCGACGCGTCGGGCGTCGACCTGTACTTCGAGGCCTCCGTCGCCGGGGCGATCCCGCTGCTGCGCCCGCTGCGCGAGTCGCTCGCCGGGGACCGGATCACCCGCGTCGCCGGGATCGTCAACGGCACCACGAACTTCATCCTCTCCGCGATGGCCGCCTCCGGGGCGAGCTACGCAGACGCCCTCGAGGAGGCCACGCGCCTCGGCTACGCCGAGGCCGACCCGAGCGCTGACGTCGACGGCTACGACGCCGCGTCCAAGGCCGCGATCCTCGCCTCGCTGGCCTTCCACACCCGCGTCAACTCGGCGGACGTCCACTGCGAGGGCATCCGCGCGGTCACCGCGGGCGACATCGCGGCGGCGGCGACGATGGGTTGCGTGATCAAACTGCTGGCGATCTGCGAGCGGACGCCGGCCGACGAGTCGATGCCCGAGTCGGTGTCGGCGCGCGTCTACCCGGCGATGATCCCCGCCACGCACCCGCTCGCGTCCGTCGACGGGGCGTTCAACGCGGTGTTCGTCGAGGCCGAGGCCGCCGGCCAGCTGATGTTCTACGGGCAGGGAGCGGGGGGCGCGCCCACGGCGAGCGCCGTGCTGGGCGACCTCGTCGCGGTGGCGCGCAACCGGGTGCTCGGCGGCCGCGGTCCGCGGGAGTCGGCGTACGCGAGCCTGCCGGTGCGCCCGATCGGCACCCTGCGCACGCGCTACCACGTGAGCCTGGAGGTGGTCGACCGCGCAGGCGTGCTCTCGACGATCACCGGTGAGTTCGCCCGCCACGGCGTGAGCATCGCGGCGGCCCGGCAGACCGGCGAGGGCAACGGCAACGGCTCCGCGCGGATCGTCGTCGTCACGCACAAGGCGCCGGAGGCGGCGCTCGCCGCCACGGTGGACGTGCTGGCCGGCCTCGACGTCGTGCACGGCGTCCACAGCGTGCTTCGGGTCGAGGACCTGGGCCGGAAGGGAGTGGCGGGATGACCGCGGCGCAGAAGCTCACCCGCTGGCCGGGCGTGATCGAGGCCTACCGGGACCGGATGCCGGTCCAGGATGGCTGGACCGTCGTCACGCTCGGCGAGGGTGGCACCCCGTTGCTGCCCGCGCCCCACCTGTCCACTGCCACCGGTTGCGAGGTCTTCCTCAAGGTTGACGGCGCGAACCCCACGGGCTCGTTCAAGGACCGCGGGATGACCATGGCGGTCACCCACGCGCTCGCCGAGGGCAAGCAGGGCGTGCTCTGCGCGTCCACCGGCAACACCTCCGCCTCAGCGGCCGCCTACGCCACGCGCGCCGGGATGACCTGCGCCGTCCTCGTGCCGCGCGGCAAGATCGCCCTCGGCAAGCTGGCGCAGGCCGTGGCGCACGGGGCCCGGATCCTGCAGATCGACGGCAACTTCGACGACTGCCTCGAGCTCGCCCGCAAGACCACGGCCGACTACCCGGTGGCCGCGCTCGTCAACTCGGTGAACCCCACCCGGATCGCGGGGCAGGCGAGCGCCGCCTACGAGATCTGCGACGAGCTCGGCCGCGCCCCCGACGTGCACTGCCTGCCGGTGGGCAACGCGGGCAACATCACCGCGTACTGGCAGGGGTACAAGGCGTACCTCGCCGACGGGCTGATCCACACGCCGCCGCGGATGTTCGGCTTCCAGGCCGCCGGCGCGGCACCGCTCGTGCACGGCGCGCCGGTGGCGGCGCCGGAGACGATCGCCACAGCGATCCGCATCGGTGCACCCGCCTCCTGGGCGGGCGCCATGACCGCGCGCGACGAGTCGGACGGCCGCTTCGCCGCCGTCACCGACGACGAGATCCTCTCCGCGTACCGGCTGCTGTCGGCGCGGGAAGGGGTGTTCGTCGAGCCGGCGTCGGCCGCGAGCGTGGCCGGCCTGCTGCAGTCCGCCGAGGACGGGACGCTGCCCCGCGGCTCGCTGGTCGTGTGCACCGTCACAGGCCACGGCCTGAAGGACCCTGACTCCGCCCTGCTCACCGCCCCCGAGCCCACCGTGGTGCCGATCGACCCCGGCGCCGTCGCCGCGGCCCTGGAGCTCGCATGATCGAGGGCGTCCCCACGCTGCCGAAGGCGGGCCGTCGCTGATGGGGCGTCCTTCCGAAGTACGGGTGCGCGTGCCCGGTTCCTCGGCGAACCTCGGGCCCGGCTTCGACGCCCTCGGGCTGGCGCTCGGCCTGTACGACGACGTCGAGGTGTCCGTGGCGGCCGAGGGCGTCTCGATCGAGGTGTCCGGCGAGGGCGCCGGCCGCGTGCCCTGCGACGAGGCCCACCTCGTGGCGAGGGCGATGCGCTCGGCGTGGGACGTCGTCGGGGACGCTCCGCCCGGCATCCGGATGCGCTGCCGGAACGCGATCCCGCACTCGCGCGGGCTGGGCAGCTCGGCGGCCGCTGCCGTGGCGGGCGCGACGGCGGCCGTGGTGCTCGCGGGGCGCGACGCGGAGCTGGAGCGCGACACGATCCTGCAGGTCGCGGCGGGGATGGAGGGGCACGCCGACAACGCGGCGGCCAGCCTGCTCGGCGGGTTCGTCGTCGCGTGGGACAACGGTGGGAATAGTTCGCGGCGCTTCCACGCTGTACGGCTCGAGACGCATCTGGGCATCCACCCGGTTGCGCTCGTCGCGGGAACCGAATCCCTCACCAGCACGACGCGCGGGCTGTTGCCCGAGCGCGTCCCGCTGGTCGACGCGGCCTTCACCGGCAGCCGCAGCGCACTCGCCGTGCTGGCCTTCACCCAGCGCCCCGACCTGCTGCTGCCCGCCACCGAGGACCGGCTCCACCAGAACTACCGGCGTCCGGCCTATCCGGCGTCGGCCGACCTGGTCGACACGCTCCGTGACCGCGGCATCCCCGCTGCGATCTCGGGTGCCGGTCCCACGGTGCTGGCCATCACCGCCGACGGCGTTCTGCCCTCGGACCTGGACCTTCACGGGTTCACGGCCCTCCCGCTGCCCGTCGACGGGATGGGTGCGCGGGTCGAGGTCGGCTGAGATCGTCCTCCCGGCGCGCCATGACAGGGGGTTGTTGCCGCGATCAGGGCAGACCGACTACGCTCGGCACCGCAACGGCGATCCACGCGGCATCCGCGTGGCCACTCGAGCCGGAATCCGCAAGATCCACCGCGTCAGACCGGTTCCGAGCGGCCTCTTCCCCGGAGCGTCGCGACGATCGCCACCCTTGCTGTCGGGGCGGCCGCTCTTCCCGCGACCCGTTGACCGACATGTCGTCCGGCACACCGTCCGGGCGAGCGTGTGAATCCCGCTGACCAGGGCTGGAGGCCCGGTCGGTCAGGAAGGACATCTGTGAGCGAGACCGATCTCGTCAGCACCGAGGCCCCCGCCCCTCGCAAGCGCAGTGGCCTCAGCGGCATGGTGCTGGCGGAGCTCCGCCAGCTGGCCGGCGAGCTGAACATCCCGGACATCGCGGGGATGCGGAAGGGCGACCTCATCGCCGCCATCAAGGAGAAGCAGGGTGCGCCGCCGAGCCGCAAGCGCTCCGCCGCCGCTCAGCCCACTCTCCCCGGCACGGGTGACGAGCCCGCCGCCCCGGCCCGCGCCGAGGCGCCCGCCGTCAACGGCGCCGCTCCGGCAGCCGACGCCGCTCCTGCTCCCGCTGCCGACGCCGCCCCCGCCGCCGACGCCGCCCCTGCGGCGGCCCCCACCCGGCGCCGCCGTGCCGCGTCCCGGCCGGCGGGTGCGCCCACCGTCACGTCCACCGTGAACGGTGCCGCCGTTGCCGACGCCGCACCGCAGGCCGCTCCGGCCGACCCGGCGCCTGCCGCCGACCCCGCTCCGGTGGTCGACCCCGCTCCGGTGGCCGACAGCGTGGCCGAGAAGGCGACCGACAAGGTTGCCGAGACGGGCACCGCCACCGAGGTGGCGGCAGACACCGCCGACACCCCGGCACCCACCCGGCGCTCCCGCCAGAGCCGGCGCAACCGCGCCGAGCAGCAGGCCGAGCAGCAGGCCGAGCAGGTGCAGCAGCCGGCGGAGCCCACGAGCGCGGCCCCGTCCGACCAGCGCGAGGGTGGCCGCGACAGCGGCGACACGCGCCCCGACAGCCGCCGCGAGGGCGGCAGGGGCGACCGCGGCGGGCGCGACAACAGCCGGGACGGCGGCCGCGACGGCAACCGGGACGGCAACCGCGACAGCCGCGGCGACCGTCCGGACAACCGCGCCGACAACCGCACCGACAGCCGGGACACCAACCGGGACGGCCGCGGCGACCGCCCGGACAACCGCACCGACAACCGCGCCGACTCCCGCGGCCCGCGCGACAACCGGCCGGACGACGACGGTGACGACGACGGCGACGGCCGGGGCAGGCGCGGCCGCCGGTTCCGCGACCGTCGCCGGGGCCGCGACCGCGATCGCGACCGCACGACTGGCGGTAGTGGCGGCGGCAACGTCGACACCGAGGTGCGCGACGGCGACGTGCTGCTGCCGGTCGCCGGCATCGTCGACATCCTCGACAACTACGCGTTCGTCCGCACCACCGGCTACCTGTCCGGGCCCACGGACGTCTACGTGTCGCTTTCGATGGTCCGCAAGTACGGCCTGCGCCGCGGCGACGCGATCACGGGCGCCGTGCGCGAGCCCCGCGAGGGCGAGCAGTCGCGGCAGAAGTTCAACCCGCTGGTCCGCGTCGACTCCATCAACGGCCAGGACCCGGAGACGGCGAAGAACCGCCCCGAGTTCACGAAGCTCACCCCGCTGTACCCCAACGAGCGGCTGCGCCTCGAGACCGAGCCGCACAAGCTCACCACCCGCGTGATCGACCTGGTCATGCCGGTCGGGAAGGGCCAGCGCGCGCTGATCGTGTCGCCGCCGAAGGCGGGCAAGACCACGATCATGCAGAACATCGCCAACGCGATCACCACGAACAACCCCGAATGCCACCTCATGGTCGTCCTCGTCGACGAGCGGCCGGAGGAGGTCACCGACATGCAGCGGTCGGTGAAGGGCGAGGTCATCGCGTCCACGTTCGACCGGCCGCCGACCGACCACACCACGGTCGCGGAGCTGTCGATCGAGCGGGCGAAGCGCCTGGTCGAGCTGGGCCACGACGTGGTCGTGCTGCTCGACAACATCACCCGCCTCGGCCGGGCCTACAACCTGGCCGCGCCTGCGTCGGGCCGCATCCTGTCCGGTGGTGTCGACTCCACGGCGCTGTACCCGCCGAAGCGGTTCCTCGGCGCTGCGCGCAACATCGAGGACGGCGGCTCGCTCACGATCTTCGCAACGGCGCTGGTCGAGACCGGGTCCACGATGGACACGGTGATCTTCGAGGAGTTCAAGGGCACCGGCAACGCCGAGCTCAAGCTCGACCGCAAGATCGCCGACAAGCGGGTCTTCCCGGCCATCGACGTGGGCGACTCCGGCACCCGCAAGGAAGAGCTGATCATGTCGCCGGACGAGTACGCCGTCATGGTGAAGCTCCGCCGGGTGCTCGCCGCGCTGGACGACCAGCAGGCCATCGACCTGCTGCTCACCCAGCTCCGCAAGACGCGCACCAACATCGAGTTCCTGATGCAGGTCGCGAAGAGCACCCCCGGCAACGACAACGACTGATCCCAGCAACCGTCCGGGCCGCCCGCGGGAATCCGCAGGCGGCCCGGGTGGTTGAATGGGATGTCACGCTCCGGCTCCGGTTCACCCTGCTCGTCGCGGGGACCCGGCGCCACTTCGAGAGGAACCAACGTGCGTTCAGGCATCCACCCCGAGTACGTCGAGACGCAGGTCGTCTGCGGTTGCGGCAACTCGTTCACCACCCGCAGCACCAAGACCAGCGGCAAGATGACCGTCGAGACCTGCTCGGCGTGCCACCCGTTCTACACCGGTAAGCAGCGGATCCTCGACTCCGGCGGCCGCGTCGCCCGCTTCGAGGCGCGCTACGGCAAGCGGGCCGGCAAGAAGTAGCTCATCTGACGGCGCCCACCGGATCACGGTGGGCGCCGTCGGCATGTTCGGACCAGGGAAGGAGGAGGAGTCATGACATCAGCACCGGCAGTGGAGGCCGTGCTCGCCGAGCACGCCGAGCTGGAGCTGCGGCTCGCCGACCCGTCCGTGCACGCCGACCCCGCCACCGCCCGCAAGCTGGGCAGGCGCTACTCGCAGATCGGCCCGATCGTCGCGGTCGCGCGTGAGCTGGGCGCCGCGCGCGACGACATCGCCACCGCGAGGGAGCTCGCGGCCGAGGACCCGTCGTTCGCCGCGGAGGCCGACGAGCTCGCCGCGAAGATCCCGGTGCTGGAGCGTCGGCTCGCCGACCTGCTCGTGCCGCGCGACCCGCACGACGGCTACGACGTGATCATGGAGATCAAGTCGGGTGAGGGCGGCGAGGAGTCCGCCCTGTTCGCAGCCGACCTCGTCCGCATGTACCTCCGCTACGCCGAACGTCGCGGCTGGTCCACCCAGATCATCGACTCCGTGCCGTCCGACCTGGGCGGCTACAAGGACCTCACGCTCCTGGTGCGCTCGCGCGAACCGGTCGCCGACGGTGTCTGGTCGGCGCTCAAGTTCGAGGGCGGCGTGCACCGCGTGCAGCGGGTGCCGGTCACCGAGTCGCAGGGGCGCATCCACACGTCCGCCGCGGGCGTGCTCGTGTACCCCGACACCGGCGAGGACGCCGACGTCGAGATCGACGAGAACGACCTGCGCATCGACGTGTTCCGCTCCTCCGGCCACGGCGGGCAGAGCGTCAACACCACCGACTCGGCGGTCCGGATCACGCACCTACCCACCGGCATCGTCGTGAGCTGCCAGAACGAGCGCTCCCAGCTGCAGAACCGGGCCCGTGCGATGGAGGTGCTGCGCTCACGGCTGCAGGCCCTCGCCGAGGAGGAGGCGGCCGCGAAGGCGTCCGACCAGCGCCGCTCCCAGGTGCGCACGGTCGACCGCTCGGAGCGCATCCGCACCTACAACTTCCCGGAGAACCGCATCTCCGACCACCGCGTGGGCTACAAGTCCCACAACCTCTCGTCCGTCCTCGACGGCGACCTGGACGGCGTGATCGAGGCTCTCCAGGCGGCCGACCGCGCGGAGGCCGTGGGGTCATGAGGCCCCGGGATGTCAGCATGGCCACCTTCATGACGTCTCGTGTCATGAAGGTGGCCATGCTGACTCTCGGGGAGGTCTGTCCGTGAGCCGCAAGCCGCTGCGGCTGGCCATCCTCGAGGCCGAGCGGGTGCTCGCCGGGGCCGGGGTGGCCTCGCCCCGGGTGGACGCGGAGCTGCTCGCGGCGCACGTCGTCGGCGTGCCACGGGGGAAGCTCATGCTGCACCCGCTCGTCGACACGAACGTCCTGGACGCGTTGCGCAAGCTCGTCGACCGCAGGGCTGCCCGCGAGCCGCTGCAGCACCTGCTCGGCACGGCCGTGCTCGGTCCGGTCGAGGTCGCTGTCGGGCCGGGCGTGTTCACCCCGCGCCCCGAGACGGAGCTGCTGCTCGAGTGGGGGCTGCGCGAGATCGCCGACGTCACCGCGCCGGTGGTCGTCGACCTCTGCACGGGCACGGGGGCGCTCGCCATCGCGGTCGCGGCGAGCCGCCCGGATGCCGTGGTGCACGCCGTCGAGCTGGACCCCGCCGCGCTGACCTGGGCGCACCGCAACATCGCCGACCACGTCGCCGCTGGTGGCACCGCCGTCAAGCTGCACGCGGCCGACGTGCGCGGGCCCGACCTGCTCGTCGAGCTCGAGACGCACGTGGACCTGGTGCTCTGCAACCCGCCGTACGTCCCCGACGGCGCGTCGCTCCCGCCGGAGGTCACCGGTTGGGACCCACCGACGGCCCTCTACGGCGGCCCGGACGGGCTGGAGATCATCCGCGCTGTCATCTCGGCGTCCGCCGCCCTGCTGCGCTACGGCGGCGCGCTCGCGATCGAGCACGACGACACCCACGGTGAGTCCGTGCCCGCCCTGATGCGCCGCCGCCGCGTCCTGACCGACGTGGAGGAGCACCACGACCTGGCCGGCCGCCCCCGCTTCGCGACGGCCCGCCGCCGCCCCCTCCACACCGCCTGACGCACCCCTCCTCCGACGGCGCGCCGTCGGCGGGCCGCGTGAGCCGACGAGAGGTGCCTCGGCCGAGAAGGCTGACCAGGTTGCCAGGCCCCTGGGGCCTCCGGTGGCGCCGCGCAGTGCGCGAGGCCGCCCCGCGAGAGCCTCTGCGGCCTCTTGGGCATGCGGTGGGGGCAGGCAGGGGCCTGCCCCCGGGCGCGTGGCGCACCCGTCTTCGGCCCGCGCACCCCGACCCTGCCGACGCCCCCCGTCGACCGGTTGCGTGGGCCGTGAAGAGGTGCATGAGCGGGCGTCATAGGCTCCCGCCGTGGCTTCCACGTACGACTGCGCCGTCCCCGACCAGCGCACCGAGGGGCTTGCCGAGGCCGCGAAGGCCGTGCGGGCCGGGCGGCTCGTGGTGCTGCCCACTGACACCGTCTACGGCATCGGCTGCGACGCGTTCAGCGCGCCCGCGGTGCGCAACCTGCTCGGCGCGAAGCAGCGCGGCCCGGACATGCCCGTCCCGGTGCTCGTCGGCTCGTGGTCGACGATCGACGGGCTGGTGCTCGGCGTGCCGAAGGCGGCGCGGGACCTGATCGAGGCGTTCTGGCCGGGTGGGCTGTCGCTGGTGCTGCCGCACGCGCCGTCGCTCAAGTGGGACCTCGGCTCGACGAAGGGCACCGTGATGCTGCGGATGCCGCTGCACCCGGTGGCGCTGGAGCTGCTGCGCGACGTCGGCCCGATGGCGGTGTCCAGCGCGAACGTCTCCGGGCAACCGCCCGCTGCGTCGGCCGCGGAGGCGCTGGAGCAGCTCGGGGAGAAGGTGGCGGTCTACCTCGACGGCGGGCCGTCCGGCGAGCCGGTGGCGTCCACGATCGTCGACCTGACCGGCGACGACCCCCGCGTGCTCCGCGAGGGCGCGGTGAAGGCGGCCGACGTGTCCGAGGTGCTGGGCCGAGAGGTGCTCCCGGCCTGAGCCGATACCGACGAACGGCGCGTTCGCCGGAACCTATCCGACGAACGCGCCGTTCGTCGGAACGGAAGGGCTCAGGGGAGCGGGATCAGCGCGGCCAGGCGCTCGACGGTCGCGTCGAAGTACGCGGTGTGGTCGGCCACCACGCCGTGGGTCTGGCCGAACACCTCGAAGCTGATCGCGCCGTAGAGGCTGCTCCACGCGGCCACGACGCGCGGGGCCAGCGCCGGGGGCAGTCCGAGGCGCTCGGCGACTCCGGGGGTGAGCAGGTCGGCTGCGCGCTGGCCGTCCGGCTCGGGGGCGATGGTGCCCGCGGCCACCCCGTCGGCCACCACCCGGCACAGCAGCACCCCGACGCGCGACGCCGGCTCGATCGTCGTCTCGGGTGCGGCGTAACCGGGCACCGGCGAGCCGTAGACCAGCGCGTACTCGTGCGGGTGCGCGAGCGCCCACTCACGCGTGGCCCGGCACGCCGCCCGCCAGCGTCCGCGCAGGTCCTCGCGTGCCGCGGCGGACTCGGCCTGCTCGGCGGCCCCGCCGATGGCGTCGTACGCGTCGACGATGAGCGCAGTGAGCAGCTCGTCGCGGCTCGCGAAGTAGCGGTACACCGCCGAGGACGCCATGCCCAGCTCGCGGGCGACGGCCCGCAGCGACAGGCCGGCGGCGCCGTCGGTGGCGAGGTGCCTGCGGGCTGCCTCGACGATCTCCCGGGTGAGTTCGGCGCGTACGCGGGCGCGGGCTCCGGCGGCGGTCACGCGGGGAAGTGTGGCACGAAGCGAGAGCACTGGCAACAAACGCGATCGTTGCTCCGGGAACGCCCGGACGGGTACCGGGCGGCAGCGGGTACCGTTCAACCGTGAGCGAGCAGAGCACCCCGTTCTGGGGCCCGGACTTCGACGCGCTGCAGCACCAGGACCCGGAGATCGCCGGAGTGGTGCTCGACGAGCTGGCCCGGCTGCGCGGGGGACTCCAGCTCATCGCCAGCGAGAACCTCACCAGCCCGGCCGTGCTGGCCGCGCTCGGGTCCACGCTGTCGAACAAGTACGCGGAGGGCTACCCCGGCCGGCGCTACTACGGCGGCTGCGAGGTCGTCGACCGCGCCGAGGAGATCGGCAACGAGCGGGCGAAGGAGCTCTTCGGGGCCGACCACGTCAACCTGCAGCCGCACTCGGGCGCGTCGGCCAACTTCGCGGTCTACGCCGCGTTCACGCAGCCCGGCGACACGGTGCTCGCGATGGACCTCAAGCAGGGCGGGCACCTGACGCACGGCAGCAAGGTCAGTTTCTCCGGCAAGTGGTTCAACGCGGTGTCCTACACGGTGCGCGAGGACAGCGAGCTGATCGACTACGACCAGGTGCGCGACCTGGCCCTCGAGCACCGGCCGAAGCTCATCATCGCCGGTGCCACGGCGTACCCCCGGCTGATCGACTTCGCCGCGTTCCGGCAGATCGCCGACGAGGTGGGCGCCAAGCTCATGGTCGACGCGGCCCACTTCATCGGCCTGGTGGCCGGCAAGGCGATCCCGTCGCCGGTGCCGTTCGCCGACGTCGTCACCGCCACCACGCACAAGGTGCTGCGCGGTCCGCGCGGCGGCATGATCCTCGCCAAGGCCGAGCACGCCAAGGCCGTCGACAAGGCCGTGTTCCCGTTCTCGCAGGGCGGTCCGCTCATGCACTCCGTCGCCGCGAAGGCGGTGGCGATGCGCGAGGCGGCGCAGCCGGAGTACCAGGCCTACGCCCACCAGGTGATCGCCAACGCGCAGGCGCTGGCCAAGGCCCTCGAGAACGAAGGCATGCGGGCCGTCTCCGGCGGCACCGACACCCACCTCGCGCTCGTCGACCTGCGCCCGATCGGGGTCACCGGCGACCAGGCGGAGACCCGCTGCGACGCCGCCCGGATCACGCTCAACAAGAACTCGATCCCGTACGACCCGGCGCCCCCGCTCAAGCCGTCCGGCCTGCGTGTCGGCTCGCCGAGCGTCACGACCCAGGGGATGACCGAGACGGACATGGCCGAGATCGGCACGCTGCTCGGCCGCGCGGTGCGGGCCGAGCACGGCACGCCGGCCGGCGACGCCGAGCTGGCCGACGTGGCGGAGGCCGTCTCGACGCTCGTCGCGCGTGCGCCCGCGTACCCGCGCGCCTAACCGGCTCCCTGAGCCAGCACCGCCGTGGTGGTACCCACGCTCGTCCTGCCGATCCGGGAGTTCCTGCTCGCGGGTCTGACGGCGACGGTCGTGACGTTCCTGCTGGTCGGCCCGGTCCGGGTGCTCGCGCTGCGGCTCGGCGCGGTGGCGTGGCCGCGCAAGCGCGACGTGCACGTCACGCCCACCCCGCGCTGGGGTGGGCTCGCGATGCTCGCCGGCGTGCTCGCCGGCGTCGGGATGGCCTACCAGCTGCCCGCGCTGCGACTGGCGTTCGACAACAACGCCTCCGAGGTGGGCGGCGTGCTGCTCGCCGCGCTGCTGCTCGCCGCCGTCGGCGCCCTGGACGACCGCTACGACCTGGACGCCCTCACGAAGTTCGCGGGCCAGACCACGGCCGCGGGCATCCTGGTGATCTTCGGCGTGCAGTGGACGGTGTTCTTCGTGCCGTGGGGTGGCGCCGACTCGTCGGAGTCGGGATCGCTACTCGTCCTCGGCCAGGAGCAGGGCGTGCTGCTGACGGTGCTTCTCACCGTGGCGCTGGTCAACGCCATGAACTTCGTCGACGGGCTGGACGGGCTCGCCGCGGGCGTCGGGATGATCGCGGCGGCCGCCGTGGGCCTCTTCACGATCGGGCTGGTGGGGCGGGTCGGCAACGACCCGTCGGTGTACTCGCCCGCTCTGATCGCGGCCGTGCTGGCGGGCGCGTGCCTGGGGTTCCTGCCGCACAACTTCAACCCGGCCCGCATCTTCATGGGCGACTCCGGCTCGATGCTGATCGGCGTGCTGCTGGCCGCGGCCACCACCAGCGCATCGGGCAAGATCTCGATCATCGGTGCGGACGGCAAGGACGTGCTGGCGCTGTTCGCGCCGCTGATCGTGCTGGCCGCCGTGGTGTTCGTGCCGCTGCTCGACCTGCTCATGGCGGTGGTGCGGCGCACCCGCAAGGGGCTTTCGCCGTTCTCGCCCGACAAGATGCACCTGCACCACCGGCTGCTCGAGATCGGGCACAGCCAGCGGCGTGCGGTGCTGCTCATCTACCTGTGGGCGGGTGTGCTGGCGTTCGGCGCCGTGGCGCTGGCGCTGATCGACGACCCGTTCATCGTGCTGTGGGCGGTGGGGATCGGCCTGCTCGTGGCCGTGCTCGCCTCCGCGATCCCGAGAGTGAGGGCTCCCAGATGACCGCACCCGAACCGATGAAGGACGCGCCACACGTCGCCTCCGTGCTGCGGTTGGCCTCGGGGATGCAGCGCTCCGCCGCGATCGTCACAGCGGTCGTCGCCGTGATCGCGCTGGTGGTGGCGTTCCTGCTGCGCGGGGTGCCCGGGCTGGTGGGGGCGCTGGTCGGGGCCGTGATCGCGGGCGGGCTCGGCTGGCTGGGCACGTGGGTGATGGCGCGGACGGCACGGGCCACCCCGGCCGGCGTGATGATCGGCGCGATGACCGCGTTCGGCGTGAAGATCCTCTTCATGCTGGTGTTCCTGCTGCTCTTCCAGGGCACCACGCTGTTCGACAGTCGCTCGTTCGCGTTCACCATGCTGGCCGTCACGGCGGCGTGGATCGTCGGCGAGGTCGTCGGATTCGTGCGCACCCGGATACCGGCGGTGGACCTGTGAGTGGTCCGAACGGGTGAAGCCTGCGTCTGTGAGTGGGCTCTCCCTGGGATCCGTGTCACGTTCGTGCGTTGTTCTACGGCCGATAGAGCCAGGTCGGCGCCGCCGGGGGCCCGAAGAGCCACCGCTGGCGGGCCGCCTCGGCGTCCGCCGAGGTCATCCCTGGTAAAGAGCGGCTTACTCGCCTGATATGGTCCGTCCTGATGGAGCCGGACCAGTCGCATGGCGGCGGTGCGAAGCCGCCACCGCCGGGTGACGCGTGGACCGCTCTGTCCTATCTCCTGTCCGGGTTCCTGCTGTTCGGCGGGATCGGCTGGGGATTGGACGCACTGCTGGGCACGGGTGTGTTCCTGCCGGTCGGCTTGCTGTTCGGTGGGGCTGCCTCGCTGTACTTGATCTACATCAGGTACGTTAAGTCCTGATCGTCACGATTCTGCCGTCCCGGATCACCCGGACGGTGGAACCGGAAGGAGTACTGGGTGACCATCCTGGCCACCGCACCCACCCCGGGCTTCAACGCCCCGGGTGTCGAGGACTTCCAGCTGCCGCCGCTCTTCGGCGAGGTCACGAAGCCGGTCCTGCAGTTCGTGCTGGCCGCGATCATCGTTTACGCGTTCTTCGCGTACACGGCGCGGCGGCCGGCGCTGGTGCCGAGCAAGGCGCAGTTCCTCGGCGAGTCGTTCCACGGCATGGTGCGGAACTCGATCGCCCGCGACAACATCGGGCCGGAGTACCTCAAGTACGTCCCGTACCTCACCACGCTGTTCGCCTTCATCCTGGTGAACAACCTGTTCGGGATCATCCCGCTGATCCAGTTCCCGTCGTTCTCGCACCCGGGCGTCGCGTACGCCCTCGCGATCATGTCCTGGCTGATCTACAACGTGGTCGGGATCCGCAGGCACGGCTTCGTCGGCTACATGAGGGTGTCCACCTGGCCGCCCGGGGTGCCGTGGTGGGTGCGGATCATCCTCACGCCGATCGAGTTCCTCTCGAACATCCTGCTGCGGCCGGTCACGCTGTCGCTGCGGCTCTTCGGGAACATGTTCGCCGGCCACCTGCTGCTGCTGGTGTTCATCCTCGGCGGCGAGTACATGCTGCTGCACTCCGAGTCGATCCTGCTCGGCGTCCTGTCGCCGTTCGCGTTCGGCATGGGCATCGTCTTCACGTTCTTCGAGGCCTTCATCCAGGTGGTGCAGGCCTACGTCTTCACGATCCTCACGGCGTCGTACATCGGCACCGTCCTCGCCGACGACCACTAGATCGTCGCGGCTCGCCAGAACTGACGGGTCCGCGGGACGTGCCCCGGACCGGACGAAAGGAAAGTGCAATGACCCCCCTCGCTCAGGGCGCAATCGAGATCACCGGCAACCTGAACGCCATCGGCTACGGTCTCGCCGCGATCGGCCCGGGCATCGGCGTGGGCATCGTCTTCGCCGCGTTCATCAACGGCGTCGCCCGCCAGCCGGAGGCCCGCGGCCAGCTGCAGGGCATCGCGTTCATCGGCATGGCGCTCTCCGAGGCGCTCGCGATCCTGGGCCTCGTGCTCGCCTTCGCGCTCTAGGCCTGACCCAGCCGAACGCCGGGTAGGCGGAGGAGAACCCCATGACGACCACCCTTCTCGCGGCCGAGGAGCTGAACCCCCTCGTACCGCATCCCGTCGAGATCATCGTCGGCACCATCGCGTTCATCCTGCTGTTCCTCGTCCTCCGCAAGACGGCGTTCCCGCAGTTCGAGAAGGTCTACGCCGAGCGCACGGACAAGATCGAAGGTGGGCTGAAGCGGGCCGAGGAGGCCCAGCAGGAGGCGGCCGAGCTCAAGCGGCAGTACGAGGAGCAGCTCGCCGGCCTGCGGGCCGAGGCGGCGCGCATCCGCGACGACGCCCGTGCCGAGGGTCAGCAGATCAAAGCCGAGCTGCGGGCCCAGGCCGAGGAGGAGGCCGCGCGGATCCGGCAGCGCGGCGAGGAGCAGCTCGCTGCGGCCCGTGAGCAGGCCGTTCGCCAGCTCCGCGGCGAGGTCGGCGGGCTGTCCGTGCAGCTGGCCGAGCGCCTCATCGGTGAGTCCCTCGCCGACGACGCGCGCCGTTCGGCCACCGTCGACGCGTTCCTGGCCGAGCTGGACGCCATGGCGGAGGGTCGGGAGACCGCTCCGGCCGGCGGAGCGAGCTGATGGCCGAGGTCCTGCAGGCGGCCAGCCGGGAGTCGTTGGCATCGGCCACGGACCGGCTGGACGCCTACGCCGACTCGGCGTCGGCGGCCGACCTGCAGCGGCTCGGCGACGAGCTGTTCGCGGTCACGCGTCTGCTCGTGGAGCAGCGGTCGCTGCGCCGGCTGCTCGCCGACCCGTCGTCGCCGGAGGAGGCCCGCACCGGCCTCGTGGACCGGCTGCTCGGCAAGCAGCTCGCCGCGCCCACGCTCGACGTTGCACGCGGGCTCGTGGCCGCGCGCTGGTCGCGGCCGGGCGACCTGGTCAGCGCGTTCGAGGTGCTCGCGCGACAGGCGCTGCTCGCCGTCGCCGAGAAGGACGGCTCGCTCGACAACGTCGAGGACGAGCTGTTCCGCTTCGGCCGCGTGCTCGACCGCGAGCCGGAGCTCGGCTCCCTGCTCGCCGAGACGGCCCGTCCGGCCGACGGTCGCGTCGCGCTCCTCGACCGGCTGACCGACGGCAAGGTCTCGCCGGTCACGGCAGCGCTGCTGCGCCAGACCGTCCAGCTCCCGCGCGACCGCCACCTGGACGTCGTGAGCGAGGAGCTGGCCGAGCTGGCCGCGGCCCGCCGCGACCGGTCGGTCGCCCGCGTCACCACGCCGGTGGCGCTCTCGCCGGAGCAGGAGCAGAAGCTCACAGACTCGCTGACCCGCCTCTACGGGCGCCGGATGTCACTGCAGATCGAGCTGGACCCCAGCCTGCTGGGCGGTCTGGTCGTGCAGGTCGGCGGCGAGGTCATCGACGGCAGCGTCGCGAGCAAGCTCGCGGCCGCCCGCCGCTCCCTCCCCAGCTGACCATCGAACGTTGACGAACAGAAGGAACAGACGACAGCCATGACAGAGCTGACGATCTCCTCCGAGGAGATCCGGAGTGCGATCTCCAGCTACGTCTCGTCGCTGGAGACGGACACCTCCCGTGAAGAGGTGGGTCTCGTCACCGACACCGGCGACGGCATCGCCCACGTCGAGGGCCTGCCCTCGGCGATGACCAACGAGCTCCTCGAGTTCCCCGGTGGCGTGCAGGGTGTCGCACTGAACCTGGACGTGCACGAGATCGGTGCGGTCATCCTGGGCGACTACGCCCACATCGAGGAGGGCCAGCAGGTCCGGCGCACCGGGAAGATCCTCTCGGTGCCGGTCGGCGACGGCTTCCTCGGTCGCGTGGTCGACCCGCTGGGCAAGCCCATCGACGGCCTGGGCGACATCGAGGCCGAGGCGGACCGCGTGCTGGAGCTGCAGGCGGCGTCCGTGGTGCAGCGGCAGGAGGTCCGCGAGCCGCTGCAGACCGGCATCAAGGCCATCGACTCGATGACCCCGATCGGCCGCGGCCAGCGCCAGCTGATCATCGGTGACCGCAAGACCGGCAAGACCGCGGTCTGCGTCGACACGATCATCAACCAGAAGCAGAACTGGGCCACCGGCGACCCGAAGCAGCAGGTGCGCTGCATCTACGTCGCGATCGGGCAGAAGGGCTCCACGATCGCCGGCATCCGGTCGTCGCTGGAGCAGGCGGGTGCGCTGGAGTACACCACCATCGTCGCCGCCCCCGCGTCCGACCCGGCCGGCTACAAGTGGCTCGCGCCCTACACCGGGTCGGCGATCGGGCAGCACTGGATGTACCAGGGCAAGCACGTCCTGATCGTCTTCGACGACCTGTCCAAGCAGGCCGAGGCGTACCGCGCGATCTCGCTGCTGCTGCGCCGCCCGCCGGGCCGCGAGGCCTACCCCGGCGACGTCTTCTACTTGCACTCCCGCCTGCTGGAGCGCTGCGCGAAGCTGTCCGACGACCTCGGCGGCGGCTCGATGACCGGTCTCCCGCTCATCGAGACCAAGGCCAACGACGTGTCGGCGTACATCCCGACCAACGTCATCTCCATCACCGACGGCCAGTGCTTCCTCGAGTCGGACCTGTTCAACCAGGGCGTCCGGCCGGCCATCAACGTCGGTATCTCGGTGTCCCGCGTGGGTGGTTCCGCGCAGGTCCGCGCGATGCGCACGGTCTCCGGCTCGCTCCGGCTCGACCTGTCGCAGTACCGCGAGCTGGAGGCGTTCGCCGCGTTCGGCTCCGACCTCGACGCCGCGTCGGCCGCGGCCCTCGGGCGCGGCGCGCGCCTGGTGGAGCTGCTGAAGCAGGCCCAGTACCAGCCGTTCCCCGTCGAGGAGCAGGTCGTCTCGATCTTCCTCGGCACCCGCGGGCACCTCGACTCGGTGCCGGTGGCCGACGTGCGGCGCTTCGAGACGGAGTTCCTCGACCACGTCCGGCGCAACCACGAGGGGATCTTCGGGGAGATCCGGGACACCGGGAAGCTCTCCGACGAGCTCGCCGACCGGATCGCCGAGGTCGTGAAGGACTTCAAGAAGGAGTTCACCGCCTCCGACGGCTCGTCGGTGGTGCCGAAGGAGGCCCCGGCGGAGGCGCTCGACGAGGACGAGGTCGACAAGGACACCGTCAAGGTCAACAAGCCCGCTCCGGCGTCGAGCTGAACGACCGGGAGCTGAGGAGTAGCGGATGGCGGCACAGATTCGCGTGCTGCGGCGGCGGATCCGGTCGACGCAGTCCATCAAGAAGATCACGCGCGCGATGGAGCTCATCGCGACTTCGCGGATCATGAAGGCGCGGGCCCGGGTCGACGCGGCGCGGCCCTACGCCGAGCAGATCACGGCCGTGCTCACCGAGCTGGCCAACAACTCGGCGCTGGACCACCCGCTGCTCGTCGAGCGCGAGCAGGCCAAGCGCGCCGCGGTGCTCGTGGTCACCAGTGACCGCGGGCAGTGCGGCGGCTACAACGTGAACGTCCTGAAGGAGGCGGAGCAGCTGCAGCAGCTGCTGCGCGAGCAGGGCAAGGACCCGGTGCTCTACGTCATCGGCCGCAAGGGCGTGAGCTACTACAAGTTCCGGCGCCGCAACGTGGAGCAGTCCTGGACGGGCTTCTCGGAGCAGCCGACCTATGCCCACGCGGCGGAGGCGGCGCGCACCCTCGTCGAGGCGTTCATCGCCGGCACCGAGGACGACGCCACGGGTGTCGACGAGCTGCACCTGGTGTACACGCAGTTCAAGAACATGGTCACCCAGGTGCCGCAGGCCCGGCGGATGGCTCCGCTGGAGGTCGAGTACGAGGCCGACACCGTCGGCACGCCCGGCGGCGAGATCGAGGAGCGGCGGGAGGCGGCGCAGCAGGCAGCGGGCGAGGTCAAGCCGCTGTACACGTTCGAGCCGAGCCCCGACACGCTGTTCGACGCACTGCTGCCCAAGTACATCGGGGCGCGGCTGTTCGCCGCGCTGCTCGAGGCCGCTGCATCGGAGTCGGCCGCCCGCCAGCGGGCGATGAAGGCCGCCACCGACAACGCCAACGAGCTGATCCGTACCCTGACACTGGAGGCCAACCAGGCCCGTCAGGCGCAGATCACCCAGGAGATCAGTGAGATCGTCGGTGGGGCCGACGCTCTCGTCAGCGCAGGGAGTGAGAGCTGAGATGACCGCCACCGCAGATACCCAGACCACGACCGGCCGGGTCGTCCGCGTCACCGGCCCGGTCGTCGACGTCGAGTTCCCCCGCAACGCGGTGCCGGAGCTCTACACGGCGCTCACGGTCGACGTCGAGTTCGGCGACCTCGCCAAGAAGCTCACCCTCGAGATCGCGCAGCACCTGGGCGACAACCTGGTGCGCACCATCTCGATGCAGCCCACCGACGGCCTGGTCCGCGGCCAGACGGTCACCTCGCTGGGGCGCCCGATCTCGGTGCCGGTGGGCGACCAGGTCAAGGGGCACGTGTTCAACGCCCTCGGCGAGTGCCTGGACGACCCGGAGTTCAAGCCGACCGGCGACCTCTGGGGCATCCACCGCCAGGCTCCGTCGTTCGACAAGCTCGAGGGCCGCACCGAGATGCTGGAGACCGGCATCAAGGTCATCGACCTGCTCACCCCGTACGTGCAGGGTGGGAAGATCGGCCTGTTCGGCGGTGCCGGCGTGGGCAAGACGGTGCTCATCCAGGAGATGATCACCCGTGTCGCCAAGAACTTCGGTGGCACGTCGGTGTTCGCCGGTGTCGGCGAGCGCACCCGCGAGGGCAACGACCTCATCACGGAGATGACCGAGTCCGGCGTCATCAACGACACCGCGCTCGTCTTCGGGCAGATGGACGAGCCGCCCGGCACGCGTATGCGCGTCGCCCTGTCGGCGCTGACGATGGCGGAGTACTTCCGCGACGAGCAGAACCAGGACGTGCTGCTCTTCATCGACAACATCTTCCGGTTCACCCAGGCCGGTTCCGAGGTCTCCACGCTGCTCGGCCGCATGCCGTCCGCGGTGGGCTACCAGCCCACGCTGGCCGACGAGATGGGCGAGCTGCAGGAGCGGATCACCTCGACCCGTGGCCGCTCGATCACCTCGATGCAGGCGATCTACGTGCCCGCGGACGACTACACCGACCCGGCGCCCGCCACCACGTTCGCGCACCTCGACGCCACCACGGAGCTCTCCCGCCCGATCTCCCAGAAGGGGATCTACCCGGCGGTGGACCCGCTGACGTCGACCTCCCGGATCCTCGACCCGCAGTACATCGGCGAGGACCACTTCCGGGTGGCCAACGAGGTGAAGCGGATCCTGCAGCGCTACAACGACCTGCAGGACATCATCGCGATCCTCGGCATCGACGAGCTGTCCGAGGAGGACCGCCAGCTCGTCGGGCGGGCCCGCCGCATCGAGCGCTTCCTGTCGCAGAACCTCCTGGTGGCCGAGCAGTTCACCGGCCAGCCGGGCTCCACGGTTCCGCTCAAGGAGACCATCGAGGCGTTCGACAAGATCGCCAAGGGTGAGTTCGACGAGGTGCCCGAGCAGGCGTTCTTCCTCTGCGGTGGCCTGGACGACCTGGACAAGAACCGCAAGAAGCTCGAGGGCTGATCACCGTGGCTGAGATGACGGTGGAGCTGGTCGCGGTCGAGCGGCGGATCTGGTCGGGATCGGCCAACTTCGTCCTCGCCCGCACCACGGTGGGCGAGATCGGGGTGTTGCCCGGTCACGAGCCCACGCTCGCGCAGCTGGAGGACACGGCCGTCGTCCGCGTCGACGGAACGGACGGTACGTCCACCACGTTGGCCGTGCATGGAGGGTTCCTCTCGATCACGCCGGACAACGTGACCGTGCTGGCCGAGTACGCCGAGCTGGCCGACGAGATCGACGTGGCGCGCGCCCGCAACGCGCTCCAGCGCGCCGACTCGTCGGAGCCCGAGGGCGTAGCCGCGGCGGCCAGGGCGAACGTGCGGCTCAAAGCCGCCGGCGCGGCCGAGTAGCCGAGGCCGGAGGTGGGAGCGACAGCGCTGCTCGTCAGCATCCTGTTGCTGCTCGCCTGCCTCTGTCTGGGGTACCTCGCCTTTCGCAGAGTACGACTCATGCGGGGCGGTGGTGTGGACGTCTGTCTGCGCCGCCGCCCCGCTCGTCTTTCCCGGGACGGCACCGCGGGGTGGCACTTCGGCGTGGGCCGCTACCGCGGTGACGAGCTGGCCTGGTTCCGCCTCACCTCGCTGCGGCCGGGGCCCACGGTCGTCGTCGACCGCACCGAGCTGGAGATCGTCGACCGGCGCACGCCGGTGAACCCCGAGGCCTACGTCATCCCGCAGGGGGCATCCGTGCTGCACTGCCGCCTGAACGGTGTGGAGCTGGAGCTCGCGATGGCGCCCGGAGTCCTCACCGGCTTCCTGTCCTGGGTGGAGGCCACCCCGCCCGGCCGCACCGGCTACCGCCAGGCCTCCTGACCGCGACTCGCGTGCACCGAGACCGCGACTCGCGTGCACCGAGACCGCGACTCGCGCGTCAGGGGGTCTGGGCGCCGCCGGGCCGCCAGAGGACGTCGCCGTCGGGGTTCGCCACCCGGCCGACGATGAACAGCAGGTCCGAAAGGCGGTTGAGGTACTTCGCCGTAAGCGGGTTGGTGCGCTCCGCGTCGACCTCCAACAGCGCCCACACCGAGCGCTCGGCCCGGCGCGCCACGGTGCGGGCCACGTGCAGGTAGGCCGCCCCCGGCGTGCCACCCGGCAGGATGAACGAGTCGAGCTTGGGCAGGCCCTCGTTGAACTCGTCGCACCAGCCCTCGAGCCGGGTGACGTAGTCCTCGGTGATCCGCAGCGGCGGGTACTGCGGATCCTCGACGATCGGCGCGCACAGGTCGGCGCCGACGTCGAAGAGGTCGTTCTGCACCTGCCTCAGCGGGCCGAGCAGGCGGTCGGCCAGCCCGCCGACGGTGACGGCGACACCCAGCGCGGCGTTGCACTCATCGGTGTCGGCGTACGCCGCGAGCCGCGGATCGGTCTTGCTGACGCGGCTGAAGTCGCCCAGCGCCGTGGTGCCGTCGTCGCCGGTCCGCGTGTAGATCCTGGTCAGGTGCACGGCCATGGGATCAGCCTATGTGCTCATGCGTTCGCTCCCGAGTCGACGAGGAGCGCGGCACCGGTGATCGTGCGGCCGCCCGGGCCGGCCAGGTGCGCCACGGTCGCGGCCACGTCGTCCGCGGTCTGGAAGCGCCCCAGCGCCGTGAGGCTGCGCTGGTCGTCGGCCGACGGCCCGTCGGCCGGGTTCATGTCCGTGTCGGTCGAGCCCGGGTGCACGACGTTCACGGTGATGCCGCGGGGGCCGAGCTCGCGGGCCAGCGCCCGGGTGAGGCCGGTGAGCGCCGACTTCGTCATCGAGTAGAGGGCGATCCCGTCGTGCGGGACCCGCTCGGCGAGGTTGCTGCCGATGCTGATGATCCGCCCGCCCTCGCCGAGGTGCGGCGACGCGGCCTGGGCGGCGACGAACGCGGCGCGCACGTGGATCGCGACCGTCCGGTCCAGCTCCTCGAGGCCGACCTCTTCGAACGGGCCGTAGGGGAACACACCCGCGTTGTTGACGAGCACGTCCAGCCGGCCGAGCTCGGCTGCGGTCCGGTCGACGGCCGTACGCACGGCGGCCGGGTCGGCGCTGTCGGCCTGCAGGGCGAGACTCCGCCGGCCGAGCCCTTCGATCTCCCGGACCACCTTCTCGGCGCTGTCGCGGCCCTCCCGGTAGGTGAGGGCCACGTCGGCGCCCTCGCCGGCCAGCCGGACCGCGATCGCCGCGCCGATGCCCCGGCTGCCGCCGGTCACGAGGGCCACCCGGCCACTGAGGTCGTACATTCCGACTTCCTTTCTGTAGTGAGCGCTAAGGAAGTCTGCGGTCCGGCTCAGCGGTCGTCAAGGATTATTTTGAGCGACCGCTATAAAACGTGTCGCTCGACCCATGCGGCGATGGCGTCGCCGATCTCCGTGGACCGGTCCTCCGCGGCGTGGTGCCCGGCTTCCCCGCACGGCACGACCTCGAGCGATGCGATGTTCTCCTCGCACCACGCGGCCACCTCCGGGCCTTGCACCGTGGGCGAGCCCTCGAACGTCAGCTGCAGCTTCGGCACGTCCGTGCTCTTCGCCAGCCAGGCGTCGAAGGCCTCGATCCGGGCGATGAGATCGGCCGGCTCGCCGTCGATGGGCATCTGCTGGGCCCAGGCGAGGACCGGTCGCCGGGCCTGTGGGGTCGGGAACGGGCGGAGGTACTCGGCCAGCACGGCCTCCGCGACGGGGGTCGCCACGGCACGGGTGTAGGCCGCGCGGATGAGCTCGTCGGTCTCCAGGAGCTCCTCGCCGCGGGTGCGGATCATCTCGGCGCGGGCCCGGGCCGGTGGGGTGAGCGTGGCGCTGTCGAACGGCTTGATGATCGCCTCGAACAGCGCGAGGCCGCGCACGCGTTCCGGGTGCCGGGAGGCCCAGTCACTGGCGAGGGCGCCGCCCCAGTCGTGGCCGACCAGCACGACGTCGTCGAGGTCGAGGGCGTCGAACCAGGCGTCGAGGTAGCGCGCGTGGTCGGCGAACAGGTACGGGATGTCCGGCTTGCCGGACCGCCCCATCCCGATGAGGTCGGGCGCGATCAGCCGGCCCCGGCCGACGCGGGGCAGGACGTCCCGCCACATGTGGGACGAGGCCGGGTTGCCGTGGAGGAAGACGAACGCCGGGCCGGATCCGGTCTCCGTGTGGTGGATCGTCGAGTCGAGGACGCGGGTCTCGGGCATCGTGGGGTTCCTCTCTAGGGGGTCGGTGGGTCGAGCGGGGCGTCGAGCAGTTCGGTGAGCTCGCGGACGAGCGCGGCCGTGCGGGCGCTGTCGCGGCCGCCGAACGGTGCGAGGAGGCGTTCGAGGAGCTCTTGGACGGTCCGCATGGCGGAGCGCACGCTCTCCTGTCCCTTGCCGGTGAGGGTGAGCCGGACGGCGCGGGTGTCGTGCGGATCGCGGCGGCGGGCGATCAGGCCCTTCGCCTCCAGCGTGCGGGCCAGCTTGGAGACGTACAGCGCCTCCAGTCCCGTGTCGTCGGCCAGCTCGCGCTGGCTCGGCTGCCGCCCGCCCTGTTCCACGCCGTGCAGGGCGGCGAGCAGGACGTACTGGGCGTGGGTCAGGTCCAGCGGGGCCAGCGCGCGGTCGACCGCCACTCGCCACTTCGTGGCGAGTCGCCACACGATGGCCCCGGTGGCTGCTCCTGGAGATCCTGATGGCACGCGATTCACAGTACATAGACATTATGTACATGGCTAGCATCTTCCGACGGAGTATCTTGAGGGGTCGCTACAGAAGGAGTGCTCATGGTGGTGCGAGGACGCCCGCGCGGGTTCGACCGCGCCGCCGCGCTACGACTGGCGATGGAGTCGTTCTGGGAGCACGGCTACGAGGGCACGTCCATCGGCGACCTGACGGCGCGCATGGGCATCCGGCCGCCGAGCCTGTACGCGGCCTTCGGGAGCAAGGAGGCCCTGTTCCGCGAGGCCGTCATGCTCTACGAGGGCATGGAGGGGGAGCCGCCGCTGCGGGCGCTCAACGACGCGCCCACCGCCATCGCGGGCATCGAGGCGATGCTGCGGGCGAACGTGCGCTCGTACACGTTGCCCGGCCGGCCCACCGGCTGCATGGTCGTGCTGGCCGCCACCACGTACACGCCGAGCACCGAGGGGATCCGCGACTTCCTCGCCGAGCAGCGCAGGGCCGGTACCGCGGCTGTGGAGGAGCGGCTCGTGCGCGGGCAGGCCGAGGGTGACGTGCCGCCCGGCGCCGACACCGGTGCGTTGGCCGCGTACGTGATGTCCGTGCAGTACGGCCTCTCCCTGCAGGCGCGCGACGGGGCCACCCGCGAGCAGCTCGACGCCGTGGTGGACTGCGTGCTCGCCGGATGGGACGCCACGGTGGCCGCCCGCGTGGCCGCGGCCGGCACCGGATAGCGTCGCCACGTGGCAGAGCACTTCGCGGTGAACGGTGGCGCGCGGCTCGTCGGCGCCGTCGACGTGGTCGGGGCGAAGAACAGCGTGCTGAAGCTGATGGCGGCTGCGCTGCTGGCCGAGGGCACGACGACGATCACCAACTGCCCGGAGATCCTGGACGTCCCGCTGATGGCCGACGTGCTGCGCAGCCTCGGCTGCACCGTCGAGGTCGAGCACGGCACGGTCACGATCGACGTGCCCGCGCACCCCGGTGCGCAGGCCGACTACGCGTCGGTGTCCCGGCTGCGCGCGTCGGTGTGCGTGCTCGGGCCGCTCGTGGCGCGCTGCCGCCGCGCCGTGGTGCCGCTGCCAGGGGGCGACGCGATCGGCTCGCGCCCGCTCGACATGCACCAGGCCGGCCTGCGCAAGCTCGGCGCGACCACCGAGATCGAGCACGGACGCGTGGTCGCGCACGCCGAGGAGCTGCGCGGGGCGCAGATCTGGCTCGACTTCCCCAGCGTGGGTGCCACCGAGAACATCCTGATGGCCGCGGTGCTCGCCGACGGCACCACCGTGATCGACAACGCGGCGCGCGAGCCGGAGATCGTCGACCTCTGCACGATGCTGCAGCAGATGGGCGCCAAGATCGACGGCGTGGGCAGCTCCACGCTGACCGTGCACGGCGTCACGCAGCTGCAGCCCACGCGGCACCGGGTGATCGGCGACCGGATCGTCGGCGCCACCTGGGCGTTCGCCGCCGCGATGACCCTCGGCGAGGTCACCGTGCGCGGCGTCGACCCGCACCACATCGACCTGGTCCTCGACAAGCTGCGCAGTGCAGGAGCCGAGACCGAGATCGGCATCCAGGAGTTCACGGTGCGGATGGAGCGCAGGCCGCGGGCCGTCGACTTCGTGACGCTGCCGTACCCCGGCTTCGCCACCGACCTGCAGCCGATGGCGATCGCGCTGTCCGCCGTGTCGGACGGCACCTCGATGATCACCGAGAACGTCTTCGAGGCCCGGTTCCGGTTCGTCGACGAGATGGTCCGCCTGGGCGCGGACGCTCGCACGGACGGCCACCACGCGGTGGTCCGGGGGGTTGAGCGCCTGTCGAGCGCCCCGGTGTGGGCGAGCGACATCCGCGCGGGAGCCGGCCTCGTGCTGGCCGGGCTGTGCGCAGACGGCGTGACCGAGGTGTGGGACGTCGAGCACATCGACCGCGGCTACCCGCGGTTCGTGGAGAACCTCAGCGCCCTCGGCGCCGACGTCGCGCGGGTTCGGTCCGAGCCGCAGCGCTAGCCCTGCGGCCGGACACCGGGCACTAGGGCGCGTAGGTGAGCGCGACCACCCCCGTCGCCGTGGGTGTCGCGTCGACGAGCCGCAGCGGGTTCGCCAAGCCGTCGTCGAAGAGCCGCGTCCCGGTGCCGAGGACGAGGGGGTGGACGCCGAGGACGAGCTCGTCGACCAGACCGTGCTGCAGCAGGGTGCGCACGAGCGTGACGCTGCCGTAGGTCAGGATGCCGCCGCCGGGAGCCTCCTTGAGCTCCGCCACGGTCTGCGCGGGGTCGCCGGGGAGTGCGGTGGCGTTCCACGGCAACGACCCGCGCAACGTGTTCGTCACGACGACCTTGGCGATGCCGTTCAGCGCGTCGGCGTACGGCCCGGTGTTCTGCGACCAGGACTTCTCGAGCATCTCGAAGGTCTGCCGCCCCAGCAGGAAGGTGTCGTTCGCCAGGATGCTCTCGGTGGCGGACCGGCTGGAGGTGTCGTCGAAGAAGCCCAGTGCCCATCCGCCGCGCTCGAGCTCGCCGAACCCGCCGGGGTCCTGGGCCACGCCGTCGAGCGTGACGAAGGTCTGCACGGTGAGCTTGCGCATGGAGGTCTCCGTTCTCGGGCCGGACGGTCCGGCCGCGTGAACAGGAAGACCAGGAACGGGGCGCAAAGGAATCGGTGCCGGAGGTCAGGCCTGGCCGCCCAGCTGCCCGTGGACCTGTGCGGCGTTGTCGGCCGTCACCCGCTGGGCGCCTCGTCCACGGCCTCCCCGGGGGGTGCCACCCCCGAGCGGATACGGGGGAGATCCCCACCCCGGTTCAGGGGCTGCCCCGATGGGCCCGGGCGCCGGTCCACGCCAGGCTGTACCAGTGATCACCGAATGGCTCGACTCGTTCTTCGCGATGATCGACGCGATCCCGACGTGGCAGCTCTACACGGTGGTCGGCGTGCTGCTGGTGCTCGAGACGACCGTGCTCGTCGGGCTCGTGACACCGGGGGAGGTCGTCCTGCTCGCCGCGGCGACGACCGTCGGCAGCACGGGGGAGTACCTGGTGCTGGCCGCGATCGCGACGGGGGCGAGCGTCATCGGGCAGAACGGGGGGTACCTGCTCGGCCGGACGTTCGGGGGCCGGATCCGGGTGAGCTGGGCCGGTCGCAAGATCGGTGACTCGAACTGGGGGCGGGCCGAGGCCGTGCTGCGCGGGGGGACGGGCCGTGCGCTCGTCGCATCGCGGTTCCTCGCCGTCGCCCACTCGCTGGTGCCCGTGATCGCCGGGACGCTGCGCATGCCGTGGGGGCGGTTCGCGCGGTACACCGCGGTCGGCGCGGTGCTGTGGGGCCTGGTCTACGTCGGGCTCGGCAGCGCCGCGTCGCTCGCGATCCGGAAGTTCGCGCACCTGCTCGGACCGACGGTCACGAGCGTGGTGGTCGCGGCGGTGGTGGTCGCGCTGATCGTGCGGGCGGTGCGCAAGCGTCGGCGGCCGACTGGGGAGCCGGTTGCCGACGATGCGCCGACCGTGGCGGTCGCAGTGGGGGAAGCGCCGGTGCGGCGCTGATCGGAACGGGCCGCCGTGGGGGCGGCGCCCGGTCCGAAGTGGGGGGAGAGGTGGTCGTGCTCCGGCGACGCGGAGTACGGCCACCTCGTCGGGTCCTGGCCGGCAAGGGGAGAATCGGCGGCGACGGGACCACGTCGGTCTCGGTGGGAGGCCCCGATGACCGGCGAAGTACGCGCAGCGGAACGATCAGCGCGGCGGGCTGCCCGCAGCACTCCCGTGAGGGTCGGAGCGCGCATCGGGATCGCCGCATACGGCCTCACGCACCTCCTCGTCGCATGGCTCGCTCTGCAGGTCGCGTTCACCGGCAGCCGCGAGCGGGCGGACCAGACGGGGGCGTTCCAGGCGATCATCCAGCAGCCGTTCGGCCGCCTGCTCCTCTGGGCGCTGGTGGTGGCGTTCGCCGCGGTGGCGCTGTGGCGGTTGGAGGAGGCGATCTGGGGCTTCTCCTACGAGGAGGGGCGCACCACGAAGCTGCGCCTGCGGGCCACCAGCGCCGGCAAGGCCGTGATCTTCGCGGTGCTCGCCGTGCTGGCCGCGCGGACAGCAGCGGGCGGCGGCGGAGGCGGCGGCCAGCAGCAGGCCACGGCCGGCCTGCTCGGGCTCCCCGCTGGGCAGTTCGTCGTCGGCGCGGTGGGGATCGGGATCGTCGCCACGGGCGTCGGCACCGTCGTATCCGGGGTGCGGACGAGCTTCCGCCGCGGCATGAGCCTCCCCTCGGACCGGCGAGCGCGACAGGTGGCGCTGCGCAGCGGCCAGATCGGCTTCGTCGGGAAGGGCGTGGCGATCGGGATCGTCGGGGTGCTCGTCGTCATCGCGGCCATCCGGTTCGAGCCCCAGGAGGCGGGGCTGGACGCCGCGCTGCACGCGTTGGCCGCGCAGCCGTTCGGGCAGTACCTGCTGGGAGCCGTCGCGCTCGGCTTGCTGGCCTACGGCGTCTTCTGCTTCTTCGACGCGCGCTACCACCGGGTCTGACGGACGACCAGCCGCGCGTTCCCGAGATCGGCGGGGAACACCAGCAGCCGGTACGCCTGTCCCGCACGGCCGATGGTCGAGCGGATCCCGGCATCGGCGAGGCGGGATCGCAGCACCTGCGCCGCGGCCGCCGTCGGCACCCGCGATACCTCGGCGAGCAGGCCGTCGCCGGTGGGGTCGTCCGGATCGGGCAGGTGCGGCGCGGGTTGGTCCCGCCCGGTGCCGAACGTCCAGCGCAGTGCGAGCAGCACGATCCCGAGCATCAGGAGAGCGCCGAAGATCATGGTGAGCCGGGCGTCGGGCACCCGTCGATTGTCCGTCGGTGTGACCCCGCTCGTGAAGCGACGTCGGAAAGGCTACGCGCCAGTAGCATCGGCTTCCTCGTACATCTCGACGCGGAGGTGCCCGGTGCCGTACCCGACCGACCGCGAGCGCGACCGGCCGTGGGTCATCAGGACCTACGCTGGTCACTCGTCTGCGAAGAAGTCGAACGCGCTCTACCGCCGCAACCTCGCGAAGGGGCAGACCGGCCTCTCGGTCGCCTTCGACCTGCCCACGCAGACCGGGTACGACCCCGACCACGATCTCGCGAAGGGCGAGGTCGGCAAGGTCGGGGTACCGGTGAGCCACATCGGTGACATGCGCACGCTGTTCGACGGCATCCCGATGGCCGAGGCGAACACGTCGATGACCATCAACGCGCCGGCGATGTGGCTGCTCACGCTGTACGTCGCGGTGGCCGACGAGCACGGCGTCCCGCGCGAGCGCCTCGCGGGCACAACGCAGAACGACATCGTCAAGGAGTACCTGTCCCGCGGCACCTACGTGTTCCCACCCGCGCCGAGCATGCGCCTCATCTCGGACACGATCGCCTGGTCGGTGCAGAACATCCCGAAGTGGAACCCGATCAACATCTGCAGCTACCACCTGCAGGAGGCAGGGGCCACGCCCCCGCAGGAGCTGGCGTACGCGCTGTCCACTGCCATCGCCGTGCTGGACGCGGTGCGCGACTCGGGGCAGGTGCCGCAGGAGCGGTTCGGCGACGTGGTCGGGCGCATGTCGTTCTTCGTGAACGCGGGGCTGCGTTTCGTCGAGGAGATGTGCAAGCTGCGCGCCCTCGCGCGGCTGTGGGACGACATCACGCGCGAGCGCTACGGCGTGCAGGACCCGAAGCAGCGCCGGCTGCGCTACGGCGTGCAGGTCAACTCGCTCGGGCTCACCGAGGCGCAGCCGGAGAACAACGTGCAGCGCATCGTGCTGGAGATGCTCGCCGTCACGCTCTCCCGCGACGCCCGCGCCCGCGCGATCCAGCTGCCTGCGTGGAACGAGGCGCTCGGCCTGCCGCGGCCGTGGGACCAGCAGTGGGCGCTGCGCATGCAGCAGGTGCTCGCGTACGAGACCGATCTCCTCGAGTACGAGGACCTCTTCGACGGCAGCCGGGTGGTCGAGGCGAAGGTGGCCGAGCTGGTCGAAGGGGCCCGCGCCGAGATCGACCGGGTGCAGGAGATGGGCGGGGCCGTCGCCGCCGTCGAGTCCGGCTACATGAAGGGGCAGCTGGTCAGCGCGCTCGCCGAGCGGCGCAGGCGCATCGAGGCCGGCGAGGACGTTGTCGTCGGCGTCAACCGGTTCCAGACCACGGAGCCGAGCCCGCTGCAGGCCGAGGGCGCCGCTGCCGTCGAGACGGTCGACCCGGCCACGGAGGCGGCCGCGATCGAGGCGATCCGCGCGTGGCGGGAAGGGCGGGACGCCGCCGCCGTCGAGTCCGCGCTGGGCGCGCTGCGGGACGCCGCGAAGACGGACACGAACCTGATGGACGCCTCCATCGCCTGCGCGAAGGTCGGCGTCACCACCGGCGAGTGGGCCGGGGTGCTGCGCGAGGTCTTCGGCGAGTTCCGGGCCCCCACCGGCGTGTCCGCCGCGGTCGTCGGCGGTTCGGCGGCCGCCGAGATCGGCGAGGTGCGCGAGCGCGTGCGGGCCGCGAGCGAGGCGATCGGCTCGCGGCTGCGGATGCTGGTGGGCAAGCCCGGCCTCGACGGGCACTCCAACGGCGCGGAGCAGGTGGCCGTCCGTGCCCGCGACGTCGGGTTCGAGGTGGTCTACCAGGGCATCCGGCTCACACCTGCCCAGATCGTGGCCGCTGCCGTGCAGGAGGGCGTGCACGTGGTCGGGCTCTCGGTGCTGTCCGGGTCGCACCTGGAGGTCGTCCCTGCCGTCGTGGACGGGCTGCGCGCCGCGGGGGCCGACGACGTGCCGGTGGTGGTCGGGGGGATCATCCCGCCCGAGGACGCCGCCGAGCTGGGCAAGCGCGGGGTGGCCGCGGTCTTCACGCCGAAGGACTACCAGCTCACGGCGATGATGGACGAGATCGTCTCGCTGGTGCTCGCGGCGCACGACGCGGACTGAGCCGGGTCGTCAGGTCGGCGGCGGCAGCTTCCGCGCGGCGGCGGCGGCCAACGCCGTGACGGTGCCGCACGGGTTGGCGCCGCGGTTCGGGCCCGCCAGCCTCACCACCACCGACTCGACGTACGGGGTCGAGCCATCGGTGTAGTTGCGTTGCACGAACCGCACCGAACAGCCGTCCTCGGTGGCCAGTGCGGCACCGGGGTGACCGGCGACCTCGATCGGGGTGCCGTCGGGCTCGCCGAGCGGGTGGCCGAGGAAGAAGGTCACGTCGACCAGCGTCGGGGTGGGTGCGCCGTCGTCCCAGGTGCACTCCCAGTCGCCGACGCCGGGAACGGGGCTCCTCAGGCCCGGGACGGCCGTCAGGTCAGCGGGTTGCAGCAGGCCGCAGGAGCTGGTGCCGCCGAGCGTGGTGGTCTCGTCGAGGCGGGCGCGGGTGCCGATCTCACCGTCCGCCACCGCGGCGACGGCGGCGCGCGAGCCGGCCTCGGCGATCTCGCAAAGGTCGTCCGCCGGCCCGCCGTCATCGACGTTCACGAAGATGTCGACGGCGTTGAGCTGCGACAGGACGATCCGGCGCCAGCAGCTGTCGGTGAGGGGGGAGCGGTAGACGTCCCGGCCGTCCAGCTTCTCCCTCGGCAGCCCGGGCGGACGCACGAGCTCGGCAGGCCCCCGGAACGCGAGACCGAAGAACACGGAGCTGTCCGGTCGGACGATGTCGACCCGGCAGCCGGCGAACTGCGTGTTGTTGCGGTGGACTTGTGCCGAGCCGTAGGCGCTCAGGGCGGTGGTGTCCACCACTGAGCACGGGTCCGCCGTCTGCGGGTCGTCGATCGTGACCGGAGGCGCCCCCGCGTCCGCGGCCACGACCGGCTCGGACCGGGGCAGCGGCGTGCCGTCGCCGGTGCGGTTGCCGGCGACCTCGACGGCGATGATCGCGGCCGCCACCACGGCCAGCACGCCGGCGACGGCGGCGACGAGCCGGCGCCTGCGGCGCGGCCGCCCGACGGGCACCGCACCGCCAGGCCCCGGGACGACGAAGGCCGGCGTGCCAGGACGAGGTGGGCTCGCGGCGTGCAGCAGGGCGTGGTGGGCCTGGAGCGCGGTGGGCCGGTGACCCGGGTCGCCGGCGATGAGCCCGCACAGGAGGTGGGTGAGGTGGCCGGCCTTGCGCGGTGGCGGCGCCTGCCCCCTGGCGATCCGCGCGAGCAGAGCGAGGACGTTGCCGGGGTCGGTACCGAACGGGGGATGGCCCTCGACGGCGGCGTACAGCGATGCACCGAGGGAGTAGACGTCGGTCCGGGCGTCCGTGCCCTCGCCGCGCGCCGTCTCGGGGGCGAAGTAGGCGGGCGTACCCGTGAGGACCTCGGTGGCGGTGAGGACGGGTGCGGTGGCGGCGTGCGAGATGCCGAAGTCGGTGAGCTTGACCAGGGGCCAGGTGCCCCCGGGCGCAGGACGGTCGGCGACCAGGATGTTGTCGGGCTTGACGTCCCGGTGCACCACACCGGCCTCGTGCGCCGCGGCGAGGGCGGAGGCCACCTGGGCGCCGATCGCGGCGACGTCCGGGGGATGAAGGGCGCCGCGCTGCTGGAGGATGCTGCCGAGGCTGCGGGACGGAACGTACTCCAGGATCAGCCACGGTTCGCCGTCCTCGAGGACGACGTCGAAGATCGAGACGACGTGCGGGTGGTGCAGTGCCGCGGCGATCCTGGCCTCCCGCATCGTGCGTTCGCGGGCGAGCGCCGCATCGGCGGGCGGCAGGGCGCCGAGGCGCACGCGTTTGACGGCGACCTCGCGGCCGAGCACCTCGTCCTCCGCGCGCCAGACGGTGCCCATGCCGCCCGAGCCGATGACCTCGCGCAGCCGGTAACGCCCGGCGACCGCGGCCGGGCCCTCCTCCACGTTCATGTGTCCCCCCGGGCGGAGGGTAACCGGGCGAGGCGACGGCTCAGCGGCGAACCTGGGCGATCAGGGGGCGGGTGCTGTCGCGGCGGCCCCGGGCCACCACCGCGCCGACGGTCGCCGGATCGCTCAGCCGGGACCGTTCTCCTCGGCGTCGGCCCGCTCCCCGCGTCGGCGGAAGAACCCGAGGCCGGGGATGCCCTGGATCGCCTGACGCACCTCCTTGAGCTGCTCGAGGAGCTCGTGGACGTCCGGGCCGACGCGGTCGAGCGTGGCGAGGATCGGCATGATGTCGGTCTCCATGTGCTCGGTGAGCTGCGGCAGCTGGTCGACCAGCCGGATCGCGGCGCGCACCTCCTCCTCGGAGAACTCCTGCACGAACCGCTCTGCGAGCGGGGCGGCGCGCTGCGCGATCGGCTGGTAGACCGCGAGCAGCTCGGACGCGCCGTCGGCTGCGCCCGACGCCTTGCCGATCACCAGCTCCGCGCGATCGGCCACCCCACCCGCGGTGGCCACGATCGTGCGCGCGTCCTCCGCCACCGTGCCGGCCTTCTCGACGAGTACGGCCGCGCCATCGGCGACCCCGTCCGCCCTGGCCACGAGCCCGGCGGCGTCGTCGGCCACCCCGCCCGCGCGCGCGACGAGCCCGGCCGCGTCGTCGGCGACGGTGCCAGCCCGCCCGACCAGTCCCGCGGCGTCCTCGGCGACCCCGCCCGCGCGTGCCACCAGCGTGGTCGCGGCATCGGCGGCGGTGCGGACGTCGGCCAGCAGCGCGTCCACCGTGCGGACCATGTTGTCGGCGTCGCGGAGCACCTCGTCGACCCGTCCCACCGCGGCGCGCACCGTGCCCAGCAGCTCGTCGACCGACCGCATGATTCCGTCGGTGCGATCGACGATGACGTCGGCGCGGTCGGCGACCGCGGTGATGCGCCGGACCAACCCGTCGGCCTCGTCGAGCAGATCCGCCACCCTCCCGGGCAGGGAGGAGACCACCTGCACGGCCTCGTCGCTCCAGCCGACGACGGCCCGGGCCCCCGTGATGACGTCGGACGGCCCCACCCAGACCGGTAGCCCGGCGATGCGCAGCATGTCGGAGATCCTGTCGCATCCGTCGACCGCAGGCGCGGCGGGACGCGGGTCCGCCACCGTGCGCGAAGCCCGTTGGAGTACCCCGACCGAGCGCCGTCCATGGCGTCCGATCGGGTGATTCAGAGGGCAAAAAGGGCTGGTCATTGCGGTCGGGTTACGAGTCCTTGTCCAGGGCGTCCGGGTGAAGGCTCCCCGCAGGCGTTCACCTACGTTCGTACGTCGAGGGAAGGAGAACCACATGACGCAGCGAGGCTGGAGCAGGCGGGACTTCCTCCGCCGCACCGCGACCGCAGGGGCCGTCGCCCTTGGCGGGGGGACGGTGCTGGGCGCGTGCCAGGCCACCGGCGGTGGCGGTGGTGGCGGCGCAGGCGGCGCGGGCGCGCTGGAACGCGCGCGGAGCGCAGGCCAGATCAAGATCGGGATCGCGGGCGAGGAGCCGTACGGCTTCACCGACGTCGGCGGCGCCGTCACCGGAGAGGCGCCCTCCGTCGCCCGCGTCGTGCTGCAGGCCATCGGCATCGGGGACGTCCAGGCCGAGCAGGTCGACTTCGGCTCCCTCATCCCGGCGCTCAACGCCAACCGCTACGACATGGTCTGCGCGGGCATGAACATCACCCCGGAGCGCTGCGGCCAGGCGGCGTTCTCGATCCCGGACTACTCGGCGCTCACCGCGTTCCTGGTGCCGGCCGGCAACCCGCAGCAGGTCAAGACGTTCGAGGACGTCGCATCCAAGAGGCTCCCGCTCGCGGTGCTCAGCGCCGCGGTCGAGCAGGGCTACGCCGAGGCGGCCGGTGTCCCGGGCGGCAACATCAGTGCCTACGACGACCAGAACGCGCTGCTGCAGGCCGTCACGTCCGGGCGCGCCTACGCCGCCGCGCTCACCGACATCTCGCTCAAGTGGCTGGCCGGGAAGAACCCGAACGCCGGCGTCGAGGTCACCGCGGGCTTCACCCCCACCGAGAACGGGCAGCCGGTCGTGTCCGCGGGCGGCTTCGTGTTCCGGCAGGCCGACACCGACCTGCGGGAGGCGTTCAACGGGGAGCTGCAGAAGGCCCACCAGGACGGGCGCTGGCTCGCGGCCGCGACCCCCTTCGGGTTCTCCGAGGCCAACCTGCCTGCCGCCGGGCTGACCACCGAGAAGCTCTGCGCCGCCTGAGCCGGCCGTGGAGAACTTCGGCATCTGGGTGTCGGTCCTCAACACGGGCCTGGCCAACACGCTGATCGCGACGGTCGGCGGCATCGCGCTGACGATCGTGCTGTCGTTCGTCGCCGGGTTGGCGCTCCTGTCGCCGCGGCGGTGGGTGCGCGTGGTCAGCCGGGTCTACGTGGAGGGGCTGCGCGGCACGTCCGAGGTCGTGCAGCTGTTCTGGATCTTCTTCGCGCTGCCGGTGCTGGTCGGCTTCGAGTTCATCCCGATCTGGGGTGGCGTGGCCGTGCTGGGTCTCAACCACGGCGCGTACGGCGCGGAGATCGTCCGGGGCGCGGTGCAGTCGGTTCCGCGAGCCCAGTACGAGGGTGCGCTCGCGCTCAGCCTCTCGCCCGCCCAGCGGATGCGGCGCGTGATCCTCCCGCAGGCGGTCGCGGAGATGATTCCGCCGTTCAACAACCTCTTCATCCAGCTGCTCAAGAGCACGGCGATCCTGTCGTTCGTGTTCATCCACGAGCTCACGCGGCAGGCCAAGGACGTCCTCGTCCCGAACTTCAACCCGTGGGTGATCCAGATCTACCTGCTGCTCCTGCTCTACTACCTGATCATGGCGCTGGCCATCACCACGGTGATGCGGATGCTGGAGCGGATGGCCGCGGTCCGCCTCGGGCGGCGCCTGAGCCGCGGGGCGGCACGAGCGTTGGCGGGGACCCACTGATGGCCGTCTGGGACTGGGAATACGCGTTCTCGATCCTGCCCGCACTGGTGCAGGGCCTCGGGCTCACGCTCGTCGCGACGGTGCTCGGGTCGATCATCGCGATGCTGCTCGGCCTGGTGTTCGCGGTGCTGCAGCGTGGACCGAGGGTCGTCGCGATCATCGTGCGCTGGTTCGTCGAGTTCGTCCGCAGCACGCCGCTGCTCGTGCAGATCTTCTTCCTGTACTTCGGGCTCCCGACGCTCGGCGTCGTGCTGCCCGCGCTGGTCGTCGGCGTCATCGCCCTCGGCGTGCACTACGCCTGCTACACGTCGGAGGTGTACCGCGCCGGCATCGAGGCGGTGCCGCGCGGGCAGTGGGAGGCCGCCACGGCGCTGAGCCTGCCGCCGTCGAGGGTCTGGACCGGCGTGGTGCTGCCCCAGGCGATCCCCCGGGTGATCCCGGCGCTGGGCAACTACGTGATCTCGATGTTCAAGGAGGTCCCGCTGCTGATCGGCGTCGGCATCCTGGACGTCGTCGGCCGCGCCCAGGAGGCGGGGGACACGTACTTCCGCTACGTCGAGCCCTACACCATGGCGGGACTGTTCTTCCTCCTGCTGAGCTACCCCGCGTCCCTGCTGGTGCGGAGATTGGAACGCCGTGTCGGAACCATCTGAGCCGATGATCGTCTTCGACCGGGTGGAGAAGCGGTTCGGGGACAACGTCGTGCTCTCCGACCTCAGCTTCACCGTCGCCCCCGGCGAGCACGTCACGCTGATCGGGCCGTCCGGATCGGGCAAGACGACGATCCTGCGGCTGCTGATGTGCCTGGAGTCCGTCACCGGCGGCACGATCCAGGTCGCGGGCAAGTACCTGTCGCACATGGAGAAGGGCGGCGAGCTCGTTCCCGCCGACGAGAAGTACTCCCGGGAGGTGCGCAAGCGCATCGGGATGGTGTTCCAGCAGTTCAACCTGTTCCCGAACATGACGGTACGCGGAAACCTCGTCGAGGCTCCCACCCGCGTGCTCGGGCTCTCCAAGGACGAGGCGAACGCGCGGGCGAAGGAGCTGCTCGACCTGGTCGGGCTGGGCGAGAAGATCGACGAGCACCCGTCGCGGCTCTCCGGCGGTCAGCAGCAACGGGTGGCGATCGCGCGGGCGCTCGCCATGCAGCCCGACGTACTCCTGCTCGACGAGGTGACCTCGGCGCTCGACCCCGAGCTGGTGGCCGGCGTGCTCGCCCTGCTCCGCGACATCGGCGAGAGCACGGACATCACGATCCTGTGCGTCACGCACGAGATGGGCTTCGCCCGCGACTTCTCCCACCGCGTGATGATGTTCGACGGTGGGAGGGTCCTCGAGGACGCGCCGCCGGAGAAGCTGTTCTCCGCACCGGACCACGTGCGGACGCAGGAGTTCCTCAAGGCGGTACTGGCGCGTTAGCAGCTCTTTCGAGCGGCGGCGCACCTCGTGTCGGCCGGCGCGACTGCTGTGCCGCGACGCAGCCGGTCGACCGGGCGCGGGGTCTCGGCGCCACCGTGCACACCTTCTCGGCACGACACACACCGCCGGACATGTGCACCGACCCCGCATAATGTGCACGCCCAACCTGCTGGTCGGCTAGGGCCGGCAGAGGGCCTCGGTCGTCAGATCCGGCGGCGGCAGGTTCTCCTCGGTGAAGCCGAACGGCTCCGTGATCCGCAGCCACTCGCCGGAGGCCTGCATCGCGGCGAGCTCCCGGTCGAAGGCTGCGAGCAGGTCGGCCTCGCCGGTGCGGACGGCGAAGGCCGCGCCCGGCACGACCCGGCGGCCGCCCGCCACCGGGTCGACCGCGTCGGTGACGGCGAGCCCCGAGCCCGGGTTGCGGCGCAGCACGTCCACCAGCGAGATCCGGGTGAGGACGCCCGCGGCCACGCGCTCGTCGGCCACGCTGCGGAACAGCTCCGACTGGCTCGCGACGATCTCCAGCTGGTCGTCCCGCACGCCTGCTGCTCGGGCGTAGTCGATCTCGATGGCGCCGGCGAGCACGGCCAGCCGCGCCCGGGAGCGGGCGAAGTCCCGGAAGGTCCGGATCCTGCGCGGGTTGCCCTCGGGGACCAGGAACGCGGGGAACGCCACGAAGTCCGGGCGGGTGAAGGCGACCTCGCGGCAGCGGTCGGGGGTGACGGCCATCCCGGCGGCCACCAGGTCGAACTGGCCCTCGCGCAGTCGCGGGACGAGCTCGTTGAACGGCACCTGCACCGCGTCGAGCCCGGGCACCCCGATGCGTTCGAGCACGACGCGGGCCACCTCCGGCTGTGCGCCGGTCACGCGGCCGTCGGTGTCGGCGTAGGAGTAGGGGTGCTCGCCGGAGATCCCGATGCGGATCGCGCCGTCGGCGCGGGCCCGTTCCAGGGTGCTGCCCGGCGGGCGCCCGCACGCCACGAGCGCGCCGGCCGGGACCGTGAGCGCGAGGAACCGCCGTCGGGAAAGCATCCCGAGCAGCGTAGGTGCCCGGCCGGCCGGAGCTGATCTCAGTCCGGCCAGACCGGCCGCCGCTTCTCCAGGAACGACGCCATGCCCTCCTTCGCGCCGGGAGACTGCGACATCGACGCCATGACCTCCACCGCGATGGCGTAGGCGTCCGCCTCCGGCCGGTCCAGCTGGGCGTACAGGGTCTGCTTGCCGGCGCCCTTCGAGAACCGGCTGCCCCTGGTTGCGCGGGCGAGAAGCTCGTCGACGCGGGCGTCGAGCTCCGCGTCGGGGACGGCGTAGTTGATCAGACCCCACTCGGCGGCCGTCGCGGCGTCGATCGGGTCGCCGGTGAGCGCCATCTCCATCAGCCGCTTCCGCCCGATGTTGCGGGCGACGGGCACGGCCGGGGTGTGGCAGAACCAGCCGCCCTTGCCGCCGGGGATGGCGAAGGCCGCGGACTCCCCGGCGACGGCGAGGTCGCAGGACGCCACCAGCTGGCAGCCGGCCGCCGTCGCGATCGCGTGCACGCGGGCGATCACCACCTGCGGCACCGACTCGATCGTCCGCATCACCTGCGTGCACAGCTGCAGCAGGTCACGCACCCCCGCGAGGTCGCGCGCACCGACGTCGGCGAAGTCGTGCCCGGCCGAGAAGGCCTTGCCCTCGCCGGCCAGCACGATGCCGGTGGCATCGGATCGGCCCGCGGTCTCGAACGCGTCCAGCAGCTCGCGCAGGTGGGCCTCCGTGAGCGTGTTGCGGCGCTCCGGTCGGTTCATCGTGATGCGGACGGTCGGCCCGTCCTGCTTCACCAGCAGGTGCTCGTAGTCGCCCATGTCGCGACGGTAGTCCGCCGTTGCCCCGCCGGGCGAGCCGTCGTACAGTGACCGCCTGACCGGATAGGCAAATCTGGTCACCGGGTTCTGGAGGGGATGTCATGGCGGCACCGGAAGCGCGGGTCGAGCGGGTGCTCGACAGCGCGGCCGAGCTGCTGGTGCGGTGGGGCTACCAGCGGGTGACGATCGAGGACGTCGCCCGGCACGCCGGCATCGGGAAGGGCACGGTCTACCTGCACTTCCGGTCCAAGGACGCGCTCTTCCTCACCGTGCTGATGCGCGTGCACCGCGACCTCGTCGAGCGGATGGTCGACCGGATGGACGCCGACGCGCGCGAGGTGCTGCCGAGCCGCATGATGCGCCACCTCTACGACGAGATGGCGGCAGACGCGGTGGCGCGCTCCCTCTACCTCGGCGACGCGGAGGTGCTCGGCAGGCTCGCACACGAGGCGGCCGGCACCCTCGGCGAGATCAGCGAGCGTCGTCAGGAGGCCGTGGTCGAGCACTTCCGCCTCCTCACCGACGGCGGCTGCCTGCGTCCGGGGCTCGACCCCGAGTCGGCGCTGTACGCGTTCTCGGCGGTCGGCACGGGCTTCGTGGCCGTCGACGGCCTCGGGAGCGGGATCCCCCGGCTCGAGGTCGAGGCGCGCGCAGACCTGCTCGAACGCACGCTCGCGGCGGCGCTGGAGACGACCGATCCGCCCGCCGCCGTGCTCGAGCGGATCGCACCCGTGATCTCGCAGCGCTACCGGGCGCTGCTCGTACACATCGACGAGGAATGGCGCCGCCGCGTCCGCTGACCCGGACCCGTACCGCGCCAGGAGACGGAGCCACCGATGGCCGCGATGCCGGACATCATGGACCCTGCGCTGATCGCCGACCCCGTCGGCGGCTACGGCAGGCTGCGCGAGCAGGCGCCCGTCGTGCGCGGCCGCACCCCGGACGGCACACCCGCCTGGTTCGTCACGAGGCAGGCCGACGTCCGGACGGTCCTGTCGGACCCGCGTTTCGTCAACAGCGCGCGCTCCGTACCGGGGGTGCAGGTCGACAGCGTCCGCGACAAGCTGGTGGAGATGGTCGGCATCCCGGCCGACCTGGCCCACTACTTCACCGACTCGATCCTCGACCACGACGGCGACGACCACTCGCGCCTGCGCAAGCTCGTGTCCCGCGCGTTCACCGTGCGCCGGGTCAGCGCCCTGCGCCCGCGCGTGGAGGAGATCACGGCGGGCCTGCTGGACCGCATCTCGGGACTGTCCGAGCCGGTCGACCTGGTCGCCGAGTACGCCTACCCGCTGCCGATCACGGTGATCTGCGAGCTGGTCGGCGTCGCAGAGGAGGACCGGGCGGCCTGGCACCGGTGGAGCAGCGCGTTCATGCGGATGCAGCGCGAGACGATGCCGTCCGCGGGTCGCGAGATGATCGACCACGTCCACCAGCTGATCGAGCGGCGCCGCGTCGAGCCGGCCGACGACCTGCTCACGGCGCTGGTCCACGTGCAGGAGGAGGACGGCGACCGGCTCGGCCTCGACGAGCTCGTCACGATGGTGATCACGCTCGTGATCGCGGGCCACGAGACCACAGCACACCTCCTCGGCAATGCGACGTTCGCCCTGCTCACCCATCCTGACCAGCTCGAACTGCTGCGGTCCGACCCGGGCCTGTGGCCCGGCGCCGTCCACGAGCTGATGCGCTTCTGCGGTCCCGTGCAGATCGCCCGCATGCGGTACGCGGCGGAGGACGTGGAGCTCGGGGGCGTCACGATCCGCCGGGGTGAGGTCGTGCAGCCCGTGCTCGTCTCGGCCAACCACGACCCCCGCGAGTACGCCGACGTCGAGCGCCTGGACGTCACGCGACGGCCGGCCGGGCGCGGCGAGGGCCACGTCGGGTTCGGCCACGGCTTCCACTACTGCCTCGGAGCGGCACTGGCCCGGCAGGAGGGCGAGGTGGCGCTGCGTGCGCTCGTCGAGCGCTTCCCGGGTCTGGCCCTCGCGTCCGACGAGCCGGAGTGGGTCGCGGTGCCGGGAATGCGGCGCCTCGCCCGCCTTCCCGTGCGGCTGCGGTAGCCGCCTGGTGGACTTGGTGCCGTCGCCACCCGCACCCGAACCTGCGGTAGGGGATTGCTCACCGGCCGTCAGTGGTCAACTCTCTCCGGTGAGGGGGTCGGAGAGGGGTGAGGGCGATGGGTGGCGACGGCACCGGCGACGCCTCGGGCGACGCGACGGCGGACGTCTCGGGGGTGGCCACACAGCCACGGGACGAGCCGGAGAGAACGCAGCCGGGGGAGGCGCAGGCCGACGAACCGGGCGAGTCGCCCGCCCCGGAACCGGAGCGGGCTCCGGAGGAACGGACGTGGTCGGCGCCGGCCGCCGCACTGCTGAACCTCACCGGGCTCGGGCTGGGATACCTCTACCTGCGGTGCTGGCTGCGGGCCACCGCCTGCCTCGTCATCGTGGCGCTGATGGTCGTGGTCGCGTTCGCCAACGACGCGTCCGGCTCGCCGTGGCTCTGGCGGGTCCTCGCGGCGACGTGGGCCGTCGCCACGGCGGCCGACGCGTGGGGCGTGGCGCGTGGCCGCCCCCGGCCGGTTACGCGGGCGCAGTGGTTGCGGCCGCTCGCGCTCGGGTTCGTCGCCGTGCTGGTCGTCGCCGGTGCCCACATCGGGTACGCCGGCGCCGCGCGGGCCACGTACGCGGCAGGCCTGGAGGCCCAGGGGCGGGCCGACTGCACGCAGGCGAACCGCTCCTTCGACGCGCTCACCGGTCCGTACGAGCTCACCTTGAGCCGCGACGTCCCGGCCGCGGCGCTGCGCCGTGCCGAGTGCAGCGACTTCATCGGCGCCGAGGAGGCCGAGCGGTCCGGTGCCCTCGCGGGGGCGGTGAGCGCCTACCAGGCGTTCCGGCGCGACCACGCCGGCAGCCTGCTCGAGCCGTTCGCCCGCGAGGGCGCGCGGCGCGTCCTGCTGGCGTGGGCGGTGGCGCTGCGGGGCGCCGGTGACCTCGACGGCGCGATCGCCCGCTACCGCGACCTGCTCGGGGAGCTCGGCGGCGAGCCGGGTGCGGCGCAGGTGCGGGCGGACCTCGCGGCCACCCACGTCGACCGGGCGGCGGCGGCCCGCGCGACGATGGCGGCGGCCGCCGGCGCGGCGCGGGTCGACGCGATGCGCGCCGCGATGGACGATCTGCTGCTGGTCGGGCAGGAGCTCGGCGACACCCCGGCGGCGGCAGGCGTGCCGCAGGCCGTCCTCGACACGTTCGCGCAGGCCAACTCCGCGTTCACCGAGGGGCGGTTCTGCGACGCGCTCCCCGTGCTCGACTACGCGATCACGTTGCCGGAGGCCGCGGGGGTCGCTCCCGTGGCCAACGGCGACCGCGCGCGCTCGCTCTCCGGGTGCGGGCTGGCGAACTTCTCCACGGGTGACTACACCGGCGCCACCGACCGGTTCCGGTCGTTGACGACCGACTACCCGAACGACCCCGGTGTCCCCCAGGCCCGGTCCGCGCTCATCGCCGCCGAGGTGGGGTTGGCCGCCGAGATGCCGCTGCCGCTCCCCGCGCCTATCGATGCGCCCGCCAGCGAGCCGGTGGTGGTCTACAACGCGGCGGGCACCGAGGTGCGCGTGCTGGTGGCCGGCCCGACGGCGCAGGAGGTCACCCTGCCGGCGTGCCCGGGCTGTCCCGCCTCGTACGCCCTCGGCGCCGACTCCTGTCCCGGCGCAGCGGGCAAGCCGTCCAGCTCGATCCGGCTGCGCCCCGGCACCTACTACGTCCTGCAGGACCGGGACGAGCTCGGGCCGGACGACACGGTGAAGACGCCCATCACGGTCAGGCCAGGCGGCGGCGAGCTGTGCGTGACGATCACGGAGAAGTAGTCACGCGCGTTCCCGCAGCAGCATCAGCAGGTAGGCCGCGAGCGTCTGGGCGTCGACCAGCTCGGAGCCGCGCACCATCTCCTCGAACTCGGCGATGGTGAACCAGCGGGCCTGCATGTCCTGCTCGCTCTGCTCGCGGCTGACCGGGCCCTCGCGCAGCTCGGTCGCGAGGAACACGTGCTCGCGCTGGCTCAGCGTGCCGGGCGCGAGGTCGAGGTCGCCGAGGAACTCCATGCGGCCCGCGATCAGCCCGGTCTCCTCGGCGAGCTCGCGGGCGGCCAGCTCCGCGGGGTCGACCTCCGCGCGGTCCGGGGCGGTCCCCATCGGGAACTCCCAGCGCCGCTTCCCCACCGGGTAGCGGAACTGCTCCACCAGGTGCAGCCGGTCGCCGTCGCGGGGGATGACGATGGCGGCGGTCGGCTTGTCGACGACCCCGTAGATGCCCTCGGACCCGTCCTCGCGCCGGACGGAGTCTTCCCGGACCGTCATCCACGGGTTGGCGTACACCTGGCGGCTGCTGATCCTCTGCACGCCGCACACCGTGCCCCGTGGCCGCATCGGGCACGATTCCGGGGTGCGCGCGTCCCGGCTCGTCACCCTGCTGTTCACGCTCCAGCGCCTGCGCGGGGCCACGGCGGCCGAGCTCGCCAGGGAGCTGGAGGTGTCGGAGCGCACGATCTACCGCGACGTCGCGGCGCTGTCGGCGGCGGGCGTGCCGCTCTGGACCGAGCCCGGACGAGGCGGCGGGATCCGGATGCTCGAGGGCTGGCGCACGCGGCTCGACGGGCTGACGGCGCAGGAAGCGGCGGCGATCTTCGCGGTGGGTGCCCCGCAGGTGCTCGCCGAGCTCGGGATGAGCGCCGCCCTGGCCGGGGCGCAGGCCAAGCTGCTCGCGACGCTCCCCGGCGACCTGCGGGAGCACGCCAGGGCGGTGGCGGAGCGGTTCCACCTCGACGCTCCCGGCTGGTTCCACACCCCGCAGCAGGTGACGCAGCTGGCGGCCGTCGCCGAGGCCGTGTGGGAGCAGCAGCGTCTCCGCATCGGCTACCGGCGCGGTCGCGACCAGGTCGTCGAGCGGACGCTCGACCCGCTCGGGCTCGTGCTCAAGGCAGGCACCTGGTACCTCGCCGGTGCGGTCGACGGCACCGTGCGCACCTACCGGGTCGACCGGATCGCCAACGCCCAGGCCACCGGCGAGCGCTTCGAGCGGCCGGCGGACTTCGACCTGGCCGAGTGGTGGGCCGGGGCGGCGGGGCGGTTCGAGAGCCAGATGCTGCGCGCCACCGTCCGCCTGCGGGTGAGCCGCTTCGGGTTGAAGATCCTGCCGCGTGCCGTCGACCACGACGCCGCCCTCCGCGCGATCGCGCACGCGGGCCCGCCCGACGACGAGGGCTGGCGGGAGCTGGAGCTCGACGTCGAGAGCGTGCAGGTGGCCGCTGGACAGCTCACCGCGCTCGGCGGGGAGGTCGAGGCGCTCGACCCGCCGGAGCTGCGGGCCGGCCTGGCCGCCGCGGGCCTCGCGTTGGCCGCCCGCAACGCTCCGCGCTGACCCCTTACGCTCGCCCTCGTGCGTCTCGTCATCGCCCGGTGCCAGGTCGACTACGTGGGGCGGCTCACCGCCCACCTGCCCATGGCGCCGCGGCTCCTGCTCGTCAAGGCCGACGGCTCGGTCAGCATCCACGCGGACGACCGCGCCTACAAGCCGCTGAACTGGATGAGCCCGCCCTGCTGGCTCGAGGAGCAGCCCGGCGTGTGGACCGTGCGCAACAAGGCCGACGAGTCGCTCGTGATCACCATCGACGAGGTGCTGCACGACTCGAAGCACGAGCTCGGGACCGACCCCGGTCTGGTGAAGGACGGTGTCGAGGCGCACCTGCAGGAGCTGCTCGCCGCTCATCCGGGCGTGCTGGGCGAGGGCTACACGCTGGTGCGGCGGGAGTACATGACCGCGATCGGGCCGGTGGACCTGCTCTGCCGCGACGCCGGCGGCGGCTCCGTCGCGGTGGAGGTGAAGCGCCGCGGCGAGATCGACGGCGTCGAGCAGCTCACGCGCTACCTGGAGCTCATGAACCGCGACCCGCTCCTCGCCCCCGTCGCGGGCGTGTTCGCGGCGCAGCAGATCAAACCGCAGGCCCGCACGCTGGCGGAGGACCGCGGCATCCGGTGCGTCACCGTCGACTACGACGCCCTGCGCGGCATGAAGCGGGACGACCTGCTCTTGTTCTGATCCTCGGGGGCCACTCGGGAGGGATGGGCCCGGCCGGGCCCTCGTCGGCCTGTGCGGGCCGCCCGCTGCCCCCTACTCTTGGGTAATGACCGCCACGGAAGCGCCCGCTCCGGCGACCTTCGAGTCCCTCGACCCCCGCACCGGCGACGTCGTGGGCACGCACCCGGTGCACGACGAGGCCGCGGTGCGCGCTGCGGTCGCCAGGGCCGCCTCGGCCGCGCAGTGGTGGGACGGGCTCGGCGCCGACGAGCGCAGGGGGTTGCTGCTGGCCTGGCGCGCGGTTCTGGTGCGCAAGCTCGACGACCTGGCCGGCGTCGTGGTCGAGGAGACCGGCAAGCCGATCGACGATGCTCGCCTCGAGCTCGTCCTCGCGATCGACCACCTCGACTGGGCCGCCAAGCACGCCGAGAAGGTGCTCGGTCGCCGCAAGGTCGCACCCGGCCTGCTGATGGGCAACCAGGCGGCGAGCGTGACCTACCGGCCCTACGGGGTGATCGGTGTGATCGGGCCGTGGAACTACCCGGTGTTCACGCCGATGGGTTCGATCGCCTACGCGCTGGCCGCCGGCAACGCCGTGGTGTTCAAGCCGAGCGAGCTCACCCCCGGGGTCGGGGTGGCGCTCGCCGACACGTTCGCCGAGATCGTCGACGGACGGCCGGTGCTGCAGGTCGTCACCGGGTTCGGCGAGACGGGCGCTGCGCTCTGCCGGGCCCCCGGCATCGGGAAGATCGCGTTCACCGGTTCGACCGCCACCGGCAAGCGCGTGATGGCCGCCTGCGCGGAGAGCCTCACACCGGTGCTCGTCGAGTGCGGGGGCAAGGACCCGATGATCGTCGACGCCGACGCGGACCTCGACGCCGCGGCGGACGCGGCCGTGTGGGGCGGCATGTCGAACGCCGGCCAGACGTGCGCGGGCGTGGAGCGGGTCTACGTGCTCGACGCGGTGGCCGAGGAGTTCACCGCGAAGGTGGTGGCGAAGGCGCGCGGGCTGCGCGCCGGGTCCGGGGGCGCCTACGGCCCGATGACGATGGCGGGGCAGGTCGACATCGTCCGCCGCCACGTCGAGGACGCGCTGGCCCGCGGCGGGCGCGCGGTCGTCGGCGGGGCCGAGTCGGTGCAGCCGCCGTTCGTGGAGCCCGTCGTGATCGTTGACGTGCCCGAGGACAGCAGCGCGGTCACCGAGGAGACGTTCGGGCCGCTGCTCGTGGTCAACCGGGTGCCGGACGTCGACGAGGCCGTGCGCCGCTCCAACGCCACCGCGTACGGCCTGGGCGCCTCGGTGTTCTCCCGCGCCCGTGGGGAGGAGATCGCCGGCAGGCTGCGCTGCGGGATGGTCGCCGTGAACGGGGTGATCTCGTTCGCCGGCATCCCCGGCCTCCCGTTCGGGGGAGTCGGCGACTCGGGCTTCGGGCGCATCCACGGCGAGGACGGGCTGCGCGAGTTCGCCCGCCCGCAGGCCGTCGCGCGCCAGCGCTTCCCGCTGCCCGTGCCCGTCACCAGCTTCTCCCGCACGGCGGCCACGATGAAGGCGCTGGTCGGGCTCGTGCGTGCTCGCCACGGGAGGTAGCTGTCACACTCCGCGGTCGCTCCCCGGATGGGAGGATCGCGGCGGTTCGTCCCTCGGGGTAGCGGGAGGTCAAGCGTGCGCGAGTTCCGGACGGTCGGTGTCGTCGGCCTGGGCACGATGGGCGCGGGCATCGTCGAGGTGTTCGCCCGCAACGGTCTGCGGGTGCTCGCCGCCGAGGTCGACGCCGAGGCCGTGGAGCGCGGGCGGGCGCACCTGGAGACGTCCACCGCGCGGGCCGTCGGGCGCGGCAAGCTCACCCAGGAGGCCGCCGACGAGCTGCTCGGCCGCATCACCACCACCACGTCGCTCGCCGACCTCGCGGAGGCCGACCTCGTGGTCGAGGCGGTGCCCGAGCAGGTGGAGCTGAAGGCGAAGGTCCTCGGCGAGCTCGACCGGGTGTGCCGGCCCGACGTGATCCTCGCGTCCAACACCTCCTCCCTGTCGGTCACCGAGCTGGCCGTGCGCACCGGGCGGCCGGGCAAGGTCGTGGGGATGCACTTCTTCAACCCGGCGCCGGTGCAGAAGCTCGTGGAGCTGGTCCGCACGGTCGTCACCGAGCCGGACGTGATCGAGGACGCCCGCGCGTTCGCCGCGTCCCTGGACAAGGTGCCGGTCGTCATCGGCGACCGTGCGGGGTTCATCGCCAACGCCCTGCTCTTCGGCTACCTCAACCACGCCGCGCGGATGTACGAGGCGCGCTACGCCACCCGCGAGGACCTCGACGCCGCCATGCGCTACGGCTGCGGCTACCCGATGGGCCCGCTGGCGCTGCTCGACCTCATCGGGCTCGACACCTCCTACGAGATCCTCGACACGATGTACCGGCAGTCGCGCAACCCGCTGCACGCGCCGGCCCCGATCCTGAAGCAGATGACCACCGCCGGCCTCCTCGGCCGCAAGAGCGGGCGCGGCTTCTACACCTACGCCAAGCCGCACAGCTCCGAGGTGGTGCCGGACGCGCTCACCCCCGCCTCGTCGATCCCGGCCGACGCGGGAGTGCGCGACGTGCAGCGCGTCGGCGTGGTCGGCACGGGGACGATGGCCTCGGGCATCGTGGAGGTCTTCGCGAAGGCCGGTCTCGACGTGGTGGTGCGCGGGCGCAGCGAGTCGAAGGTCGAGGGCGCGCTCGCCGGCATCCGAAAGTCCCTGGACAAGGGCGTGGTGCGCGGCAAGCTCGACGAGTCCGAACGGGATGCCACACTCGCCCGGATCACCGCGACCACCCGGCTGGAGGACCTCGCCGACGCCGACCTCGTCATCGAGGCCGTCGCAGAGGAGCTCGACGTCAAGCGGGCCGTGTTCGCAGCGCTGGACGAGATCTGCAAGCCGGGCGCCATCCTCGCCACCACCACGTCGTCGCTGCCCGTCGTCGAGTGCGCTGCGGCAACCACCCGCCAGCAGGACGTGCTCGGCCTGCACTTCTTCAACCCGGCGCCGGTGATGAAGCTGGTGGAGGTCGTCTCCACGATCACCACGAGCGCCGACGTCACGGCCACCGCCATCGCGCTGTGCGAGCGGCTCGGCAAGGTCGCCGTCTCGTGCGGGGACCGGGCCGGGTTCATCGTCAACGCGCTGCTCTTCCCGTACCTGAACGACGCGGTGAAGATGCTGGAGGCGCACTACGCCACTGCCGACGACATCGACGCCGCGATGAAGACCGGCTGCGCGCTGCCGATGGGCCCGTTCGAGCTGCTCGACGTCGTGGGGCTGGACGTGTCGCTCGCCATCGAGCGCACGCTCTACCAGGAGTTCCGGCTCTCCGGGTTCGCGCCCGCACCGCTGCTGGAGCACCTCGTGACGGCCGGCCGGCTCGGCCGCAAGACCGGTCACGGGTTCCGGGACTACAACCCGCGCTAGTGCCCCGTTCCAACCGGCCCCGCCGGTCCGAGCACGTGCCGCTGCGGTCGGCTGCCGTGACGCGCCGCGAGTCCGCGTCCGACGGCGACTGGGTCGTGCGCAGCGTGCCGGGTTCTGCGGCGGGCAAGGACTACCGCTGCCCCGGCTGCCAGCAGCTGATCCGGGCCGGCACCGGGCACGTCGTGGCCTGGCCCGCCGACGACCTGGGCTCCGTCGCCGACCGCAGGCACTGGCACGCGAGCTGCTGGTCGGCCCGAGCTCGGCGACGGCCCGGCTAGCCGGAGTGGTGGGCGAGAACGGCGCCGAGGAGCCGGACCAGCTCGGCCCGCTCCTGTGACGACAGCGGAGCGAGCAGGTCGTCCTGCGCGTCCTGCAGCAGCCGGTCGAGCTCCGAGAGGAACTTCCGCCCAGCGTCGGTGATCGCGATGACGTTGCGGCGGCGGTCCTCCACGTCGGGCGTGCGCTCCAGCCGGCCGGCCGCTGCGAGCTCGTTGACGAGCGCCACCATGTCGCTCCGGTCGATCCCGCACCGCCTGCCGAGCGCCGCCTGGCTGGCCGGGCCGAACTCCTCCAGTGCCGACAGGACCGAGTAGTGCTGGCGCCGGGCTCCGACCGAAGCCAGCGCCTCGGCGATGATCCGCTGCGCGGGCAGCGCGACCTGGTTCAGCAGCCAGCTGGGCATGGAGCGGAGCCGGGCCGGGGCGGTGCGGACGTCCACGTGCGCACCCTAGCAATCCGTTGGGACGGCCAACGTCTCCTGTTATTGTTGGTTGCACCAACGATATGGAGGATCGAGATGGGAACCACGGACGACCGCCGGGACGTCGAGGACCTGGTGCAACGCCTCGCCGCGTGCCTGGACGACGGCCGCTTCGACGACATGAGGTCCCTCTTCACCGCCGACGCGACGGCCAGCACGCCAGGCGGCACCGCCGAGGGCCGCGACGCCCTCGTCGCGCAGGCCGCTCGCAACCACACCCCGGACAAGGCGACCCAGCATCTCATCGCCGGCGTCCTGGTCGAGCTCGCGGAGCACACGGCCACCGCCCGCGCGAACGCCCTCGTGACCTTCGCCGACCGCGACGGGCGGCCGCAGCTCATGATGGGCGAGGTGTACCGGTTCTCGGCCCGCCGAACCGACGAGGGCTGGCGGCTCACGAGCGTGCAGACGGTCCCCACCTGGCGGACGCAGGAGACCACGGCACCTGCGGCGTGACGGCGCACACCCAGCCCGCGACTCGCGCACACCCAGGCCGCGACTCGCGCGACCGCCGAGGGCTCAGCGGTGGGTCGACCCGGCCCTCGAGCGGCGGCGCTGCCGCCGGGACGGGTGGCGGGCCGGGGCGCCGGCCGCGGTCGCCGCGGGGGAGTCCTCGGCCGTCAGGTCGCCGGCGCCGTCGTGGCCGGGCGGCGCCGCGGCTGCGGGCTCGGCCTCGTCAGCCGGCTCCGGCGGCGCGATGGGTTCCGGGTCGGGGGAGGGGAGCGCCGGGGCCTCGTCGGCGGTGCGTGCCGCCGGGATGAGCTGCTCCGGCGGCACGGTCAGCGATCCGAGCGTGTCGTCGAGCATCGCCCGGGTGAGGGTGAGCTGCTCGGCCATCCGGTTGCGGACGCCCAGCAGCTCCTCGACCCGGCGCTCCGCCTCGGCGAGGCGCTCCCGGGCCTGCTCCTCGGCCCGCGCGGCCACCTCGCGCGCCTTGGCCTCGGCCGACTCACGCAGCTTCTCGGCCTCGCGGAGCGCGGCGGCCTGCTTGGCCGCGAGCGCGGAGAGCGACTCGGCCCGTCGCTGCTCCATGGCGATCGTGAAGTCCTCCTCCACCTGCTTGCGGCGGGCCTCCGACTCCGCCCACGCCCTGGCCCTCGCCTCCTCGGCCGCCTCGATCCGCGCGGCCAGGTCGGCCTCGATGGAGATGCGCTCCGCGGTGAGCCGCTCGCGCTGCTCCTGGAGCTCCAGCGCGAACGCCGCGCGTTCCTGCTCCATCTCCTGCCGCAACTTCTCCGCGTCCGTGCGCCCCTCTTCGCGCATGGTGTCGGCATCGGCCTTCGCGGCGGCGAGGGTCTGCGCCGCCTGCGCCTCGGCCTCCCTCGTGCGCCGGTTCGCCTCCGCCTCCGCGCGGGAGAGCATCTCGGCGACCTCGTCCTCGGCGAGGCGCAACATCGCCCGGATCCGCTCGGTGGTGCCTTGCGGGCTCTGGCTCGGGCTGGCGAGCGTGCGCACCTGCGCGCGCAGCTTCTCCGCCCGCACCCGTGCCTCGTCCAGCTCGCGCGCCAGCTGCACGGCCTGCGCCAGCGCAGCGTCGCGATCGGTGACGAGGATGCTCACCTCGGCGTCCAGTCGACGCAGGTGTGCGTCGACCTGCCCTTGGTCGTAGCCCCTTCGGACGACTTCGAAGCCGGCGTCGGACGGGGGAGGTGAGGGGTTCCCGGCCATGGAATCACCGTACCGGGCAGGCGTCAGAGGGTGGTCGGCTGCGCGTGGCAAGGGTGAACAGCCTCACCCCTGTGGGTGGTCCCGAGTGGATCAGACCCCACGGAACCGGTTTATCGCGTCCAGATGGCGGGCACGCTTCTCCGGATCGGTGACACCCAGGCCTTCCCGTGGGGCGAGCCCGAGCACGCCGACCTTGCCCTGGTGGCTGTTGGTGTGCACGTCGAGCGCCGCCTGCCCGGTCTCGTCGAGCGGGTAGACCTTCGACAGCGTCGGGTGGATCAGACCCTTGTCGATCAACCGGTTGGCCTCGAAGGACTCCCGGTAGTTGGCGAAGTGCGACCCGATGATCCGCTTGAGGTTCATCCAGAGGTAGCGGTTGTCGTAGCTGTGCTCGTAACCCGACGTGGACGCGCAGGTCACGATCGTGCCGCCCTTGCGTGTGACGTAGACGCTCGCGCCAAAGGTCTCGCGCCCCGGGTGCTCGAAGACGATGTCCGGGTCGTCTCCTCCGGTGAGCTCCCTGATCCGGGCGCCGAAGCGCTTCCACTCCGACTGGTCCTGGGTGTGCTCGTCCTTCCAGAACCGGAAGTCCTCCGCCGTGCGGTCGATGATCAGCTCGGCGCCCATCCGGCGGCAGATCTCGGCCTTCTGCGGCGAGGACACCACGCACACCGGGATCGCACCCCCGTTCAGCGCGTACTGCGTGGCGTAGGAGCCGAGCCCGCCCGACGCACCCCAGATCAGGACGGTGTCGCCCTGCTTCATGGCCGCACCGTGCCGGGAGACGAGCTGCCGGTATGCGGTGGAGTTGACGAGCCCGGGGCAGGCCGCCTCCTCCCAGGTGAGGTGGGCCGGCTTGGGCATCAGCTGGTTGGACTTGACCAGCGCCAGCTCGGCGAGCCCGCCGAAGTTGGTCTCGAAGCCCCAGATGCGCTGCTCGGGGTCGAGCATGGTGTCGTCGTGCCCGTCCGGGCTCTCCAGCTCGACGGACAGGCAGTGCGCCACCACGCGGTCACCCGGCTTCCAGCGGGTGACACCGGCGCCCGTGCGCAGGACGACGCCCGCGAGGTCGGAGCCGACCACGTGGTAGGGCAGGTCGTGGCGCTTGGTCAGCTCCGAGACCCGGCCGTAGCGGCGCAGGAAACCGAAGGTCGACAGCGGCTCGAAGATAGAGGTCCACACCGTGTTGTAGTTGATGGCGCTCGCCATCACGGCCACGATCGCCTCGCCCGGGCCCAGCTCCGGCGTGGCCACCTCGTCGAGGTGCAGGCTCTTGCGCGGGTCCTTCTCGCGCGTCGGGATGCCTGCGAACATCTCCGCCTCGTCGGCGTGGACCGTGACGCCCCGGTAGTGGTCGGGCACGTCCAGGCCGGCGATGGCGTCGTACTGCTCGGCGAGGATGGCGTCGCGGATCTCCTGCACGGCTGGCCTCCATTGGCTCGAGTCGTGACTCCCGGTTACTGGGCAGTAGGGTAACCGTGATCTGCGCAGATCCGCGCCGTGACGGTGCCCACGTCAGTGGCCGTCAGCAGGCTCCACCAGCTCCACGAGCACCCCGCCCGCGTCCTTCGGGTGCACGAAGTTGATGCGCGAGCCCGCGGTGCCGCGGCGGGGTTCGTCGTAGAGCAGCCGCAGTCCCTTCTCCCGCAGGGCCGCGCAGCTGGCGTCGACATCGGCCACGCGATAGGCGAGCTGCTGGATGCCCGGGCCGCTGCGGTCGAGGAACTTCGCGATCGCCGAGTCCTTCCGCAACGGGGCGAGCAGCTGGACGGCGGCTCCCGCGTCGCCCGGGGCGGACAGCATCGCCTCGCGGACGCCCTGCTCCTCGTTGGTCTCGGTGTGCGTCGCCACCAGCCCGAAGGTGGAGGCGTACCACTCGATCGCCGCGTCGAGATCCGCCACCGCGATGCCTACGTGGTCGACCGCGAGGACCGTGTGTTCTCCCATCAGCGGAATGTAGCGGCGCCGGATTGCTTCCGCTTCGCTCCGGCGGGCTTGCGGGCCCTTGATGACGCCGTCTCTCCGTGCTCGGCTCACCACCTCTGTGCGAGTCGTCACGGCCGCGGGTGGCCCTACTCGCGGGTATCGTCGAGTCGCCCGCCAGCGCAGCCGATGGAGGTCAGCCGTGTCCGGATCCGTGATCGTCGCCGGGGCCCGCACGCCGATGGGCAAGATGTCCGGGTCGTTGAAGGACTTCAGCGGTGCCCAGCTGGGCTCGGTGGCCATCAAGGCCGCGCTCGAGCGGGCGGGCGTCGCGCCCGACCAGGTCCAGTACGTGATCATGGGCCAGGTGCTCACGGCCGGGGCCGGGCAGATCCCCGCCCGGCAGGCCGCGTACGGCGCGGGCATCCCGATGGACGTCCCGGCGCTCACGATCAACAAGGTCTGCCTCTCCGGCCTCGACGCGATCGCGCTGGCCGACCAGCTCATCCGCGCGGGCGAGTTCGACATCGTGGTGGCAGGCGGGCAGGAGTCGATGACGCAGGCGCCGCACCTGCTGCCCAAGTCGCGCGCCGGGTTCAAGTTCGGTGACGTCACGATGCTCGACCACATGGCCCACGACGGCCTGTTCTGCGCCTTCGACCAGCTGCCGATGGGTGCGTCCACCGAGAAGTTCAACGCCCGGTACGGCGTCACCCGCGAGGACCAGGACGCGTTCGCCGCCCGGTCGCACCAGCTCGCCGCGAAGGCCGCGGCCGACGGCACGTTCGAGGCCGAGATCGCGCCCGTCACCGTGCCCCAGCGCAAGGGCGACCCGCTCGTCGTCTCCACCGACGAGGGTGTGCGGGGCGACACCACCGGCGAGAGCCTCGCGAAGCTGCGCCCCGCGTTCTCCTCGGACGGAACGATCACCGCGGGCTCGTCCTCCCAGATCTCCGACGGCGCGGCGGCCGTCGTGGTGATGAGCCGCGCGAAGGCCGAGGAGCTGGGCCTGTCCTGGATCGCCGAGATCGGCGCCCACGGCGTCGTCGCCGGCCCGGATGCGAGCTTGCACGAGCAGCCGGCCAACGCGATCGAGAAGGCGTGCGAGAAGGAGGGCATCGCCGCGGGCGACCTCGACCTCGTCGAGATCAACGAGGCGTTCGCCGCCGTCGGGCTCGTCTCCACGAAGAAGCTCGGCATCGACCCGGACAAGGTCAACGTCAACGGTGGTGCCATCGCGCTCGGCCACCCGATCGGCATGTCCGGCGCCCGGATCGCGCTGCACCTCGCGATGGAGCTGGGCAGGCGCGGCGGGGGCGTGGGCGCTGCCGCGCTCTGCGGCGGTGGTGGCCAGGGCGACGCGCTGATCATCCGGGTGCCGGCCGCGAGCTGACCTGGTGCCGCGCCGGGCGGACGTCCCTGAGCTCGTCGAGCGCGCCCGGCGCGGCGAGCAGCTCGCCGTCGCACGGCTGATCTCGCTCGTCGAGGACGGCGCCGACGCCGCCCTGCGCGAGGTGGCGGCCGCGCTCGGGCCGCACACCGGGCGCGCGCACGTCGTAGGCCTCACCGGGCCGCCCGGCGTCGGCAAGTCGACCACCACGTCGGCGGTGGTCGCTCTCCTTCGGGCGCAGGGCCGGAAGGTGGGTGTGCTCGCCGTCGACCCGTCCTCGCCCTTCTCCGGCGGCGCGCTGCTCGGCGACCGGGTGCGGATGGGTGAGCACGCCACGGACGACGGGGTGTTCATCCGGTCGATGGCCACCCGTGGCCACCTCGGCGGGCTGGCGTGGGCCACGCCGCAGGCCCTGCGCGTGCTCGACGCGGCAGGCTGTGACGTGGTGCTCGTCGAGACGGTGGGCGTCGGCCAGTCCGAGGTGGAGGTGGTGGCCCTCGCCGACACCACGGTGGTGCTCCTCGCCCCGGGAATGGGGGACGGCGTGCAGGCCGCGAAGGCCGGCATCCTCGAGATCGCCGACGTGTTCGCGGTGAACAAGGCCGACCGCGACGGGGCCGCGCAGACCGTGCGCGACCTGCGGCAGATGCTCGCGTTCGGGGAGCAGGCTGCCGAGGACGGGTGGCGCAGGCCGGTGGTGCGCACCGTGGCCGCCCGCGCCGAGGGCGTGGACGAGCTGGTGGCCGCGCTCGACGCCCACCGGGACTGGCTCGATCGCAGCGGTGAGCGGGCCCGCCGCCGCCGGGCGAGGGCGGAGGCCGAGATCGAGGCCATCGCGCTCGAGCAGCACCGCAGCCGCATCGGCGACCTCCACGGCGCGGCCGGGCTGGCACCGCTCGCGGAACGGGTGCTGGCGGGCGAGCTGGACCCGTACCGGGCCGCCGACGAGCTGACCGGCCGCCTCGGTGGTGGCGCGCCGTAGCGACGGCAGCCGCCATTTCTGCCGGCACTGCCGGTCGATGGGGCGCGTGAGCCGGGCGAGGTGCGTGGGTCGGTTCAGGGTGTGTGCGGGGCAACCTGCGTGCGGAATGCCGTCAGGCGTGCCTCGGTGCGGGCCGAGCCGATGCGCTCGGCGAGCTCGCGGGCGGCGCGGGCATGGGCGGCCGCATCGTCGGGCTGCTCGGCGGCGAGCGCGAGTGCGAGGTCGGCGTGGACCGCGGCGCGGTGGCGCACCGAGCGGGGCGGAGCGGCGAGCGCGCGCCGCAGCGGGCGGGCCGCCGCCGGATCGCCGAGGACGGTGAGCGCGTGGCCGTGCCAGCGGTCGAGGTCGGCGAGCTCGATCGCGACGGGCGGTTGCACGGCGTCGGCGGGCAGTTGCTCGGCGGGGGCGGCGGCGGAGATGGCACGGCGCGCGGCGGCCGCATCGCCCAGGGCGGCGGCCGCGTCGGCGCGTGCGCCCGCCAGCCGGGAACGGGTGGCGCGGGGGATCGCCGGTTCGGCCGAGTCCAGCAACGTGACGGCGGCGGTGGCCTCGCCGACGTCGACCAGCACGCCGGCCTGCCCGGCGACGGCATCGGCAGCGGTCTCGGGCAGCTCTGCCTCGATGGCCGCGGCTCGGGCGAGGTGGTAGCGGAGCCATGCCAGGTCGGGCCGGCAACGATCGAGCTCCTGAGCGCCCGCGAGGATCGCGGCGGGCGCCAGAACGGCGGCCACGGCCGCACGGCGGGCCGGGGCGATCGTGTGGCGGACGGTCTCGTCCAGCCGCTCGACCAGCGCCCTGACGAGCTCTCCCGCACCCGTGGCCCCGAGCTCGTCGTCGAGCCGGGTGGCGACGTGGAGCTGCTCGCGCCACAGATCGAGCGCGGCCTCGTCGATCGCGCCCGCCGCGGCGAGTGCCGCCCGGAAGCGGGCCGAGGCCCCGGCCGCCTCCGGATCGGCGGGCGGCCCTGCGATGCCGAGCTCCGCGGGGGTGCGCCCGTAGAGCTCGCCGAGCAGGGCCCGGTACTGCGGCTCGGGCACCGCGTGGCCGTTCTCCCACCGGGACAGCAGCGTCTTGAGGCTCGCCGCCCCCGCCACCGGGGCTCCGCTCAAGTGGGCGAGGGCGGCCAGCTCGCGGGCTGCCTGCGACTGCGACCAGCCGCGAGCCGCCCGCGCCGCCCTCAGCCCACCCGCGGTGACGCGTCCGTTCATGGCGCGGCCAGCGCCCAGCCCTCGACGGAGCCGTCGATCCGGGTCTCCGGGCCGACCGCGAACGTGCCCAGCTGTCCGGCGGGCGCGGCGGTGCTGATGTCGAGGAACGTGGCGACGGTGGCTCGGTCGAGCGCCACTTCGTCGGCGAAGCTGGTGCGTTGGAACGAGACCCCGCCATCGAGCCGTGCCAGACGCAGATCGAGCCGCCCGAGGAAGCAGGCGTCGGTGAACAGGACGGGTTTGGCCGCCTCCAGCTGACCGAGCCGGGTGATGCCGTGGAACCGGGCGCCGCGAGCGATGAGGCGTCCGATCCGCCTGCCCTCCAGCCGGAAGTGCTCGAGGCACGCGCCGGACAGGTCGAGGTCGTAGATGCGCTGATCGGGGTCCTCGCCCCACGGGAGCACGTCGGCGATCAGCCGCTGGGCCGTGAGCCGCACCTGCCGTTCGCGGTCGGCCTCCGGATCGCTCTCCCCTGCGGCGCCGGTCGACCCGTCGCGCAACTCCGGGTGGTCGAACGGCCGGCGCAGGTAGGCGCACAGGACGTCGAGGACCGTCTGCTTGTAGCGGGGCGTGGAGCCGGCGAGCCAGACGAGGGAATGCAGCGCGCCCACCCGGACCTGGTCGGCCTCGTTGCCCAGCAGCTCGACCGACCGCGCGAAGCGCTCGTCGGCGACCTTCACGCCCTCGAGCGCGTGGCGCTCCTCCTCGACCCGGCGCCTGCGGTCGTTGAGCCACAGGGCGTAGAGCGCGACGACCGCGCCGCCGCTCAACGCGCCCGTGCGGACGGCCTCGGACCGCGGGGCGGTCGGCTCGACGAGCAGCAGCACCACGGTGGTGGCCACCGTGACCGCGATCGCCACGAGCACCGTGGCCAGCAGCATCAACCGACCCTTCACGTGCATCCCCCCAGTTCCCGGACCGTCGCGATTCCAGGATGTCGGGGATGCGACCTAGTGTCAACGGTGTTGCCGCAACAGCGCGGCAACACCTGGAGGGGGAGGCGCTGTGGATCTCACGACGTGTTCGGTGTGGGCGGTGGCGGGCTCGGCGGGTGGCGCGATCGGTGGCTACTGCGTCGGCAGGCGCAGGGGGAGGCCGCCCGCGGCGGGCCGCCACGCGGGCATGCGGAGGAGGAGGCGGGCGCGAGGCGGGCCGGCCATGCGCTCGTGGCCGGGCGGCGCGGGCCACCCGGTGCCGCCCGCGGACGGCACGGGTGCGGAGGACACCGAGCAGACCTGAGCCGGCCTGCTCCGATCGCGCGGAATCGGGTCAGTGCGACGGGGCGGTCGCACTGACACCGGTCCCGCCGGTCACGGCCGGGACTTCGCCTCGCGCTCCTCGAAGTCGCCCGCCGCACGGCGCACCCGCGCCAGCAGCGTGGTGAGCTGGGACTCCTCGTCCGGGCTGAGGCCGCTCAGCCCGAAGTCGATGGCCGTCACCGACTTGGTGGCCGCCTCCTGCAGCGACGAGCCGGCCTCGGTGATCTCCACGAGGGTGGCGCGCCGGTCGGTGGGATGCGGGATGCGGCGCACCAGGCCATCGGCCTGCAGCCGGTCGACGATGTTGGTCACGCTGGTGGGGTGCAGCTGCAGGCGCTCGCCCATCACGCGCATGGGGAGCCGTCCGGTCCGCGAGAAGGTCAGCAGCACGAGCGCCTCGTAGCGGGCGAAGGTCAGGCCGTGCGGCCGCAGCGCGCCGTCCACGGCGGAGAGGAGGATCTGCTGCACCCGCATCACGCTGGTCACCGCGGCCATGGTGCGGGCCGGACCGATCCGCGCGTCCCACAGTTCGGCGGCGCGCAGGATCGGGTCGAAAGGCAGCGGCTGCCGACTGGCCATGACATGCGACGTTAGCAGTGTTGCTGTCACGAGCCGGGGAGCGCGGGGGATCAGATGGGCATCTGGTACCGGATGAAGCCGCGGTTCTCGGCCAGCCGGTCGTAGAGCCGTCGAGCGGTCGCGTTCGACTCGTGGGTGTGCCAGTACAGCTGGCTGCAGCCCTGCTCGCGAGCCCAGCCGTGCACGGCCTCGATGAGCGAGCGCGCCACGCCGTGGCCACGCGCGTCCGGGGCGGTGAACAGGTCCTGGAGGTAGCAGACGTCACCGGCGTTGGTGTGCGGGTGCACGAAGAAGTGCGCGATGCCCACGAGCCGGTCGTGCCACCGGGCGCCGAGGGCGTGCATCCGGCTGCCGTGCTGGAACTCCTGCCACGCGCGGTCGTACTCCTCGTCCGGGATGGTCCGTTCGTAGAAGGCGATGTAGCCGCGGAAGAGCTCCTCCCAGTCGGCGCGGTCGTCCGGGCGGAGGCGGCTGACGCTGATCACGGATCTCCTCGGGTCGCGGCTGCGGGGCCGGCTGGTGCAGTGTGGCCACATGCTCTTCGCCTTCAGCATCGCGCCGGCCGGGACGCCCGGCGACAGTGTGAGCGCGGCGGTCGCCGACGCCGTCCGCGTGGTCCGGGAGTCGGGCCTGCCCAACGAGACCACCTCGATGTTCACCACGATCGAGGCGGAGACCTGGGACGAGGGGATGGATGTGATCAAGCGCGCGGTGGAGGCCGTGCAGGCCCACGCGCCGCGGGTGAGCCTGGTGCTCAAGGCGGACATCCGGCCCGGCCACACCGGACAGCTCCGGTCGAAGGTGGAACGGGTCGAGGCCGCCCTCGACGAGGGCTGAGAAAGCGAGAGGGCCGCACGGTCACCGTGCGGCCCTCTCGCAATCGAGGCGTCAGCGCAGGTCAGCGCATGGCGACGTTCAGCGTGAAGAAGAAGACGCCGATCAGGATCGCCAGGCCGCCGAGCACCATCGCGATCTTCGCCTGCTTGGCGGCGGCGGGACGGCGGACCGAGGCGGCGCCGAGGCCGATGGCCCCCGCACCGACGACCCAGCCGACGATCGAGATGGGGCTGACGAGCAGGGCGATCGCACCCACGATCAGGGCCACCTTGCCCAGCACCGGGCTCTCGCTCTTGGCGGTCTTCTTGCGGGCGTCCTCGAGCAGACGGTCGGCGACGGTGTTCTCCGTGCTCATGCAGGTTCCTTCGAGTGAGGGAAGCCGCGGGGTGCGGCCGAGCGGATGTCTACGCAGAGCGACCGTCTGGTCACTCCTACCTACTCAACGAGTGGCCGGCTGGTCTGGTGCTCGCCCGGTCTGGTGATCGGTGGCGGAGCGCGATCGGAAGATCGCACGCCGTGATCACGCCACGTGACGAGTTCCCGTCGAGCCGGACCCGTTCGGCGGATGTTCGGCGGCCGCACGCGGTCCGCGCCTCCGGTGGCAGGATGAACGGCGTGTCTCGACCCGATCCTCGTCAGGCGGCACAGACGGCCGCGTTGTCGCGCGCGATGGCCGGTGCCGTGGATCTGTCCGCGCTGAAAGCCCGATCCGAGGCGGCTGCCCGCCAGAAGGCGGCACCGCCGCGCCCGGAGGGCGACGGCGGAGCAGGCCCGTTCGTCATCGACGCCACGGAGCAGAGCTTCCAGACCGACGTCCTGGAGCGCTCGCTGCAGGTGCCCGTCGTCGTCGATCTCTGGGCGGAGTGGTGCGGGCCCTGCAAGCAGCTCTCGCCGGTGCTCGAGCGCCTCGCGGAGGCCGCCAACGGGGCCTGGATCCTCGCCAAGGTCGACGTCGACGCGAACCCCCGGATCGCGCAGGCCTTCGGTGTCCAGTCCATCCCGATGGTGGTGGCCGTCGCGGGCGGCCAGCCGGTCGACGCCTTCACGGGCGCGGTCCCCGAGCCGCAGGTCAGGGAGTGGATCGGCGCCCTGCTCGACGCGCTGCGCGACCGGATGCCGGCCATCGCCCAGGCCGAGGCGGGGGCGGCGAACGGCGCGCCCGTCGAGGAGCCGGAGGACCCGCGGTTCACCGCGGCCGAGGAGGCCCTCGACCGCGGTGACTACGGCGCCGCAGAGGCCGCCTACGAGCAGATCCTCGCCGCGGAGCCGGCCAACGAGCAGGCGAAGGCCGCGCTCTCGCAGGTGCGGTTCCTCGCGAGGGCGGAGGCGGCCGATCCGTCGGCGATCGGGCGGGCCGACGCCGCGCCGGACGACGTCGACGCGCAGCTGGCCGCGGCCGACGCCGAGGTGGCGAGCGATCGTGTCGAGGCGGCGTTCAACCGCCTCGTCGGCACGGTGGCGCGCACGGCGGGGGAGGATCGCGACCGGGTGCGCGAGCACCTCGTGAGCCTCTTCGAGCTGTACCCGGCCGACGACCCCCGCGTCAGCGCCGCTCGCCGCGCCCTGGCCCGCGCCCTGTTCTGACCGCTCGAGGCCGCTCGATCACGCGTGGGCGGCCTCGACCCGGTCGATCTCCGCGATGATCTCGTCGCGGAGGGCGGGCGGGCAGAAGGCGGCACGGGCTCCGGTGCGGGCGATCTCCGCCAGCTCGGCGATGCCCATGTCGAAGACCTCGTGGCAGAGCAGGTACTCGGCGTTGAGGTCGGTGTGGAACATGCCGGGGTCGTCGGTGGCGAGGGTCACCGGGACGCCCGCGGCGACGAGCGCGGGCAGCGGGTGTTCCGCGATGTCGCGGACCGCCGCGGTGCGCAGGTTCGACGTCGGGCAGACCTCGAGCGGGATGCCGTGCTCGGCGAGGTGCTCGAGCAGCCGCGGATCCCCTGCGGCGCCGATCCCGTGCCCGATCCGCTCGGCGCCGAGCTCGGTGACCGCCGCCCACACCTCGTCGGGGCCGACGGTCTCCCCGGCGTGCGGCGCGCTGTGCAGGCCGGCCTCGACGGCGCGGCGGAAGGCGGGCGCGAAGTCGGCCCTGCGCACCCCCAGTTCCGCCCCGCCCAGGCCGATGGCGACGGTGCCCTCCGGGCGGTGGTCGACGGCGAAGTCGACGGTCTCCTCGGCGCCCTCCGGGCCGAGTGTGGCGTCGGCGTCGAAGACCCAGCCCAGCTCCACGCCGTGCCGTTCGCGGGCCAGCGCCCGGCCGTCCGTGAGGGCCGCTGCGAGGTCGGCGTAGCCGATCCCGGCCATGTGGTTGCGGACCGGTGCGACCTGCACCTCGGCGTAGCGCACGGCGCGGGTGGCCAGTTCGGCGGCGAGGCCGTCGAGCAGGGTGACGACGTCGGCGCCCGTGTTGACCAGCAGGTTCACCCGGCGGTAGACGTCGAGGAAGTGCGGGAAGTCGGTGAACGCGTAGAACCGGCGCAGCTCGTCGCGGTCGGTGGGGACGCCGCCGTCCGGGTGGCGGCGGGCGAGGGTGAGCACGGTGTCGAGCGAGGCGGAGCCGACCAGGTGCAGGTGCAGCTCGACCTTGGGCAGGGCAGCGACGAACGCCGCCACGGATGACGGGGACACGGGAGGGACCTCTCGGGAGAGCGGGACGGGGGCGGTGACGGTGAGCGCGTTGCGCTCCTACCAGTCGGCGTCGCCCCGGTCGTAGCACTGCCCGTACAGCGGCCGCCGTAGCAGCTCGGCCGTCCGGAGATCCACATCCGACAGCCTGCCTCGCCGCCCGGCATCGGGTCAAGCCGGGCTGGTGCTCCCCCGGGGCACGAGCGTGTGGGCGCCGTGGAGGTAGGCCCGGGGCGGTGCGCCGTCCACCACCTCGAGCAGCCGGCGAGCGGTGTGCGCTCCGTACGCCATCCAGTCGTGCGCGAGCGCGGTGATCGCGGGGTGGGTGAGGCGGCACAGCGCCGAGTCGCCCCAGGAGACGACCGACAGCTGCCGGGGCACCTCGATGCCCATCTCGCCCGCGACCGCCAGCCCGGCGACGGCCATGACGTCGTTGTCGTAGACGATCGCCGTTGGCCGCTCGCGCCGGGCGAGCAGCAGCCGGGTGGCGCGGGTGCCGTCCTCCCCGGAGTAGTCCGACTGCTGCACGACCTCCTCCAGCCCGAGCCGTTCCGCAGCGGCGCGGAACGCCTGCGTGCGCTGGACGGTGTGGCGCAGCCGCTCCAGACCGGCGACGCGGCCGATGCGGCGGTGGCCGAGCGCGGCCAGGTACTCGACGATCTGGGTCATGCCGGCGACCTCGTCGGTCCAGACGCAGGTGACGCCCGGGTGGTCGCGCGCGTCGCCGACCACGACGAACGGCAGACCCATCTCCTGGAGCGGGGCGAGCCGGTCGTCGTCGTCGAAGAGGTCGACGACGATCGCGCCGTCGACCTGGCGGGCCCCCTGCCAGCGCGCGCAGGTCTTCAGCCCGGCGGCGTGGTCGGGCACGAGTTGCAGCAGGAGGGCCGTGTCCCGGCTGGAGAGCTCCTGTTCGAGCCCGCTGATGAACCCCATGAAGAACGGTTCGAGACCGAGCGTGCGGGCCGGACGGGCGAGCACGAGCCCGACGACGCCCGCCCGAGCCCCCGACAGCACCCGCGCGGCGTTGTTGGCGGTCCAGCCGAGCTCCTCCGCGATGGCGAGGACGCGCGCCTGGGTGGCCGGCGAGACCCCGCGGCGGCCGTTGAGGGCGTAGGACACGGCGGCCTTGGACACGCCTGCCCTTGCCGCGATGTCGGAGATGGTCGGACGGTGCATCGGGAAGAAGGTTATCGGTTTCTGACGGCCGGACCACTTGACCGGTTAATCTGCGTGCTCCTACGTTGGCCGGGCGGACTCCAACCCGAGGAGCAGCCTTGAGATCGACGACGATCGCGTCCCTCGCCGCAGTAGCGGCGCTCACGCTCGCCGCCTGCGGTGGAGGCGGGAGCTCCGGGAGCTCGGGAGCGGGCGGCCCGATCTCGGGCGAGATCACCGTGCTCACGCACCGCACGGACATCGTCGACACGGTCTTCGCCGACTACGAGCGGCGCTTCAAGGAGATCCACCCGGACGTCGAGGTCGAGTTCGAGGCGATCACCGACTACGACGGTGAGGTCCGGATCCGGCTGAACGCGCAGGAGTACGGCGACGTGCTGATGCTCCCCGACGCCGTCACGAAGGACCAGCTCCCACAGTTCTTCGAGCCGCTCGGCACCCTCGAGGAGATGAGCCGGAAGTACCGGTTCGCCACCGAGAAGGCCTACGAGGGCCAGGTGTACGGCATCGCGATCACCGGTAATGCGAACGGGTTCGTCTACAACAGGCGGATCTGGCAGCAGGCAGGCGTCACGGAGGCGCCGAAGACGCCGGATGAGTTCATCGCGGCGCTGCAGGCGATCGCCGACCGCACCGATGCGGTCCCGCTCTACACGAACTACGCCGACGGGTGGCCGCTCGGCGCGCAGTGGGCGGGCCACCGCGGCGGGATCTCGAACAACCCGGACGCGGTGAACGAAATGGCGACCACGGACGCGCCGTGGACGCCCGGCAGCGAGCTTTACGTCATCGACTCGCTGCTCTTCGACGCCGTGCAACGAGGGCTCACCGAGCCGGACCCGACCACCACGGAATGGGAGCTGTCCAAGCAGCTGCTCGGCACCGGCCAGATCGCCACGATGAACCTCGGTTCCTGGTCGATCGTGCAGATGCGGGAGGCAGCCCCGAACCCCGACGACATCGGGTACCTGCCGTTCCCGGTCCAGGTCGACGGGAAGTTCCACTCGGTCATCGCGGGCGACTTCAAGCAGGGCATCAACGTCCATTCCGACAACAAGGCCGCCGCACGGGCATGGGTGGACTGGTTCGCCGACCAGTCGAACTACGCCACCGACCAGGGCGGCATCTCGCCGCTGCTGAACGGGCCGGAACCCACGACGCTGAAGGACTTCGCCGATCTGGGGGTGGAGTACTTCGAGCTCACGCCGGAACCGCCGGGCAAGGAGGGGCTGGTGGACCGGATCGACGACGAGTCCGAGATCGGTGTCACCGAGCACCTGTACCGGCAGCGCCTCGTGGACGCCGCTCGTGGCGCGCGCCCGGAGACGAAGGAGCAGATCTTCGCCGAGCTGAACCAGCGGTGGGCCGCGGCCCGCGCGGAGACCGACTGAGCGCCGCATCATGCCGCTCACGCAGACGCCGCGCGCGGGGTGGAGGGGGTCGCGCATCGCACACGCGTTCCCCCGGAACCTGACGCCCTGGCTGTTCCTGCTCGTCCCGCTCGCGCTGCTGGCGCTTTTCACGTACGTGCCGGTCGGGACGATGCTCTACTACAGCCTCACCGACTGGGACGGCCTGCGCCGCAACGCCGACTTCGTCGGCCTGGAGAACTACGTCGAGATATTCACCAGGCCGGAGCTGTTCGAGGTCTTCCTCGTGAGCCTCTACTACTTCGGTGCGTCGTTCGTGCAGATCGCGCTCGCGCTGTACTTCGCGACGGTCCTGAGCTTCAAGGTGCGGTTCGCGAACCTGTTCAAGGGGATCCTGTTCTTCCCGTACCTGGTCAACGGGGTCGCGATCGGGTTCGTGTTCCTGTACTTCTTCCGCCCCGACGGTGTGCTCGACACCGTGCTGGCGCTGCTGGGCGGGGAAGGGCTGACACGGCAGTGGCTCGGCGATCCCGCGGCGGTGAACTACTCGCTCGCAGGTGTGTCGGTATGGCGCTACACGGGGCTGAACTTCGTGCTGTTCCTCGGCGCGATCCAGTCGATCCCGGGCGAACGCTACGAGGCCGCCGAGCTCGACGGCGCCAACCGCTGGCAGCAGTTCCGCTACATCATCCTGCCCGGGATCCGGCCGGTGCTCGGGCTGATGTTCATCCTCGCGGTGTCCGGGGCGCTTTCGGTCTTCGAGATCCCCTACATCATGACCGGCGGCGCGAACGGCAGCGAGACCTTCGTCATCCAGACGATCAACACGCGGTTCAAGTTCAACGACTTCGGGCTCGCGTCGGCGATGGCCGTGGTGCTGCTCGGCATCGTCCTGCTGGTGACGTGGGTGCAGCGGCGCCTCGTGCCCGAGGAACGGGAGAGCTAGCCGATGTCCACGACCGTGACCCGCCCAGCCACGTCCGGCCGGGCGCCCGCTGCGCCCCGGCGACGCCCGCGGACGTTCGGGCGCAGGGCCGGGCGGGCGACGACCTACCTCGCGCTGGTGCTCGCGAGCCTGGTCACGCTCGTCCCGCTCGTCGTGATCGCCATGGCCTCGCTGAAGACGGGTGCGGAGTTCCGGGCCGAAGGCCCGTTCGACCCACCTCGGACCTGGCTGAACCCGGACAACTTCGTGCGGGCTTTCACCGACGGCAAGATGCTGCGGGCCTTCGGCAACACCGCGATCATCCTGGTGGTCTCGGTGGCCGGCACCGTGCTGATCGGGTCGATGGTGGCCTACGCGATCGACCGCTTCCGGTTCCGCATGCGGGGCGCCGTACTCGGTGCGTTCCTGCTGGCCGCGCTCGTGCCCGGGGTCACCACGCAGGTGGCGACTTTCCAGGTGGTGGAGCGCCTCGGCGTGTTCAACAGCATGGCGGCGCCGATCCTGCTGTTCACGGGCACGGACATCGTGTCGATCTACATCTTCCTGCAGTTCATGCGCTCGATCCCGCACGATCTCGACGAGGCCGCCACGCTCGAGGGGGCGAACCGGTTCACCATCTACTGGCGGATCATCCTGCCGCTGCTCAAGCCGGCGATCGCCACCGTCGTGATCGTGAAGGGCGTCGCGATCTACAACGAGTTCTACATCCCGTTCCTCTACATGTCGTCGCGCGAGCTCGGCGTGATCTCCACGTCGCTGTTCCGGTTCCAGGGGCCGTTCAGCGCCGAGTGGGAGGTGATCTCGGCGGGCGTCGTGATCGTGATCCTGCCGACGCTGGTGGTGTTCCTGCTCCTGCAGCGCTGGTTCTACAACGGGATGACCGCGGGCGCGGTGAAGTAGGCGCTCAGGCGAGCGCGTCCACGTCGACGACGACGATGTAGAAGACTGCGGCCTCCGTGTCCGACGGGTTGTCGAACCGGTGTGCGTGATCGGCGCGGAAGTAGATCGAGTCGCCGTGGCCGAGCTCGTACCGGTCGTCGTCGAGGACCAGGTGCAGGCGCCCAGCAGCGACCGTCAGCACCTCCTGGACGCCCGGCCGGTGCGCGGGGAAGGTGTCCGAGCTCTGGCCGGGCGGGAGGTGGTTCACCGCGAGGTCCACGGCGCCCGCGATCCGCGGCGCGAGCGAGCGGCGCTCGAACCCGGTGCCGGGCACCCGGAAGACCGGCTGCTCCGCGGCCGGCAGGACGACGACGTTCTCGCTCGGCGTCGCTGCCGGGCGGCCGCCGACGAGCTGGGAGATGCTCACCCCGAACCCCTCGGCGATCCGGCCGAGCACCGGCACCGTCGGCGCCGCGGTGCCGAGCTCGATCTTGGACAGCATCGCTCTGCTGACCCCGGTGACCTCCTCGGCGCGCCGCAGCGACCAGCCGCGCTCCTCGCGGAGGAGGCGGATCCGCGCGCCGAGCCGACGGCCGTCGGGTCGGGGAGAAGCCGGGACGGGCACGACGAGACGTTACTGCGTCCTCGTTCGGAGACGGGTTTGCCGCGGACTTCTTGTGTGCCGCGAGCACGCGTGTCTACTATCTGAGACATGCCTGATCCGGCCGACCTGCGGAAGCTGACCGTCCTCCACGAGGAGGTACCCGCCGACGGGCGCAGGCTCGACCGGCCGTTCCGCCACGCGGTGGCCGCCGCGGTGTTGCGCAACCCGTGGCACGGGCAGGGGTACGTCGCGGACCTGCAGCCGGTGGTCGCCGACCTGGCGCCCTGGCTCGGCCGCCGGCTCGGGGCCGCGGCCGTCGAGGCGCTCGGCGGCTCCGGCTCGGTCGCGGCGTTCGGGAAGATGGCAGCCGTCGGGCTCGACGGCGAGTACGAGCACGCCGCGGCCCTGATCCACACCACGCTCTTCGGCGACGAGGTCCGCCTGCTGGTCGACGGGTCGGCGTGGATGGTGGGCAACCAGCGGATCTGCCCGCCCGGTACGCCGCTCGACGTGCCCATGGCGCACAAGACCGACGCGAAGTCGCAGCTCCACTACCACACCGCGACGCTCGTGATCGCCGACGCTCCCCGGCCGGACGAGATCGTCGTGGCCGTCGCCGTCGCATCCGGGGAGCGTCCGGGCGCGCGGATCTGACGGGGGATCAGCCGCAGGCGCCCGGCCCCTCGAGCAGCCCGGTGCGAAACCGGCCGATGCGCTCGAACCCGTGGTCGGCCGGGTCGGACACGCCGGCGGCGTCGCGGGCCACCCAGTCGGCGGCGAGCAGCACCTGCACGGCCTCGTCGAGGTCCCCGGGGGAGAGCTGGAAGCCGTCGGCGGCGTCGAACAGCCGTCCGGTGTAGGCGCCGGTGAGGCAGGTGGTGGCGGCGCCAGCAGGCCTACCCACTGGTGACTGCCCGCCTGCGTCGAGCATGGCGAGGCCGTAGCGACCTGCCACGACGGTGGCCGCCGCGAAGTCACCGACCTCGTCGTGGAGCCCTTCGAGCGCGGCCACGTCGACCGCGACGCCGCCGTCGTCCCGGCAGTAGGCGGCCGGCCCCTGCGCGGCCAGCTCCGGGACGGGGCAGGCGCCGCCGGTGGAGAGCTGCGGCGGGTCCCAGCCGGGGGCGAGGCCGCCGAAGAACTCCGCCGCGTCGCGCTCGACGAACGCGAGCAGCTCCCGCAGCGGGAGGTTGCCGGCCCTGGCCAGATCGGCCTCTGAGGCGAACCGGCGCTGCGTGAACGGCCGGTTGTCGATGGTCATCCCGGCACAGAGCGTTGCGCCCTCGTTCCAGCCGTCCTGGAACGCGGAGACCCGGTCGAAGGCGTTGCCGTGGGCGGACTCGTCGCTCGCCGCTACGCCGATCGGGTCGCGGAATCCGACGAGCGCCTGCATCGCCCGGTCGCGCTCCTGCAGGCCGACGGGGAGGCCTGCGACCGGCTCCTCGGCGAAGCGGGCGAGCGCGGCGCCCGCGTAGCAGTCGGCCATCGACTCCAGCAGGATCGTGGGAAACCGCTGCGGGTCGCGACTCTGCTCGGCGTCCACCCCGAGCCGGTTCTGCACGGCGTGACCCACCTCGTGCGCGAGGACCACGGCCACCCCGACCGGGCCGAACCGCTCGTGCAGGGCCGGGATCAGGCCGTCGGCGTCCCACGCGACCACATCGGCGGCGGGGCAGTAGAAGGCCTGGTCGGCCACGTCGGCGGTGCGGTTGACGCACGGGGGTGGCGGGGCGGCCGGGTCCTGCACCTCGACCGGGATGAACGTGCTGATGTCCCGCCACTCGCGCCCGAACGCAGCGGGAAGCTCGGCGCGCCAGAAGTCCTGCAGCGCCCGCGTGGTGGCGTCCGCGACCCGGCCCGGGGGATCGGCCTGGGCCGCGATCGCCCGCGTGGCAGGCGCGGACGCGGCGGCCGGTGTCGGTTGTGCGCTTCCCGAGACGACCTGGCTGCAGCTCGCCAGGACCAGGACCGCGACGACGAGGGTGGCGACGAGAGTGGCGGCCCGGCCGATCGGTGCTGACACGGCCCCCATCATGGCCTGCCGGCCCGTTGCGGGGGAGCGGTTCGGCCGAACACGTGCGGGCCGGATAGCGTCAAGCAGCGTGTCCCTGCTGAACCGAGGGCCCGACCAGGCCCCACCCGCATCGCGCGAGAGCGTCGTCACGCTGCGGCGGGTGGTGTCCGGTCTGCTCGTGCTGGCGTCGCTCGTCACGACAGTGGTCCTGCACGTCCGGCACCCCGACGCGCTGGTCACGATGCTGCCCGCGTCCGACATGCGCGACCTGCACGTCGACTTCGACACGTTCTGGCACTCCGCCGTCGCTCTCGTGGCGGGCGAGGACATCTACGACACGCCCGCGAAGCTGACCAACCTCAACCCGCCGCTGCTCACCGCGCTGCTGGTGCCGTTCGCCTGGCTGGACGCGCTCACCGCCTACCGGGTGTTCATGGTCCTCACGCTGGTCCTGGTCGCAGGGTCGGCGCTGGCGGTGGCCCGCGAGCTGCGGCTGTCCCGCACCGCCACCGCGCTGGCCCTCGTCGCCGTGCTGGCCTCCTCCCCGCTGCACGGCACGCTCGTGCTCGGCCAGATCTACCCGCTGCTGCTCGTGGGGCTCGTCGCGGGCTGGATCGCCGAGCGGCGGGGGCGGCCGGTGCTCGCGGCCGCCCTCTACGGCGTCACGGTGGCGCTGAAGCCGTCCCTCGCGCCGATCCTGCTGCTGCTGGCCGTCCAGCGCCGCTGGGTGCCGCTGCAGGCCGGTATCGCGTCCGCGGTGGTCGCCACCCTCGCCGGTGTGCTCGTCGCCGGACCGTCCAGCGCGATCGAGTGGCTGAAGATCGCCTTCTCCGAGCCGGTGCCCGACACCGTCGACAACGCTTCCCTGCCGGGCCTCGCGGTGCGGTTCGGCGTCCCGTCGGTGTTCGGCATGCTCGCGGGACTGGCCGTGCTCGTCGGCACGCTGGTGTGGATCGGGCGCAACCGGGACCGGATCGACCCGGCCGGCACCGCGCCGTGGGCGGTGCTCGCGGCCGGGCTGCTGTTCTCCCCGATCGCCTGGCACAACTACCTCATGCTGCTGTTCCCCGGCGCGCTCGCGCTCGTGCCGCTCGGGCTCGGTGCGCTCACGGCGGCCGGGCTGGCCCTGGCGGTGATCCCGGTGTCCTGGAACGCCGACTGGCCGCCCCATGGCGTCGAAGCCGCCATGGGGCGCTCCCTCTACTGCGCGATCCTGGTCGGCTACTGGGCGGTGCTGCTGTCGTCGTCCGTGCGGTCGGCGGCCGAGGAGCGCGTGGCGTCGCCCAGCTGAACCTCGGGCGTCGGCGGCGCCTCCTCAGGGGCATCGGCGGCGACCGGGGCTGCCGGGCCGTCCTCGAGCACGGTGTCCTCGCCCGGCGCAGGGCTGTCCGGCACGGCCTCGTCCCGCTCGTCCTCGTCGGACGTGGCGCCGGAGACCGTGGGCAGCTCGCCGGTGTCGGCCGAGGCGGGGTCGGGGCTCACCGCTGCAGGCGCGGCGGTGCCACCGGCCCGAGCCGAGCTCCACGGCGCGGCGTCCCACGTGGTGTCACCCGCGGCCGGCAGGCCGTTCTGCGCGGCCGGCGAGGCGGCGGTGGCGTCGGCGGGCTCGGTGGCCGGACGGGTCACCGGCGCGCTCGTACCCGCGCCGGTGGCGGCAGGCCCGGCCACGGCCGACGGCCGCTGCGGCGCGTCGGACGACGGGACCTGCGCGTCCAGATCCGCGTCGCCCGCACTCCGGCTGGGAGACGACTCCGCCGCCGGCGCGCGCTCCGACGCATCCGACGCGGGCACCTCGGCCGCCATGTCGGGCTCGTCGGCCGCTGGTCCCGCCGGGGCGGGCTCCGTGGTGGTCGCCGAGGGCGGTGCTGTTGGCGGTGCAGCGGGCGGCGGCTCGGTGGCCGGCGCGGTCGGCGGCGCGGTGAGCGCCGCGCTCGGCGTCTCGGCCTTCGGTGTCTCGACCTTCGGCGTCTCGGCCTTCGACCCAGCGGCGGCGCGGCGGCGCACCGCACCGGCACCGGGTTCGGGCACGAGCCACAGGACCCCGGCGGGCGGGAGCTGTAGGACGGCGGACGCGGGGCGCCCGTGCCACATCGTCCGCTCGGCCTCCACGGCGCCCAGGTTGCCGACGCCGGAGCCGCCGTAGATCTGGGCGTCGGTGTTGAGCACCTCGCGCCACCGGCCGGGGAAGGGCAGCCCGACGCGGTAGTCGCGCTTGGGGCTGCCGGAGAAGTTGGCGATGCACGCGAGCACGGTGGGCCTGCCGTCGGCGTCGACCCCGTGGCGCAGGAAGCTCAGGACGTTGCCGGAGGCGTCGTTGGCGTCGATCCAGGAGAAGCCCTCGGGCGTGGAGTCCTTCGTCCACAGCGCCGGGGTGGCGCGGTAGGCCCGGTTGAGGTCACCGACCAGGGTCTTCAGGCCGCCGTGCAGCGGGTCGTCGAGCAGGTGCCAGTCGAGCGACCGGGACTCCGACCACTCCCGCTCCTGGCCGAACTCGCCGCCCTGGAACAGCAGCTGCTTGCCCGGGTGCGCCCACATGTACGCGAGCAGCGCGCGCAGGTTGGCGGCCTTGTTCCAGGCGTCGCCGGGCATACGCGTCCACAGCGAGCCCTTGCCGTGCACGACCTCGTCGTGCGACAGCGGCAGCACGAAGTTCTCGCTGAACGCGTACATCAGCGAGAAGGTCATCTGGTTGTGGTGGTAGCCCCGGTAGATCGGGTCGCGCCCGGCGTAGTCGAGCGTGTCGTGCATCCAGCCCATGTTCCACTTGAACCCGAAGCCCAGCCCTCCCAGGTGCGTGGGGCGGGTGACGCCGGGCCACGCCGTGGACTCCTCGGCGATCGTGATGACGCCGGGGTGGTGGCGGTAGACGGTGGCGTTCATCTCCTGCAGGAACGCCACCGCGTCGAGGTTCTCGCGCCCGCCGTGGACGTTGGGCAGCCACTGGCCCTCTGGGCGGGAGTAGTCGAGGTAGAGCATGCTCGCCACGGCGTCGACGCGGAGGCCGTCGATGTGGAACTGGTCGAGCCAGTAGAGGGCGTTGGCGACGAGGAAGTTGCGCACCTCGCGGCGGCCGAAGTCGAACACGAGCGTGCCCCAGTCGGGCTGCTCGCCGCGGCGCGGGTCGGCGTGCTCGTAGAGGGCGCTGCCGTCGAACTTGGCGAGCGCCCACTCGTCGCGGGGGAAGTGCCCGGGCACCCAGTCGACGATGACGCCGAAGCCCCGCTGGTGCAGGTGGTCGACGAAGTAGCGGAAGTCGTCGGGCGTGCCGAAGCGGGCGGTCGGCGCGTAGAAGGAGGTGACCTGGTAGCCCCAGGAGCCGCCGAACGGGTGCTCGGCCACCGGCAGCAGCTCGACGTGGGTGAAGCCCATCTCGCCCAGGTAGTCGGCCAGCTCGTCGGCGAGCTCGCGGTAGCCGAGCCCGGGACGCCACGAGCCGAGGTGCACCTCGTAGACGCTCATCGGCTCCGCGTGCGCCTGGCGCAGCGCGCGCGCCGCCATCCACTCCTCGTCGCCCCACTCGTGGGTGGAGACGTCCACGATCGATGCGGTGGCGGGCGGGACCTCGGTGCGGAAGGCGAGGGGGTCGGCCTTGTCGCGCCAGCGCCCGTCGCGGCCGAGGACGCGGAACTTGTAGCGGGTGCCGGGCTCGATACCGGGGACGAACAGCTCCCAGACCCCCGAGCTGCCGACCACGCGCATGGGGTGGGCCCAGCCGGACCAGGCGTCGAAGTCGCCGGTGACGCGGACGCCCTGCGCGGTGGGCGCCCACACCGCGAAGCTCGTGCCGGTGACGGGGCCTGCGGGGGTGTCGTAGCTGCGCACATGGGCGCCGAGGACGTCCCAGAGCCGCTCGTGGCGGCCCTCGCCGATCAGGTGCAGGTCGATCTCACCGAGCGTCGGCAGCCAGCGGTAGGGGTCGTCGACGACGTCGACCCGGTCGCCGTAGTGCACGGCGAGGCGGTAGTCGGCGGGCGGCCCCGGCACGACGCCCGAGAACAGGCCGGAGTCGTGCACCCTGGCGAGCGGGATCCCCTCCCCGCCCTCGCGCACGACCTCCACACCGTCGGCGTGCGGGCGCAGGACGCGCACCACGGTGCCGTCCTCGTGCGGGTGCGCCCCGAGGACCGAGTGCGGGTCGTGGTGCGTGCCGCCGAGCAGCCGGTCGATCGTGTGCGGGTCCGGCGGGCACGGGTCGATTCGCTGGCTGATCGTCTGGGTCCGGTTCTCCTCACGATCCACGGGCGCACCTTAATGCGCCCGCCCGAAGGTCGCCGACCCTGGGAGCAACTATCCGATCACCGAGCGCCAGGACGGGGGCTGCGGCACGGTGGCCATACTCCGGTTGGACCGCAGCACGGCCACCGTGCCGCGGTCAGGACGCGCGATCGGGAGGCCGGATGTGGGCGCGGGTGCTCTTCGGGGGGATCTTCGCCGTGGTGCTCGCCCTGGTGGTCGGGGTGTCCGTGGCGTTCCCCGCCGTCGCGGCCACCACCTGCCCCGGCTGCTACGGGCTCGAACGGGTGCGGCCGGGCCTGCACGTCGAGCCGGGCCTCGCCGCGGTGCAGCGTGCGCAGGTGACCGCAGCCGTCGACGAGGGCAGGCGGCGGGTCGTGGCCTTCTTCGGGGACCTGCGCAGCACCCCCGATTTCCTCGCCTGCCTCACCGACTCCTGCTACGCCCGGATCGGCGGTGGCGGTGAGCGCGGGATCGCGGTGCTCAACCGGGCGGTGATGCTGTCGCCCCGCGGGATCGACCCGGTGATCGCCGCGCACGAGCTCACCCACGTCGAGCTGCACGCCCGGCTCGGAACGGGATCGGTGCCGCAGTGGTTCGACGAGGGGCTCGCGGTACTCGTCTCGGACGACGCGCGCTACCTGCGGCCGGGGGGCGACCGCTGCCTCGTCGAGCCGGCCGGGCCACTGCCGGAGACCCTCGACGGCTGGCTGCGTGCCGCGAGCGCCGACCCGCGGGTCTACGCGCAGGCCGCCTGCGCGGTGAGCCGCTGGACGACGACCGGCGACGTACACGCACTCGTCGCGGATCTCGCGGCGGGTGGGACGTTCCCGCGCTGATCAGACCCCGGCGTCCGACTGCGCCTTGGTGGTGAGCCGCCTGATCGAGGCCAACGGGATCGCCGCCCACGCCGGGCGGAACCGGCTCTCGTAGACCACCTCGTACACGGCCTTGTCCAGCTCGAACGCCCGCAGCAGTACCGCGTGCTCGCGCGGGTCGGCGCCCGCACGCAGGGTGTAGCCGTCGCAGAACGCGGAGCGGTTGCGCTCGGCCCACTCCCTGGCCCGCCACACCAGCTGGGACTCGTGGTCGGGGTCGGTCCAGTCACCCGACTCGTCCCATTGCGCGAGCTGGTGGAACGCGGCGTAGTCGAACGAGCGGAGCATGCCCGCGATGTCACGCAGGGCGGAGTCCGGCCGGACGCGCTCGGCGAGCGGGGCCGCCGGCTCGCCCTCGAAGTCGAGCACCAGCCAGCCGCGGGGTGTGCGCAGCGTCTGCCCGAGATGCAGATCGCCGTGCACGCGCTGGGTGGGGAGGGGACCGGGGAGCGCGGCCACGGCGTCGTGGATCGCGTGGATCTGCTCCGCGTGCCGGGCGAGCGCCGGTACCTCGGCGACGGATGCGGCCAGCCGGTCGTGCCAGGCCTGGGCCAGTGCGCGCGGATCGGCCTCGCCGGTGGTGAGCGCCTCGCGCAGCTCGGCGTGCACCACGGCGATCGTCTCACCGAGACGGGACGCCTCGGCGGCGAAGTCACCGCCCACCTCGTCGGCCCGCAGGTCGCCCTCGGCGAACAGGTCACGCACGCTGGCCTGGGCCATGGCCCAGCCGTCTGCGGAGTTCGCGGCGAAGTCCTGCAGCATCCCGAGGGTGACCGGCTCCCCGTGGAGGACGCCCTCGATCGCACCCTGCAGGGCCGCTACCTCGGTGCTGCCGACCGACCGGAGTGCTCGATGCAGCTCGAGGTCCGGGTTCACCCCGGGCAGCACCCGCCGGAACAGCTTGAGGATCGACCGCTCGCCCCACGAGACGGACGTGTTGGACTGCTCGACCCCGAGCACCCGGCCGGGGACCCCCTCGGCGATCTCCGCGCCCGGCTCCGGGACGAACCGGAGCTCGCCGACGGTGCGTCCGTTGCGGATCGCGTCGAGCAGCCACTCGGTGACGGCGGTGTCCCACAGTCCGTCGTAGGCGACCAGCCCGCCGACCGCCCCGATCACGACGTGCTCCAGCTCGCCGCGCGGGTGCTCGCGCCTGCCGACGAGGAGCTGGTAGTGCTGCACCGGGGCCTCGTCGGCGAAGTCGACGGCGAGGAGCACGTGGTCGAGGAGGGGCTCCCCTTCCGGGCACAGCGGTGTGGTGGACGCGATCGCGACGGACCGGATCTTCCGGCCCTTCGCGGCGAACCAGCGCTGTTTCGGCAGCCACTCGCGCAGCAGCTCGGGGAGCTCCTCACCGAGACTCATCGTGCGGCTCCGCTCCGCTCCGCCGACGCTTCGCCAGGACGCTGTATCGATGATTCGCTCGCAAGCTCGCTCATTGAGCCTCCTCCACCGATTTCTTGATCGAGAACCAGTAGAAGCCGTGCCCGGGCAGGGTGAGCAGGTAGGGCAGCTCACCGATGCGGGGGAAGGGCACACCACCGGTCAACTCGTGGGGTCGGCAACCCTGCCACGCCGAGAGGTCCAGTTCCACCGGCTGGGGGAAACGCGACATGTTGTTGACGCACAGCACCACGTCGTCGCCGTGCGAGCGGACGTAGGCGAGCACGGACGGGTTCGTGCCGCCGAGCTCGTGGTACTCGCCCAGCCCGAACGCGTGGTGCCGCTTGCGCACCTCGATCATGTGCCTGGTCCAGTGCAGCAGCGAGGTGGTGCTGTTGAGCTGCGCCTCGACGTTGACGGCCTGGTAGCCGTAGAGCGGGTCCATGATCAGCGGCAGGTACAGCCGCCCGGGGTCGCAGGTGGAGAAGCCCGCGTTGCGGTCCGGCGTCCACTGCATCGGGCTGCGCACGGCGTCGCGGTCGCCGAGCCAGATGTTGTCGCCCATGCCGATCTCGTCGCCGTAGTACAGCACCGGCGAGCCGGGCAGCGAGAGCAGCAGGGCCGTGAACAGCTCGAGCTGGTTGCGGTCGTTGTCGAGCAGCGGGGCCAGCCGGCGGCGGATGCCGATGTTGGCCTTCATCCGCGGGTCCTTGGCGTACTCCGCGTACATGTAGTCGCGCTCTTCGTCGGTGACCATCTCGAGCGTCAGCTCGTCGTGGTTGCGCAGGAAGATGCCCCACTGGCAGCCCGAAGGGATCGCGGGCGTCTGGGCCAGGATCTCGGAGATCGGGAAGCGGTTCTCCCGGCGCACCGCCATGAAGATGCGGGGCATCAGCGGGAAGTGGAACGCCATCTGGCACTCGTCGCCGCCGCTGTCGGGGTCGCCGAAGTACTCGACCACGTCCGACGGCCACTGGTTGGCCTCCGCCAGCATCACGCGGCCGGGGTACTCGACGTCCATCACCTTGCGGCAGCGCTTGAGGAACTCGTGCGACTCCCGCAGGTTCTCGCAGTTGGTGCCCTCGCGCTCGAAGAGGTAAGGGACGGCGTCGAGCCGGAAACCGTCGATGCCCAGGTCCAGCCAGAACCGCAGGACCTCGATCATCGCTTCCTGCACGGCCGGGTTGTCGTAGTTCAGGTCCGGCTGGTGGGAGAAGAACCGGTGCCAGTAGAACTGCCCGCGGATCGGGTCGTAGGTCCAGTTCGACGTCTCGGTGTCGACGAAGATGATCCGCGCGTCCGGGTAGCCGGAGTCGTCGTCGGCCCAGACGTAGAAGTCGCCGTAGGGGCCCTCGGGGTTGCGCCGCGACTCCTCGAACCACGGGTGCGTGTCGGAGGTGTGGTTCATGACGAGGTCGGTGATGACCCGGATGCCCCGCTTGTGGGCCTCGTCCAGGAGCACCACGAAGTCGTCGACCGTGCCGAACTCGGGCAGCACCGCGCGGAAGTCGCGGATGTCGTAGCCACCGTCGCGCAGCGGCGAGTCGTAGAACGGCGGCAGCCAGAGGCAGTCGACACCGAGCCACTGGATGTAGTCGAGCTTCTCGGTCAGGCCGCGCAGGTCGCCGGTGCCGTCCCGGTTGGAGTCGGAGAAGGCCCGGACGAGCACCTCGTAGAAGACTGCCCGCTTGAACCAATCATGATCGACGTCGAGCGGACGCGCATGCTCGAAATCCTCGGACGAGGTCTCGACGAGCTGGTCGTCTTCGGTGTGCCGGGTCTCAGTGGCCGAGGTGTCGGTCGACATGGGCGTATCGCGTTCCTACCGGGCGGGGACGGATGGCGGAGGGGGCACCCGGCCAGTCTTACCGGGCGAAGGGCCCGGGCGCAGGACGTGGCTCGGCGGCTGCGTCGGAGCGTAGCTCCCGCCGTCGCGGAGGTCGGGGGCAGCCACCTCAGACGAGTCGCGCACCGCGCCCATAGGCTCACTGCGTGTGACGGATTCGGCGGTGCCCCGCCGGACCCGTCCGTAGACCGGATGGACGGTGCGCACCCCCGTCCGCAGGAGGACCCTGGACCGCCCCTCGAACGGAAGGAGCGGGCCGTGTTCGTACAGGTGTTCCAAGGGCAGGTCAGCGACGCGGAGCAGGTCCGGCAGTCGGTCGAGGACTGGCTCGAGCGGCTCGCCCCCGGCGCCGATGGCTGGCTGGGCAGCACGATGGGCGTGACCGACGACGGTCATCTGGTCGGTGTCGCCCGCTTCGAGTCGGCGGAGGCCGCACGCCGCAACAGCGGGCGGGCGCAGCAGGGCGAGTGGTTCTCGGGCCTCGAGAAGCTGTTCCCCCAGGGCGTGGAGTTCCACGACTGCAGCGAGGTGTTCGTCGCGCGCCAGGGCGGCTCGGACGACGCCGGGTTCGTCCAGGTCATGCAGGGACGGACGCAGGACGCGGCCCGGCTGCGCGAGATGACGTCGAGCCTCGATCAGGACTACCCGGACATGCGACCGGACCTGCTCGGCTACATCACCGCCCTGCACACGACCAGGACGGCGCCTTCACCCAGGTCATGTACTTCACCTCCGAGGAGGAGGCGAGGGCGGGCGAGCAGGGCGGGATGCCCGCCGAGGCGGCCGAGGTGCTGCGGGCGGCGATGGAGCTCATCCAGGACATGCGCTACCACGACCTGCGGGAGCCGTGGCTGCATTCGCCGCGTTGACCGGCTAGCTCTCGCGGGGGCGCAGCGCGCGCATCTGCGCTTGAACCTCTTCGAGGCTCCAGCGGTGGTGGCCGCCCGGCGTGGTGTAGGCGGGGGTGATCTTGCCGTCCCGGTGGTAGCGCTGGATCGACTTCACGGACAGGCGCAGCGCTCGGGCCAGCTCCGTGGTCGTCAACAGCTCGGACACGCTCCGAACGGTAGGCGGATGCTGGCGCTGCCTCCCGGCTAGGGCTCTAGCCCGCGACCGAGCGGCAGCGGGCTCGTGATCGTCGGAAGTGGTGAGGACGCGTCAGATGTGTCGCACTCACACCACTCGCGGCGATCACGGCGCGCCCGGCCGCCGCTGGCCGCCGATCCGTGGGGCGCCGTGCTGCTCGAGTCGATCTTCGGCCGCCCGGATCGCCAGCTGCTCAGCGACGCGGGTCCACCTGGACCCGTGAAAGGCCGTCAGCCGACGGGCGTTCGACGCGGAAGACGTGCGCCACGTTCCGCCACGGCTCCAGCCGCACGTAGTTGTGCTGGCCCCACTCGTACGTCTCGCCGGTGATCTCGTCGTGCACCGTGATGCGGTCGTCCCAGTCGGCGCGCAGCGCGGGCATGTCGAGCGAGGTGGTGCCCTCCTGCGGGTGGAACGAGTCGAGCGTGCAGACGACGAGCACGGTGTCGCCGGTGAGCGGGTCGGTCTTGGAGTAGGCGATGATCGAGTCGTTGTCGACCTCGTGGAAGTGCAGGTCGCGGAGCTGCTGCAGCGCAGGGTGGGCGCGGCGGATCTCGTTGAGCCTGCCGAGGTAAGGCTCGAGCGAGCGGCCCTCGTTCAGGGCGCGGGCGTAGTCGCGGGGGCGCAGCTCGTACTTCTCGGAGTTCATGTACTCCTCGCTGCCGGGCCGCACGGGCTGCGACTCGAACAGCTCGAACCCGGAGTACACGCCCCAGGTGGGCGCCAGCGTGGCCGCCAGTGTGGCGCGGATGGCGAACATCGCGGGCCCGCCGGTCTGCAGCGACTCGTGCAGGATGTCCGGCGTGTTGACGAAGTAGTTGGGCCGGCACTCGTCGGCGCGCTCGGCGTGCATGAGGGCGAAGTCGGTGAGCTCGGCCTTCGTGGTGCGCCACGTGAAGTACGTGTACGACTGCGTGAAGCCCAGCCGCCCGAGCCCGAACAGCCTGGCCGGGCGCGTGAACGCCTCGGCGAGGAACAGCACGTCCGGGTAGCGGGACTTGACCTGCCAGATCAGCCAGTGCCAGAAGTTCGGCGGCTTGGTGTGCGGGTTGTCCACCCTGAAGATCCGCACACCGTGCTCGACCCAGTGCAGCACCACCCGCAGCGACTCGGCGTAGATCCCGGCCGGGTCGTTGTCGAAGTTGACCGGGTAGATGTCCTGGTACTTCTTCGGCGGGTTCTCCGCGTAGGCGATGGTGCCGTCGGGGCGGACGGTGAACCACTCCGGGTGCTCGGCGACCCACGGGTGGTCGGGGGCGCACTGCAACGCGAAGTCGAGCGCCACCTCCATGCCCAGGTCGCGGACCCGGTCGACGAACGCGTCGAAGTCCTCGAGGGTGCCCAGCTCCGGCTCGATGGCGTCGTGGCCGCCGTCGGCGGATCCGATCGCCCACGGCGAGCCGACGTCCCCGGGTCCCGCGTTGACGTTGTTGTTGCGGCCCTTGCGGTGCATCGTGCCGATGGGGTGGATCGGCGGCAGGTACACCACGTCGAAGCCCATCGCGGCGACGCGGTCGAGCTCCTTGGAGGCGGTGACGAACGTGCCGTGGATCGGGCGGCCCTGCTCGTCGACCCCGCCGGTGGAGCGCGGGAAGAACTCGTACCAGGAGCCGAAGAGGGCCCGCTCGCGGTCGACGTAGATCTGCTGCGGCCGGCCCCGCGTGATGAGCTCGCGGACCGGACGCTCGGTCATGATCTTCTCGACGGCGGGGAAGAGCGCGGGCGCCACGCGCGCGTGCAGCGGGAGCGCGGTGTCGCGCAGCGCGTTGGCCGCGCCGAAGAGCAGGTCGCGGTGGGGGCGCTCGCCGGGGCGGCGACCCACCCGCTGCAGCAGCCGGGCGCCGACCTCCAGGTCGTTGGCCAGCTCGTCGGCGCCCTGCCCGGCCGACATCTTGACGGTGACTGCGTGCCGCCACGTGGACCACGGGTCGCTCCACGCGTCGACGCGGAAGGTCCACAGGCCTGGCTCGTCGGGCACGACGGTGGCGGCGAACCGGTCGCTGCCGCTGCCCACCGGTGTCATGCGCACGTGGTGGGCCGCGCCCTGGCTGCCGATCCGGCGCCAGACGACGTTGGCCGCCACCGCGTCATGGCCCTCGCGCCACACCGTGGCCGTGATCGGGACGACCTCTCCGACGACGGCCTTGCTCGGATGACGCCCGCCGCTCACCGTGGGAGTTACGTCATCGATACCGAGCCGACCGGTCATCGGCACACCCCCAGTTGCACGCCCGTCGCGGAAGTCACAAAACTACCTACCCGATCTGCGTGGCATCAGAACGGGGCGCCGGCGTTCACCCGATGGTCACCCGGTCGACCCAATGATGCCGGTGATCAGCCAGCGGAGGCCGCGTTCGAAGGCGGCCCGCAGCTCCGAAGGGGGGAGCGGCCGCTCGTCCGGCGCCCCGTCGAAGGCCGCGAAGCCGATCGTGTAGACGATCAGCACGCGCAGGGCCTCGCGCGCCGGGTCGCCGGTGATCCCGGCCGCGGACAGGTGCTCGAGCGCGACCGCGCCGAGGCGTTGCGCGTTCTCGCCGCGCGCCCCCTGGCGGGCGAGGAAAGCCGGCACCAGCTGCGGGTGGCGGGTCAGGACGGCGTGGGTGGACGTCATCAGCCGGTGCACCGCGTCACCGGGGTCGTCGCCCTCTCCCGGTTCCGGGACCTCCACCTGCGCGAGCACCCGGTCCAGCACCCCGTCCACCAGCTCCGTCTTGTCCGCGACGTGGCTGTAGAGCGCGTTCGGCGCGACGCCCAGCCGCTGGGCGACGGCGCGCATCGTCACGCTGCCGCGCTCGGCGAGCAGGTCGGTGGCCGCGTCGAGCACGCGGTCGCGGCTCAGGCCGGCGCGCTGGCCGGGACCTCGGGTGGGCTGCACCTTGCGAACTGTACAGTGTCCAGCTAATATTGGACACGGTACAGTTCAGAGGAGGGGTCATGACCGTCGAGACCGCCATCACCGGCACCGCCGCGGGAGTCCCGTTCGTCGCCGTACCTCCGACCGGCGGCGCTGCCGACGCCCCCGTGGTCCTCGCGTGGCACCTGATGGACCCGCCGCGCACCGAGGCGGCGCTGGCGGCGGCGCTGCCGCTCGCGGGCCTGGAGGCGTGGCGGATCTACCTCGGCCTGCCCATGCACGGAGCCCGTTTCCCCGGGGGTGGCGTCGACGCGCTGATGCAGCTCGGCTTCGCCGACGCGGTGCTGAACCTCTACGGACCGATCAGCGCGCAGGCGGCCGAGGAGTGCGGGCCGGCGTACGTCGAGCTGCGCGAACGGTTCGGCTTCCGGGACGGGCCGGTCGGGGTGCTCGGCGGGTCGCTGGGATCGGCCGTCGCGCAGCTCGTGGTCGCCGGTGGTGCGTTCGACGTCGCCGCGGCGGTGCTGGTCAGCCCCGTGTCGCAGCTGGAGGCGGTCGTGGCGACGGTGGGCAGGATGCTCGGCGTCGACTACCCGTGGTCGGAGCCCTCGCTCGAGGTCGCGCGGCGGATGGACTTCGTGGCGCGGGCCGGCGAGGTGGCGACCTGCCCGGCGACCCTCTTCGTCGTGGGCGAGGAGGACGACGAGCAGGGCTTCCGCGAGCCGGCGACCCGGCTGCGCGCCGAGCTGGCGCGGCGGGAGGTCGTGACCGGCCTCGTCGTCGTACCGGGGATGGGGCACGCGTTCGCGGAGGAGCCGGGCATCGAGCCCGCACCGCAGCTGCCCGCCGCCGCGGAGGTGGACCGGCTCGCGGTCGACTGGTTCGCCCGGTACCTCCGCCCGAGTCTCAGCCGGAGCGGTCCGGGCCTGCCCGGGTGAGCTCGATCCGCAGCAGCACCCGCTGCTCCCGCTGCATCGCCGCGCGGTAGTCGTCCCAGTTGTCGTGCTCGCCCGAGACGCGCCGGTAGTAGTCCACGAGGCCGTCCATGGCGTCCGGCAGCGGGACGATCTTCGTGCGGCCCTCGATCTGCACCCAGCGCCCGAAGAACCCGTCCGGCAGGACGCACAGCCACGAGCGCGGGTCCCGGCGCAGGTTGCGCACCTTGAGGGCGGTCTCCCGGGTGCTCACGAGCACGCGTCCCCCGTCGTCCACGGCCACCAGCACCGGTGACATCTGCGGGGTGCCGTCGGCCCGGAGCGTGGCGAGCACCGCGCGGTGCTGCTCGCGGACGACCTCGCGCGCCTGGTCGAGATCCATCGGGTGAGCCTATTGCTTCGTCGGCTGCCGCGCGGCCAGTCGGCCGGCGGCGTAGGCCCCGATGCCGGTCACCGCGACCATGGCCGTCAGGTAGACCGACACCCCCCACACCCCGGCGGGGGAGGCGATGATCAGCGTCGCGATGATCGGTGCGAGCGCGCCTCCGGCGAACGCGCCGAACTGGTAACCGATCGACGCGCCGGTGTAGCGCACCTCGACGGGGAACGCGCCCGCGGCGACGGCGGCCGCCGGCCCGTACATCGGTGAGCCCGAGATGCGGGCGAAGAACATGGCGACGAAGACGAGCGCCGGGATCCCGGTCGCCATCACCGGGAGGAAGAAGACCGCGGCGACCCCGGCGACCACGGCGCCGTACACGATCATCCGGTGCCGGCCGAAGGTGTCGGACCTCGCCGAGAAGTACAGCGAGAGCGGGACCTCGACGATCGCGCCGACGATCACGGCGAGGATCAGGAAGGTGTTGGCGATGCCGAGGGCGGTGGTCCCGTACTGGATCGCGAACGTGGCGGCCATGTACCCCATCGCGCTGATGCCGGAGAAGATCGCGGTCCCGCAGAGCACCTCCCGCCAGTGGTCGCGCACCACCGACACGATCGGCAGCTGCATCGGGGTCGTCTCGCGAGCGGCGGCGAACTCGGGGCTCTCGGTGATCTTCAGCCGGACCCAGAGCCCGACGACGACCAGGAGGGCGCTGATCAGGAACCCGATCCGCCAACCCCAGGCCATGAACTGCTCGTTCGGCATCGCGGCGGCGAGCACCAGGAAAGCCAGGTTCGAGGTGATCAGCCCGAGCGGGACGCCGAGCTGGGGGAACGCGCCGTAGAAGCCGCGGCGGGCCTCCGGTGCGTGCTCGACCGAGATCAGCACCGCCCCACCCCACTCACCTCCCACCGCGAGGCCCTGCGCGATGCGCAGCACGACGAGGAGGATCGGGGCGGCCGCGCCGATCTGGTCGTATGTGGGGAGCAGCCCGATCAGGAACGTCGCGACGCCCATCGTCACCAGCGTGGTGACGAGCGTCATCTTCCGCCCGATCCGGTCGCCGATGTGCCCGAAGATGACGCCGCCGAGCGGGCGCGCGACGAACCCGACGGCGAACGTGCCCAGCGTGGCGAGGGTGCCGGCGAGCGGTGACGCGCCGGGGAAGAACTGGCTGCGGAACACGATCACCGCTGCCAGCGCGTAGAGGAAGAAGTCGTACCACTCGATCGTCGTGCCGACGAGGCTGGCGAGCGCCACCTTCCGCACGTCGGTGGGGGTGGGCTGCGCGGTCGACGCGGACATGGGCACTCCCGGTGACGCGGCGGGCCTGGGGTGGCAGAACCGTGCCCGGTGCCCGTTCCGCGCGGCATCGCCCCTTTCACGAGGCGGAAGCCGGACGCATTCGGAACGCCACGACCAGCGCGAACGCCGCGACCACGGCCATGGCCAGGAAGGCGTCGGAGAACGCGGCTCCCGCGTGGCCGACGTACAGCGGGTTGACCGCGGCGGCGGCGCTCTGCTCGCGTGCGCTCACCAGCACCCCGAAGAGGGCCGGGCCGGTGCCGGCGCCGAGGAACTGGGCGCCCTGGAGGATCCCGAGTCCGACGCCGACCTGGTCGGGGGGCAACGCGCTCGCCGCGGCGCTGATGATCGGGGTCAGCACGAGGAGGAAGCCGAGGCTGAGGCCGAGGACCCCCACCCCCGCGGGGGCCACTCCCGTGACGCTCGAGAGGAACAGGGCGAACAGGAGCATCGCGGTGAGGCCGATCAGCACGAGCGGTCGGGCGCCGACGCGGTCGGCCGTGCGGCCGACGAGTGGGGAGAGGACGGCGACGCCGACGCCTGCCGGGATCATCACGAGGGCACCCGCCCCCGGAGCGAGCCCGTTGACGTCCACCAGCAGCAGCGGGACGAAGACCAGCGCGCCGAGGTTGACGACCATGGCGAGGAACGCGACGCCGACCGAGGTGCGGAAGACCCGGTTGGCGAACAGCGCGGGCGGGACGAACGGCTGCGCGACGCGGGCGGTGCGCCACCCGAAGAGCGCGAGCGCTCCGACCGCCACGGCGAGGCTGCCCCAGGACGACGGCGCGGTGACGCCTGCGACCTGGACCTGGGTGATGCCGAAGAGCAGCAGCCCGGCGCCGAGGCCCATGAGGATCCCGCCGAGCAGGTCGAACCGGCGCGCGCCCGCCGGGAGCTCGTCCGGGAGCACCCGCCACGCCGCGGGGAGCAGCACGAGCGCGACCGCGAGCATGAGCCAGAACAGCGCGGGCCACCCGAACAGCTGCCCGATCCCGCCACCGAGTGCCGGCCCGGCCGCGGTGCCGACGCCGGCGGCCGCGGAGACGACACCGATGCCCGTCCCGCGCCGGTCGGCGGGCAGCAGCCGGGTGACGGCGATGATCGACAGCACCGGTATCGCGGCAGCGCCCACCCCCGTCCCGATCCGCCCGAGCACGAGGACGGGCAGGTTCGGGGCGAGCGCGCAGACCAGGCTGCCCGCCGCGTAGACGAGCAGGGCGAACGCGAACAGGCGCCGGAGGCTCACGCGGTCGGAGATGCGGCCGTAGAGCGGGATGCCGATCGAGAACACCAGCAGGAAGCCGGTGACGACCCACGCGAGCTCGGCCTCGGAGGCCCCGAACTGCGCGCCGATCGCCGGGAGCATGAGGTTGACCATGTCGCTGGCGACGACAGTGGCGAGCAGCGCCGGCGTGAGCACCGCCAGCAGGGTGAGGCCGGACCCGGTCCGTCCGGTCGTGGATGTCATCCGCGTACCTCCGTTTACTGCCACTCAAATAGTTACAGTTTGGGCATGGGTGTACGGCGGAGGACCGTCGCCTCCGCCGTGCTCCGGCTAGTGGGTCAGCTCGCGTTCGCGGGCCAGCGTCTGCTGGACCAGGTGCTCGACGGTCGTGCGTCCGAGCCGCACTTCCATGGCGTGCTCCGCTGCGCGGAACTCGGCCTCGAGCACGGCCTGCATGTGCCGCCCGACCTCGCACGCGTCACTGGGCGGATGGGCGTGCCGGGACAGGACCGGCCCCTCCTCCACCGCCGCGAACGCGTCGTAGAGCGTGATCTCCCGGGGCTTGCGGGCGAGGGTCCAGCCGCCGCCACGCCCCTCCGTGGACAACACGAGGCCTGCATCGCGCAGGCTGCCGAGGATGCGCCGCACCAGGACCGGGTTGCTCGCCAGGCTGTCTGCGATCTCCGCCGAGGTGAGCGAGCGGTCGTTCCAGCGACCCAGCATGGTGAGGGCGTGGATCGCGACCGCGCTCCTGCTGCTGAGACCCACGTGACCCCTCCGCTCGAACTGCAACCAAGCTAGTTACAGACCGCGCGCCCTGTCAATCATGGTGCGGCGAGTACTGGACCGATCCGGGGATCCATTCATCTATCGTCTGCCGGGTGAAGGCTCTTCGCAGGTTCACCGTCCGCGCCCAGCTGCCCTCCGCGCTGGCTCCGCTGCAGACCCTGGCCACCAACCTGCGGTGGACCTGGCACACCCCCACCCAGGACCTCTTCGCCACGCTCGACCCCGACGCGTGGGACCGCGCGGGGCACGACCCGGTGCGGCTGCTCGGGGAGATCTCCTCGACGCGCCTCGCCGAGCTGGCCAAGGACGCCGACACCGTCGTCACGGTGCGGGAGCTGGCCGACGACCTCGCGAGCTACCTGCAGGAGCCGCGGTGGTACCAGGTGGAGCGCGAGGACGACCCCTCGCTGCCGGCGGCCGTCGGCTACTTCTCGATGGAGTTCGGCGTGAGCGAGGTGCTGCCGAACTACTCCGGCGGCCTCGGCGTGCTCGCGGGCGACCACCTCAAGGCCGCATCCGACCTCGGGGTCCCGCTGGTCGGCGTCGGGCTCCTGTACCGCTCCGGGTACTTCCGCCAGTCGCTCTCGCTGGACGGCTGGCAGCTCGAGCACTACCCGGTGCTCGACCCGCAGGGCCTCCCGCTGCAGCTGCTCGTCGACGCCGACGGCGCGCCGGTGCTCGTCGAGGTCGGCATGCCGGCGAAGCGCACCCTCAAGGCGCGGGTATGGCAGGCCTCCGTCGGACGGGTGCCGCTGCTCCTGCTCGACTCCGACATCGAGGAGAACGAGCCGGACCTGCGCGGGGTCACCGACCGGCTGTACGGCGGCGACCAGGACCACCGCATCAAGCAGGAGATCCTCGTCGGCATCGGCGGGGTGCGGGCCGTGCGCGCGTTCTGCGCGGTCACCGGGCACCCGGAGCCCGAGGTGTTCCACACCAACGAGGGGCACGCCGGCTACCTCGGCCTCGAACGCATCCGCGAGCTGCACGAGCGCGACGGGCTCTCGTTCGACGAAGCGGTCGCGGCGGTGCGGGCGGGCACGGTCTTCACCACGCACACCCCGGTGCCCGCGGGCATCGACCGGTTCCCGATCGACCTGGTGCGGCACTACTTCTTCGACGAGCTGCTGCCCGGCGTCCCGATGGACCGCGTCCTCGCGCTCGGCGCGGAGGACAACCCCAACATGTTCAACATGGCCCACATGGGCCTGCGGCTGGCCCAGCGCGCCAATGGCGTGTCCCAGCTGCACGGCGCCGTGTCGCGGGGCATGTTCGGCCGGCTCTGGCAGGGCTTCGACGCCGACGAGGTGCCGATCGGCTCGGTCACCAACGGCGTCCACGGCGCCACCTGGGAGGCCCGGGAGGTCACCGCCCTGCTCGGGGACGCCGGTCCGGTCGCCAACGGCACCCCGCGCGAGCCGGTCTCCGACGAGATGCTGTGGGAGCTGCGCGGGGCGCTGCGAGCCCGGCTGGTGTCCGAGGTGCGCCGCCGGGTGCGCGAGGCGTGGCTGCAGCGCGGCGCGTCCACCCCCGAGCTGTCCTGGACCGACCACGTCTTCGACCCCGAGGTGCTCACCGTCGGGTTCGCCCGCCGCGTGCCCACCTACAAGCGGCTCACGCTGATGCTGCGCGACAAGGAGCGGCTGCGCGACCTGCTGCTCGACCCGCACCGTCCGGTGCAGCTCGTCGTGGCGGGCAAGAGCCACCCCGCCGACGACGGCGGCAAGGCGCTGATCCAGGAGATCGTGCGGTTCGCCGACGACCCCGCCGTGCGCCACCGCATCGTCTTCCTGCCCGACTACGACATGTCGATGGCCCGGTACCTGTACTGGGGCTGCGACGTGTGGCTCAACAACCCGCTGCGGCCGCTGGAGGCCTGCGGGACGTCCGGCATGAAGTCGGCGCTGAACGGCGGGCTCAACCTATCGATCCGCGACGGCTGGTGGGACGAGTTCTACGACGGCGCCAACGGCTGGGCGATCCCCACCGCAGACGGCATCGAGGACCCGGTGCGGCGCGACGACCTCGAGGCCAACGCGCTCTACGAGCTGCTCGCCACCCAGGTGGCTCCGGCGTTCTACGAGCGCGTCAACGGGGTGCCGCCGCGCTGGGTGGAGCTGGTGCGCCACACGCTCACCACGCTGCGCCCGCAGGTGCAGGCCACGCGGATGGTGCGCGAGTACGTCGAGGACTGGTACGCCCCCGCCGCCCGCGCCGCCGCCCGGATCTCCGGCGACGACTACGGGCCTGCGCGCGAGCTGGCGGCCTACCGGAACCGGCTCAACGCCGCGTGGCCGCGGGTGGAGATCGTCGGCGTCGACGCCTCCGGCCTGCCGGACACGCCGGAGGTCGGCGTGCCGATGACCGTGCGCGCGTCGGTGCAGCTCGCGGGGCTCGACCCGAAGGACGTCTCCGTGGAGGCGGTGATCGGGCGCGTCGGGGAGGACGACGACCTCGCCGACACCGTCACCGTCGGGATGGAGCACGTCGGCCCGGCCGACGGCGCGGGCGAGCGCTTCGAGTCCGTGGTCAAGCTCCCGCACGCCGGTCTCACCGGCTACACCGTGCGCGTGCTGCCGTGCCACCCGCTGCTGGCGTCGTCCGCGGAGCTCGCCAAGATCGTCCTGCCCCGCTGAGCTTCCCGCTGGTCGAGTCGGGACGGCGCCTCAGCGCCGTCCCGTGTCGAGACCACCACCCGTCTCCCACCAGGCCTTCGGTGCCACCCGTCGCCCAGGCCCACCCCCACCGGGCCTTCGGTGGCGCCGCGCGTCGTGCGGGGCCGCCAAGGCCTTAGCCCAGGAAGCCTCGACCGAGGAGGCCGCGCAACGTGGCGGTCTAATACGCGCCGGCCCTGGCGGCCGGCGCTACCCGACCTGCGGGGGGACCTGCAGGAGCGGGATCACCACCTCGTCGATGATCTCCTCGATCACCCGGCCGGGGATCGGGACGCCCCGGGTGATGAACTGGTGCCGTATCAGGGCGTGGCCGGCTTCGAGCCGGCGTTCGGTCACCGCCGCGGGATCCACCTCGCCCCGGGCGACCGCGCGCCGGACGATCTCGCGCACGGCCTCCTGGCTGGTGCCCCGCGCGTAGGACCGCACGCGCCGCGCCTGGTCGGGGTCGGCGAGCGCGTCGCTCAGGATCCCGCTGAGCGCCTGGCCGGCGGGCCCGGCGAGCTGGTCGGCGACCGCGGTCATCATGGCGATGAGGTCGCCGCGCAGGCTCCCCGTGTCCGGCGGTGAGCCGGAGTGCGGGAAGACGTGGTAGACGGCGTCCATCACCAGCTCGACCTTGCTGGGCCACCGCCGGTACAGCGACGCCTTGCTCGCGCCGGCGCGCTCGGCCACCCGCTCCACCGAGAGCCGCGCGTAGCCGACCTCGGTGAGCTCGGCCAGCACCGCGTCGAGGATCGCGGACTCGAGCGCGGCCCCGCGCCTGCGCGGTCGCTTCCGATGATCGACGTCCGCCTCCGCGAGGGGCCCGGCCGGGGAGCTCACGGCACTATTCTCCCGTGACCAGGCCGGTGTCGCCGTCGACCGTCACGACCTGGCCGTCCGTGAGCACGCTCGTGCCGGTCGCAGAGCCCATCACGGCCGGGATCCCGTACTCCCGGGCGACGATCGCGGCGTGCGACCCGGCGCCCCCGCTGTCCACGACCACGGCGGCCGCCCGCTGGAAGAGCGGCGTCCAGGACGGGTTCGTGTATGGGCAGACGAGCACGTCGCCGCTGCGGAGCCGGCCGAACCCGGCGGTCTCCCGGATCACCCGCACCGGCCCCGTGGCCCGCCCGCCGCTCGCCGGAGTGCCCGTGACCAGGGCGTCGCCCCTGGGTGCGCGGTCCGGGAAGAGGACCGACGACGCGATGAGCGGCACGCCCGCCAGCTCCGCGCGCCGGGCCGAGCGGGCGCGCGCCGTGGCCCGCACGCGCTCGGCGTCGGCCGGGGCGAGCGTGGCCGGGTCGGCGAGGCCCTCCAGCTCCTCGAGGCGCAGGTGCAGCACGTCGTCCGCCTCGCGCAGCACGTCTGCCGCGGCCAGCCGTCGGCCCATCTCCAGCACGGCCCGACGCAGCACCGGCAGCAAGCGGGTGCCGTGGAAGTGCGTGTCCTCGCGGAACGCGATGCCGGAGCGGGCACCGGCCAGCAGGCCCCTGACCCGCCGTTCGGAGCGAGTCAGCCGCACCAGCGGGTGGGTCAGAAGCTGCTGCTCGGCCCGCTCCGCGCGGTCGGCGGCCGGCGCCGGTGGGGCGTCCGCCACGAGGACCTTCACCATGCCGAGCACGATGGCCGGCGCGTCGCCCCACGTCGGCGCGGACATCAGCAGCGGGCTCGCGGTCTCGCGGTGGCCGTACTCGGCGCGGAAGGCCGCGAACGCCGCGCGGAAGTCGGCGAACGCCGGATCCTGCTCGATCCGCTCCGCGATGGCGTCCGGTTCGAGACCGAACACGGTGCGCAGCGCCCCGTCGGCGCGCACGCGCTCGGCGAGCCGCAGCAGCTCCCGGTTGGCGTCCTCGGTGCGGGTGCGCGTGCCGAGGGTCAGCCCGGAGACGCCGCTGCGGCGCAGCAGCACCTGCAGGAGGCGCAACCGCAGCAGGTCGACCCCCACGCGGGGCAGGTAGTCCACCCGCAGGTCGGTGACGAGGTCCGTGGTGTCGAACGTGCGCTGGGGCAGCCGGCGCAGCTCGTCCCAGCCGAGCGCGGGCACGTCGACGGCGGCGAGCTCGCGCACCTCCCGCTCGAAGCGGGTGTACCGCGGGTCGCGCGTCCAGCCGGCCGGGCGGTAGCGCCGGATCCGCGGCAGGTTGCGGGCGGGCGCGCCCAGCACCTCGAGGGTGGGTCGCGGTTGCGGCGGCACGAAGCGATCGACCACGCCGTCGGACTCCGGGAGCACATCGGCGAAGTCGATGTGCACTCCGGCGATCTCGCGGAGCATCCGCCGGACCATGCGCCCGATGCCGCGGTCGATCCAGCCGCTCGTGTCCATGGGATAGGGCCGGTACGGCAGGTACTCGACGATCTGCGGGCCGCTGATCCGCTGGATGCGCGACAGGTGCAGCGGAGGCGGCGGGAGAGCCGTCATCGGCCGCGCCTGCACCAGCCACACCCGTCCGTCGGCCCACGCCCACTCGATGTCCTGGGGCCGGCCGAAGTGGTCGGCCACCCTGCGGCCCAGCGCAGCCAGCTCGGCGAGCACCGTGTCGGGCAGCTCCTCGTGCCGCCCCTCCTCGCAGTGCTCGACCCCGCCGCCGTCGATTCCGCGCACGACCACCTCGCGCAGCCCGCGCCGCCGCTCGCGCACCTGCCCGTCCGCGCCGAGCACGTAGTGGTCGGGGGTGACCAGCCCCGACACCACGGCCTCGCCGAGCCCGCTGCTGGCGTCGACGACGACCTCGTCGCGGGCACCGCTCACGGGGTTGGCCGTGAACAGCACGCCCGCGAAGGCGGCCGGCACCATCCGCTGCACGACCACCGCGATCCGCACGGCGGCCGGGTCGACGTCGCGGCGTGCCCGGTAGGCGATGGCCCGCTCCGTCCACAGCGACCCCCAGCACCGCCGGACCGCGTCGAGCAGCGCCTCGGGGCCGACCACGTTGAGGTACGTGTCCTGCTGACCGGCGAACGCCGCCCCCGGCAGGTCCTCCGCGGTCGCGCTGGACCGCACGGCGACCGGCCCACCCCCGAGGAGCGGGTGGATGTCGAGGATCGCCTTGCGCAGGTCGTCCGGCATCTCGACGGCGGCGAAGGCGGCCCGCAGCGCGGCGCCCCCGTCGTCGGCCGCGGAGGCGAGGGCCGGCGCGAGGCCCGCCTGCTCGACGACCGCCGCGTACGCGTCGGTGGTGATGACGACACCGTCGGGCACCGGGAAACCGGCCCGGATCAGCTCCCCGAGGTTGGCTCCTTTGCCGCCCGCGGACGCGAGGTCGTCGCGTCCGACGGCGGTGAGCGGCAGCACGGTGGCCGGGCGGGTGGGGGCGTGGGTCATCATGCCCTCCTTCCTTCAGGACGAGCCGACGTGCGCGGTGTCGCGCAGCGGTTGGGCGGGCAGTGCGACGGCCAGCACGAATGCCAGCCCGAGCAGTGGAGCGACGAACCCGAACACCGGCGGGACGGCGGTGCCGAACGCGTCGCGGACGGCGACGGGAAGGTGGGTGAGCCGTTCCGGGTCGATGGTGGATGCGATGCGCACGTCGGTGCCCGGGGGGAGGGCGGCCGCGAACCTGGACGTGATCAGGCTGCCGATCGCGGCGACCCCGGTGCTCGCGCCGATCTGGCGCAGGAACGTGACCGCGGAGGTGGCGGCTCCCAGGTCGCGGTGCTCGGCCCCGTTCTGGGCTACGAGCACCATCACCTGCATGACCATCCCGATGCCCAGCCCGACCAGCAGCAGCGCGGCGAGCACGAACGGGAGCGGGGTGGCGCGCCCGACGGTGCCCAGCAGGGCGAGGCCGAGCGCGGCCGTGGCGGTGCCGGCGACGGGGAAGGCCTTGTACCGGCCGGTGCGCGTGATGATCCGGCCGGAGACGGTGGTGGTGAGGAGCACGCCCGCCATCAGCACGGTGACCACGAGCCCGCCCTGCGTGGCGGAGGCGCCCCGTGCCACCTGGAGGAACGCCGGCAGGTAGCTGATCGTGCCGAACAGGGCGAAGCCGACGAGCAGGCTGATGGCCGTCGGGATCGCGATGGAGCGCGTGCGGAACAGGCGTAGCGGCAGCACCGGGTCTGCGGCTCGGTGTGCGGTGGCGAGCCAACCGGCCGCGGCCAGCCCGGTCGCCACCGCGACCAGCGGGGTGAGGCTGCCGGGCCCGCTGCCGAGCAGGACAACGCCCGTCACGGCGAGGGAGAGCAGGACCGCGCCGAGCACGTCGAACGGCGGGCGCTCGCGCGGCGCGGGCAGGCGCAGCGTGCGGGCGACGACGACCAGCGCCACCAGGCCGAGCGGCGGGTAGAGCGCGAAGATCCAGCGCCACGTGAGGTGGTCGACCGCGAGCCCGCCCAGCAGCGGCCCGCCCACGGCCGCGACGACGTAGACCCCACCGAGCAGACCGAGGTAGCGCCCGCGCTCCCGCGGGCTCACCACCTCGCCCAACACGGCCTGGGCGCCGATCATCAGCCCGCCACCGCCCGCGCCCTGCACGACCCGCCATGCGATCAGCGCGGGCATCGAGGTGGCCGTGGCGCAGAGGACGGCGCCGAGCACGAAGACGGCGATCGCGACCAGCAGCACCGGCCCCCGCCCGTACCGGTCCCCGAGCTTGCCGTGCAGCGGCATCACCACGGTGGCGGCCGCGAGGTAGGCCGTGATCACGGCGGGCATCAGGTCGAACCGACCGAGGTCGGCGGCCACGGCGGGCAGGGCCGCTGCCATCACGGTCTGGTCGAGGGCGCCGAGCAGCATCACGAGCATGAGCCCCGGCAGCACGCGACGCGCCATCCCCACCCCCTAGAGAACGCTTCGTTCTCTAGAAACAGTAGGGTTCAGCGGTGAGAAACGCAACGTTCACTTCGATTCCACCGCGATGTCGGGACGTAAGCTCTGCGGGTGCCTCGCTATGACTTCCGTTGCCGTGAGTGCGGTTCGACGTTCGAGGTGAGCCGCCCGATGGCCGACGCATCGGAGCCCGCCCGCTGCCCGGACGGGCACGACGACACGGTGAAGCTGCTCAGCACGGTCGCCGTGGGCGGGCGGGGGTCCGCACCCGCGCCGGCAGGGGGTTGTTGCGGCGGCGGGTGCTGCGGGGGCTGAGCGGCGAACGCGCCCGAGCCCGGCTCAGTCGTGCGTGGGCACCACCAGCACGGGCCTGCGCTGGCGCTGGATGACCCCGTGCGAGATCGACGGGTCCATCACCCGCCCCAGCGCGCGACGCAGCCCCTCGCCGCGCGACCCGACGACGATCAGCAGGGCGTCGCGCTCGTCGGCTGCGGTGCAGAGCACCTTCGTCGGTTCGCCGTGCCGGGCCTCGTAGGTCCACGGCACCGGTGCCCCGGCCAGCAGGCGCTCGACGTGCCGCTGCTCGGCGGCCACCGCCTCGGCGCCTCGTTGCTCCCAGTCGGGGGCGTCGATGTTGAGCGGGTAGTCGTTGAGGTCGACGACGTGCACGACGTGCAGCCGGCCGCCCAGCCGGCGCGCCAGGTCGACCGCGGTCAGCAGGGCGTGGTCGCTGGAGGGGTCCTGGCCGTGGCCGACGACGAGCGTGGGCCCGTCGGTGCGGCCGGCATCGAAGGCGCTGCTCACGGCGTCCTCCCGGTGGTTCCAGGTGGACCGCCAGTGTGGCGGACCGCCGGTCAGGTGACCATGGTGGAAGTGGCCCACCAGCCGACCGCGGCCACCAGCAGCCCGACGACGACGCTGCCCACGAGGTAGGCGGAGCCGGTGGCGCGCCCCCGGTCCTCCAGCAGCGTGAACGTCTCGTAGCTGAACGTGCTGTAGGTCGTCAGCGCACCGCAGAAGCCGATGCCCACGACGGCCGACACGGCCTCGGGCAGCACGCCCGCGGCGCCGGCGAGCGCGCCGAGGACGAACGAGCCGATCATGTTGACGGTGAAGGTGCCCCACGGGAACCGGCTGCCGTGCCGGCTCTGGACGGCGCGGTCCACCAGGTACCGCATCGGCGCCCCGACCGCCGCGCCGAGGCCCACCCAGAGCGCGGTCGTGGCGTTCACCGGGCGGCCTCCGGGCGGCGCGGCGAGCGGCCGGTGACGAGCCGCGTGGTGACGACCCCGAGCCCGCAGCCGAGCACGGCCAGCACCGGCGTCGCGACGACGTAACCGACTGCGGCGCCCGATCGGCCCGCGCTCATCAGCGACAGGACTTCCACGGTGGCCGTCGAGAACGTGGTGTAGCCGCCCAGCACGCCGACACCGAGGAACGGGCGGAGCAGCCGGTGCCCGTACGCCAGCTCGGTGATGACGACCATGAGCGCGCCGATCAGCACGCAGCCCGAGACGTTGACCAGCAGCGTCGACCACGGCCACTCGTCGCCGCTGTGGGGGAGCAGCACGCCGAGCGCGTAGCGGGCCTCCGCCCCGAGCACGCCGCCCGCCGCGATCACGGCGAGCACGTCGGTGTCCGCGCCGGGCGTACGCCGGCGCACGGGTCCGGTCACGGGGTGCGGAGCAGCAGCAGCGAGCGCGGCGGGAGCGTGATCGTGGCCCCGCCGAGGAGCGGGCGCGAGGTGGCCGGGACGCCGTCGGATCGGGTGCTGTCCAGCTCCGGTGTGAAGGGGCCGCCAGGGGGCAGGGTGGCCGCCACCGCCTCCGTGCCCGCGTGCAGGAGCAGCAGCCACTCGCCGCGCAGGAGCCCGATCGTGTGCAGGCCCGCGTCGTGCCAGTCGGGCCCGGTGAGCCGGCGCCCGGACGGGTGCCACCAGAGCACCTCGCCGTCGCGGTAGAACCGGTCGCGGTGCAGTGCCGGGGAGCTGTGCCGGATCCGCGCCACCCGGGCGGTGAACGCCGCGAGGGCCTCGTCCCGCCGCGTCCAGTCCACCCAGGACGTCTCGTCGTCCAGGCAGTACGCGTTGTTGTTGCCCCGCTGGGTGCGCCACAGCTCGTCGCCGCCCAGCAGCATCGGCGTGCCCGTGGACAGCAGCAGCGTGCCGAGCATCGCCCGTGCCGTGGCGAGCCTGCGGGCGGCGCGCACCGGGGAGGCGGTCTCGCCCTCCTCGCCGAAGTTCTGCGAGCGGTTGTCGTCGGTGCCGTCGCGGTTGTCCTCGCCGTTGGCCTCGTTGTGCTTGCGCTCGTAGGAGAGCAGGTCGCGCAGCGTGAACCCGTCGTGCGCGGTGACGAAGTTGATCGACGCCCACGGCCGCCGCCCCGAGATCCGGTACAGGTCGGAGCTGCCGGCGAGCCGGGACGCGACCTCACCCATGCTGCCGTGGCCACGCCAGAAGTCGCGCACGGCGTCGCGGTAGCGCCCGTTCCACTCCGACCACGCCACGCCGAACCCGCCGACCCGATAGCCCTCGCCCGTGGCGTCCCACGGCTCGGCGATGAGCTTCACGGTGGACAGGACGGGGTCGACCGCGATCGCCGTGAGCAGCGGCCCGTGCGGGTCGAAGGGGCCGGAGCGGGGCCTGCCGAGCACGCTGGCCAGGTCGATGCGGAAGCCGTCGACGCCCATCACCGTGACCCAGTGCCGCATCGCGTCGCACACCAGCCGGATGACCGTGGGCGAGCCGGCGTCCAGGGTGTTGCCGGTGCCGGTGATGTCGGCGTCGTGGCCGTCGGTGCGCAGCGAGTAGTAGGCGGGGGCATCCAGCCCGCGGTAGGACAGCGTGGTGCCGCCGACCCCGCCCTCCGCCGTGTGGTTCGGCACGATGTCGAGGATCACCTCGATGCCCGCGGCGTGCAGCGCCGCGACCATCGTCCGGAACTCCTCGATCTCGGCGCCCGGCCGGCTCGCGTACCGCGCGTTGGGCGCGAGGAAGCCCAGCGTGGCGTAGCCCCAGTAGTTCGGGCGACCGCGCTCGAGGAGCGGCGGCTCGTCCGCGCTCGCCGCGACCGGCAGCAGCTCGACGGCGGTGACGCCGAGCCGGCACAGGTGCTCGATCACGGCCGGGTGGGCGAGTCCGAGGTACGTGCCGCGGTGCTCGGGCGGCACCTCCGGGTGCAGCTTGGTGTAGCCGCGCACGTGCAGCTCGGCGATCACCGTCTCCGACCACGGGACGTCGGGACGAGGACCAGGAGCCGACCCGTCCGGTGCCGTGACCACCGACAGCGGCACGTGCCCCAGCGAGTCGACGGTGCTCGGCAGGCCGGTCATCGGGTCGTCCACCCAGCCCCGCGCGGCGCGCAGGTCGGTGACCGTGCCGGTGATCCGGCGCGCGTACGGGTCGACCAGGATCTTCGCGGAGTTCGCCCGCACCCCCTCCCACGGCCGGTACGGACCGTGGACGCGATAGCCGTAGCGCTGGCCGGGCCTCACCCCTTCGACGTACCCGTGCCACACGCCGAACGTGCGCTCCGTGAGCGCCACCCGCTTCTCGGACAGGGAGTCGTCCAAACCGTCGACGAGGCACACCTCGACGGCATCGGCGCTGGTGGAGGCGACAGCGAAGCGCACACCACCGTCGTCGGCATGGGCACCCAGCGGGAAGACCGGCACGATCGGCGAGGATATGCCCCGTGGCTGCGCCCGGATCAAGCTTTGAGTCCCTGCCCGCTGCGGGTGATCTTGCGGACACCGTCGTCCGGATGTCGGGGGTCACCGTCCGCCGCGGGGCCAACACCCTGTTGCGTGACATCGACTGGACGGTCGAGCTCGACGAACGCTGGGTGGTCCTCGGCCCGAACGGCGCCGGCAAGACCACCCTGCTGCGCCTCGCCGCAGCCGAGCTGCACCCCACGGCCGGCACGGTGCACGTGCTCGGTGAGCAGCTCGGGCGCGTCAACGTGTTCGAGCTGCGCACGCGCATCGGGCTCACGTCCTCCGCGTTGGGACTGCGCGTGCCGAACGACGAGCGGGTGCGCGACGTCGTCGTGAGCGCCGGTTGGGGAGTGCTCGGCCGCTGGCGCGAGCGCTACGACGCCTCCGACACCGATCGCGCCGACGACCTGCTCGCCGCCATGGGCATGCGCGGGTTCGCCGACCGCGAGTACGGCACCCTGTCGGAGGGGGAGCGCAAGCGCACCCTGATCGCCCGCGCCCTCATGACCGACCCGGAGCTGATCCTCTTCGACGAGCCCGCCGCCGGTCTCGACCTGGGCGGGCGCGAGGACCTCGTCGCTCGCCTCGCCGGGCTCGCCGCCGACCCGGACGCCCCCGCTTCGGTGCTGGTCACCCACCACGTCGAGGAGATCCCGGTCGGCTACAGCCACGCGCTGCTGCTGCGCGAGGGGGCGGTGGTGGCCGCAGGCCTCATGGACGACGTCCTGACCGACGAGAACCTGAGCACGACCTTCAACCTGCCCCTCGCGGTGCAGAAGCGGAGGGGCCGCTACACCGCCTGGCTCCGCTGACGGTCAGGGTGGGCGTGCTCTACTTCACCACCCGCTTCCCGGGCGGGAGCACGGCCGACGATTTCGAGCGGAGGGGGCGGTGATGAGCACATTCGTGCTGGTCCCCGGCGCGGGCGGGCAGGCGTGGTACTGGCACCGGCTCGTCCCCGAGCTGCGGGCCAGGGGCCACGAGGCGATCGCGGTGGATCTCCCGGCCGCCGACGACGACGCCGGGCTCGCGGAGTACGCCGAGGCTGTGGTCGCGGCGATCGGGGACCGCCGCGGCGGCCTCGTCCTGGTCGGCCAGTCGCTCGGTGGGTTCACCGTGCCGCTCGTGGCCGAGCGGGTGCCGGTGGAGCGGATCGTGCTGCTAAACGCGATGGTCCCGAAGCCGGGCGAGTCCGCGGGCGACTGGTGGGAGGTGACCGGTCAGGTCGCGGCGCGCGCCGCGTACGCCGAGCGCGAGGGCCGGACCGCTGACACGTTCGACCCGCTCGTCGACTTCTTCCACGACGTCCCGCCGGACATCGCCCGGGAGGCGATCGCGGGTGCCGCGGACCAGTCCGGCACCCCGTTCGAGAAGCCGTGGCCGCTGGCGTCATGGCCGGACGTGCCGACGCGGTTCCTCCAGGGGCGCGAGGACCGGTTCTTCCCGCTGGAGTTCCAGCGCCGGGTGGTGGCGCGGCGGCTGCCCGGCGTCGAGGTCGAGGAGCTGCCGGGCGGGCACCTGCTCGCGCTCAGCAGGCCGGTCGAGTTGGCGGAGGCATTACTGTCGCGGGCGTGACCGAATTCGTGAGGCTCGACGTCGAGGGCGGCATCGGCACCATCCGGCTGGACCGGCCGCCGATGAACGCCTTCAACCGGCAGGTGCAGGAGGAGCTGAAGGCCGCCGCGGAGGAGGCCACCCGCCGCGCCGACGTGCGCGCCGTGATCGTCTACGGGGGCGAGAAGGTGTTCGCCGCCGGGGCCGACATCAAGGAGATGGCCGGTCTGTCCTACGCAGACATGGCCCCGGTCGCGCGGCGGCTCTCGGCCTGTTTCGGGGCGCTCTCCGAGGTTCCGAAGCCCACGGTCGCGGCCATCACCGGCTATGCACTCGGCGGCGGCATGGAGGTGGCTCTCGGCTGCGACCGGCGTGTCTGCGGCGACAACGCCAAGCTCGGGCAACCGGAGATCCTGCTCGGCATCATCCCGGGCGGCGGCGGCACGCAGCGGATGGCGCGGCTCATCGGCCCGTCCCGCACCAAGGACCTGATCTACACCGGGCGGATGGTCGAGGCGAAGGAGGCGCTCGAGATCGGGTTGGTGGACGAGGTCGTCCCCGCCGACGAGGTCTACGCGGCGGCCCGGCGGTGGGCCGAGCAGTTCGTGAACGGGCCGGCCATCGCGCTCGCCGCGGCGAAGAAGGCGATCGACGGCGGGCTCGACACCGACCTGCGCACCGGCCTCGACCTGGAGGCCGAGCTCTTCGCCGCGCTGTTCGCCACCGACGACCGGCGGATCGGCATGGAGTCGTTCGTGGCCAAGGGGCCGGGGAAGGCCGAGTTCACCGGCCGGTGACCGCGCCGGTCCTGCCTACGAGCTCACCACGGGAACGTGACCGTCGGCCAGACCGCGGCGATGCGGACCACGCCCCACCCGAGCAGCAGCAGGCATGCGACGCCCGCCCCGGCGAGCAGCGCCCGCGTCAGTGGCCGCGCCGGTGCCCAGAGGATGATCGCGATCCCGACCGGGACCACGAGCGCGGCGATGGCGAGCAGCAGCACGAGCAGGGTGATGAGGCCACCGCCCGCGGCCCCGCTGCCCGCGACGAGGGCGGCGGAGAGCGCGATCGTGACCGCGATGACCACAGCGTGGCCCGCGGTCGGCGTCACCGGCTGGTGGCTCCCGCTCCATGCCCCGTGCGGAACGGCCGTACCCGGGGCGGCGGGACCCGGGGCGGCGGGACCCGGCGTGCGTGGTCGGTGCGACTCGTTCATCGCCACTGATCCTAGTCACGCTGGGGATAGGGTCCCTGCCCATGAGCGCGCCAGACCCGGCACCGAACCCGCACGCCACCCCCGAGCAGGTGGCCGCGGCCCGGCACGACCGGAAGCTGGCCAACGTGCTCTACCACGACTGGGAGGCCGGCACCTACGACGAGAAGTGGTCGATCTCCTACGACGAGCGCTGCATCACCTACGCCGCCGACCGCTTCCGCCACGCAGCGGGCGATTCGGGCTGGCCGTACGAGCGGGCGCTCGAGCTGGGGTCCGGCACCGGCTTCTTCCTGCTCAACCTCATGCAGGCGGGTGTGGCGGCGCGCGGATCCGTGACCGACCTCTCGCCGGGCATGGTGCAGGCCGCCCTGCGCAACGCAGAGCACCTGGGCCTGGACGTCGACGGCCGGGTCGCCGACGCCGAGCGCATCCCGTACGACGACGAGACGTTCGACCTCGTCGTCGGGCACGCGGTGCTGCACCACATCCCGGACGTCGAGCTGGCGCTGCGCGAGGTGCTGCGCGTCCTCAAGCCGGGCGGGCGATTCGTGTTCGCCGGGGAACCGACGCGGGTCGGCGACTGGTACGCCCGCAGGCTCGGCGCGCTGACGTGGAAGGCGGTCACGACCGTCACCCGGCTGCCCCCGCTGCAGGGCTGGCGGCGACCGCAGGAGGAGCTCGACGAGTCGTCGCGGGCGGCGGCGCTGGAGGCGGTGGTGGACATCCACGTGTTCGACCCGGCCGCGCTGGAGGCCACCGCGCGCCGGGCGGGCGCCCGGGACGCGCGGGTCGTCACCGAGGAGCTCACCGCGGCGATGCTCGGCTGGCCGGTGCGCACGTTCGAGGCCGCGGTGCCCCCCGGGAAGCTCGGGTGGGGCTGGGCGATGTTCGCCTACCGGTCCTGGCTGGGGCTGTCCTGGCTCGACGCGAACGTGCTGTCGCGGGTGGTGCCGAGGGCGTGGTACTACAACGCGCTGGTGACCGGGACGAAAGCCTGAGTTCGAACGCGGTCACGGCTGCGGCCGGGCCGCGGATGCGTCGGCCACTCCGTAGTCCTGCTGATGGCCGGGCCGGGCGCTCGCGGCATGCTGGCGCCGTGATCCTCCCCGGTGCCTACGTCGAGCACCCGCTCGAGCCCCTGTGGCGCGGGATGCTCGTCTACCGGGTCCTGACGCTGGTCAGCGCCGTGGCAGGCGTGCTGCTGACCCTGCCCGAGTACGCCTCGCCCGCCGGGGCGGTCGCGGTGCTCGTCGTGATGACCGCGTGGACGGCCGCCTCCGGCTACGCCTACCTGCGTCGGCCGACGGGGTCGTCGGATCGGCGCGGGTGGGTCGCCGCCGCCGACATCGCCGTGACGTGCGCGGTCATGGCCACGACGCCGCTGGTGCAGACCCCGGCGCAGCTCGCGGCCGACGCGCCGGTGATGGGCTCGATCTGGACGTCCGGCGCGGTGCTGGCCTGTGCGGTCGCCTTCGGGATCCCCGGCGGGTTGATCGGCGCTGCGGTCATGTCCGCTTCGCTCGTGGGCTTCCAGGCCCGGCTGGAGGCCGAGCTGCACGACATCGAGCTGCTCGCGCTCGCCGGGCTGACCATCGGGTTCGCCTCCATCGTGCTGCGCCGCTCCGCCGAGCGCGTGCGCCGCGCCGTCGCCTCCGAGGCCGCGATGGCCGAGCGGGAGCGGCTGGCCCGCGCCGTGCACGACGGGGTGCTGCAGGTGCTCGGGTACGTGCGGCGTCGCGGCGCGGAGCTCGGTGGCCCGGCAGGCGAGCTCGGCGCGCTGGCGGGGGAGCAGGAGGTCGCGTTGCGCACGCTGCTCACCACCGGGTCGGCGCCCGTCGACGAGCGGGGCAGGCGTGACCTCGCGGCCGCGCTGCGCGTGCTCGCGTCCTCCCGCGTCACCGTGTCGGCGCCCGCGCACACCGTCGAGCTGCCGGCCCACACCGTGGACGAGCTGGTGGCCGTGGTGAGCGCCGCACTGGCGAACGTCGCGCTGCACGTCGGCCCGGACGCGCCCGCCTGGGTGCTGCTCGAGGACGTCGGGTCCGAGGTGGAGATCAGCGTCAGGGACGAGGGGCCGGGCATCCCCGAAGGCAGGTTGGCCGCCGCCGAGGCGCAGGGGCGGCTCGGGGTGGCCCGGTCGATGCGCGGCCGGGTGCGGGACCTGGGTGGCACGATCACGTGCGACACCGGGCCCGGCGGCACCGAGTGGATCGTCGAGCTGCGGAAGGACCTGGCGTGACCGACGGGATCACGGTGATGGTGGTCGACGACCACCCGATCTGGCGGGAGGGCGTGGCCCGCGACCTCACCGAGCGCGGGCTCGACGTCGTGGCCACGGCCCCGGACGCGGACGCCGCCGTCCGGATCGCCCGCGCCGTGCGGCCGCGGGTCGTGCTGATGGACCTGAACCTCGGCGAGAAGTCCGGGGTGCAGGCGATCGAGGGCATCCTGGACGCGCTGCCCGACACCCGGATCCTCGTGCTCTCGGCGAGCGGCGAGCACACCGACGTCCTCGAAGCGGTCAAGGCGGGGGCGGCCGGCTACCTCGTGAAGTCCGCGAGCGCCGAGGAGCTGCTCGCGGCCGTGCAGCGCACGGCCGACGGCTTCCCGGTGTTCACGCCGGGCCTCGCGGGCCTCGTGCTCGGGGAGTACCGCAGGCTCGCTGGCGCCGAGCGGTCCGGCCCGGAGGTCCCCGCGCTCACCGAGCGTGAGACGGACGTGTTGCGCCTGGTCGCGAAGGGTCTCACCGCGCGGCAGATCGGGGAACGGCTCGGTGTATCGCACCGCACCGTCGAGACCCACGTACAGAGCACGTTGCGCAAACTCCAGCTGCACAACCGGGTGCAGCTCGCCCGGTACGCGATCGAGAAGGGCATCGTCGAGGAGTGAGCACGGCGCGTGACCGGATGCGCCGTAAGGGTGATCACGACGCAACCGGCTCCGCGACGCGTCCCTCTTTGGGAGGATCCGGACATGATCGAGCGGCGGTTGGCGGCGTCGGCCGGATGAACGCTCCCGCTTCGGCCGTGCTCGTCACCGCCACGCTCGCCGTCCCTCACGTCGCGGCGGCCCTGGCCCGTGGCGGGGTCGACGTGGCCGGAAGCACCGATCCGTCGGGGGCGCTCCCGCTCGTGGAGGAGCGCAGGCCGCAGGTCGTCGTCGTCGAGCTCGACGGCGAAGCCGCCACCCTCGACGCCGTCGCCGAGCTGGCCGTCGCGGTGCCGCAGGTGCCGCTGCTCACGCTCTCCGCCGCGACCGACCACACCGTCGCCCTCGCCGCCGTGCGGGCAGGTGCCACCAGCCATCTCGCCGGTCCCGTGGCACCCGCCGAGCTGGCCGGCGCGGTCCGGCGCACCGCGGCCGGTGAGGTCGTGTTCAGCCCGGGTCTCGCCGACGTGCTGCTCGAGGAGTTCGGCAGGCCAGCCGCCGAGCGCGAGCGCCAGCTCACCGAGCGGGAGTCCGACGTTGTGCGGCTCGTCGTCGAGGGGCTCACCGCGCGCCAGATCGCCACCCGGCTCGTGCTCTCCCCGCGCACGGTGGAGAACCACGTGCAGAACGTGCTGCGCAAGCTGCACCTGCACAGCAGGGCCGCGCTGGTCCGCTACGCGATCGAGCACGGCCTGGCCTGAAGCTGGGGCGTCGCTCTCAGCCGAGGCGGCGCAGGCGCTCCAGGATCTCCGCGAGCACCTTGTCGGTGTCGGCGTCCAGGGCCACCTGCACCGGCGGGCCGGAGCCGTCCGCCATTCCGACGGTCGCGCCGCGGGCCGGGCCGACGTCGCAGGCCACCGCGACCGGCTTCGGGGTGGTGCGCAGGGTCCCGGGAAGCACGGCCTCCAGCACCGCCACCGCGTCGTGCACGGCCACCGCGTCGATGCCGTACCGCTCGCGGAACGCCGCCCGGTAGTGCGTGATCACCCCGGCGAGCGCGGCGCACCGGGGCCCGGAGCCGGCGAGCGCCTCGATCCACTCGGGGCCCGCGGGGCAGCGCAGCGTGAGGTCCAGCGGCACCATCGTGACCGGCACGTCGGACTGGGTGAGCACGCGGTGCGCGGCCTCCGGGTCGCAGTGGGCGTTGAACTCGGCGACGCCGCTCGTGTTGCCCGCGCCCAGCGACCCGCCCATCCAGACGATCCGGCCGATCCGCGGTGCCAGTTCGGGGTGCGCCGCGAGCAGGAGCGCGATGTTGGTGAGCGGTCCGATCGGCACGAGCGTCACCGGCTGTTCGGAGGTGCGCAGCACGTCGGCGAGCAGCTCGATCGCGGTGTCCGTGCCAGGGGGCACGGGAAGGGGCAGCGTGGCCGCCCGGCCGCCGAGGCCGTCGTTGCCGTGCCATTCCGCCGCCAGCTCGCGCTGCGGGTGCACGAGCGGCCGGGCGGCACCGATGGCGATCGGGATGTCGGTCCGGTCGCAGAGCGCGAGCAGGCGGCCCGCGTTCGCCGTGGTGGCGTCCAGGGCGACGTTGCCGAACACGGTGGTGATCGCCTTCAGCTCCACCTCCGGCGAGGCGAGCGCCAGCATGATCGCGACGGCGTCGTCGACCCCCGGGTCGGTGTCGATCACGATCGGCGTAGGCACAGCGCTCACAGAACGGCCTCCAGCTCGGCGGCGGTGGGCAGCGACGGCTGCGCGCCCGCCTTGGTCACGGCCAGCGCCCCGGCGGCGCAGGCCCGGCGCAGCGCCTCCTCGTCGGAGGCGCCGTCGAGCAGCGCGACGGCGAGCGCCGCGGTGAAGGTGTCGCCCGCCGCGGTGCCGTCCACCACGGTGACGGCTGGCGGCTCCGCACGAGCCACCTCGCGCCCACCACGCCGCAGCACCGCGCCCTTGCCGCCGTACGTCACGGCGACCGCGCCCGCGGCGTCGAGGCCCTCGATCGCGGCGTACTCGGCCGAGTTGACCACCACGAGGTCGACGCGGCGGATCAGCTCCGGGTCCAGCGGGCGCGCGGGGGCCGCGTTGAGCACGACCATTCCCGAGGCGTGGCGCACCGCGTCGGTCACGGCGGTGTCGGGGATCTCCAGGACGGTGAGCACCGCGTCGGCGTCCCGGACGTCGTCGGGCGCGACGGACAGGGTGGCGTTGGCGCCCGCGATCACCACGATCGTGGTCTCGCCCGCGTCGTCCACGGTGATCAGCGCGTGCCCGGTGGGCTCGTCCGGCTCGCGGCGCAGGCGATCGAGCCGCACCCCGTCGGCGGTGAGCAGGGCGAGCGCCTCGTCGGCTGCCGCGTCGGCCCCCACCGCGGCCACCATCGTGACGTCGGCGCCGAGCCGCCGCGCAGCCAGCGCCTGGTTGGCGCCCTTGCCGCCGGGCACCCGCTGCAGCCCGCTCGCCGCGAGCGTCTCACCGGCTTCGGGCAGGCGCGGCACCCGGGCCACGAGGTCGAGGTTGACGCTGCCGATCACGGCGATCCGGGACACGCCGCAAGACGTTCGCCGATCACCGCCGCTGACGCAAGCGGCCCGGACCGACGTCATAGGGTCGCGGTCATGACGAGCATGTGGGGCGCGCCGTTGCGTCACAGGTGGGCCCGCGCAGGCAGGCGCGACCCGCGGCAGGCCCGCTTCGTCACGCTCGCGTCGCTGCGCTGGGTGCTGCGCCACCGCGCCTACACGCCCTGGTACCTGGTGCGCTACTGGCGGCTGCTGCGGTTCCGCATCGCCAACCCGCACGTGGTGCTGCGCGGCATGGTCTTCCTCGGCAAGCGCGTCGAGCTGCACGCTCGCCCCGGCTACGGGCGGCTGGAGATCGGCCGGTGGGTCCACGTCGGCGACGGCAACGCGATCCGGTGCCACGAGGGCTCGCTGCGCATCGGCGACAAGGTCGTGCTCGGGCGGGAGAACACGATCAACTGCTACCTGGACGTCGAGATCGGCTCCGCCACGATCGTCGCCGACTGGGTGTACGTCACCGACTTCGACCACCGCACCGAGGACGTCCACCTCCCGATCAAGGACCAGGGCATCGTCAAGACGCCGGTGCGGATCGGGCCCGACTGCTGGCTCGGCGTCAAGTCGACCGTGCTGCGCGGATCCCGCGTCGGCCGCGGTTGCGTGCTCGGCGCGCACGCCGTGGTGCGCGGAGACGTGCCGGAGTACTCGATCGCGGTGGGGGCACCGGCCCGTGTGGTGCGCGACCGGAAGGCCGACTACGAGGCCGCAGCGCAGCGGCGCGCCGCGCTCGCCGACATCGCGCGCAAGTCCGCGGCGGCCGTCGAGGCGAGGCTCATGCGCTCTGAATCGTTGTGACCTCCGGCATGCGGACATCGTCTCCGGGAACGAAGCAGGGGGAGCCTCCGTTAATCACGGTGGAATCACACCCCGTTCCGAGAGGAAGCGTTCCGACCATGAAGGACGCCACCGTCCGCCGTTTGCAGGCACTCGAGGAGGAGTACACCTTCGCGGTGAACGCAGCGGTCGGCGAGAACCGCGACGACCTCGTGGAGCTGCTCGCCAGCGAGTACCCCGACGCTGCGCTCGAAGTGCTGCGCAGCGACGCGGCCTGAGCCGAGCTAGTCCCGCCCGAAGACGTTCCCCGTAGGGATCTTCGGGCGGCCCAGCTCGGCCGGGCCGCCGCAGCTCGCCGCCGCGTACACGGACGCCGTGTCGGCCGCGATCCGGCTCCACTCGAACGCGCTCCCCAGACGCTTCCGCGCGGCGCGGGCCCTCCGGGCCGCTGCTGCCGGATCCGCGAGCACCCTGCCGACCGCCCCGGCAAGGCCCGCCACGTCCCCCGGCGCGAACGACACCCCGGTCTCCCCGTCCACCACCACTTCGCCGAGCCCGCCCGCCGTCGAGGCCACGAGCGGTGCGCCCGCCGCGGCCGCCTCCAGCGCCACGATCCCGAACGGCTCGTAGCGGCTCGGCAGCACCACGGCGTCCACCGCGCGGAGCAGGGCCGCCAGGTCGGCGTCGGGCAGGTGCCCCGTGAAGGTGACGCTGCGCCGTACCCGGTGGGTCTCGACGGCGGCCACCAGCTGGTCGTGCGCGGTGCCGGTGCCGGCCACCACCAGCCGGGTGCCCCGGTGGGCGCGCCGGATCCGGGGCAGCGCTGCGATCAGGTCGTGCACGCCCTTCTCGTACTCCAGCCGGCCGAAGTAGAGCAGCACGGGCGCATCGCCAGGCGCGTAGCGCTCCCGCACGTCACGCACGCGCGCCGCATTCGCCCGCCAGCTCCGCTGCGCGATGCCGTTGTGCAGCACCACGATCGGATCGGGGTCGACCTCGAACAGCTCGGCCACCTCGGCGCGCATCGCGGCGGAGCAAGTGATCAACGTGTCGGCGCGGCGCGCCAGCCACCACTCGGCCGAGTGCACCTGCCTCGACAGCGGCGACGAGAGCCAGCCCGCGTACCGGCCCGCCTCGGTGGCGTGGATCGTCGCGACGAGCGGGACCTCGAGCACGTCCGCCAGCGCGATGGCCGGGTGCGCGACGAGCCAGTCGTGGGCGTGCACCACGTCCGGACGCCAGTGCGGGATCAACCGGGTCAGCGCGGCCCGCAGCATCCCGTGCCCCATCGCGAGCGTCCAGGCCACCATGTCGCGGTCGAACTCCAGGTGCAGCGGGTCCTCGGCGACGCGCAGCACGCGCACCCCGTCCAGCACCTCGTCGGCGGTCGGGTGCGTCGCGGCGTCGCTCCCCCCGGGCTGCCGCGAGAGCACGACGACGTCGTGCCCGGCCGCCGCGAGCTCCGTGGCGAGGGCGTGCACGTGCCGGCCGAGGCCGCCGACCACGACCGGCGGGTACTCCCAGGAGACCATCAGCACGCGCACGGTGGGAACCTACCGGTGGGTAGCGGCACGGAGTGCTTGCACCCGGACCCCAACTCGCGCGCACTCGAAGCGCGACTCGCACGCACCCAGACCGCGACTCGCGCGCACTCAGCGCGCGACTCGCGGGCCCGGGTCGCCCTCCGCCCGCGAGTCGCGCTCTGCGTGTACGCGAGTCGCGCTCTGCGTGTACGCGAGTTGCGCTGTGGGTGTACGCGAGTCGCGCCGCTCAGGGGAGGGCAGCGGGGAGCAGGCGGCGGGCGTCGAGGTGGCCGAAGACGGCGTCGTCGCCGCCCCAGCTCGCGATCCGGCGCTCGGCGGCGCGGCGGCGGCCCGCGGCCAGCAGGGCGGCGAGCTCCTCGACGCGTGCGGCGTGCCCCGCCGCACGCTCGCGCGCGTAGCCGGCCGCCGAGTCCTTGCTGACCATGAACGCCCAGTCGCTCGACAGCGCGAGCAGCGCCTCGGTGGCGAGCGCGTCGCGGACCGGGTCGCGGGCGAGACCCGGGGCCACCGCACCGAGCAATGCCTTCTGCACCCCTTCCTGCTGCGCAACGAGGTCGGCGACCTGCGGTCCGGCCCACACCCGCCAGTCCTTGCCCGATCCCCATGAAGACGGCGGCAGCGCCACCGGTTCGCCGACGAGCCCGGCGGCCGCGGCGCCGCGCAGCGTCGAGACCCGCACCCCGGCGTCGGGCAGGGCGCGCAGCACGGTCTCCAGCCACGCCGGGCCCTCGTGCCACCAGTGCCCGAACAGCTCGGTGTCGAACGCCGCCACGGTGAGTCCCGGCCGCCCGAGGCGTTCGCGCAGCGCGACGAGCCGCTCGCGGACCACTCGGACGAAGTCGGCGGCGTCGCGCGCGACCGCGGCGGTGGCGCGCGCCGGGTCGTACGGCCGCTTGGCCTCCGATGGCACCCGCCGCCCCGTCACGCGTGCCGGCTTGAGGCCCGACGGGTGGTCGTAGGTGTGGAAGTCGCGGTAGTCCGGGCCGCCGGGGTAGCCGGACCGCGGCGACCAGACCCGGTAGGTCACGTCCAGGTCCCGGCCGAAGGCCAGGACGTCCGAGTCGCCGACGGGCCGGGCGAGCGCGGTGTCGCCCTGGAGCGCCGGGCCGTCGACGAGGAAGCGCCGCACCCCCGCCGCGGCGTACCCGCACTCCATCCCGGGCGCGTAGCCGCATTCGGGCGCCCAGATCCCGGCCGGCCGGGCGCCGAGCCGGACCGCGGCGTCGGTGAGCCCGGTCTCCAGCGCGAACGCGCGGACCTCGGGCTGGAGCAGCGGGCCGAACGGGTGCGTCGCCGGGCCGCCGAGCAGCTCCAGCGCGCCGGCATCGGTCAACGCGCGCAGCAGTGGGGACGCGCCGTGGCGCCAGTCGCGCTCGAACACCTCCAGCGCGTCCGTCGCCGCGCGGTGCTCCCGCGCGGCGAGCTCGGGCAGCCGGGCCGCGGCGCCGTGCGCGCGCAGCAGCCAGCCGCCGAGCCAGTCGTGCACGCCGCGCAGGCAGTGCGGGTCGTCGAGCTGGGCCGCGAGCACCGGCGTGACGCCGAGCGTCAGCAGCTCTCGCCTGCCCTCGGCGGCCAGCCGGCGCACCACGTCGATGACGGGCAGGTAGGCGTGCGACCAGGACTGGTAGAGCCACTCCTCCCCGACGGGCCACCGCCCGTGGTGCGCGAGCCAGGGCAGGTGGCTGTGCAGCACGAGGCAGAACGTCCCGACGGGCTCGCTCATCGGGTGGACGCTACGGGCCGGGTCGCCAGCACGAGCAGGTCGAGGCTCGTGTCGACATCCGCGGACCCGAGCACGAAGTCCTCGACCGTCACCGACTCGACGTCCGCACGCAGCGCGGGGGGCCACGTCCCGCCGCCGAGCGCCACTGCCACCTGGGCGTCGACGATCGAGCCCCCGTGGCGGGCGTCGAGCGCGCGCAGCCGTGGCCCGTGGTGCAGGCCGTGGACCTCGACGTCGGCGAAGCCCGCGTCCCGGACGAGCCCGGCGAGCTCCGCCGCGGACAGCTCCCGGGTGTGGAACGGGTTGAGCGGGGTGTCCCGGCCGGGGGAGAAGGTGAGCCGGTTGGGCGTCGACAGCATCAGGGTCCCGCCCGGGCGCAGCGCCCGGGAGCACTCGCGCAGGAACCGCTCCTGCTCCCACAGGTGCTCGATCACCTGCAGCGAGACCACGGCGTCGATGCTGCGGTCGCGGACGGGCAGAGCGACGAGGTTGGCCCGCGCGACGGCGGTGCCGGAGTAGCGGCGGGCGACGTGCGCCGCCGTCGTCGGGTCGAGGTCCAGCGCGAGGACGCGGGCCGCGACCTCGGCGAGCATGCCGGCGCCGTACCCCTCGCCGCAGCCCGCCTCCAGCACGAGCGCCCCCGCGCACCGGTCCCGCAGCGCGACGTACACCGCCTCGTGCCGGCGGAACCAGTAGTTCTCCTCCGGGATGCCCGGCACCGTGCGCTCGCCGGTGAGGGGGAGGGTCGCGTCGGGGGTCACGTGCAGACCATCTCAGGCCGGGCGGGGGGCATACATGATCACGGCGACCCCGACGAGGCAGACCACGGCGCCGATGACGTCGTAGCGGTCGGGCCGGAAGCCGTCGAGGACCACCCCCCACAGCAGCGAGCCGGCCACGAACACGCCCCCGTACGCGGCGAGGATCCGCCCGAAGTTGGGGTCCGGCTGCAGGGTCGCGACGAACCCGTACGCGCCGAGTGCGAGCACGCCTGCCCCGACCCAGAGCAGGCCGCGGTGTTCCCGCACCCCCTGCCAGACGAGCCACGCGCCGCCGATCTCGGCCAGCGCGGCCAGTACGAACAGGGCGACGGAACGCGCGACGGTCACGGCGGCACACCATAAGGGCGGTGCCGGTGGTCCGAGGCTGCCGTACCGGGCTCAGCCCGGAGGTATGGGGCGCGGCGCGCCGCGGACGGACAGGACGCCGCCGACGTCGTGCATGAGCCAGGCGAGGAGCGTGGCGTCCTCGAGCGTGAGCGGCACCCGCGGTCCCTGCCAGCTGAGCAGGGCGGTGGGCCGGCTGCGCAGTGCGTCGCGCAGCAGCGCGGCGAGCTCCGGGGTGGCGCGCACGGCGATGCCGTCGTGGCTGACCTCCTCGCCGATCGGGAAGCCGTCAGCGGCGTCGGGGCCGGTGCGCAGGACGTAGCCGCAGCCCTGGCGGTCGTCGTAGCCGGTGACGATCATCTGCACCGTCCCGGAGGCCGGGGCAGCCGGAGAGGGGCGGGATCGACCACACCCACCACAGTGCCACCGAACGCCTGTCGGGAGGTGGCGAGGCGGGTGCGCCCGGGTCGTGCCGGAACGGACATGGGCGGCTCCGCGGGTCGGGTGGCCGGACAGTACTCGCGGATCGGCCCGTGCGTGTACCCGGCGCGTCAGGTTCGCCCGTCGGCGTTCCCGTCCGCCCCCCGGACGGATCAGTGCCTGCGGAGGCGGGAGAGGAAGCCGCGTGCGCGCTGGCGGTTGCGGGGGTCGGCGGCCATGCGCCTGCCCTGATCGGTGAGGCGCCTGCCCTGGGGGCTGACGAGGAATGCGCGGATTCGGTTCAGAAGTGCCATTGGCGAGAGTTACCCACCGTCACCCTGCTCACACGGCATGGGTGAGGAGTCTCACCTGCGGGACGTTTGCCGCGCAGCTACTCGCCGGTAACAATTGCCCGAACCGGGCGCCCGCCGCGCCGAACCCGCCGCATGATGGCATGTTTGGTAGCACTTTCGGCGCGGGGACGCCGAGCGTCCGACAGGCCCATCGCGGCACGTCCGCACCGGCAGGAGGTCGAAGAGGTCCGATGAACATCGTCGTGCTGGTCAAGCAGGTGCCCGACACGTACTCGGAGCGGAAGCTGCGGTCCGATGGCACCTTGGACCGCGACGCCACCGACGCGGTGCTGGACGAGATCAACGAGCGGGCGGTCGAGGCCGCCCTGCAGCTGAAGGAAGCCAACGACGGCTCCGAGGTCACGGTGCTCACCATGGGTCCGGACCGGGCGACCGACGCGATCCGCAAGGCCCTCTCGATGGGCGCCGACAAGGCGGTGCACCTGTCGGACGAGGCCCTCGCGGGCTCGTGCGCGGTGCAGACGGCACGGGCGCTGGCGAAGGCGGTCGGCACCGTCGAGGGCGTCGATCTGGTGATCGCGGGCAACGAGGCATCCGACGGCCGGTCCGCCGCGGTGCCGGCGATGCTGGCCGACGTGCTGGGCCTGCCCGCGTTGACGCACGCCCGTGAGGTCACGGTGGAGGGCTCGTCGGTCACCGTGAAGCGGGAGACCGACGACGGCATCACCACCCTGACCGCGGAGCTGCCGGCCGTGGTGAGCGTCGGGGAGAAGATCAACGAGCCGCGGTACCCGTCGTTCAAGGGGATCATGGCGGCCAAGAAGAAGCCGGTCACCACGCTTGGGCTCGCGGACGCGGGGATCGACCCGTCGGAGGTCGGGCTGGCCAACGCGCTGTCGGCCGTGACCTCGTCGCAGCCGAAGCCGCCGAAGAGCGCAGGCGAGAAGGTCACCGACGAGGGCGACGGCGGCCAGAAGATCGCCGGCTACCTGGTGTCCCAGAAGCTCATCTGAGAGAGGGAGACGGAGAGTCATGGCTGAGGTACTGGTCCTCGTCGACCACCTCGAGGGTGAGATCAAGAAGAGCACGTTCGAGCTGCTGACGGCGGCGCGGGCGCTCGGCGAGCCGTCGGCAGTCGTCGTCGGTCCCGCCGGCACGGCCGGCAAGCTGGCCGACGGTCTGAAGGAGTACGGCGCGGCGAAGATCTACGTCGCCGAGACCGACTCGGACGAGTTCCTGGCCCCCGAGGTCGCGGTGCTGTCGTCGCTGGTCGAGTCGAAGGACCCGGCGGCGGTGCTGATCGCGGTGTCCGCGGACGGCAAGGAGATCGCAGGCCGGGTGGCGGTGCGCACGAGCTCCGGGCTGCTCGGCGACGTCGTGGCCGTCTCCCCGGAGGGGGCGACCCACTCGGTGTTCGGTGGCGCCTACATCGCGGAGGCGAAGGCGAACACCGCCCACCCGGTGATCACGCTGCGGCCCGGCTCGGTGGAGGCCGAGCCCGCCCCCGGCGCAGGTGCCGAGGAGGCGGTGGAGGTGCCGGCGGCGACCGGCCGTTCCGCCACGGTGGTGAGCCGGGAGCCGATCACCGGTGGCGACCGGCCGGAGCTCACCGAGGCGTCGGTCGTGGTCTCCGGTGGCCGCGGCGTCGGGTCGGCGGAGGACTTCGCGGTGGTCGAGTCGCTCGCCGACTCCCTCGGCGCTGCGGTCGGCGCGTCCCGTGCAGCGGTGGACTCGGGCTACTACCCGCACCAGTTCCAGGTGGGGCAGACCGGCAAGACGGTGTCGCCGCAGCTGTACATCGCGCTCGGCATCTCCGGTGCCATCCAGCACCGGGCCGGCATGCAGACCTCGAAGACGATCATCGCGGTCAACAAGGACGCGGAGGCCCCGATCTTCGAGATCGCCGACTTCGGTGTGGTGGGCGACCTGTTCAAGGTGGCTCCCCAGCTGCAGGAGGAGATCGCCAAGCGCAAGGGCTGAGCGCCCCGCCGCGACCGTTCCGACGAACGGCGCGCGTTTGTCGGTACCTATCCGACGAACGCGCCGTTCGTCGGTACCGGGGCCGGGCGCGGTGCTGTTCATCCGCCTGCAATCCGCGCGTCCATGCAACCGGGTGCTGCTGTTGCTTCCGGTCCGTACCAAGTGCGTCGTGACCTCGACGCAGGTACTCGCCCGCACGCCGCAGTCGGATACCTCCACCCGCTACTCCCTGCTGCTCTCCACGGAGCCGGAGGAGGTGCGCGCGGCCCAGCGGCTGCGGTACCTCGTCTTCGCCGAAGAGCTCGGGGCCGTGCTGCACACCCCGGAACCCGGGTTCGACGTCGACCGCTTCGACGAGTTCTGCGACCACCTGCTGGTGCGCGACGAGGGCAGCGGCGAGATCGTCGGCAACTACCGCATGTTGCCGCCTGCCGCGGCCGCGCGGGCCGGTGGCCTGTACTCGGAGGGCGAGTTCGTCCTCGACGAGCTCGCGCCGCTGCGCTCGTCGCTGGTGGAGACGGGCCGCTCGTGCGTGCACCCCGACCACCGCAACGGGGCCGTCGTCGGCCTGGTCTGGGCAGGCCTCGCGCGGTACATGCTGCTCACCGGGCACCGCTGGCTCGCCGGCTGCGCGAGCGTGCCGCTGGCCGACGGCGGGGCGGCGGCCTCGACCGTCTGGGACCGCGCGCTGGCCAGGCACCTGTCGCCCGACCAGTACCGGGTGCGGCCGCTGCAGCCGTGGCAGCCGCCGGTGCTGCGCAGGCCCCGTCGCGTCGCGGTCCCGCCGCTGCTGCAGGGGTACCTGCGGCTGGGCGCGTGGGTCTGCGGGCCGCCCGCCCTCGACCCCGACTTCGACTGCGCCGACTTCTTCGTGCTCCTCGGCCTCGACCACCTGGACGAGCGCTACGCCCGGTTCTTCTTCGGCGAATCCTGATGCTCCGCCACCCGACGGCCCCTGCGTCCGGCTGGCTGCCGGTGTCGCCGTGCGGGCCCGGCTGCCAGCCGCCGTCCGACGGAGCGCGGGCGCCGCTGGTGCTCGCCCGGCTCTGCGGCCTGGCTGCCGTGCTGGTGGCCGCGCTCGCCGGAGTCGGGTTGCTGCCGGGCCGGGCGCGTGCCCACTGGCTGCGCACCTGCTACCGGGCCGTCCTGCTGTGCTGCGGGGTCCGGCTGCGGGTGGCGGGCGAGCTCGGTGACGGTGGCGAGCTGCTCGCGGTGAACCACCTCTCGTGGATCGAGGTGCTCGCCGTGGGGACGCTGCGCCCGCTGCGGATGGTGGCGAAGCGCGAGATGGGCGACTGGCCGGCGATCGGCGGGGTCGCGCGGCGCAGCGGGGCGCTGTTCGTCGACCGGGCGGGGCTGCGCGGGCTGCGGGCGACGGTCGCGGCCACCGCCGACGCCCTGCGAGAAGGCGCCGACGTCGCCGTCTTCCCGGAGGGCACGACCTGGTGCGGTGCCGCGGCGGGACCGTTCCGGCGGGCGGTGTTCCAGGCCGCGATCGACGCGGGCGCGCCGGTGCGGCCGGTGGCCGTCGTGATGCGGCTGCCGAGTGGGGAGCGGGCCACGGCGGCGGCGTTCATCGGCGAGCAGACGCTCTGGGACTCCCTGATGCGGGTGCTGCGGCTGCCCGGTCTCGACTGCGAGCTCACGGTCCTACCGGCGCTGCCGCCGTCGTCGGACCGCCGCGAGCTGGCGAGGTCGGCCGGCGACGCGGTCGCCGCGGTGACGGGCGTGCCGCACCCGGCCACCCGCCGCCGGCACCGCGCCCCCCTCGCCGCGTAACGGGCGCGACCGGCACGCATTCCGCGGCGACTATCCTGGCCCGCGGATCGATCGACCGGGGGAGGTGGCCGCCACGAGCGCGACCTACCTCGACCACGCCGCCACCACGCCGATGCTGCCCGAGGCCGTGGCGGCGATGGCGGAGGCACTCGGCCGCACCGGCAACGCGTCGTCGCTGCACACGTCCGGCCGCCGCGCTCGGCGCGACGTGGAGGAGGCGCGCGAGCGCATCGCCGCCGCCGTGGGCGCCCGGCCGTCCGAGGTGGTGCTCACCACCGGCGGCACGGAGAGCGACAACCTCGCCGTCAAGGGTCTCTACTGGGCGCGCCACGACGCCGACGAGCGCCGCAACCGCGTGCTGGTCTCGGCCATCGAGCACCACGCCGTGCTGGACGCCGCGCAGTGGCTCGGCACGCACGAGGACGCCGAGGTCGAGCTGCTCGAAGTCGACGACGCAGGCCGTGTGCGCCCGGAGACGCTGCGCGCCGCCCTCGCCCGGGAGCCGGAGCGGGTCGCGCTGGTCTCGGTGATGTGGGCCAACAACGAGGTCGGCACCGTCAACCCGGTCCGCGAGCTCGCGGCGATCGCCCACGAGTTCGGCGTGCCGATGCACACCGACGCGGTCCAGGCCGTCGGGGTGCTCCCGGTCGACTTCGCCGCGTCCGGCGTCGATGCGCTGTCGCTCACCGGCCACAAGCTCGGCGGCCCGATCGGGGCGGGCGCCCTCCTGCTGGGGCGCGAGGTCGTGCTCACCCCACTGCTGCACGGCGGCGGGCAGGAGCGCGACGTGCGGTCCGGCACCCTCGACACCCCGGCCGTGGTGGGGCTGGCCACGGCCGTGGAGATCGCCGTCGCCGACGCGCCTCGACGGGGCCCGGCGCTCGCCGCCCTGCGCGACGACCTCGTCGCCCGGATCACGGCCGTCGTGCCGGAGGCCACGCTGAACGGCGACCCGGGCACCGGCGTCGTCGAGGGCGGACCGTCGCGGCTGCCCGGCAACGCCCACCTGTCGTTCCCCGGGTGCGAGGGCGACAGCCTGCTCATGCTGCTCGACGCCCAGGGCATCGAGTGCTCCACCGGGTCCGCCTGCACGGCCGGGGTGGCGCAGCCCAGTCACGTGCTGCTCGCGATGGGTGCCGACGAGGCCACCGCCCGCGGCTCGCTGCGGTTCTCCCTCGGCCACACGTCCACCGCGGCCGACGTCGACGCGGTCGTCGCCGCGATCGGCCCGGTCGTCGAGCGGGCCAGGCGCGCGGGGAAGGCCGTGGCGCGATGAGGGTCCTCGCCGCGATGAGCGGCGGCGTCGACTCGGCGGTGGCCGCTGCGCGCGCCGTCGACGCCGGGCACGACGTCGTCGGCGTGCACCTCGCGCTCTCCGAGACCCCGGACGCCCTGCGCAGCGGCTCCCGCGGCTGCTGCTCACGCGAGGACGCCGCCGACGCCCGCCGGGCCGCCGACGTGCTCGGCATCCCGTTCTACGTGTGGGACTTCGCGGCGCGCTTCCGCGAGGACGTGGTGGACGACTTCGTCGCCGCGTACGCCGCCGGGCAGACCCCGAACCCGTGCCTGCGGTGCAACGAGAAGATCAAGTTCGCCGCGCTGCTGGACAAGGCGCTCGCGCTGGGCTTCGACGCGGTCTGCACCGGGCACTACGCGCGGCTGGTGGCCGGAGAGCTGCGCCGGGCCGTCGACGCAGACAAGGACCAGTCGTACGTCCTCGCCGTGCTCACCGCACACCAGCTGGCGCACGCGATGTTCCCGATCGGAGACACGCAGAAGCCGGCCGTGCGCGCTGAGGCCGCGGAGCGCGGGCTCCGCGTCGCCGACAAGCCCGACAGCCACGACATCTGCTTCATCCCCTCCGGCGACACCCGGACGTTCCTCGGCTCCCGCCTCGGCGTCCGGTCGGGCGCCGTGGTCGACGCCGAGTCGGGGGCCGAGCTGGCGCGCCACGACGGCGTGCACGGCTTCACGGTGGGCCAGCGCAAGGGCCTCGGCATCGACGCCCCCGCCCCCGACGGTCGCCCCCGGTACGTGCTCGGCATCGAGCCGGCCACCGGCACCGTGACGGTCGGGCCCGCCACGGCCCTCGACGTCCGCACGATCGAGGGTGAGCGCCCGGTCTGGAGCGCGGGTGTCGCGCCGGGAGCCCGGTTCGACTGCGTTGCGCAGGTCCGCGCCCACGGCGGCCTGGCCGCGGCCGTCGCCGAGCCCACGGCCGACGGCCTGCGCGTCGAGCTCGCCGAGCCGCTGCGGGGCGTGGCCCCCGGCCAGGCGGTGGCGCTATACCGCCCCGACCCGGGAGGCGACATCGTCCTGGGCAGCGCCACGATCACCGCGACCGCGTAGCGCGACTCGCACGCACTCACACCGCGACTCGCGCGCACTCACGCCGCGACTCGCGCGCACGGAGACCGCGACTCGCGGGCACGGGCGTCCAGACCTCCGCGAGTCGCGCTCTGAGTGCACGCGAGTCGCGGGCTGGGTGCACGTGTGTCGCGGGCTCGCCATGGCGGGGCCCCGGCATGCGGCGGGGCCGGCGGTGGTAGACAGCGGCCGTGAGTACCGATCCGCTCGAGGCCGCCCTCGCCGCTGCCGGCCTGACCGGCGCCAGGCCGGGGGACACGGTGGGGGGCGGTGGCTTCGTCGTGGCCGAGCCCGCCGACGAGGAGCCGGCCGCTCCGCCGGCGCGTTGGCCCGACGGCGCGGCGACCGGCGTCGGCTCGCTCCCGGGCACGGAAGCCCGGGAGGCCGCGGCCACCGTGGTGGGTGAGCTGCCGCTGCTGCCGCACCTGCCGGAGCTGCCGGCCCGCGGTGTCGGGGCGGACATGATCGGCCGGACGGCCGGGATGCTCGTCGACATCGCGGTCGAGGTCGTGCCCACCGCCTACCGGGTGGCGGCGCGGCCCGGCCGGGACCACCGCCGGGCCGTCGACCTGCTCCGCAGCGACATCGACGCCTTCGAGGAGGCCTGCGAGCCGGCGCGGCCGGAGTGGGTGAAGGTGCAGGCCGCGGGGCCGTGGACGCTGGCCGCCGCCGTCGAGCTGCACACCGGCCACCGCGTGCTGACCGACCGGGGTGCGGTCCGGGAGTTCACCGCGAGCCTCCTGGAGGGGTTGCGCGCACACGTGGCGGAGGTGGCCACCCGCACCGGCGCGCACGTCCTCGTCCAGCTCGACGAGCCGACGCTGCCCGCGGTGCTGGCGGGCGCGCTGCCCACGGCGTCCGGCTACGGCACCGTGCGGGCGGTCGGGCGGACGGAGGCCCAGGACGCCCTGCGGGACATCGTCTCGGCGCTCGACGTCCCGGTGGTGGTGCACTGCTGCGCCGACCGGCCGCCCATCCGGTTGCTCGCGGGCATCGGCGCGGCGGGGGTCGGGATCGACGCCACGCTGCCGGTGTTCCGCGGGGAGACGGCGCTGCCGGCGGCGCTCGACGCGCTCGGCGAGACCTGGGACGCGGGCACGCCACTGCTGCTCGGCCTGGTGCCGGGGCTCGAGCCGGCGAGGCCGCCGCAGCTGCGCGATCTCGCGCGTCCGGTGTTCGACCTCGCCGATCGGCTCGGGTTCGACCGGTCCCGCCTCGGTGCCCTCACCGTCCCGACGCCCACCTGCGGGCTGGCGGGGGCGACACCGGAGTGGGCGGGGCGGGCGATGGCGCTGGTCCGCGACCTGGGGCAGGCTTTCGTCGACCCGCCGGAGGACTGGTAGCCGCTCTCGGCGAGTCGCGGTGAGCGGTTTCCGCCGGATGTCGGTACTCGTCGCTAACCTCTGTGCTCGTGAGCAGTGACTCGGACGTGCGCGAACGCCACGCGCGGCTGGCCGCAGAGGTGGCCGACCACCAGTTCCGCTACTACGTGCTCGACTCGCCCGCCATCTCCGACGGGCAGTTCGACGCACTGTGGCGCGAGCTGGTCGAGCTGGAGAGCGCGCACCCCGAGCTGGTCACGCCGGAGTCGCCCACGCAGCGGGTGGTCGGGAAGTTCGCCACCGACTTCACGGCGCACGACCACCTCGAGCGCATGCTCAGCCTCGACAACACGTTCACCGAGGACGAGCTGCGCGCCTGGGCCGAGCGGATCACGCGCGACGTCGGCGAGGGCAAGCTCCATTACCTGTGCGAGCTCAAGATCGACGGGCTGGCCGTCAACCTGCTCTACGAGAACGGCAAGCTCACGCGTGCGCTCACCCGCGGCGACGGCCGCACCGGCGAGGACATCACGCTCAACATGCGCACCCTCGACGAGGTGCCCGACCGCCTCACCGGCACCGACGAGTTCCCGGTGCCCGCGCTGGTCGAGGTGCGCGGCGAGGTCTACTTCCGGCTGGAGGACTTCCAGGCGCTCAACGCCTCCCTCGTGGAGGCGGGCAAACCGCCGTTCGCCAACCCGCGCAACACCGCGGCCGGCTCGCTGCGGCAGAAGGACCCGAAGGTCACCGCTTCCCGGAACCTGCGGCTGATCTGCCACGGGTTCGGCAAGCGCGAGGGGTTCACCCTCGAACGCCAGTCCCAGGGCTACGACGCGCTGCGCGCGTGGGGCCTGCCGGTGTCGGAGCGCAGCGCCGTGCTCACCGGGATCGACGAGGTGCTCGCCCACGTCGAGTACTGGGGCGAGCACCGCCACGACATCGAGCACGAGATCGACGGCGTCGTCGTCAAGGTCGACGAGGTCGCGCTCCAGCGGCGGCTCGGGTCCACGTCCCGGGCGCCCCGCTGGGCCATCGCGTACAAGTACCCGCCGGAGGAGGCCACCACCAAGCTCCTCGACATCCAGGTCAACGTCGGCCGCACCGGGCGCGTCACACCGTTCGCGCAGATGGAGCCGGTCGTCGTCGCCGGGTCCACGGTCGCGCTGGCCACTCTGCACAACGCGCAGGAGGTCAAGCGCAAGGGCGTGCTCATCGGCGACCGCGTGGTCATCCGCAAGGCGGGCGACGTCATCCCCGAGGTGCTCGGGCCGGTCGTCGACATGCGCGACGGCACCGAGCGCGAGTTCGTGATGCCCACCCACTGCCCGGAGTGCGGCACCGAGCTGGCCCAGCAGAAGGCGGGCGACGTCGACCTGCGCTGCCCCAACGCCCGGTCCTGCCCCGCGCAGCTGCGCGAGCGGCTGTTCCACGTGGCGGGGCGCGGTGCCTTCGACATCGAGGGCCTCGGCTACGAGGCGGCCACCGCGCTGCTCACCTCCGGGGTGGTGCAGGACGAGGGCGACGTCTTCGGGCTCACGGAGGCCGACCTGCTGCGGGTCGAGCTCTTCCGCAAGAAGGACGGCGAGCTGTCCGCCAACGGCCACCGGCTCCTCGCCAACCTGGACGCGGCGAAGGACCGGCCGTTGTGGCGGGTGCTCGTGGGCCTGTCCATCCGCCACGTCGGGCCCACGGCCGCGCAGGCGCTGGCGCGCGAGTTCCGGTCGATGGAGGCGATCGAGACCGCCGCGGAGGAGGCCGCACGGGCCACCGCGGAGGCCGGGCTCGTGATCACCTCCGACGGCACCGCCGACGACGTGGACGACGACGCTTCGGCGCCGGCGGCAACCGGGGCCGAAGCGGTCGCCGCTGCCACCGAGGCGTCCCCCGAGGACCGCGCCGCGGCCGAGGAGCGCGCGGCCCGCGACGCCGCACGCGCCCAGGCCAAGGCGCTCGCCGCGGCGCTCGCCCCGATCGCGAGTGTGGAGGGCGTCGGCCCCACCATCGCGGCGGCCCTGCGCGACTGGTTCTCGGTCGACTGGCACCGGGAGGTCGTCCGCAAGTGGCGGGCAGCCGGCGTGCGGATGGTCGACGAGGTCGACGCGTCGGTGCCGCGCACCCTCGAGGGCATGTCGATCGTGATCACCGGCTCGATGGACGGCTTCTCCCGCGACGAGGCCAAGGAGGCCATCACCGCTCGCGGGGGCCGGGCCGCGGGGTCGGTGTCGAAGAAGACCGCGTTCGTCGTCGCGGGCGACGCGCCGGGCTCGAAGTACGACAAGGCGCTCGAGATCGGCGTTCCGATCCTCGACGAGGCCGGCTTCCGCGTGCTGCTGGAGCGGGGGCCGGAGGCCGCGCGGGAGGTCGCCACGTTCGAGTCCTGACCGGCATGATCATCCCCACCGGGAGCACGTACGATCCGGGCGTCCGACGGCTAGGATTCCCGGGAATGGGGGTGCCAGCGTGCTGCAGGCGGTGCTGAACGGGTCGTGGCCGGCCGACGCGCATCCCCTGCTCCCGGTGAGCGCCCGCCACCTCGCCCGTGACGCCCGCGCGGTCGCCGAGCTGAACATCACCTCCGTGCACGTGCACCCCCGCGACCCCTCGGGGCTCGAGACGCTCGACCCGGTGTTCGTCGGCGACACGGTGGCGGCCATCCGGGCCCAGGTGCCGTCGATGGAGATCGGTGTCACCACCGGCCGTTGGATCGAGCGCGACCCGCGCAAGCGGATCGAGGCCGTGCTCGCGTGGGGCCACCTCGGTGTCGGCAAGCCGGACGTGTGCTCGGTCAACGTGCACGAGAAGGGCTGGGTCGACGTCTGCGCCGCCGCCCGTTCGGTGGGCATCGGCATCGAGCTCGGCGTGTGGACCAGCGGCGACGCCGTCACGTTGCGCACCAACGGCGTGCCGCCCGGCACCACGCGGGTGCTCGCCGAGTCCACCGTCACCGACCCGAGCACCGCCGTGGCGGAGGGCCTCCGCGTCCTGCGAGCGCTCGGCTCGATGCCGGTGCCGATCCTGCTGCACGGCGAGGACACGGGCGCGTGGCCCGTGCTGGAGCAGGCGATGATGCTGGGCGTCGACACCCGGATCGGGTTCGAGGACGTTCTCGTCACCCCGAACGGATATCTGGCCGCGGGCAACGACCACCTCGTCTCGGAGGCGCTGGCGATCCGCCGGAAGCTGCGCAGCAGCGGCTACCGCGTCTAGTCCTGCTGTAGCTGTTCCGCCTGGTCTCCGGGTGCGTTCCGCGGAACGCGGTCGGGTGCCGTCGGTGCCGTGGCCCTCGCCCCATCAGGCCGTGGGGACCTTGTCCAGGAAGCCCACGACGCCCGTGATGCGGCCGTCCGCGTCGACCATCGCCACGTCGAAGCCGATCACCAGCGGCTCGGCGCCCTCCGGGCCGAGGCCCCACTGGAAGCGGCAGACGTCGTGGTGGGCGTCGACCTCGCCGACGGGGGTGAACCGCATCCCCGGGAACTGCTCCTGTGCGCCTGCGATCAGGGCGTCGAGCGCGTCGGTGCCGGTGACGTCGGCGAGCGGGTCGACGTATCGCGCGTTCGGGGCGAACACGGCTTCGACGGCCGCGCGCCGCTCGGCGGGGTCGGTGGCGTTCCACGCGGCCAGGTAGCGCTGCACGAGGGTGGCGGTGGGGGTCGTGGTGGTCATCGTTCTTCCTTCCGGTCGGCTGCTGACGACGAGAAGCCTCGCCCGGACGAGGTGCCCCGGTCGATGACGTCGGAGGTAAGGCTCGAGCGCGGCCGGTGGTGCGACCGCCCCTGACGTGCTCCTGGCAGCGTCTACGGGGTCTGCGGGGACCATGGCGATCACGAGTTTCGGTCTTCCGCATCCGATTTTTGCGTTCGCCACAGAACTGCCCTCCGGGCCGTGGCCGGAGCCGTGGCAACGTGTGGGATGCGCGCAATAGCGTTGCGGACATGGGAGTGCTAGGCGATATCGGCAGGCGGGCGCGCGGGGCAGCCGCGTTGTTCACGCAACCGCTGCTTCCCGATGACCTGCTCGGCACGTTGAATCCGCTGTGGTCCGCCAGTGAGCCGCATGCGCGCGTGGTGGGACTGCGGCGCGAGACCGCCGACACGACCACGCTGCTGCTGCACACCCCCCGGGCGCGCACCCCGCACCGGGCCGGCCAGTTCGTCGGGATCGGGACCCGGCTCGACGGCGTGTGGCAGTGGCGCACCTACTCGGTCAGCTCCCGGCCCCGCGACCCGCGGCGCCTCGCCGTCACCGTCACCGCGGTGCCGGGGGGCACCGTGTCGGGGGCACTCGCACACCGGACCCCGGTCGGCGCACTGGTGCGGATCGGGCCGCCCGCCGGCGAGTTCGTGCTCCCGGATCCGGTGCCGGAGAAGCTGCTCTTCGTGACGGCGGGCAGCGGGATCACGCCTGTCATGGGCATCCTGCGCGATCTCGTCGACACCCGCCCCCACGCCCTGGACGGCGCGGTGCTCGTGCACTGCGACCGCACGCCCGACGAACTGGTGTTCGGATCCGAGCTGCGCAGGCTCGCCGCGACCACCGGGTTGCGCCTCGTCGAGCGGCACACCGCGGCCGAGGGCAGGCTCACCCCGGACGCGCTCGCCGACGCCGTGCCCGACTGGGCGGCCCGTGAGACGTGGGCCTGCGGCCCCGCAGGCCTGCTCGACGCGCTCGCAGGCCATTGGGACCGCTTCGGCGACCCGGACGCGCTGCACGTGGAGCGCTTCGTCGCCCCTGCCCCCGTCGCCGACCCCGGCACCGGCGGCCGCGTCACGTTCACCACCAGCGGGATCACCGCCGACGCCGGCCCAGGCGTCGCGCTGATGGCCGCGGGTGAGTCCGCAGGCGCGCTGCTGCCCAACGGCTGCCGCATGGGCATCTGCCACACCTGCGTCGGGAAGCTGCGCTCCGGCGGAGTGCGCGACCTCCGCAACGGCGATGTGCACGACACCCCAGGACAGAGCGTCCGCACGTGCGTCTCCGGCGCCGCGGGCGACGTCGAGATCGAGCTGTAGGAGAGACATGCCTGAGACCCCCAGCGCCGCGGCGCACCTGACCGACGAGCAGGTCGAGGCCATCGGCGCCGAACTCGATGCGATCCGGGCCGAGGTCGTCGACAGCCTCGGCGAGGCCGACGCCCGCTACATCCACCGCGTCATCGCGGCGCAGCGGGCCCTCGAGGTCGGCGGCCGTGCAGCGCTGCTGTTCTCCAAGTTCCCGCCCGCGTGGATCGCCGGCACCGCGGCGCTGTCCGTGGCCAAGATCCTCGACAACATGGAGATCGGGCACAACGTCCTGCACGGCCAGTGGGACTGGATGCGCGACCCGAAGATCCACTCGACGACGTGGGAGTGGGACCACGCCACGCCCGCCGAGGCGTGGAAGAAGACCCACAACTACGAGCACCACACGTTCACGAACATCCGGGGCAAGGACCGCGACCTCGGCTACACGATCATGCGCATCACCCCGGAGCAGGAGTGGAAGCCCTCCAACCTGGTCCAGCCGCTCACCAACTTCGGCCTGTCGCTGATCTTCGAGTGGGGTATCGCCCTCTACGACCTCGAGTTCGACAAGGTCAAGGACGGCACGAAGACGCGGGAGGAGGCCATGGCCGACCTCAAGACGTTCTGGCGCAAGAGCCGCAAGCAGTTCGCGAAGGACTTCGTGCTGTTCCCGCTGCTGTCCGGCCCGGGCTTCCTGCAGACTGCCGCGGCCAACCTCACCGCCAACGTCGTGCGCAACGTCTGGTCGCACGCGGTGATCTTCTGCGGGCACTTCCCGGACGGCACCGAGACGTTCGAGGAGGACCGGCTCGACGGTGAGACGAAGGGCCAGTGGTACATCCGTCAGATGCTCGGGTCGGCCAACCTCTCCGGGGGCAAGCTGTTCCACCTGATGACGGGCAACCTGAGCCACCAGATCGAGCACCACCTGTTCCCCGACATCCCGAGCAACCGGTACGCGGAGATCGCGCCGAAGGTGCGGGAGATCTGCAAGCGCTACGGCCTCCCGTACACCACCGGGTCGCTGCCGAGGCAGTACGGCAAGGTGCTGCGCAAGATCACCCGGCTCGCCTTCCCTGGTGGTGGCCCGAAGGCCGACGTCACTCCGCTGCCGGCGCGGCCGAAGCCGGTCGGCACCCCGGTGCGGCTCGCCGGCTGACCGGTCGGGGCTCCTCGAGCGCGGTCACAGCCTCGCTGGGGTTGGATGACGGCCTCGGAGCCCCGATCTGGAGATGCCATGACGACGAGCAACCCCGGGCCGGAGACGACCGACGAGATCGTCTCCGGCCTCACGCCGTGAGCGCGTGGCGGCCGGCCCCGGCGGTGGCGATGCGGCTCGTCCGGGGCGGGCTGATCGCCCTGACGATGATCGGGATCGCCGCCACCGCGTTCGAGCTGGCTTCCGAGCGGCACTGGAACGGCCTGGAGCAGTACGTGCCCTGGCTGGCGTTGATCCTGCTCCTCGTGGCCACCGTGCTGGTGCTGCTGCCGGGTGATCGCGGCACGACGACCGCCCGGGTGCTCGCGCTCGTCGTGCTCGGGGCGTCCGCGTACGGCGTGGTCGACCACGTCCTCGTCAACCTGCAGGCCGGGGAGTTCGACCAGCGCTTCGCCGACACGTGGGAGTCGCTGCCCCTCGTCGAGCAAGTCCTGTACGCGGTCACGAAGACGGTCGGGCCCGCTCCGACCCTGGCGCCCGGCGTGCTCGCCCAGGTGGCCCTGCTGCTGCTCCTCGCCACGGTGTGCCCGCCCGGCGGGACCCGGGCGACGCCGTTGTCCTCGGCCGGCAAGCAGGAGGCGTAGCCGACGCCGGCAGGCCCGAGCGCGGCGTCACCCCGCGTGCCGGGTCGGTACGAGTGCGAGCAGCTCGTCGACCGACCACTGGTCGTCGGCGTGTACGCCGCGCTTGCCGGCCAGCACCCGCCCGTCGGGTGCGATCAGGAAGTCGGCCGGCAGGCCGAGCCGTCCACCCTCGGGGTGAGCAGGGGGAGCGGGACGGCCGCGCCGGACGGCCCGCAGCTCGTGCCCGACGGCCCTGACGATGGTCGGCCAGGCACGTGGGTCGAGCAGGGCGCGCGGGCCGGACTCGACGCCGAACTCCCGGTACAGCGCCCGGCCCGGGTCCGGGACGACATCGAGCGGCAGGTCCGAGGTGTAGGGGCGCAGCGCCTCGGCGCTGGAGTGGAAGACGACCACCTCTCGGATGCCTGCGGCCTCGATGTCGGCCAGCCGGTTGACGATCGAGCGCAGGTGCAGGTTGCAGACCGGGCATCCGGCGAACCGCCGGAACTGCAGGTGGACGAGGTGGTGCGGGTGCGGGACGCGGACCTCGGCCCCGCTGACGGTGACGAGCGTGCGCGCGTTGACGGGGGCAGCGGTCATGGTCGAGCTCCTTTGAGAGTACAAGGTACGCCTACGGTTCAGTATGCGCGTACCTTGTACGCTGTCAAGCCGTGCCCCGTCCTCGTTCGCTCACCGACGACCAGCTGGTCGTGGCCGCACTCGCCGTCGTCGACCGGGAAGGGCTCTCGGCGCTCACGATGCGCACCGTCGCGCGGGAGCTCGGCGTGGCGACGATGGGCCTGTACCGCTACGTCGCCGACCGGCAGGCGTTGGAGGTGCTCGTCGTCGACCACGTGTTCCGCTCCGTCGACACGTTGACGCCCGACGGCGAGTGGCAGGACGGGGTCCGCGTGCTGCTCGACCGCGTCCGGGTGGCGGTGGCGAGGCACCCGGCGATCGCTCCGCTGGTGCTGCGGCACCGGCAGGCGGCGCCGGGTTCGCTCCGCCTGATCGAGGCCATGCTGTCGCTGCTCACCGGCGGCGGACTCTCCGGTGCGGACCGCGTGGTCGCGCAGCGCACGCTGATGGCCCACCTGCTCGGATTCCTGCAGAACGAGCACTACGCAGCTCTGTCCGGGGCGGGAACGATCGTGATGTCGGAGCTGTCGCCCGACGAGTACCCGCTGCTCGCACGCACGGCGGCCGACGCCCGGTCGGTGTCGCCCGATGAGGAGTTCCGGCGTGGGCTCGACATCGTCCTGCGTGGTCTCGCAGCGGATCAAAGGATTAGGGCATTGCCGGATCGTTGAACGATTGGTACGGTGCTGCTCATCACACCCGCACCTGCCCCTGTCCCCACGCTCGCCGGCTGAGCCGGCGGTCACCACGGACTGCCCGATCGACTCCCACCCGGCCGGCCACTCGATGGCCTGCCGGGCGGTCGGGCAGCCCCTGCCGCGGCACGCCGAATCCGAGGCCGGCGTGCCGCGGCAGCAGGCATTTCACGGCAGTGGGGCCGGTCCAGAACCGGCCAGGACCGCGTCGAGGTCGGAATCAGGCGCGGTCGGCGACCGGGCACGTCCGCAGTGCCACCGCCAGCTCGAGGCGGGCCGCCGGGTCGTCCAGCGCTCCCGCGAACGTCTCGCGCAGCCCTGCGAGGCGGTAGCGCACGGTCTGCGGGTGCACGTGCAGTGCCGCGGCTGTCGCCGTGACGTCGCCGTGGGCGTCGAACCAGGCGCGCAGGGTCTCCTCGGCGCGGGCGGCGGCGCCTGCCGGCAGCGCGCGCAGCGGGGCGAGCGCGCGCTCGGCCAGGGCGGACGCGAGCTCGGGCGCCGCCGCGAGCAGCAGCGGGAGCAGGTGCTCGTCGGCCCGGACGAGGGGAGCACCGCCGTCGAGGCGGTGGGCGGCGTGCAGCGGCCACGCGGCCTGGGCCAGCTCGACGGAGCGGTGCGCTTGCGCGGGTTCGACCACCGGCCCGAGCACGGCCCGCCGCTCACCGGCGGCCTCGCGCAGCCGCTCCAGCCACGCGCTGTCCGGCTCACCGCGCGCGGTGACGACGACCAGCCCGACCGGGTCGAGGTCGGCGCCCACCGCCCCGGGCAGCCTGGCGGCGACCGCGATCGCGTCCTCGACGACGAGCGCGGCGAGCCGCGCGGGCACGGTCCAGCCCGCCGCAGCGGCGACCCGCTCCAGCTCGGCCGGTGCGGTCGGCCGCGCCAGCAGCTCCACCAGCGCGTGCCTGCGTGCCTGCAAGGACCCCGCCCGGCTCGCCTCCTCGTCGGCCCAGCCGGCCACGGAGGCTGCGCTGATCTGCTCGATGTAGCCGAACAGGGCCTCCGCCAGGCTGAAGATCACCTCCGGTGGCAGCTGACGCGCCGTGGTGCTCGCGGCGAGGCGCTGCCACAGCGTCCGCGTCCCCACCTGGTACGCGGACTGCAGGGCCGCGAGCGTGCGGCCCTCCCGGTGCTCGAGCTGGCCGAGCGCGCGGTACACGGTGGCGTCGTCGAGGGAGTCGTCGCGCCCCAGCAGGTCGAGGAACTGGCCGAGCGCCACCGAGACGCCCTCGGTGATCCGGGCGCCGAAGCGGCCCGTGAGCGGCCTGGCGTACTCGGGCACCTCCGCGCGGACGGCCTCGATGATGCCGTCGGTCGTGTCGGCCAGCTCGGGTCGCAGAGCGGCGCCGACCCAGCTCGGCACGCGGGCCCAGGGTCGGTCCATCTACGGGCCGAGCACCGTGACGACGATGCCGGCGAGGTGGGTGAGCCGGGCCAGCTCGGACGGGCGGAACGCAGGCCCGCCGGGCCGCCCGACGACGAGCGCACGCGCCTTCGGCCCGAACGGCGCCGCCGCGAGCTCCGTGTCGAGGTCGCTCCACGGCTCCGGCACCCAGTGCACCGCCGGGTCCAGCACCGTCGCCTTGTCGAGCGGGAGCCACGGCAGGTCGCCCGCGCGGGTCTCCGGGGCGGCCGTGCTCTCGGCGAGCCGGTGGGACGAGCCGTTCTCCCGCGCCGCGATGAGCGCCCAGCCGGCCCGGAAGATCCGCGGCACGCCGTCGGCGAGCAGCTGGAACCCGTTGTCCGGGTCGCCGGCGATCTGGTCGATCAGCTCCAGCTCGCGATGGGTCTCCAGGCGGCCCGAATGGGGCCGGACCGACTCGACCTCGACGCCCGGCACCGACTCGGCCGCCGTGATGAGCACGTCCGGCGGCCGGCCTACCGGCAGCTCGACCGCCAGGTCGTCCACGGCGTGGCCCTGGCCGCGCTCCACCACATCGACGCCGAGGATGTCTGCGCCCGCGTTGCCGAGCGCAGTGGCCACGGCCCCGAGACTGCCCGGCTTGTCCGGAAGCACGACCCGGAGCAGGAACGACACACCACACGTCCTCTCGCGTACACGCCCCCCACCGCGGGTGTTCTCCCGCCGCAGTCGGGGCGGTTCACGCGGCAGCACTGCTCCCCGGATTGTGTCAGGAGCGGACCGTTTCGGCACTCTGTTGGACGTCCTCGCTTCGCTTCGGCGGGCTACTCGGAACCCAGCTGATGCGCCGCCAAACCGTTTCGTCCCCGCGACTAGACTCACACCGGTCGATGCCAGCGCCTGGCGCGGCATCGGATCCATCGTCCGCGCGTTCGTCGCGGGCTCCCGGAGCACACCGTCCTGGAGGGACATGTCCGCCGAATCCACGGCAGCGCACATCAGCCGGGAGGAGGTTGCTCACCTCGCCCGGCTCGCCCGGCTCGCCGTCACCGACGACGAGCTGGATGTCTTCGCCGGCCAGCTCGAGGTGATCCTCGGTGCGGTCGCCCGCGTGGGCGAGGTCGCAGCCGACGAGATCCCGCCCACCTCGCACGCCGTGCCGCTGCAGAACGTGTTCCGCCCCGACGAGCTGCGCCCCGGCCTCACCCAGGAGCAGGCGCTCGCCTGCGCCCCCGCCGCCGAGGACGGCCGCTTCCGCGTGCCGCAGATCCTGGGAGAGGAAGCATGACTCCTCCTACCCACCCCGCCGGCTCCGCAAGCTCCGCCGGCTCTCCGTCCCCCGGCGAGCTCACGCGGATGACCGCGGCGGAGCTCGCCGCGAAGATCCACTCCCGGGAGGTGTCGGCCGTCGAGGTCGCGCAGGCCCACCTCGACCGCATCGCGGCCGTCGACGACCGGGTGCACGCGTTCCTGCACGTCGCGGCCGACGCCGCGCTCGAGTCCGCTGCGATGGTCGACGAGAGCCTCGCCGCGGGTAGCCCGCCCGCGTCGCCGCTGGCCGGTGTGCCGCTGGCGCTCAAGGACGTGTTCACCACGATCGACATGCCCACCACGGCGGGCTCGAAGATCCTCGACGGCTGGCGCCCCCCGTACGACGCCACCGTCACGACCCGGCTGCGCGCCGCCGGGATCACGATCCTCGGCAAGACCAACATGGACGAGTTCGCGATGGGCTCGTCCACCGAGTACTCGGCGTTCGGCCCCACCCACAACCCGTGGGACGCCACCCGGGTGCCGGGCGGCTCCGGCGGCGGGTCGGCGGCCGCGCTGGCCGCGTTCGAGGCGCCGCTCGCGATCGGCACCGACACCGGTGGCTCGATCCGCCAGCCGGCCGCGTTCACCGGCACCGTCGGCGCCAAGCCGACGTACGGCGGGGTCTCGCGGTACGGGCTGATCGCCTGCGCCTCCTCCCTCGACCAGGGCGGGCCGTGCGCGCGCACCGTGCTGGACACGGCGCTGCTGCACGAGGTGATCGCCGGGTACGACCCGATGGACTCCACCTCGATCGACCAGCCGGTGCCCGCGGTCGTCGAGGCCGCGCGCCGCGGCGCCGACGGTGACCTGTCCGGGTTGCGCGTCGGCGTGGTCCGCGAGCTGTCCGGTGAGGGCTACCAGGCCGGCGTCCGCGCGTCCTACGAGGACGCGCTACGCCGCCTGGAGAAGCTCGGCGCGGAGTTGGTGGAGGTCTCCTGCCCGCACTTCGAGTACGGGCTGGCGGCGTACTACCTGATCCTCCCCAGCGAGGTGTCGTCCAACCTCGCCCGGTTCGACGCCATGCGCTACGGCCTGCGCGTCGAGAACGGCGCCTCGGCCGAGGACGTCATGGCAGCCACCCGCGAGGCCGGGTTCGGGCCCGAGACGAAGCGGCGGATCATCCTCGGCACGTACGCGCTGTCGTCCGGCTACTGGGACGCGTACTACGGGCAGGCGCAGAAGGTGCGCACGCTGATCAGCCGCGACTTCGCAGCGGCGTTCGAACAGGCCGACGTGCTGGTCTCGCCCACCGCGCCCACCACGGCGTTCACGATCGGCGCCAAGGTCGACGACCCGCTGGCCATGTACCTCAACGACCTGGCCACGATCCCGACCAACCTGGCCGGTACCGCGGCGATGTCGGTGCCGTCCGGGCTCGCCGACGACGGGCTGCCGGTCGGGTTGCAGGTGATGGCGCCCGCGCTCGGCGAGGCCGTCATGTACCGGGTGGCGGCGGCGTTCGAGGCGGCGCGCGACTCCGAGGCCGGCACCGTGATCGATCGAGTCCCTTCGCTGGAGGTTTCGTCGTGACCGCGCCGACGCTCGTCGACTACGCCGAGGTGCTCGAGCGCTTCGACCCGGTGCTCGGCCTCGAGGTGCACGTCGAGCTCAACACGCAGACCAAGATGTTCTGCGGCTGCCCCACTGCGTTCGGGGCCGAGCCGAACACCCAGGTGTGCCCGGTGTGCCTCGGCCTTCCCGGGGCGCTGCCGGTGGTCAACCGCTCCGCGGTGGAGTCGGCGATCCGGATCGGCCTGGCGCTGAACTGCACGATCGCGCCATGGGGCCGGTTCGCGCGGAAGAACTACTTCTACCCGGACATGCCGAAGAACTTCCAGACGTCCCAGTACGACGAGCCGATCGCCGTCAACGGGTACCTGGACGTGCCGCTCGACGACGGCTCGGTGTTCCGCGTCGAGATCGAGCGCGCGCACATGGAGGAGGACACCGGCAAGTCGCTGCACGTCGGTGGCGCGACGGGGCGCATCCACGGCGCGGAGTACTCCCTGCTCGACTACAACCGGGCGGGCGTGCCGCTGATCGAGATCGTCACGAAGCCGATCACCGGCACGGGGGAGCGGGCACCCGAGGTCGCGCGCGCGTACGTCACGGCGCTGCGCGACCTGCTGCGCGCGCTCGGCGTCTCGGACGTGCGGATGGACCAGGGCTCGCTGCGCTGCGACGCCAACGTCTCCCTGATGCCGAAGGGTGCAGCGGAGTTCGGCACCCGCACCGAGACCAAGAACGTCAACTCGCTGCGCTCCGTCGAGCGGGCCGTCCGGTACGAGATGACGCGCCAGGCGGGCGTGCTGCTGGCCGGAGACCGCATCATCCAGGAGACGCGGCACTTCGACGAGTCCACCGGCACGACGTCTGCGGGACGGACGAAGGAGACCGCAGAGGACTACCGGTACTTCCCGGAGCCCGACCTGGTGCCGATCGCGCCGCCCGCCGAGTGGGTCGAGGAGCTGCGCGTCACGCTTCCCGAGCTGCCGTGGGAGCGCCGACGCCGGATCACGGCCGAGTGGGGGCTCACCGAGCTGGAGCTGCGTGACCTGGTCAACGCCGGGGCGCTCGACCTCATCGAGTCCACGGTCGCGGCGGGCGCCCCCGCCGGCGAGGCCCGGTCGTGGTGGGTCTCGTACCTGACCCAGCAGGCCAACACCCGCGGCGTCGAGCTGGCCGGGCTGCCGATCACGCCCGCCCAGGTGGCGCGGGTGATCGAGCTGGTGGCGTCGGGCGACCTCTCCAACAAGCTGGCCCGCCAGGTGGTCGACGGTGTGCTGGCCGGCGAGGGTGAGCCGGACGAGGTCGTCGCCGCGCGCGGCCTGGCCGTGGTCTCCGACGACACCGCGCTGCTCGCCGCCGTCGACGAGGCCCTCGCGGCCCAGCCGGACATCGCCGAGAAGATCCGCGGCGGCAAGGTCCAGGCCGCCGGTGCGATCGTCGGGGCGGTCATGAAGGCGACGAAGGGCCAGGCCGACGCCAAGCGCGTGCGCGAGCTGGTGATCGAGCGCTGCAGCCAGTAGCCGTGAGTGGATACGAGTGCTACGGCACTCGTATCCACTCACGGGTGGTCTACTGCCGGTTGTCGCCCCCGGCGGCGAGGGGCTGGATCCGGATCACGCGGTCGTCGGAGGACACCGGCCGGCCGCCCGCCTTGTTGACGGTGCCCAACCACACCAGCCCGTCCGGGGCGAGGGTGGCGGCGGAGAGGCGGCCGTAGGTCTCCTGTAGCAGCGTCTCGGGGGCGCCGACGAACAGGTTCTTCGCGTCGGACCGGATCACGAACAGCGACTCGGGGCGCACCTGGGCGACCGCCACGGCGCCGTCCTGGGCGGTGCATCCCCCGACGCCGGGGCGGTCGGGCCAGCGCCACGCAGGCGCCGGCAGGACACCGGGCTTGATCAGGTGCAGCGCGTCCTCGCCCACCCGCCGGTCGGTGACCCAGGCCGCGCCGCGCTGCGGGTCGACACAGATCCCGCCCGGCGACTGCAGCCCCGAGCTCATCGTCGGTGAGAGCGGGTCGGGGTTGCCCTTGGCCGGGTGGCCCTGCAGGTCGATGCGCAGCAGCTTCCCGGCGAGGGAGTCGGGCGGCGGAGGGGTCTGGCCCGCGTTGCCGGTGGCCACGAGCAGCGAGCCGTCCTCGTCGACGGCGAGGGCGCCGCCGTTGTTCACCGGGCCGCGGGGGATTCCCGCGAGCACGGGCTTGGGCGGCTCGCCGGCCGCGAGGCGCACCACGCGGTTGTCCTGGGGCGTCGTGATGTAGGCGTAGACGAGCTGGTCCTCGATGTAGGACGGCGACAGCACCAGCCCGGTGAGGCCGCCACCACCGGTGCCGTCCACCGGCACGGTGGTGACCAGCTGCGGTTCGCTGCCCTGCCTGACCCGCAGCACGCGGCCGGTCTGCCGCTCGCCCACCAGGGCAGACGCCGCATCCGGGAGAACCGCGATGGCCCCGACCGGGTTGAGGCAGGTGGCGATGACCTGGGGATCGGGGTCCTGGCAGCCCGATGGTGTCTGCTGGGGGCCGCTCTGCCTCTCCGGGCCGGACTGCTGCGGCGGCTCCGGCGGCGCCGTGTTCTCCGGTACGACGGGCGGCCCGCCCAGCTCGCCTGCGCCCTCCAGCTGCTCGTGCCACTCGCGTGGGCCCTGCTCGGGGAACGTGGCGCACCCGCCGAGCGCAAGCAACAGCAGCGCCGCAGCGGCCGCGCGCCGCACCCGTCCTCCCACGAGGTCAAGATTAGGCGGCGGCGGGTGAGCGTCCGGTGAGTAGCGTCGCCGGCCATGGGTGGGACCACGGTGCTGGGTTTGTGCTCGCGCACCCCTTCTCGGTCCGCACAATCGGTCGACGGGCAGCGTGGGACGAGAACCGGTGCGTGAACCTTGCGGATCACCGCGAGCAGCACACGACGGCCTCGCCCGCGACCCTGGCGTGCTCCTCGCGCCGATCAGCCCGGCCGTGACCTCGGTCCCGCTCCATGATCGGCGGTTCGGCGCGTTCCCGGCTGGATTTCGCCGTTTTCGCGCCGAAGCCTTGATCATGGTGGTGAGGCCGGCCTTCGGTGGCGCCGCGCGCCGAAGGGGCTGGCCTGTGGCCTGCCCGCGAAGCGGGCCCTCAGGGGCCGCAGAGGCTCACGGATCAAGGGGCGCGAAGCGCTCGCGAAGCGACGCCGCAGGCGCCCTTGAGGCGTGAGGGGCGGCCCCGCACGATGCGCGGCGCCACCGAAGGCCTGGTGGAGGTTGGGCCTGGATGATGCGCGGCGCCACCGAAGGCCTGGTGGAGGTTGGGCCTGGATGATGCGCGGCGCCACCGAAGGCCTGGTGGGGGTGGGCCTGGACGGTGCGTGGCACCGCTCAGGGCCTGAGCGGGGACGGCACCTGGACCGCGCTCGGTGCCTCCGGAGGCCAGGTCGGCGCGGCCGGCCTCCGCGATGCCCGCGTTCCGCGGTGAACGCACCCGGCCGGCAGCTCACCTGGCGTTGCGCCTGTGATTCCGCCCTGTCCGGTGTTCGGGACGGCTACGCTTCGGCGCCATGAGCGACCAGCCCACGTCGATCCTGCCCGGCGTCGGCGGATCGGGTTCCTCGGATTCCGCCACCACGCGGCCGACCCGCAGGCCGTTGGTGTGGAACCCGGGCACCGATCTCGGGGTGCTCCTGCTGCGGTTCGCCGTCGGCGGCACGTTCTTCGCCCACGGCATGCAGATCGTGTCCGGCATGTGGGGCGGTCCCGGCATCGACGGTTTCGCCGCCACGCTCCAGGGGTTCGGGTACCAGCAGCCCGTCGTCCTGGCCTGGGTCACCGGGATCACGGCGGTGGCGGGCGGTGCATTGGTGGTCCTCGGTTTCCTGACTCCGCTGGCGGCCGCTGGGCTGCTCGCCCTGATGATCAACTCGGTCGCGTTGAAGTTCGGCAACGGTTTCTTCATCACCTCGCCCGCCGGCGCGAACGCGGTGGAGCTCGACGTCGTGCTGGGGCTGGCCGCGGCCGCGCTCACGCTGATCGGGGCGGGCCGGATCGCGATCGACCGGGGCCGTACCTGGAACCTCCGCCCTGCCCCGTGGGGAGTGCTCGCCTTGATCATCGGTGTGGTCGCCGCCGTGCTGGTGCTCGTGCTGCTTCGGTGACCCCGCCGCCACCGGACTCCGCGTGGCTGCCCGCCGTGGCCCGGTGGGCGGGAGCGCCTGCGGCCGTTACCGCTCGGGCGCCACTTGCGGGCGGGTACGTCGCCGCCGCGGTCGAGCGGGTCGACCTCGATGCCGGTGGCCGTCCCGTGCCGGTCGTCCTCAAGCGGACCGGGCCGAGCGAGGTTGCGGCGATGCGCGCGATCGCGGTGGTGCCGGGCGTGGATCGGCCCCGCCTGCTCGCCGCAGGCCAGGACCGGCACGGAGCGTGGCTGGTGATGCCCTTCTACGCCGGGCCGGCGCTCGCCGTTGGGGAGGTGCCCAGCGAGGTGTGGGACGTGCTCGGCCGGGTGCACGCCCACTGGCACCGGCGGCGCCCGCGCGGCCTGCCCGTCGTCGACGCGCACTGGTGGTGGGGGATGGTCACCGGTCACACGCTGCCCGCGGTCCGCGGTGCGCGCGACCGAACCGGCGACGCTCGGCTGGCCGAGATCGCCGAGCTGCTCGACGCCTGGTCCACCGACGCTCGCCTGCGCGCTGCCCTCGCGCTGCTGCCCCGCACGCTCACGCACGGCGACGCGCACCGCGGCAACGTGCTGCTCGACCCCGACGGCGCCGTGCTGATCGACTGGGGCAACGCCCGCATCGCTCCCGCTGGGCTCGACGTCGGAACGCTGGCCGCGCAGGGCGTACCCGCCCCTGAGGCGTACGTCGAGACGACCCCCGAGGCGTTGCGCGAGGTGGAGCGGCTCTGGGCGCAGGTGCAGGTGCACGTCCAGTACCTCGGCTTCGCCGCCGACCACCTCGGCGCCGCGCGCGTGGTCGAGATGGTCGAGACCGCGGCCCGTGCGCTCGACGAGCTGGGCCCGGCACTGGCACGGTGTGATCATGCCGCGCTACGGCCCGATGTTCGGCCCTGACGTCACGTTCCTCGGTGTCGACCGCTGCACGATCGACGAACCCGGCACCTACGCGGACGCCGACGTCGTCGTGATCGGCGCCCCGTTCGACGGCAGCACGTCGCACCGGCCCGGCACCCGGTTCGGCCCACAGGCGATCCGGACGGCCGACTACCTCCCGCCCGACGCGTCCCGTCACAGCCTCGCGCTGCGCGTCGACGGGCTGCAGGACCTGCGCGTACTGGACGCGGGGGACGTCGAGATGTTCTCGGGCGACGCAGAGCGCAGCCTGCGTGCGCTGGAGGAGGCCGTCACCACCGTCGCGGGCAACGGCGCGCTGCCGCTGATCCTCGGCGGCGACCACGCAATCGCCTTCGCCGACGCGAAGGGTGTGGCCAACCACCACGGGCACGGCCGCGTCTCGATGATCCACTTCGACGCGCACGCCGATACGGGCGACATCGAGTTCGGTTCGCTGTGGGGCCACGGCGCGCCGATGCGCCGGCTGATCGAGTCGGGCGCGCTGCGCGGCGACCGCTTCCTGCAGCTGGGGCTGCGCGGTTACTGGCCGGGCCCCGAGACCCTCGCGTGGATGGCCGAGCAGGGCATGCGGTCCTACGAGATGACCGAGATCGGAGCCCGCGGCCTGACCGCCTGCCTCGACGAGGCGTTCGCGATCGCGACGGATGGGTGCGACGGGGTGTTCCTCTCCGTCGACATCGACGTCTGCGACCCCGGTCATGCGCCCGGCACCGGCACCCCCGAGCCCGGCGGGTTCTCGGCCCGGCAGCTGCTCGACTCCGTCCGCCGGATCTGCATGGAGCTGCCGGTGGTCGGCATCGACGTCGTCGAGGTCTCCCCGCCCTACGACCACGCCGACATCACGGCCGCACTGGCGAACCGCGTGGTGCTGGAGGCGCTCAGCGGCCTGGCCTGGAAGCGCAACGGGTCGGGCTGGGACCCCGCCCGTCCGCTGCTGGAGAGCCGTTAGCGCGGGGCGAACGGCCCGCCCGCGCCGAAGGCCAGCTTCGCGAAACGCTCGCCGATGCGCTCGTGGGTGGCGGCGTCGGGGTGCAGCCCGTCGGGCAGGGGCAGCTCGGCGAAGTCGGCATCGCCGTAGAGGACGCGGCCGTCGAGGTGGTGCAGGTTCGGGTCGTCGGCCGCCCGCTGCTCCACGATCCGGGCCAGCTCCGCACGGATGACCCGCAGCGTCAGCTTCCCGGCGGCGCGTTCCGCGGGGTCGCCCGTGGCCCGGAACTGCAGGGTCCCGGTGCTGAGGTCGGCGGCGCCGGGGCCGGGGGTGTCCTCGTGGATGGGGCAGAGCAGGGGCGAGACGACCAGCAGCGGCGTGGTGGGGTGGCCTTCTCGGATCGTGTCGAGGAAGCCGTGCACGGCCGGGGTGAAGGCGCGCAGGCGCATCACGTCGCTGTTGACCAGGTTGATGCCCAGCTCGAGGCTGATCAGGTCCGCTGCGGTGCCGCGGATGGTGCGGGCCGTGAACTGGTCGAGCAGGGCGCTGCCGCCCAGCCCGAGGTTGACCAGTTCGGCACCGCCGAGCGACGCGGCCAACGCGGGCCAGGTCGTGGTGGCGCTCGCGGCGTTCGAGCCGTGGCTGATCGAGCTGCCGTGGTGCACCCACACCCTGCGGTCGCCCGGCGGCACCGACTCGACGGGAGCGTTGCTGCGCAGGGCCACCAGCTCGGTGATCTCGTTGTACGGCAGCCAGATCTCGACGTCCTTCACCCGCGCGGGGAGGCCGCCGAACCGGACGGTCCCCACCGGACCGGGCCGGGTCTCCGCGGTGCCGGCGGCCGTGTCGAGCACGAGGACGTTGCCGCCGGTCCCGGTGGCCCGGCCGAACAGGCGGCCGTCGACGAGCAGGTCGTACACCCCGTCCGCGCGGGGTGGGATGCCCGGGTATGCGGGCCTGGTGCGCAGCGTGTCCAGCTCGACGGCGGTGGCTCGCGTCCGGAACACCAGGCGGACGCCGGACGGCTGGGCCTCGGCCATGGCCAGCTGCCCGTCCGGGCTCTGCGCGCGAGCCCACGCCGGCAACCGGTGCGGGAGCACGCCGTGCTCGGTGCGCTCCAGCTCGAGCGCACCGCGCAGGATGTCGGCGGTGACCGGTGTGGTGATCCAGCTCGTTTCGCTCACGGGACCTGCCGCACGGCTCCCTTGTCGGCGCTGGTGGCCAGGGCCGCGTAGGCGCGCAAGGCCTTGCTCACCGGCCGGTCGCGCTCCTTCGGCTGCCACGGGCGCTCGCTCGCGTCCATCTTGGCGCGGCGCTCGGCGAGGACCTCGTCGGGGACCTGGACCTCGAGCAGCCGGGCCCTGACGTCGATGAGAACGGTGTCGCCGTCCTCGATCAGGCCGATCACACCGCCGCTCGCGGCCTCGGGGGAGATGTGGCCGACCGAGATGCCGCTGGAGCCGCCGGAGAACCGGCGGTCGGTGATCAGGGCGCACTTCGCGCCGAGGCCTGCGCCCTTGAGGAACGCGGTGGGATGCAGCATCTCCTGCATCCCCGGCCCGCCCGCAGGCCCCTCGTAGCGGACGACGAGCACGTCGCCGGGCTGGATCTGCTTGGTGAGGATGACCGACACGGCCTCCTCCTGGCTCTCGACGACCCGCGCCGGGCCCTCGAAGCGCCAGATGTCCTCCGGGATGCCGGCCGTCTTGATCACGGCGCCGTCCGGGGCGATGTTGCCGCGCAGCACGGCCAGCCCGCCGTCGGCGGTGTAGGCGTGGGCGACGTCGCGGATGCAGCCACCCGCTGCGTCGGTGTCGAGCGACGACCAGCGGTTCCCGGTGGAGAACGCCTCGGTGGTGCGCACGCCGCCGGGCGCGGCGTGGAACAGCTCCACGGCCTTCTCCGACGCCGAGCCGCTGCGGATGTCCCACTCCGAGAGCCACTGCGCGAGCGTCGGCGTGTGCACGGTGTGCACGTCCTCGTGCAGCAGGCCGGCCCGCCACAGCTCGCCAAGGATGGCCGGGATGCCGCCCGCGCGGTGCACGTCCTCCATGTGATAGCTGGAGTTCGGCGAGACCTTGGCCAGGCACGGCACGCGGCGCGAGACCTCGTCGATGGCCGCGAGGTCGAAGTCGATCTCACCTTCCTGCGCGGCGGCGAGGATGTGCAGCACCGTGTTCGTTGAGCCGCCCATCGCGACGTCGAGCGCCATCGCGTTCTCGAACGCGTGCCTGTTGGCGATCGAGCGCGGCAGCACGGACGCGTCGTCCTCGCCGTACCAGCGCTTCGCGAGCGCCATCACGGTGCGGCCCGCCTCCAGGAACAGCTCGCGGCGGGCGGCGTGGGTGGCCAGGGTGGAACCGTTGCCGGGCAGGGCGAGGCCGAGCGCCTCGGTGAGGCAGTTCATCGAGTTGGCGGTGAACATGCCAGAGCACGAGCCGCAGGTCGGGCACGCGGAGCGCTCCACCTCGGCGAGCCCGGCCTCGTCCACCTGCGAGGAAGCCGAGGCCGCGATCGCGGTGATGAGGTCGGTGGGCGCCTGCGCGACGCCGCCGACCACCACCGCCTTGCCCGCCTCCATCGGCCCGCCGGAGACGAACACGGTGGGGATGTTGAGCCGCATCGCGGCGTTGAGCATGCCCGGCGTGATCTTGTCGCAGTTGGAGATGCAGACCAGCGCGTCGGCGGCGTGGCCGTTGACCATGTACTCGACGGCGTCGGCGATCACCTCGCGCGAGGGCAGCGAGTAGAGCATGCCGCCGTGGCCCATCGCGATGCCGTCGTCGACGGCGATCGTGTTGAACTCCCGCGCCACGCCGCCCGCCTCGCGGATCGCCCCCGCCACGAGGTCGCCGAGGTCCTTGAGGTGCACGTGGCCCGGCACGAACTGGGTGTAGGAGTTGGCGATCGCGACGATCGGCTTGCCGAAGTCGTCGTCGCCCATGCCGGTGGCGCGCCAGAGCGAGCGTGCTCCGGCGGCGTTGCGGCCATGGGTGGTGACTCGGGACCGGAGGGCCGGCACGGTTCTTCCTCTCGCTGGGCCGGGACGACGCGCGCGGTCGGCCGGGAGCGGTAGCCCTCCGGGCGTCGCAGCGCCCCGCGGGCTCAGGGCCACCAGGTGTGGTTCGGCCGGGCCGCTGCGGGATCAACTCCACGGTACGCGCCCTGCGGGCCGTCTCTTGACGGGTGGTCGGGCCCGGAGGACGATTCCTAATCGTGTTAGGCGGAGCTACTGCTGATTGGCAGAGCAAACGGCGTGAGTCGGCGCGCCGCGAGATCCTCTCCGCCGCGTGGGACGTCGCACGCGAGAACGGGCTCGCCGCGCTGACCCTGCGCGAGGTCGCGGCGCGCGTCGGCATGCGCGCGCCGTCGCTGTACTCGCACTTCTCCTCCAAGAACGCGATCTACGACGCGATGTTCGGGCAGGCCTGGCGCTCCTACGAGGAGATGACCGCCGGCGCCGTCCTCCCGGCGCAGCCGCGCGCGGCGCTCCGGGCGATGGCCAAGCGGTTCTTCGAGTTCGCGGTGGCCGACCTCCCCCGCAACCAGCTGATGAACCAGCGCACGATCCCCGGCTTCACGCCGAGCCCGGAGAGCTACGCCCCCGCCGTACGTGTCATCGAACGCCTCCGCTCCGACATGACCCGGATGGGAATCGCCGACGACGGGGACGTCGACCTCTTCATCGCGCTCGTCGGCGGGCTCGCCGACGCCCAATGGGCCAACGACCCGGGCGGCACGCGCTACGCCCGGCTCCTCGATCGCGCCGTCGACATGTACGCCGACGCGCTCCACCTTCCGCAGGTCGACGATGACCAGGAGGAGACATGACCACCACCCGAACCCGCCCGACCGCCCCGCCGCGCCGCTCCGGCCTCGACCGGGACACGGCGATGCGGCTCGCCGCCACCGAGTACGGCCGCTACCTCGACCAGCTGCGCTCGCTCGACGAGGCCGACTGGGGACGTGCGACCGACTGCCCCGCGTGGGACGTGCGGGCGATGGCAGGCCACTGCCTCGGCATGGCCGAGTTCGCCGCCTCGCTCCCGACCATGGCGCGGCAGAACGTGGTGGCGACCCGTCGCGGTGGTGAGTTCATCGACGAGCTCACCGACCTGCAGGTGCAGGAACGGCGTGACCTCACCCCGGCCCAGCTGGTCGCGCGCTACGCCGACGTCGCGGCGCCGGCGGTGCGGGGCAGGCGCAGGCGTTCGGTGCTCATGGGGCGGCTCCCGATGCCGGGGGCGCAGACGATCAACGCGACTCCGGAGCGATGGACGTTCGGCTACCTGTTCGACACGATCCTCACCCGCGACACCTGGATGCACCGCGTCGACACCGCCCGCGCCACCGGCCGCGAGCTGGTGCTCACGCCCGAGCACGACGGCGCGCTCGTCGCCGACGTCGTCACCGAGTGGGCGGGTCGGCACGGGCAGCCCCACACCCTCACCCTCACCGGCCCGGCCGGCGGGCGGTGGGGAACCAGCGGCCAGGAGCTGGAGCTGGACGCGGTCGAGTTCTGCCGCGTGCTGTCCGGTCGGGGTGAGGGCGAAGGCCTGCTGGGCGTGATGGTGCCCTTCTGAGCCGACTCCCGTCCGACGAACGGCCCGTTCGTCGGATAGGTACCGACGAGCGCGCCGCTCGTCGGAAGGGGACGGGCCTATTCGCCGGCTGCCGGGTCGGGGAGGCGGCCGCCGCTCACGGCCGCGAGGCGAGGCAGGTCGCGCACGTGCACGGCCGGCAGCGCGAGCTCGGAGCCGTCGTTCAGCACGGCGCTGACGCGGGCCGACGCCGGGTTGCGGGCGCGGCCGAGGTGCACCTTCGCGATCTCGCTCCACGGCACCTCGCGGCCGCCGATGACCCGGCGCACGACGACCGTCTCGGGGTCGGCGACGGTTCGCACCCGCAGCGTCCACACGACGATCCCGATCGGGACCAGGTAGATCAGCCACAGGTACGGCGCGGCCCACGCGACGGGGGTGACGCAGACGGCCAGCGTCAGCGCCACCAGCACGACGAGCGGGGAGACGCGGAATACGGCGCGCGGCGGGGGCTCGGGCGGGGCGCTCACGCCACCATCGTCGCACCGCCGGTCCGGCCCGGCGGGAGCCGGCGTGCGTCCCACCATCTGGTACCGCCTTCTCAAGGAATTGACTCTCGGTGCGCCCGGCCGCTAGCGTCGCTGCCATGTCCGCCATCCGGGTGCTCGTACTTCTCAGGCGCGTCCACGCCTGAGCGAGTCCTCGGTCGTCGACGCGCCACCCTCGTTCCGTCAGCCCGACGGTCGAGGGTTTTTTTCTGTCCGGATCCCGAAACCAATGCGGAGCGATCAGCAGATGACCACCGCAACGCCCCGATCCGGCCCGGTTCCCGGGCCGTCGGCCCCGAAGCCGGGGCCGCCTCCGGGCCGCCAGGGCCAGCCCGTGACCACGGGTCAGGCCGCGCCCGTACGGCGCGTCGAGGAGGTGCCGATGACCGGCGCCCAGTCGCTCGTGCGCTCCCTCGAGGAGGTGGGCTGCGAGGTCGTCTTCGGCATCCCCGGCGGCACGATCCTCCCGGCGTACGACCCGCTGCTCGACTCCACCAAGGTGCGGCACGTCCTGGTGCGCCACGAGCAGGGCGCCGGCCACGCCGCCACCGGGTACGCGCAGGCCACCGGCAAGGTGGGGGTCTGCATGGCGACGTCGGGTCCCGGCGCCACCAACCTGGTCACCCCGATCGCCGACGCGCACATGGACTCGATCCCGGTGGTCGCGATCACGGGCCAGCAGAGCCGCCCGCTGATCGGCACCGACGCGTTCCAGGAAGCCGACATCACCGGCATCACCATGCCGGTGACCAAGCACAACATGCTCGTGACCGACGCTGCGGAGATCCCGCGCGCGATCATGGAGGCGTTCCACCTCGCGTCCACGGGCCGACCGGGCCCGGTGCTGGTGGACATCCCGAAGGACGTGCTGCAGGAGAAGACCACGTTCTCCTGGCCGCCGGAGATGAAGCTGCCCGGCTACCGGCCGACGACCCGGCCGCACGGCAAGCAGATCCGCGAGGCCGCCAAGCTGATGTGCGCGGCCAAGCAGCCCGTGCTCTACGTCGGCGGCGGCGTGCTCAAGGCCGAGGCCACGGCCGAGCTGCTCGAGCTGGCCGAGCTGACCGGGATCCCGGTGGTCACCACGCTGATGGCGCGCGGCGCGTTCCCGGACAGCCATCCGCAGCACGTCGGCATGCCCGGCATGCACGGCACGGTCGCGGCGGTGGCCGCCATGCAGAAGGCGGACCTGCTGGTCGCGCTCGGCTCCCGGTTCGACGACCGGGTCACCGGGCAGCTGTCGACGTTCGCCCAGCACGCCACCGTCGTGCACGCCGACATCGACCCGGCCGAGATCTCGAAGAACCGCCGCGCGGACGTCCCGATCGTGGGCGACTGCAAGGAGGTCATCACCGAGCTGATCGACGCCGTCCGCGCGGAGCAGGCCTCCGGCGCGGCCGACCTCGACGCGTGGTGGGCGCAGCTGGACGAGCTCCGCAGGACCTACCCGCTGGGCTACGACTGGCCCGCCGACGGCTCGCTGTCCCCGGAGTACGTCATCGAGCGGATCGGGCAGATCGCAGGGCCGGACGCGGTCTACGCCGCGGGCGTCGGCCAGCACCAGATGTGGGCGGCCCAGTTCATCAAGTACGAGAAGCCGCGCTCGTGGCTGAACTCCGGGGGCCTCGGCACGATGGGCTTCGCGGTGCCCGCCGCGATGGGTGCCAAGATGGCGCGGCCGGACGCGCTGGTGTGGGCGATCGACGGTGACGGCTGCTTCCAGATGACCAACCAGGAGCTCGCCACCTGCGCGATCGAGGACATCCCGATCAAGGTCGCCATCATCAACAACGGCAACCTGGGCATGGTCCGGCAGTGGCAGAACCTCTTCTACGAAGAGCGGTACTCCAACACCGACCTCGGCACCCACAAGCACCGGATCCCGGACTTCAAGCTCCTCGCCGAGGCCATGGGCTGCGTGGGACTGCGTGCGGAGTCCAAGGACGAGGTCGACAAGGTGATCCAGCAGGCCATGGAGATCAACGACCGCCCGGTCGTGATCGACTTCGTGGTCGGCGCCGACGCCCAGGTGTGGCCGATGGTCGCCGCAGGCACCGGCAACGACCAGATCATGGCGGCCCGGAACATCCGGCCGCTGTTCGACGCGGACGAGATCGTGGCCGACGACGCGACGGCCAGCACGCAGATGACGAGGGAAGCATGACCCAGAGGCACACCCTGTCGGTGCTGGTCGAGGACAAGCCGGGCGTGCTCGCCCGCGTCTCGGGCCTGTTCTCGCGCCGCGGGTTCAACATCGAGTCGCTCGCGGTCGGCCCCACCGAGCACCCCGACGTCTCGCGGATGACGATCGTGGTCGCCGTCGACGACTTCCCGCTCGAGCAGGTCACCAAGCAGCTCAACAAGCTCGTGCACGTCATCAAGATCGTGGAGCTCGAGCCGGCGGCGTCGGTCCAGCGGGAGCTGCTGCTGGTCAAGGTGCGCGCCGACCCCGGCGTGCGCAGCCAGGTGCTCGAGATCGTGAACCTGTTCCGCGCCAAGGCCGTGGACGTGACGCCGGAGGCCCTGACGATCGAGGCCACCGGCACCGCCGAGAAGCTCGGGGCGCTGCTCAAGAACCTCGAGCCGTTCGGGATCCGGGAGATGGTGCAGTCCGGGATGGTGGCCGTCGGCCGCGGTCCCCGCTCCATCACCGCCGCAGCTGTTCGCTAGTCAACCTCCGGAAGGACGACCCCACCCGACATGAGCGTGAACATCTACTACGACGACGACGCCGATCTGTCGATCATCCAGGGCCGCAAGGTCGCGGTGATCGGCTACGGCAGCCAGGGCCACGCCCACTCGCTGTCGCTGCGCGACTCCGGCGTCGACGTCCGGATCGGCCTGCCAGAGGGCTCGAAGTCGCGGCAGAAGGCGCAGGACGAGGGTCTGCAGGTGGGCACGCCCGCCGAGGTCTCCGCGTGGGCCGACGTGATCATGATCCTGGCGCCGGACACGAAGCAGCGCTTCATCTACGCCGACGACATCGCGCCGAACCTGCAGGACGGCGACGCGATCTTCTTCGGCCACGGCTTCAACATCCGCTACGAGCTGATCAAGCCCCCGGCGAACGTCGACGTCGCGATGGTCGCGCCGAAGGGCCCCGGCCACCTCGTGCGCCGCCAGTTCGTCGACGGCAAGGGCGTGCCCGCGCTGATCGCCGTCGAGCAGGACGCGAGCGGGAACGCGAAGGCGCTCGCCCTCTCCTACGCCGCGGCCATCGGCGGCGCCCGCGCGGGCGTCATCGAGACCACGTTCAAGGAGGAGACCGAGACCGACCTGTTCGGTGAGCAGGCCGTGCTCTGCGGCGGCGCGGCCGCGCTCGTCCAGACCGGTTTCGAGGTGCTCACCGAGGCGGGCTACGCCCCCGAGGTGGCCTACTTCGAGTGCCTGCACGAGCTCAAGCTGATCGTCGACCTCATGTACGAGGGCGGCATCGCCAACGAGCGCTTCTCCATCTCCGACACCGCGGAGTACGGCGACCTCACCCGCGGCCCGCGGGTGATCACGCCCGCCGTCAAGGTGGAGATGAAGAAGATCCTCGGCGAGATCCAGGACGGCACGTTCGCCCGCGAGTGGGTGGCCGAGGACGACGCGGGCCGCCCCAACTTCACCCGCCTCCAGAAGGAGGGCCAGGAGCACCCGATCGAGCAGGTCGGGGAGAAGCTGCGCGGCCTGATGAGCTGGGTGGGCACCAAGGCCACCTGAGCCACCCGCTGATCGTACGAACGGCACTTCCGTCCGAACCGTCGGACGGAAGTGCCGTTCGTACGTTTCCGGCTCCGGCATGATCGGTCCATGGACGTCGACGCCCTCCGTGCCCTGACACCGGGCTGCGCGCACCGGACCCACCTCAACAACGCGGGCGCGGGCCTGCTGTCGCAGCCGACGCTGGACGTCATGCTCGGGCACCTGCGCCGGGAGGCCGAGATCGGCGGGTACGAGGCCGCCGACGCCGCCCGGGACGACATCGCGGCGGTGTCCGTCGCTGTGGCCGAGCTGGTGGGCGGCGCCGCCGACGAGGTCGCGCTCTTCGACAACGCCACCCGCGCCTGGAACGCCGCGTTCTACTCGCTGCCGCTCGGGCCCGGCGACCGGATCCTCACCGGCCGTGCCGAGTACGGCAGCAACGTGCTGGCCTACCTCCAGGTCGCGAAGCGGACCGGCGCCGAGGTCGTCGTGGTCCCGAACGACGAGAGCGGGCAGCTCGACACCGCCGCGCTCGCCGAGCTCGTAGACGAGCGCACCCGGCTGATCGGGGTGAGCCACGTCCCCACGAGCGGCGGCCTGGTCAACCCGGCCGCCGAGATCGGGCGCATCGCGCGCGAGGCCGGGGTGCTGTTCCTCCTCGACGCCACGCAGTCGGTCGGGCAGTTCCCGGTCGACGTGGAGGAGATCGGCTGCGACATGCTGTCCGCCACCGGGCGCAAGTTCCTGCGCGGACCGCGCGGCACCGGCTTCCTCTGGGTGCGCTCGACCGCGCTGGAACGGCTCGACCCGTACGTCGCCGAGATCCGGGCCGCCACCTGGGACGGCGGCCGGGGCTTCACCTGGGCCGACGGGGCCCGCCGCTTCGAGACGTGGGAGAACAGCTACGTCAACATCCTCGGGCTCGGCGCCGCCGTTCGGCAGGCGCTCGACCTGAGCCTGGACGCGATCGCCGAGCGCACCCTGGCGCTGGGCGCGCAGCTGCGCGAGCGGCTCGACGCGCTGCCCGGCGTGGCCACGCACGACCTGGGCCGCGACCGGTGCGCGATCGTCACGGCGAAGGTCGACGGCGTGCCGACCGAGGACGTCGTCGCCGCGCTCGCCCGGGCCGGGGTCAACGCGACCGCAACCGTGCCCGAGGACACCCAGTTCGACACGGAGGTGCGTGGCGTGCACCCGCTGGTGCGCCTGTCCCCGCACTACTACAACACCGAGGCCGAGCTGGACCGTGCCGTCGAGGTGATCGCGGGCCTCCGTCGTTGACGGGCCAGGCTGTAGGCGGGGGAGGGGGTCCGGTGGGTGCGAACGACGCCGGGATCCGGGCCGCGGTCGACGCCACGGTCGACGCCGGCACGGTGTACTTCGAGATGCGGATCGAGTCCGAGCCTGCCGGGGTGGCGCGGTTCCACAGCCAGGGGGTGTGCGATTTCACCCGACGGCGCGCGACGTCCCGCACCGTGACGGACGTCCCGGCGGACGTCCCCGACGTCTTCCAGATCGCTGATGGTGGGGTCGTCTACAGCCAGGAGGATGGCGACCAGTGGCACGTGCTGGACGTGGGCGGCTGGGGCGGTGCGAGCCTGCTGTCGGTGCTCGGCTGGCTCTACGGAGTGGAGGACGCGCGGGCGGGCGACGCGGGGGAGCACGTCGTCACGATGAGCGCCCGGCGTGTGCTCGAGGCCTGCCCCGCTCCGTTGCGCGACGAGCTCCGCACGGCCTTCGACCAGGCAGGTCATCTCGACGCGGTCGCCACCGGCTGGGTCGGCACCGACGCCGCGAACCGCATCACCGAGTGCCGCCTCGAGCTCCCGGGCAGCGTGAACGGGCTCTTCGGATCGGTCGACGTCGGCTCCCGTGTCACCCTCGTCCTCTCCGACTTCGGTGAGCCGGCGTGCATCTCGCTGCCCGATGCCGGTCCCGCCGAGCCGATCGGCGAGTACGTCCAGCGCATCCTCCGGCAGGCCGAGGAGGGCGAGTAGCCCACGCCCCCGTGCGGGAAGACCTGGCGGGCCCCGGGGGTTGACCATGGCGTCCCGCAACGAAAGGTCGCCGCCGTGTCCGTTCCCCTTCCGCTGTCGATCCTCGACCTCGCCACCGTCCGGGACGGCGAGACGATCCGCGAGGGCCTCGAGGCGAGCGTCGCGCTCGCGCAGCGCGCCGAGGAGTGGGGGTTCCGGCGGATCTGGTACGCCGAGCACCACAACATGCGCGCGGTGGCGTCCTCGGCCACGAGCGTCCTGATCGCGCACGTCGCGACGCAGACCGAGCGGATCACGCTCGGTTCCGGCGGCGTCATGCTGCCCAACCACTCGCCCCTGGTGATCGCCGAGCAGTTCGGCACGCTCGCCACCCTGCACCCGGGGCGGATCGAGCTCGGGCTGGGCCGCGCGCCCGGCACCGACCAGGCCACGTTCTCCGCGCTGCGCCGGGACCACGGGGCGGCCGACCGGTTCCCCCAGGACGTCCAGGAGCTGCAGGCCTTCCTCTCCGACGACAGCCTGATCCCGGGGGTGCAGGCGTTCCCCGGGCGCGGCACGAAGGTGCCCCTCACGATCCTCGGCTCGTCGCTGTACGGGGCGCAGGTGGCCGCCGCGCTCGGGCTGCCGTACGCGTTCGCCTCGCACTTCGCACCTGACGCGCTGGAACAGGCGATCGCGCTCTACCGCCAGGAGTTCCGCCCTTCGGAGCAGCTCGCCGCGCCCCGCGCGATGGCAGCGGTGAACGTCGTCGCCGCCGACTCCGCCGACGAGGCCGCCGCCGCCCTGCACGCCGTGCACCACGACCGCGTCAAGCGGTTCCTCTCCCGCGGCGGCAACGAGCTCACCGACGAGGAGGCGGAGGTCCTGCTCGATGCGCCTGCCGGCCAGCAGGTCCGGGCGATGACCCGCTACACGGCGGCCGGCACCCCCGACGTCGTCGTGAAGTACCTGGACGACTTCGCCCGCCGCGCCGACGCCGACGAGCTGATCGTGACGTTCCCGGTGGTCGACCGCGCGGCCTGGTTCCGCTCGGCCGAGCTGCTCGCCGAGCAGGTGCGCCCGGCGACGGTCTGAAACCGTGCCCCGGCGGGCGGTTCGTCCCGTTCGCGTGTCGCTCCGCCCACGCCGCCGGTCCCCCATCGATCAGCGCATCTACGATCGGGGGTCGCACCGTGACCCCGATCCAGGAGCCCTGCATCCGTCGTGAGCACCGCAGCCGCCCGCCCTGTCGTCCTCCTCGCCGAGAAGCTCGCGCCCTCCGCGGTCGCACTCCTCGGTGACGACGTCGAGATCCGCCACGTGGACGGCACCGACCGCCCCGCGCTGCTGGCCGCCATCGGCGACGCCGACGCCCTGCTCGTCCGCTCGGCCACGAAGGTCGACGCCGAGGTGTTCGCCGCCTCCACGCGGCTGAAGGTCGTGGCCCGCGCCGGTGTCGGGCTGGACAACGTCGACGTGCCCGCAGCAACGGCCCGCGGCGTCATGGTCGTCAACGCGCCGACCTCGAACATCGTGTCCGCCGCCGAGCACGCGATCGCGCTGCTGCTCGCTGCCGCCCGGCGCATCCCGGCGGCCGACGCGAGCCTGCGGCAGGGCCAGTGGAAGCGCAGCTCCTTCACCGGGGTCGAGCTGAACGGCAAGACCGTCGGCATCGTCGGTCTCGGCAAGATCGGGCAGCTCGTCGCCCAGCGACTCGCCGCGTTCGGCGTCGACCTGATCGCCTACGACCCGTACGTCGCGCCAGCCCGCGCCGCCCAGCTGGGCATCGAGCTCATCGACCTCGAGGGTCTGCTGCGCCGCGCCGACGCCATCTCGATCCACCTGCCGAAGACCCCCGAGACGCTCGGTCTCATCGGCAAGGACCAGCTCGCGCTCACCAAGAAGGGTGTGATCATCGTCAACGCGGCCCGCGGCGGCCTCGTCGACGAGGACGCGCTCGCCGAGGCCGTCCGCAGCGGGCACGTCGGCGGAGCGGGCATCGACGTCTACATCTCCGAGCCCACCACCTCCAGCCCGCTCTTCGAGCTGCCGCAGGTGGTCGTCACCCCGCACCTCGGAGCGTCCACGGACGAGGCTCAGGACCGCGCCGGCACCGACGTCGCGAGGTCGGTGCAGCTGGCCCTGGCCGGCGAGTTCGTGCCGGACGCGGTGAACGTGCAGGTCGGCGGGGTCGTCGGCGAGGAGGTGCGGCCGTGGCTGCCGCTGGTGCAGAAGCTCGGCACCGTGCTCTACGCGCTGGCCGGACGGGTGCCCACCTCCGTCACCGTCGACGTCGCCGGTGAGCTCGCCGCCGAGGACGTCTCGGTGCTGCAGCTCGCGGCCCTGCGCGGGGTGTTCACGAAGGTCGTCGAGGACCAGGTCACGTTCGTCAACACGCCGGCGCTGGCCGCCGAGCGCGGCGTCGACGTCGAGCTGACCACCGCTCCGGAGAGCGAGAACCACCGCAGCGTCGTGCAGCTGCGGGCGGCGATGCCGGACGGCGAGTCGATCACCGTCTCCGGCACGCTCACCGGCCGCGCCCAGGTCGAGAAGCTGGTCGAGGTCAACGGCCGCCACTTCGACCTGCGCGCGGAGGGCGAGGTGCTGCTGCTCGAGTACGCCGACCGCCCCGGCGTGATGGGCCGCGTCGGCTCGCTGCTCGGCGAGGCCGCCGTCAACATCGAGGCCGCGCAGATCAGCCAGACCACCGACGGCACCGACGCGATCATGCTGCTCCGCGTCGACCGGCCGGTCGACCCGGGCGTGCTGGAGCCGATCGGCGCGTCCGTGGGGGCCAGGACCACGCGGCTGATCTCCTTCGACTGAGCGATGGCGGGTCGGGAGCTCGTCGTGCTGGGCACCGCCAGCCAGGCCCCGACCCGCACCCGCAACCACAACGGCTACCTGCTCCGCTGGGACGGCGAGGGCTTCCTCTTCGACCCGGGGGAGGGCACGCAGCGGCAGATGCTGCTGGCCGGCGTGCCGAGCAGCGCGATCACCCGGATCTGCCTCACGCACTTCCACGGTGACCACTGCCTGGGCGTGCCCGGCATCGTCCAGCGGCTCTCGCTGGACGGCGTCGCACACCCCGTCGTCGCGCACTACCCGGCGTCGGGGCGGGAGTACTTCGCGCGGCTGCGGCACGCCAGCTCGTTCCACGAGGTCGCGGACCTGTGGGAGGAGCCCGTCGAACGGGACGGTGTGCTCGCGTCCGGTCCGGCCGGCGTGCTCGAGGCGCGCCGCCTGGACCATCCGGTGGAGGCCTTCGGCTACCGCTTCACCGAGCCGGACGGGCGGCGCATGCTGCCCGGACGGCTCGCCGAGCGCGGGATCTCCGGTCCCGACGTCGGCAGGCTGCAGCGCGAAGGCGTGCTCGGCCAGGTGCGGTTGGAGGACGTGAGCGTGCCGCGGCGCGGCCAGCGGTTCGCCTTCGTCATGGACACCCGGCTCTGCGACGCCGTCTACGCGCTTGCCGACGGCGCCGACATGCTGGTGATCGAGTCGACGTTCCTCACAGCGGACGAGCCGCTCGCACGGACGTACGGGCACCTGACGGCCCGGCAGGCCGCGTCCGTGGCCGCCGACTGCGGGGTCCGGAAGCTGGTGCTCACGCACTTCTCGCAGCGCTACGCCGACCCCGCCCGGTTCGCCGAGGAGGCGGCGGAGGTGTTCGACGGCGAGGTCGTGGTGGCGGAGGACCTCGCCCGCGTGCCGCTGCCGCCCAGGCGCGGATGATGCGGCTGTTCGTGGCGGTGCAGCCGCCGCCCGACGCGCTCGACGAGCTGCGGTCGGCCACGGCGGCGATGCGCTCCGCCCATCCGGACCTGCGGTGGACCCGGCCCGACCAGTGGCACCTCACGCTCGGGTTCCTCGGTGACGTCGGCGACGAGACCCGGGCCGACCTCGCCGCCAGGCTGGGCCGCGCCGCGGCGAAGCACCCGCCGATGCGGCTCGCGATGCACGGGGCGGGCCGGTTCGGCGACCGCGTGCTCTGGACCCGGATCGCCGGTGACGTCGCGGCGCTCGGCAGGCTCGCCGCGTCCGTGCAGGCGGCGGCCCGCCGCGCGGGGATCGACGTCGAGGGCCGCCCCTACCGGCCGCACCTCACACTGGCCCGTGGCCGCGAGGGCGCCAGCCTGCGTCCGCGCGTCGACGAGCTGACCGGCTTCGTCGGGAGCACGTGGACCGCGCACGACCTGCACCTCGTGTGCAGCCACCTCGGGGCCGGACCCGGGCGCACTTCCCGCTACGAAGCGCTGGCGTCGTGGCCGCTCACGGGAAGTTGATCACTAACCGTTCCGGCGGGCACGTTGCGCGCGCGTTCGGAGGGCGGCCATCCGCCGTCCGGGTGCCGCCGACGGCGGGGCCGCCGTCCATGGCAGTGGGGCGGAGGGGCAGAATGGCCCGCTCGGGGGTGTGTCCCGTGCGGGAATTCGGCGCGGTGATCCGCTTCCGCACCAGTTTCACACGACCGGGTGACCGCGATCGGGTGGCGGACGGCGGACCCGCGCCGTTGCGGCCGGTAACGTGCGCCCGGCTGCTTCGGGGCCAGACGGAGAGAGGACATCGGCAATGCGCCTTGCGGTCATTCCGGGGGACGGCATCGGGCCGGAGGTCATCGACGAGGCGCTCAAGGTCCTCAACGAGGTATCTCCTGGCGCCGAGACCACCACCTACGACCTCGGCGCCGCGCGCTGGCACTCCACCGGTGAGCTGCTGCCCGAGTCGGTGCTCACCGAGCTCCAGCAGCACGACGCGATCCTGCTCGGCGCCGTCGGTGACCCGTCGGTGCCCAGCGGCATCCTGGAGCGCGGCCTACTGCTGCGCCTGCGGTTCGAGCTCGACCACCACGTCAACCTGCGCCCCGCGCGGCTCTACCCGGGTGTTCGCGGGCCGCTCGCGTCGTCCGGCGAGATCGACCTCCTCGTCGTCCGCGAGGGCACCGAGGGCCCGTACGTCGGCACCGGTGGGATCCTCCGCAAGGACACGCCGCACGAGATCGCCACCGAGGTGAGCACCAACACCGCGTTCGGCGTGGAGCGGGTGGTGCGCGACGCGTTCGCGCGCGCCTCGCGGCGGCCGCGCAAGCACCTCACGCTCGTGCACAAGACGAACGTGCTGAGCTACTCGGGCCGGCTGTGGTCCCGCATCGTCGAGGAGGTGTCGCTGGAGCACCCCGAGGTGTCGGTGGCCTACCAGCACATCGACGCCACCACGATCCACATGGTGACCGACCCGGGCCGGTTCGACGTGATCGTCACCGACAACCTGTTCGGCGACATCCTCACCGACCTCGCAGCCGCCATCACCGGCGGCATCGGCCTCGCCGCCAGCGGCAACCTCGACGTGAGCCGGCGCAACCCGAGCATGTTCGAGCCCGTCCACGGCAGCGCCCCCGACATCGCGGGCCAGGGCATCGCCGACCCCACCGCCGCCGTCCTCTCGGTCGCCCTCCTGCTCGACCACCTCGGCAACCGTGACGCCGCCCGCCGCATCGAGGCCGCCGTGGCCTTCGACCTCGCCACCCGCGACCACAGCGCCACGGGCCACACCCAGTCCATCGGCGACCGCCTGGCGGCGCTGGTGAGCGCGCGAGCGACCCCTTCGCCGACGTCGTAGGGCTTCTTTGAATGTCAGCATGGCCACCTTCATGCCATCTCGTGCCATGAAGGTGGCCTTGCTGTCTCGGTAACCGCGCGCAGGGGTGGGCGCGGGCGAGCTGCTGCCTGTTGGTAGGTGGCCCGCAGGACCCGCGCCACGCCGATCGGGTCCGTTCGGATCTTCTTCGGCTTCGACGCCGTATAGACCGCGCCCGCTGCGGTGAACCGGGCCGCGCGCTCGACTGTGCGGTCGTGGTCCTCCGGGCTCATGTGCCACTCGGACGACTCGATCTCCCACACCATTGCGACGTCGTCGAGCCAGCAGTCCGCCTTGCCGAGGAACACCCCATCCTCGGTGTAGATCTCGACGTTCCACATCGGCGATGGGAGTCCGGTGCTGCTCCACATCCGCTTGGCAGCGAGCTCGGCCGCCGACCTCACTCCGTCGGCGACGGCACGCAAGACTCGTCGCGGCATGGCTGTGTGTCGTCGAGAGCTCGCCTCGAGCTCCCGGTAGAGCTCGGCGACCGTGCAGAGGCGTCGCTGCACCGCGTCGGACAGCAGCTCCGCGATCGCCCCTTCGGTCCTCAATTGCCGGGCGGCATCGATGCAGGCACGTGGCAGCGGCGCGAGCGGGACTCCCGAGCGGAGTATCGGGTCCGGCAGCGAGGTCGTGCGTTCGACGTGTACGTATCCAACGGATCGCACTTGGCGCCTGTGCGGCACGAGCAGGTGCACCTCCTCCACGGGGTCTCGCTCGTCCTGAGGTCGGGCTGGTCCGCGCCGCAGTCCATACCGCCGACAGGCTTCCAGGCCGGTCACCATGGCTTCCGGACCGCCGAGAAGCACTGCTGCGAGTACCGCCTGCCGCCGCGTCGGTTTGCCTGAGAACAACAAGATGACGCCGGGCAGCGGGTTCTGCCATGGCCCGCCGTCGAGGCAGCGCCGGTAAACAGTCCGCTCGCGCATTCCGGCCGCAACGAGTTGCTTCGCCGTCGCGACGCCGCTGGGGAACGTGGCACGGAACGTTGAGCGATCCACGAGCTGATGTTGGCGGTCGCTGTGGTCCCCGCGGGGCGATTCCAGAAGACTCGTGTCAGCAAGGCCACCTTCATGACGCTGGAGGTCGTGAAGGTGGCCTTGCTGACATACCCAGGCGGCCAGCGGCGCTCCCTTTGTGGGCTTAGCATCGGCCGGATGGCTGAAGATGTGGGGCCTGGAGTTGGTGTGCGGGGTGTCGACGACGGCTCCGGCAACCTCGTCGACCAGCGCAACCTCCGCACGGCGGCGTGGGGTGGGCTGATCGGCACTGCGCTGGAGCAGTACGACTTCGTCATCTACGGCACCGCCACCGCGATCATCTTCAACAAGATCTTCTTCACGCAGGCGGATCCGGCGATCGGGGTGTTGGCGGGCTTCGCCACGTACGCGGTGGGGTTCCTCGCCCGGCCGATCGGCGGGCTCTTCTTCTCCCGCTACGGCGACCGGCTGGGGCGCAAGTTCGTGCTGGTCGCCACGCTGTTCCTGATGGGGATCTCGACGTTCCTCATCGGGGCGTTGCCGACGTACGAGCAGGCGGGGTTGCTCGCTCCCGCGTTGCTCGTGGTGCTGCGGCTGTTGCAGGGAGCGGGGGCCGGTGCGGAGCAGGCGGGCGGGGTGGTGCTGCTCACCGAGGTCGCTCCTCGGGAGAAGCGCGGCCGGTACGCGGCGCTGGTGTTCGTCGGTGCGTCGGCGGGCACGGCGCTGGGGGCGGTGGTCTGGATCCTCGCCCAGCTACTCCCCCCGGATCAGCTCCTCGCGTGGGGTTGGCGGCTGGTGTTCTTCTCCAGCGCGTTCGTGACGGTCGCCGCGTACGTGCTGCGCAGGCGCTTGCGCGACGCGCCCGTCTTCGAGGAGGCGAAGCGGGAGCAGAAGGTCGAGGTCTCGCCGATCAGGAGCGTGTTCACGGTGGGGCGCAGGCCGTTCTTCCGGACTTTCGCGCTGAACATCGGTGGCAACACGCAGTCGTACGTGTTCCAGGTGTTCATGGGCAGCTACCTGATCCAGACGGTCGGTGTCGACCCTCGGCTGGTGCCGCAGGCGCTGCTGGTCGGGGCGCTGTTCGGGTGCGTTTCCGCGTTCGTCACGGGCTCGCTGACGGACCGGTTCGGCCGCCGCCCGGTGATCATCGCCGTCGCCGCGTTCCTGGTGCTGTTCCCGGCGCCCGCCTTTCTGATGTTGGACACGGGGAATCCGGCGCTCGTCGTGCTCGTGATCGTGATCGGCTTCGTCTTCGCCGCGTACGGCACGGTCGGCTCGCAGGGCGCCGCGTTCGCGGAGCTGGCGGGTTCGCGGTACCGCTACGCCGGGGTGGCGCTCGGGCGGGAGTTCTCCGCGGTGCTCGGCGGGGGCATCGCGCCGCTGCTGTCGGGGGTGCTGGTGCAGCTCACGGCGGGCTGGGTCGGCGTGGCGATCTACATGAGCGCGATCATGCTGGTCAGCCTGGTCACGGCGATCCGGATGCCGGAGACGCGCGGCCGGGACCTCCGGCTGGAGGCGGACGCCTGAATCCCACGATCTGGGCACCTCGTGTGACAGCGTGGGACACCCCGTGCCACACTCACGGCGTGCAGCACCTCTGCGTGATCATTATTGACGAGCGCGTCGGCTAACGAGCACCACAGCCGACGCGCAGACCTCTCGCACCCGCGGGGGGTCTTTTTTGTTGCCCGATCACGCCCCTGACAGCCTGGAGCCCCTCGAATGTCCCGAACCGAACCGGCCGGAACCCCCCTCGGCGACACCTTCCACGTCTTCGACACGACGCTGCGGGACGGGGCCCAGCGGGAGGGCATCAGCTACTCGGTGGCGGACAAGCTGGCCGTGGCCCGCCACCTCGATGCGCTCGGCGTCGGGTTCATCGAGGGCGGCTGGCCGGGGGCGATGCCGAAGGACACGGAGTTCTTCGCCCGGGCCGCCGCCGGAGAGCTCGAGCTGCGGCACGCCGTGCTCGTCGCGTTCGGCTCCACACGACGGGCGGGCCGCACCGCGGCGGAGGACCCGCAGGTACGGGCGCTGCTCGACAGCCAGGCCCCGGTCGTGACGCTGGTGGCGAAGTCCGACCGCCGCCACATCGAGCGGGCCCTGCGCACCGACGTCGCCGAGAACTGCGCGATGGTCGCCGACACCGTCTCGCTCCTGCGGACGGAGGGCAGGCGGGTGTTCCTGGACGCCGAGCACTTCTTCGACGGCTACAAGTTCGACCCCGACACCGCGCTGCGCGTGCTCGAGGCGGCGATGACTGCAGGCGCCGACGTCGCGGTGCTGTGCGACACGAACGGCGGCATGCTCCCGCTGGGCATCGCCGAGGTGGTGACCGAGGTGGCCGCGCGCACTGGCTTCCGCCTCGGCATCCACTGCCAGGACGACACGGGCTCCGCGGTGGCCAACTCGGTCACCGCGGTACAGGCGGGTGCGACGCACGTGCAGTGCACCGCCAACGGCTACGGCGAGCGGACCGGCAACGCCGACCTGTTCGCCGTCGTCGGGAACCTGGTGACCAAGCTGGGCATGCCCGTCCTACCGGACGGCGCGCTCGGCGAGCTGACCCGCACCTCGCACGCGTTGGCGGAGATCGCCAACATCGCTCCCGACACCCACCAGGCCTATGTCGGGACGTCTGCGTTCGCCCACAAGGCGGGCCTGCACGCGAGTGCGATCAAGGTGGACCCCGAGCTCTACAACCACATGGACCCCGTGGACGTGGGCAACGGGCAGCGGGTGCTGGTCACCGAGATGGCCGGCCGGGCCAGCGTCGAGCTCAAGGCGACCGAGCTCGGCCTGGACCTGGCCGGCCATCCCGACGCCGTCTCGGCGGTGACGCGCACGGTCAAGGAGAGGGAGGCGGCGGGCTGGTCGTTCGAGGCGGCCGACGCCTCCCTGGAGCTGCTCATGCGCTCCGCGATGGGTGAGGTTGAGCAGGTCCCGTTCGCGCTGGAGTCCTACCGCGTGATCCTGGAGCACGGGACCGACGGTGTGGTCGTCTCCGAGGCGACGGTCCGCGTTGTGCTCGCCGACGGGCGGCGCCAGATCGCGACGGCCGAGGGCAACGGCCCGGTCAACGCCCTGGACGCCGCGTTGCGGGCGGCGCTGACCCCGACCTGCCCGTGGCTGTCGGAGGTCGAGCTGTCCGACTACAAGGTCCGGATCCTGACGACCGGCCGCTCGGAGAGCTTCGGCACCGACGCCGTCACGCGCGTGCTCCTGGAGTCCACCGGCACCGCGGGTTCGTGGACGACGGTCGGCGTGCACAGCAACGTGGTCGAGGCCTCTTGGCTGGCGCTCGTGGACGCGTTGGCCTACGCGGCGCTGCGCGAGCGCGGACCGGTCACGCTCAACTCTTGAGCAGGTCGAGCAGCTCGGCGTTGAGCTGCTGGGCGTGCGTGACAAACAGCCCGTGCCCTGCCGTGGGGTACTCGACGTAGCGGCACCCGGGCAAGAGCTGCGCGGTGCGCCGTCCCGTGATCGCGACGGGAGCGGACGTGTCGGCCGCGCCGTGCACGACCAGCGTGGGCACGGTGATGTCCCGGAGACCGGCCCGGTGGTCGGCGTGGAACATCGACCGGAAGAGCTGCGTGGTCGCCCACGGCGAGGCCGAGAGGCACTTGCGTAGCGTCCAGTCGATCAGGGCGGGCGACACGTCGTTGCCCAGGTGGGTGGCGTACCAGACCTGCGCCTGCTGAGCGAACCACTTCGGCCGATCGGTCCGGAACTGGGCGATCGTCGCCTCGAGCGCGGCCTCCGGGAGCCCGTCCGGGTTGTCGTCGGTCTGCTTGAGGAACGGGACGACCGCCGAGACGAGCGCGACCCGGGCGACCCGCTCCTCGCCGTGCCGGGCGAGGTAGCGGGCCACCTCGGCGCCGCCGAACGAGTGGCCCACCAGCGTGACGCCCGTCAGGTCGAGGTGCTCCAGCAGCGCCGCGATGTCGTCGGCGGTGGTGTCGATGTCGTAGCCGGTCGACGGGCGGTCCGAGCGGCCGTGCCCGCGCCGGTCGAGGGCGATGCAGCGGTAGCCGCGTTCGGTGAAGTACGGGATCTGGTACTCCCACATGTCCGCGTCCAGCACCCAGCTGGCGACGAACACGATCGCCTCGCCGGTGCCCCCGGTCGTGTCGTAGTCCTCGTAGGCGAGCCGGGTTCCGTCGGCGGTCGTGAAGTTCGGCATCGGGTCCTCCTCGGTGGCGGTGACGAGATCACTCTCGCGTCGCTGAGGTAGGTGGGTCGATGACGTCGGAGGTAAGGCGGACGCCGGGGATTCCTACCCCGCGCTCGAACCCGCGCCGCAGCACCATGATCGTCCGGCTGCGGACGACGCCCTCGACCCGGTAGAGGTCGTGCAGGACGTCCTCCAGCTCGTCCGGGTCGGCCACCCGGACCTTGAGGAGGAAGTTGCTGCTTCCCGCCACCGAGTGCGCCTCCTCGATGCGCGGGTCGGCCCGGGTGGCGGCGAACAGCTCGTCCTTCACCCAGCCGTCGCTGTCGACGAGCACGAACGCGAGCACGTGGCGGCCGAGCGCGTCCGGGTCGACGTCCACGGTGGTCCGCCGGACGATCCCAGAGGCGCGCAGGCGCCGCACGCGCTCGTGCACCGCGGCAGGGGAGAGCGAGACCTCGCGGCCGAGCTGGGCGTAGGTGCGCCCCGCGTCCTCGATCAGCAGGCCGAGGATCTTCCGGTCGATGGCGTCCACCACCCCATGCTGACATTCCTCCGGCCGAACGTGGTTCGGAGTTGATGAATGTGGCTGGACTCGCAACATCGACCGATCCATCTTCGGTATATGAGCGTCGTCCGCCAACGTCCTCCGGCGCTCGCGACCGTGGTTCTCACGGCGGGCGTCGTCGTGGTCGGAGCCCAGGCCTTCGTGCTCGCCCCGCTGCTCCCCGACGTCGCGGCCGGCCTCGGGTCGACCACTGCCGAGGCCGGACGCGCGCTCTCCGCGTACGGCGCGGGGATCGTCGCTTCGGCCCTGGTGCTCGGCCGCAGGCTCGACACCCTGCCGCGCCGCGCAGTCCTGATGGCCGGGATGGGCGCGCTCGCCGTGGCCGCTGCCGGGTCGGCCGTCGCCCCGCACTGGTCGTTGCTCGCACTCGCCCAGCTCCTCGGGGGAGTCGGGGTGGGCGTCCTCCTGCCCGCCACGTACGCGCTCGCCGCCGAGCTCGCCCCGCCAGGCGCGGCGGCCCGCGCGACCGGACGGGTGCTCACCGGCTGGTCGATCGCCTTGGTGGCGGGGGTGCCGCTCGCCACGGTGCTCGGCGACGCCATCGGCTGGCGGGCGGCGTTCGGGGCGCTCGCCGCGCTGTGCGCCGCACAGGCGTCCCTGTACGCGCTGCTGCCGTCGGCCTCGCCCGGTGGTCCCAGCCGCGGTGCTCTCATCGCCGCACTGCGCGCGCCCGGCGTCGCCACGCTGCTCACCGGGGTGCTCGCCTTCATGGCCGCGTTCTACGGGGTGTTCGCGTTCGTCGGCGTGGAGGTGCGGACATTGCACGGGGGTGGTGCGACGACGGCCGGGCTCGTCGCACTCGCGTACGGCATCGGGTTCGGCGTCGCGGCGGGCGCCGACCGGCTCCTGGACCGTTTCGGCACCGCCCGCCTGGTGGCCCCGGCACTCGCCCTGCTGGCCGCGGTCTACCTGGCGCTCGCAGCGACGACCAGGGCGTACGCCCTGTTCCTCGCGATCGCCGTCGTCTGGGGCCTGGTCAACCACGTCGGGCTGACGCTGCTGCTCAGCCGGTTGGCCGAGGTCGCCCCGGGGCGTCGGGGTGCGGTGCTCGCGCTCAACACCGCCGCGACGTACGGCGGCGCCGCCGTGGCGGGCGCACTCGCCGGGCCGGTCTACGAGGGCGTCGGCTTCGGCTGGCTGGCCGTCACCGCCGCAGTGCTACTGGCGCTGGCCGTGCCCGTGACGGCCGCCCGCCGCACTCCCAGCTGAACCTGGCTGCGGGGCGGGTTCCGGGACGCGGCGGGCCCACTCGGGGGCGTGCTCGGGCAGCGGGCCGATCGCGATGAGCCGCGCGGGCACGCCCTGCAGCACCGGGAACCGGCGGAGCAGGCCCAGGAGTGGCGGGAGCGCCGATGCCGGGGCCAGCGGCACGGTGCCGTCTGCCAGCCCGACCGGTCCGGTGCCGGTCACCGGCGTGCTCGCGGTGGCCGCGCGCTCGCCGAGCACGGCCCGGTGGGCGAGGCGCTGGCCGCCCTGGATCAGCGCTGTCGGCCACCACCGGCGGCGCTGGACCTTGCGCAGCACCGAGCGCGGCACGATGCCGCCGGAGCGCAGTGCCGGCGCGAGCAGCCGGGCGGCCGCCACCGCGTCGGCGACGGCGAGGTTGATGCCCACGCCGCCGACCGGGGACATCGCGTGCGCGGCGTCGCCGATCAGCAGCAGGCCGTCGCGGTGCCAGGTGCGCAGCCGCTCCAGCTTCACGTCCAGCAGTTTCACGTCGTCGAGGGACTCCAGCGCGTCGAGCCGGTCGGCCATCCACGGCAGCAGGGCCGCGATGCGCTCGCGGAACCGGCCGAGACCGGCCGCGCGCATCGCGGCGTCGGCGCCCTTGGCGATGAGGAACGCGCATTGCCAGTAGTCACCGCGGTCGATCATGACCGCGAACTCGCCCGCGCTGACCCGGCCGACCCCGCCGGCCGGGTCCGACTCGCGCCGCGGCAGCCGGAACCACCACACGTCGATCGGCACCCCGAACGAACGCGGGGTCAACCCGGCGGCCGCGCGCACCGCCGACCCCCGTCCGTCGCAGGCGACCGTCAGGCTCGCCCGGATCTCGTGCTCCGAGCCGTCGGTCCGGTCCCGGTAGCGCACCCCGCTGACACGGCCACCGTCGTGCAGCAGCCCGACCGCCTCGGCGTTGCGCCGCAGGGTGAAGGTGGGTTCCTCCTCGGCGGCGTCGGCCACGAGGTCGAGGAAGTCCCACTGCGGCACCAGTGCGATGTGCTGGTGGGCGCCGGGGAGCCGGGTGAGGTCCGCGATCTGCGCGATGCCCACGTCGAGCTGCACCTGCGCCCGGTCCACCCGCCGCTGGGGGAGGGCGGCGAACCGCTCGCCGAGGCCGAGCTCGTCGAGCAGGGTGAGCGTGGAGGCGTGCACGGTGTCGCCGCGGAAGTCGCGCAGGAAGTCGGCGTGCTTCTCGAGAACGGTGGTCTCGATGCCGGCCCGCGCCATGAGCAGGCCGAGGATCAGGCCCGCAGGCCCTCCGCCGACGACGAGGCAGGTCGTGCGCCCGGTGCTCAACATCTGTTGAATTCTACGCCCCTCAGAAGCGGCTGACCAGCCCTCGATAGGCTTGTCCGCATCATGACTGCAGGCAACGACGTCCGGGTGCGCTTCTGCCCGTCGCCGACGGGCACCCCGCACGTCGGACTGATCCGCACCGCCCTGTTCAACTGGGCCCACGCCCGCCACAACGGCGGCACCTTCGTGTTCCGCATCGAGGACACCGACGCCCGCCGCGACTCCGTCGAGTCGTACGAGGCGCTGCTCGACGCCCTGCGCTGGCTCGGCCTCGACTGGGACGAGGGTCCCGAGGTCGGGGGCCCGCACGGGCCCTACCGGCAGAGCGAGCGCCGCGACTCCTACCGCAACGCCCTCGGGCTCCTCGTGCAGGCGGGCGAGGTCTACGAGTCGTACTCGACGCCGGAGGAGATCGAGGCGCGGCACCGGGCCGCCGGTCGCGACCCCAAGCTCGGCTACGACAACGCCGACCGCGACCACACCGAGGAGCAGAAGGCCGCGTTCCGGGCCGAAGGGCGCTCGCCGGTGTTCCGGCTGCGGATGCCCGACCGCGACATCTCGTTCGACGACCTCGTCCGCGGCCCCGTCACGTTCAAGGCGGGCACGGTGCCCGACTTCGTGCTCGCCCGGGGCGACGGCACCCCGCTCTACCCGTTCACGAACCCGCTCGACGACGCGCTCATGGGCATCACCGACGTCCTGCGCGGCGAGGACCTCCTCCCGTCGACCCCTCGCCAGATCGCGCTGCTCGAAGCGCTGCAGCGGGTGGGCATCGGGAACGGGCCTTTCCGCTACGGGCACCTCCCGCTGGTCACGGGCGAGGGCAACCGCAAGCTGTCCAAGCGCGACCCGCAGTCGAACCTGTTCCTCTACCGCGAACGCGGATTCGTGCCCGAGGGGCTGCTGAACTACCTCGCGTTGCTCGGCTGGTCGATAGCCGAGGACCGCGATGTGTTCACGATGGCCGAGATGGTCGAGGCGTTCGACATCACACGCGTATCGAGCAATGCAGCACGCTTCGATCTCAAGAAGGCCGAGGCTATCAATGCGGCGCACCTGCGGGCGCTGCCCGTGGAGGAGTTCGCGCGGCGGGTCGAGCCGTACCTCGAGGCCGAAGGTGTGATCACCGGCACGCCGACGGAGGAGCAGCGCGCGCTTCTCGCCGCGGCCGCGCCGCTGGTGCAGGAGCGCAGCGTCGTGCTGTCCGACGCCGCGCGCATGCTGCGCTTCCTGTTCGTGCCAGAGGAGGGCTTCGCCCCCGACGCCGACGCGGCCGAGAAGAACCTCGGCGCCGACGCCGCCCCCGTGCTCGAAGCGGCCCTGACCGGCCTCGATGCCGTTCCCGAGTGGTCCACCGAGCAGATCGAGGGCGCCCTCAAGGCGGCGCTCGTGGACGGGCTCGGCCTCAAGCCGCGCAAGGCGTTCGCACCCGTGCGGGTCGCCGTGAGCGGGCGCACCGTGTCGCCGCCGCTCTACGAGTCCATGGAACTCCTGGGCCGCGAGCGCTCCCTCGCCCGACTGAGGGCCGGTTTGGAGCGCGCTGCGAGCCTCGGCTAGAGTGGAGCACACAGGGCGCGGACACCCCCGGGGTGAACGCGAACCCTTGGGGTATGGTGTAATTGGCAGCACGACTGATTCTGGTTCAGTTAGTCTAGGTTCGAGTCCTGGTACCCCAGCGGAAACGCTCCAGAAGCGGTCTGATAAACTTCATAGGAGCAATTCCCACGGCCCCGTCGTCTAGCGGCCTAGGACGCCGCCCTCTCAAGGCGGTAGCGCGGGTTCAAATCCCGTCGGGGCTACGCGAGTGAGCGAGGCATGTCTGCGGAAAGCGCAGACATGCCTCGCTTCGCTTTTTCTTCTGGGGGCGCAGCCCCCAGACCCCGCCCCGGAGGGGCTTCGCCCCCCGGGACCCCCCGTCTCACAGTTCGTGGTTCCACTGACGTTCGAGGGCTCCGGTGGTTCGGGCCGTGGTGACCGCAGCGATCCCGGCGATCCCGGCGAGGCATGCCTGCGGAAAGCCCCGGCGAGGCATGCCTGCGGAGAGCCCCGGCGAGGCATGCCTGCGGAGGGCGCAGACGTGCCTCGCTTCGCTTTTTCTTCTGGGGGCGCAGCCCCCAGACCCCGCCCCGGAGGGGCTTCGCCCCCCGGGACCCCCCGTCTCACAGTTCGTGGTTCCACTGACGTTCGAGGGCTCCGGTGGTTCAGGCCGTGGTGACCGCAGCGATCCCGGCGAGGCATGCCTGCGGAAAGCGCAGGCGGAGGCTGCTGTGGTGCCGAAGATCGGCCTCGAGGTCGTGCTGTCCCGGTGGCGTCAGTGGTGACGGGGGGGCTCGGACGTCACCGCTCCGACGCCGGGACGGGTCCACTGAACGGTGGGCCGCCCCCCGGTCCAGTTGTTCCCGATGCCGTCCTCGTGGCTGCGCCAGAACCAGCCCGGGTTCTTGCCTTCGGGCCAGCCCTCGGGGTAGTCCTGCCAGGCTTCCACGCGGCCGCGGGCGGTCATGTCGAGGAGGGCGAGCGCGGGCATCGTCGCCTCGCAGCCCCTGCCGGTGACGGTGTTGGTGAGGAACACCCGCTCGCCATGGCGCAGCAAGCACACCCAGGTCCCGAAGTCGTCGCCGCTCACGATGTCGTCCTCGACGTCGGCCACGGAGTACCAGTGGTGGGGGTAGCCCATGAAGTCGACGAACGCCGCGAGGTCCGGGTAAGGCGCCTTGGCGAAGACGGCGAACGAGACGCCCCGCGCGTGGAGGTAAGCCGGGTTCTGCACGGCGAAGTAGGTCAGGGTGCAGCCCTCGCACTGGTTCTCGAACGGCTCGCCCAGGTGCCACATGTGCTTGTAGACGATGAGCTCCTCGCGGCCATCGAACAGGTCGAGGAGGGTCGCCGGCCCGTCCGGCCCGACGACGGTGATGGTTGCGTCGACCTCCATCATCGGGAGCAGACGGCGGGCCGCGGCGATCGCGTCGCCCTCGCGGGTGTGCGCCTTCTCGCGCACCAGTAGCTCGTCGCGGGCGGCCTGCCAGGCCCCCCTGTCAACGATCGGGGGGACGGCGGACGCGGCCGACGCCTCGTGCTGGATCGGGCGGTTCTCGTGGGTGCTGGTCATGCGCTGCTCCCTCGCTCGGACAGGCTTCGACAGTGCTGACTTGTGCGCCTGCCGAAAGTCATCGGTCGGCAGGCTGATCGATTCGACCGCCGGCTCGAGGCCGAGGTCTCGGTGAGGTCAGGCCTGCAGCTCGGACGAGCAGTGCCGCTCGCCGATCACGTTGTCCTGTGGATGATCAGCGCATGCACGTCCGGCGGTGCCGCCCGGCGATGCGCCGTATCAAGGCTGAGCGCTCGGGCTCCTCCCTCCGCGTGTCCCTGGTGAAGGGAGGCGGCCATGCCTCGACGATCCACACGGACGAGCACGGAATCACATGCGCGAATCACAGTGCCCGGCGTGGTTCGGTCAGCTCGTGGCGCCGCCGGGCACGCCGTAGCTGTGCGCTCTGCCGCCTGCCTCCTGCTGGTGTTCGCTGTGCCGGGGTGCAACACGACGAACGTCACGGTCGTGCCGATCGACGTCATCCTGGTGAGCAACGGCGGAGCGAACCTGCCGAGCGAGTTCACAACGCTCGTGGTGAGCTGCGAGCAGGATCTCCGGCAGGGCCGGCATGCGGAGTGCCGCGACGAGGCGGAGCGTGCCCAGGAGTCAGCCGACCCGCAGGTCCGCGCCGCCGCCCTTGTCCTCGAGCGGGTCGCCGACACGAACCTGGGCGATCACGAGGCCAGCCTGGCCGACCCCAACGACGTCGAGGTCGCCCTCGATCAGCTGCCCGACAACGTCCAGAACAACTTCGCGGAGATCTACTTCCGAGCTCAGGCGGTGTCGGCCGCCGCAACCGGCGACGAAGAGGCGGCCGCAGGCGCGGCCCGCCGGGTCGACGCCGTCTCACCCGAGCGCTCTGAGCTGGTCCGCACGGAGCTGTGTCGCGCAGCGGCGGACCCGCAGGGGATCGACGAGTGCCGGCGCGACCCGCCGCCCCCGCCGCCCCCGCCCCCACCGCCGGTTGAGCCGCCACCGGTTGAGCCGCCGCCGGTTGAGCCGCCGCCGGTGGAGCCGCCGCCGGTGGAGCCGCCGCCGGTGGAGCCGCCACCGGTGGAGCCGCCACCGGTGGAGCCGCCACCGGTGGAGCCGCCACCGGTCGAGCCGCCACCAGTTGAGCCGCCACCAGTTGAGCCGCCGCCTGACCAGGGAGACGGTGGTGGGTGAGGAGCCGGTCCCCGCCTCGGCCGAGGGCTTCTCCCGACTCTGGAAGATCGTCGGACAGTTGGTCGCGCCCACAACGCTCGTAACCGTGCTGCTGATCTACTTCGGCTGGGTCCGAACCTCGGTGATCTACGAGGTCTTCGGGATCAGTTACAGCACTCTCGGGCTCACCGTCGACGACCTGCTGTTCCGCAGTGTCAGCACGACTTTCACACCCGTCGCCCTGGTCCTGCTCCTGATGGTCGTCGTGCGCCCGGCGCACATTCTGACGGTGCGGCTGCTGCGTACGAACAGCTTCACGGAGCGGCTCGTTCCACTGTTGGTCTCGATCGGTGGAGCACTGGCCACCGCTATCGGACTGCTCGGCTTCACGCGGGTCGTCCAGTACTCCGTCGAGTGGCCATTGGTGCCGATCGGGCTCGGCCTGGGGCTGCTCCTGCTGAGCTATGGGGCCGCGCTGCGGGGAACGACTCGATCAGAGGTGGCGGCCGAACCGGCGAGCCGCAGCGGCGCGGCCGACGCAGAGGTGGGTTCTGCCGGTGGTTCCCGCACACCCGTGCCGAATGGTCACGATCTCCTGCAGCGGGTGGCGTTGGCCGCCGTCGTCCTGCTGAGCGCATTCTGGGCACTCGCGGTCTTCGCCCAGCTCAACGGCATCTCTGCCGCTGAGCAGATCGCGCGCCAGCCCAGGTCGCTTCCCGGCGTCGTGATCTACGCATCGAATCGCCTGCATCTCAGCGGACCCGGGATCCTCGAGTCTCCGCTGCACTCCGACGCCGAGGCGACGTACCGCTTCCGATACGATGGATACCGACTCCTGCTCCGTTCCAACGAGAAGTACTTCCTGCTGCCCCTTCGTTGGAGGCCTGGTGCTCGTGCTGTCGTGCTCGCGGACGATGCCTCACTGCGAGTCGAGTTCTTCCGATAGGCGATGTCGTCATGATCAGCTCTTCGGCGCCTTCCCGGGAAGGCGCCGACCTGTGATCGCCGGTGGCGCCTGACCTGATCCGGTCGACGCCACGGCCCGGTCAGGTCGAATTGATCAGGCGATCGTCAGAGCGGGGTGGCCTCGGCGGTCTGGCTGCCGCCGTCGCCCTGGGGCTCGGTGGGCTCCACCGACGGTTCGCCCGTCGGGGGTTCCTCGGTCGGCTCGGTCGTCGGCTCCGGCGCTTCCGTGGTCGTCGCCGGAGGTTGCGTGGGAGCGGGGGTGGTCGGCTGCACCGTGACCCTCGGCGGCTGGGGCGCGGGCTGAGCCGGGCGCGTGGCCGGGGGCTCCTCGACCGGGGCGGGCCGCGGAGTCGGGGTGGGGGTCGGCTCGCTGACCTGCTGCGTGGTTGCGGGGGTGCGCGGGGTCTCTGCGTTGGCCGGCCGCACGTCGGGGTGTGGCCACAGGAACACCGCGGCCACAACGGCGGCGGACGCCGCGACCGCCCCGGCCGTCACCAGGAACGACGGGGACTTGCCGCGAGGCTCGGGCGCGTACTCGTACCGCGGTTCGAACGGCGGCTCGTCGTCGAAGTCGGGAGCGTAGGACGGGGTGGCCGGGCGGGGCGGCGGCGCCACCGGCGGTCGCGGCGGCGGTGCCGGCCGGTGCGGCGGAAGGCTCGAGCTGGCTGCGCCGCCCATCGGGCCGGGACCGTACCCGACCGGCGGCCCGTACGGGCCCTGCGGACCGCCACCCACGCCGAGCGGCGGCGCACCCGCAGCGGCCGCGGCGATGGGGCGCCTGGCCGAGCCGCCCGAGCGCGGCGCCGGCACCCGTGGCCGGGGCCCGGTGCTGGTCGGCGGCGCCGGCTGCAGCGACAGGACGGCACCCATCGCGATGGCGTTCTTCGGGTCGGCGTCGACGCTGACGGGGCGGCCCAGCAGCTCCGAGACGAGCTGCCCGACGAGCGGGATGCGGGACGAGCCACCGACCAGCAGCACCGCCGACAGCTGCTGCGGCGCCAGCCCCGCCGACGCCACCGCGCGCTGCAACGCGTCGATGGTGTCCTCGACCTGCGGGCGGATGGCCGCCTCGAACTCGCTGCGGTGCATCCGCACCGAGCCCTGCCCCTTGGGCGTCAGCACCGGGATCGACACCTCGGTGTCGCTGCTCAGCGCCTCCTTCGCCTCGACGCACTCGCGCCGGAGCGCCGCGATCGCCGACAGCACGGCGGGGTCGTCCTCGTCGAGCCCCTCGAACGCCTCGGGCATCCCGGCGACGACGTGCTGGAAGACGATCTCGTCGAAGTCGATGCCGCCGAGGCGGTCGACGCCCTCCGGCCGGCCGAGCAGCTTGAAGGTGTGCCCGTCCTTGTGGACGATGGCCGCGTCGAAGGTGCCGCCGCCGAAGTCGTAGACGGCGATGGTCGAGCCCGGTTCCACCCGTTCGGCCGATGCGTAGTGCAGCGCAGCGGCCTGCGGCTCCGCGAGGTAGGACACCTGCAGGCCCTGCCCGGCGAGCGCGCCACCGAGCCGTTCGGTCTTGTGCGGGCCCCACGAGGCGGGGAGCGTGACGGCGATCCGCGCGGCGGGAGCGGCCTCGCGCTGTGCGACGCGGTCGACCACCCAGCGCACCAGCCGGGCCGAGAGGTCCTCGGGGGCCCACGGCCGGCCACCGACGATGATCGGTGTCGGGTCGCCGATGCGCCGCTTGAACTCGCGGACCACGTGGTCGGGGGAGCTCAGCGCCCGGCGCTCCGCGGCCTCACCGACGACCACGCTGCCGTCGTCGCCGAGGTAGAGGACCGAGGGCACGGCGCTGGCCCGGTCGCCGAGGTTGACGATCTCGGCCTCGCCGGGGCGCGCGTCGAGCCTGCCGATCGCGGCGGCCGTCCGCGTGGTACCCAGATCGATGCCGAGCAGGTAGCTCATCGTCCCCCGTCTTTGCTTTCGCGACTCTCTGTTGCCATCGAGCCGATGTGAGATCACGTTAGCGGCCCGGCTGGATGATGACGGGGTAGGTCGCGCGATCGGTACTAGCTGGAGGTGACGGAGCCGCCCACCGCGGTGAGCGGTATCTCGGCCCGCAAACCGGTGCCGGCCCCGCGGGGGCTGTCCAGGATGACCCGGCCGCCGAGCGCCTCCACGCGGTCCTTGATGCCGACCAGACCGGTGCCCCGGTCGGGTTCGGCGCCGCCGACGCCGTCGTCGTTCACCGCGATGCGCAGGACCGCACCGTCGGGGTCCACCTCCACCTCGATCGTGACCGACGTGGCGCGTGCGTGCTTGACCGCGTTGGTGAGGGCCTCGGCGACGACGTAGTAGGCGCTGAGCTCGACCTGTCCGGACAGCCGCCCCGTCGCGCGGACGGTGACGTCGACGGGGAGCGGCGATCGGCGCGCGAGCGCCTTGAGCGCGGGGCCGAGACCGCCGTCCGCCAGGATCGCCGGGTGGATGCCGCGGGCGATCTCACGCAGCTCGTCCGCTGCCCCCCTCGCCTCATCGAGGGCTTGGCGCAGCTGCCCGTCGAGCGCGTCGAGCTCGGGTGGCACCGCGGCCCGCGCCGCGTCCAGGTGGAGTACGAGCGAGACCAGCCGCTGCTGCGCGCCGTCGTGCAGGTCCCGTTCGATCCGACGGCGTTCCTCGTCGGACGCGGCGACGATCCGCGCCCGTGACGCGCTGAGCTCGGTGTACAGCTGGGCGTTGTCGAGGGAGACGGCGAGCTGGCCCGCGACGAGCGTGACGGCATCGAGCCGGTCGGTGGTGAATGCGCCGCGGATGAGGCGGTTCTCCAGCAGCAGCACCGCCCGGAGGGCTCCCCGGCCGAGGACGGGCAGCGCGAGCAACGAGCAGCGGTCGAGCCCGGCGAAGTAGGGGTCGCGGGCGAACCGGTCGTCGCGGGTGGCGTCGGTGACGACGAGCGGCTCGCGCAGCCGCCGGGCGTACCGGAGGACGGACATCGGGAGCGACCGGCGGTCGCCGTCGGCGGGCAGGACCCAGTCGTCACGGTCACCGCTCCACAGCAGCAGGTGGACCTCCGTGGCGCCGGTCATCGCGCTGAGCACCTCGACCACGCGCGCGTGCAGGCGTTCGACGCTGGTCTCGGAGCTCAAGGCCCGTGACGCGGACAGGATGCCGAGCAGGTCGAGCGTGCCGGCCGTCATCGTGGCCCGGCGGTGCGGCAGGTCGGCGGGCGGACGAAGGGCGGGGTAGGCCCAGTCCAGCTGTTCGGCCTTGGCGGTGGCACCCCACGCGGCGTACTGCGCCCTGGCCTGGGCGAGCAGGTCGTAGGCGGTGTGCTCGAGCCCGTGCTCGAGGAAGAACCGGGCGGTTCGTTCGGCGATGAGGGCGCGGTGCCACGGCCGTTGCCGCAGTGCGGCCTCGCGGCGCGCGGCGTCGAAGGCGACGGCTGCGGTCCGGAAGTCGCCCACCACCCACGCCCGCTCCGCCTCGACCAGCCGCAGCATGTGCAGGAAGTTGTCGGGGGCGTCAGCGGCGCGGGCGCCGAGCCACTGCGTCACGTCGTCGAGCTCGGACAGCAGGCTGGTGCGCTCGTCCTCGCCTGCGGCGCGGACCTGAGCGGCCAGGCCGAGCCCGCGCAGCAGGTGGGCCACGGCGGTCGGGTAGAGACCGAGCGCGGCCGGCAGCAGCGGCATCGCAGCCGCGGCGTGCTCGCCCAACCACGCCGGCTCGCCGAGGACGGCCGCGGCGATCGCCCTGGTCAGGTGCGCGACGAGAAGCGCGACCGGGTTGTCGGCGAACCCCTCGACGGGAACCGGGTCGGCGGTTTCCCCCCGCAGCACGCGGGCCAGCCACGCATAGCTGCCGAGCCACGGGCCGATCTCCTCGCTGCCGGTCCGGCGCACGAACGCCAGCCCGACCTCCACCTCCGCGACGAACGCGTCCACCGACGGCGCGCAGTCCAGCAGGTTCGGCACGGTCGCGTAGAGGGAGTAGCCGGCGTTGGCGAGGTCGTCGCCGGCGACCAGCCCTTCCGTGGCGCGCTGACCGGCGCGGACGCCGTTCTCGATCGGCTCGCACCACCAGGCGAGGCACGCGTACACGTAGCGCGCCTGCGAGGTGCCGGGCTCGTAGCCACGCGCTTCCCCCAGTGCCAGGACCCGCAGGACGGCCCGGTGGCCGGCAGCGGTGTCCCCGCGCAGCGCGATGGCGTTGAAGGCAGCGATGCTCGCCGGACCGACCAGCCCGGGATCGGGGCCGTGCCGCTGCCAGATCCGCACCGCCTCGAGGCTCAGCCATCCGAACATCGCGTGGTCGCTGTAGTAGGTGGTGGGCAGCAGCGCGTTGAGCACGTGGGTGGCGGCGAGCAGCCTCACGTCGGTGATGGCCGGACGGGCCACGTCGTCGGCCTCGGCGTCCAGCCACCGGTAGAAGTCGTCGAACTGGCGGTCGAGCTCGGCTGCGAGCTGGGTGGCCGGCGGCACGGTGACCCCCAGCTCGCGCAGCGACCCGACGCCGAGTGACGCGGCCTCCGCGAAGCGCTTCCGATGGGTCAGGCTCCTCACCTGCACCGCCGTCGCGAGCCCGCGATCGGCCGCGGTGGGTTCCAACCCGTCGATCGAGCGGAACGCCTCGTCCGCCTCGTCGAGGCGGCCCATGCCGAACAACGCGCGGTGGCGGCCGGTGTGCAGCTCGACGAGCGTGGCGGCATCGCCGGGATCGACCAGGGCCAGCGCGGCCGTCAGGAGCTGGTGCACCAGCTCGTGGTCCCCGATCAGCGCTGCCGGCTCGGCCGCCCGTCTCAGCAGCCGAACCACGTCGCGCCGCTCCGTCGGGTCGGTGACGGCGTCGATCACCGGGAGGTACTGTTCCGCGGCCGCCGCGTACAGCTCCCGTTCCCGGGCGAGCCGGCGTGCCATCGCCAGGTGGAGGACGCCTCTCCCGGTCCCCAACCCGGCCAGCACCGCCTCGCGCATGCGGTCGTGGCGGAACCGCACCGCATCGCGCACGCCGGTCTCCGCCACCAGGACGCCCTCCTCGAGGGCGGGCGCCATGCGTTCCTCCACCACGGCCGCGGGAGCGCCCGTCGCGGCCTGCAGGACGGTCAGCTCCGCTCGCCCGCCGAGGCAGGCCATCGCCTCGACCAGTTCCCGGGACGGCCGGGGGAGCGCCTGGGCACGGGCGGCCAGCAGCCCGCCGAGCTCGACCCGGTCCAGGCGTGCGCGTACGGCGCGCTCGTCCCACCGCCACCCCGATGCCGTCGCCGCGAGCACCCCGGCGCGGTGCAGCGCGTTGAGCAGCTCCACGATCTCGTAGGGGTTGCCCCGCGTCTGCGGGCCGATCAGCTCGACGAGGTCGGCCGCCGCGTCCCGGTCCACGTGCAGCATCTCGGCGACCAGCGCGACCGACTCCGGCACGCCGAGGGCGTCCAGCCGCAGCCGCCGCACGTCGTCCTGCTCCTGCCACCGGGACAGCAGCGGTGCCAGCGGATGCGCCGCGTCGACCGCCTCCTCGCGGTACGCGCCGACCAGCAGCAGACCCTCGATCCGCTCCTCGGTCAGCACGAGGTCGGCGAAGCCGAGAGTGCTGCGCTCGCCCCATTGCATGTCGTCGAGGAACACCACGAGGGGGCGGCCCCGCGACGCCACCGCCCGCAGCACGGCGACAGCCGCACGTTGCGACCGGGCCTGCGAGGACAGCGGGTCGCCCGGATCGGGAGGGGTCGCCATCAGCGCGGCGAACTCCGGCAGCATCGCGGTGACCAGGCCTGCGTTCGGACCGAGCTCCTCGGTCAGCCGGGCGCGGACGTCGGTCAGCACGCTCTCCGGCTCGGGCAGCAGCAGCCGGCCCAGCGCCCGGAGCGCCAGGTAGCCGGCGTTGAACTCGAGGTCCCGCCGGTACTGGTCGAACTTGCCGGCGACGAACCACCCGTCGCGCCCGGTCACGGCGGACCGCAGCTGGTCGACCAGCGCCGTCTTCCCCGCACCTGCGGGGCCGCTGACCAGCACGCCCCGGCAGCGGCCTTCCAGCGCGTCGCCGAACGCCGCCTGCAGCTCCGCCACCTCGTGGTCGCGGCCCACCAGCCGTGACGGTGGTGGCAGCCGGAGCGGGACGTCGCGCTCGCCGGCCCGCAGCCGAGCCGCTCCCGCCTGCAACCGTTCCAGGTCGTGGACCAGGCCCTCGGCCGACTGGTAGCGGTCGTCGGGCTCCTTCTCGAGCAGGTGCAGGACGACCTCGGAGAACGCGCCCGGTAGGGCCGGCCTCACCTCGGCCGGCGGCACCGGCACGCGTGCCAGGTGGTCGTGGGTGAGCCGCAGCGGGTCACCGGTGCCGAACGGCGGCTCGCCGGTCGCCAGCTCGTAGAGGGTGGCGCCCAGCGCGTACAGGTCGGCGCGCTGGTCGACCGCACGGCCGGTGCGCCCGGTCTGCTCGGGCGCCAGGTACGCCAGCGTTCCCACGATCCGGCTGTGGTGGGTGAACTCGGGCCGGAGCTCGGCGAGCGACGTGGCCAGGGCGAAGTCCACCAGGTGCGGGGTGCCGTCGGGCGCGACGACGATGTTCGCCGGGGTGATGTCCCGGTGCATCACGCCCCGGCGGTGCATGCCGGCCACGGCACGCGCCAGCCCGGACGCCAGCGCGACCAGCTCGTCCGGGGCCATGGGCATCGGCCGTTCCGCGAGGCTCGTGCCGCCGACGTCGGCGAGCAGAAATGCACCCTCGCCCTTCGGACAGCTCACGAGCTGTGCCACGCCCGGCACGCCCCGTAACCGCTCGAGCATCGCCGACTCGTGGCGCAGCCGGCGCTCGGCGTCCGGTCCCAGTGGCTCCTTGCGGATGACGGTCCGCCCCGGGGCGCCGAGCCTGGTGATGCGGGTGCGCTCGCTCTCGTGCACGGTCACGGCCGGTGCAGACGGGTCTCCGTCCGGCGGTCCCGCCCCTGCCTGCACGCGACCCTCCACGACGTCGGACCTCCCCGACAGGACGACTCTGCCGTGCAGGAGCCGCGGGCACTAGAGGCGGTGCTGCAGCGCCTCCGCCGCGGCGAGCAGGTCGGCGGCCCACCGGACGCCGGGGCGCCTGCCGATGCGGTCGACCGGACCGGACACCGAGACGGCGGCGACGACCTGTCCGGTGCCGTCGCGGACCGGTGCCGACACGCTCGCGACGCCGGACTCGCGCTCGGCCACGCTCTGCGCCCACCCGCGCCTGCGCACGTCGACCAGCACGCGGTCGCTGAACGTCGACTCCGCGAGCACGGCGCGCTGGACGGGGGGCTCGGCCCACGCGGCGAGGACCTTCGCGCCGGAGCCGGCGGTCATCGGCAGGCGCGTGCCGACCGGAACGGTGTCGCGCAGGCCGCTGGCGGGCTCGGCGGCGGCGATGCAGACGCGGTGGATCCCGTCGCGGCGGTAGAGCTGCACGCTCTCGCCGGTGATGTCGCGCAGCCGGGGCAGCACGGCGCCCGCCGCCTCGAGCAGCGGGTCCACGCCCCCCGCGGCGAGCTCGGCGAGGGCGGGGCCCGGCCGCCAGCGGCCGTCGGCGCCGCGGTGCAGGAGACCGTGCACCTCCAGACCGACGGCGAGCCGGTGGGCCGTGGCCCGGGGCAGCCCGGTGCGCTCACACAGTTCAGCGAGGCCGCAGGGCTCGGCCGCGGTGGCCCGCAGCACCCCCACGGCCTTGTCGAGCACGCCGATGCCGCTATGCTGTCTCACGAGCCGATACTAACTTCCCGAAATGTGAGACGTCCAGCGAGGAGGCTGCCGCCGTGGGACGCACGCTGGCCGAGAAGGTCTGGGACCAGCACCTGGTCCGCAAGGGAGAGGGGCAGGAGCCCGATCTCCTCTACATCGACCTGCACCTGGTGCACGAGGTCACCAGCCCGCAGGCGTTCGACGGGCTGCGGCTCGCCGGCCGTCCCGTGCGCAGGCCGGACCTCACGGTCGCCACCGAGGACCACAACGTCCCCACCACCGACGTCGAGCTGCCCATCGCCGACCCGGTGTCGCGCACCCAGGTGGAGACGCTGCGCAAGAACTGCGCCGAGTTCGGCGTACCGCTCTACCCGATGAACCACGCGGAGCAGGGCATCGTGCACGTCGTCGGGCCGCAGCTGGGGCTCACCCAGCCGGGTCTCACGGTCGTCTGCGGCGACAGCCACACCTCCACGCACGGCGCGTTCGGCGCGATGGCGTTCGGCATCGGGACGTCCGAGGTGGAGCACGTGCTCGCCACCCAGACGCTGCCGCTCAAGCGGTTCAAGACCATGGCGATCAACGTCAACTCGGAGGACGGGACGCTCCGTCCTGGCGTCACGAGCAAGGACGTGGTCCTGGCGATCATCGCCCAGATCGGCACCGGCGGCGGCCAGGGCTACGTGCTGGAGTACCGCGGCAACGTCATCGAGAACCTCTCGATGGAGGCCCGGATGACGATCTGCAACATGTCGATCGAGGCGGGCGCCCGCGCCGGCATGATCGCGCCGGACGAGACGACCTTCGAGTACCTGAAGGGCCGCGACCGCGCGCCGAAGGGCGACCAGTGGGACGAGGCCGTCGCCGCGTGGCGCGAGCTGCGCACCGACGACGACGCGGTGTTCGACGCCGAGGTGGACATCGACGCCGACGCCCTCACCCCGTTCGTCACCTGGGGCACCAACCCAGGGCAGGGCCTCCCGCTCGGCGAGCGGGTGCCGGACCCGGCGCAGATCGTCGACGAGAACGAGCGCGTGGCCGCCGAGAAGGCGCTGACCTACATGGGCCTGGAGCCGGGCACCCCGTTGCGGGACATCCGCGTGGACACCGTGTTCGTCGGCTCCTGCACCAACGGCCGGATGGAGGACCTCCGCGCGGCCGCCGACATCATCAAGGGCCGCAAGGTCGCCGACGGGGTCCGGATGCTGGTCGTCCCCGGGTCGATGCGGGTGCGGTTCCAGGCCGAGTCCGAGGGCCTCGACGAGGTGTTCAGGGCCGCGGGCGCCGAGTGGCGCTCGGCGGGCTGCTCGATGTGCCTCGGCATGAACCCCGACCAGCTCGCGCCCGGTGAGCGCAGCGCGTCCACGTCCAACCGCAACTTCGAGGGCCGCCAGGGCAAGGGCGGCCGCACGCACCTGGTGTCCCCGCTGGTGGCCGCGGCCACGGCGGTGCGCGGCACCCTGAGCAGCCCGGAGGACCTGGCCTGATGGAAGCCTTCCGCACCCACACCGGCATCGGCGTGCCGCTGCGCCGCTCCAACGTCGACACCGACCAGATCATCCCGGCCGTCTACCTCAAGCGGGTCACGCGCACCGGCTTCCAGGACGGGCTGTTCTCGGCCTGGCGGAACGACGAGTCGTTCATCCTGAACCAGGAGCCGTTCTCCCGCGGGTCCGTGCTGGTCGCAGGGCCGGACTTCGGCACGGGCTCCTCCCGTGAGCACGCCGTCTGGGCGCTCATGGACTACGGGTTCCGCGTGGTCATCTCCTCCCGGTTCGCCGACATCTTCCGCGGCAACTCGGCCAAGCAGGGCCTGCTCGCGGCGCAGGTCGCGCAGCCCGACGTCGAGCTGCTGTGGAAGCTGCTGGAGAACGAGCCGGGCGTCGAGGTCACGGTCGACCTCGAGGAGAAGGTCGTGCAGGCGCGCGACCTCACGGTCCCGTTCCAGATCGACGACTACACCCGCTGGCGGCTGCTGGAGGGCCTGGACGACATCGGGCTCACCCTGCGCCACGTCGACGCGATCAGCGAGTACGAGGCCAGGCGTCCGGCGCGGCTGCCCACCACCGCCCAGGTGTGAGTCGCGCGCGGACCGCGTTCTAACGTGCAGCCATGAACAAGACGCAGCTCGTGGACGCGCTCGCCGAGCGCCTCGGAGACCGGCGCACCGCGGCGGCGGCCGTCGACGGTCTGCTCGAGACGATCGTCGACCGGGTCCGCTCCGGTGAGCAGGTTGCGCTCACCGGGTTCGGGGTCTTCGAGGGTCGTGCGCGTGCTGCCCGCACCGCCCGCAACCCGCGCACGGGCGTCGCGGTTGCGGTGCCGGCCACCACCGTGCCGGCCTTCCGGCCCGGGGCCGGGTTCCGCGCAGCGGTCGGGTCGGCCGCGCAGTCGAACGGCTCCGCGCCCGCGTCGGTCGTTGCCGAGCCCGCCACCGAGGCGCCGGTCAAGAACGGGAAGAACGGCAAGGCCGCCAAGGGCGGCAAGGCCAAGGAGGACAAGGCCGGCGGCGGCAAGGGCGCGAAGGCGAAGAAGGCCAAGTCGAAGAAGTGAGGGGCTCCGCCCCTTCGTGAACGTCGGTTCGGGTGCGCCGGCGGCCTCAGCGGCCGCCGGCGCACCTTTTTGTTGATCGTCGCCCTGCTGGAGCGGCACCCTAACCCGAGGAGATCGAAGGATCAACATCTTGTCGGATCGTTGAACGATCCTTAGTGTGATGGACGCGGTACCGCTCAACCCATCACCGACGATCGGAGCAGCCTGATGCCGACCGAGACGCTCGCACCCGCGGACTTCGACCTGGATCTCGAGGTCGCCGAGGTCGTGGAGTCCGAGATGTCCGCGCAGAAGACCGGCGTGACCGACATCTGCACCACCATCTTCTGGCCCTGCCGGAAGTGATCGTGTCCGTCCGGCCGGTCCGATGCGACGAGGAACGGGCATGACCCGGTACTCGGTCTTCACGAGCGCATCCGTAGGTCTGTTGCGGGCCGCGGCGGCGCCGCGCCGGGCCGGCCGGGCGGCCGTCCCGCCGGCAGGCGAGCGGGAGCGCCTGGCCGCCCTCGTGGCGGACGGGCAGCTCCTCGAAGCGGTCGAGGCCGCCAGCCCGAGCCTGGCGCGGGACGTGCGGGCGATCGCCGCAGGCGCCCCCGCGAAGGCGAAGGACGTGCGCCGCGCCCTCATCGCTCTCACCAAGTACCAACTGCGGCTCACCGGCCGGGCGACGCCGTTCGGGCTCCTCGCAGGCGTGGCACCCGTGCGGTTCGGCGAACCTCCGGCGCTGCGGGCGGGTGACCGGCACCGGCCGGTCAGCCGTCCGGACGCGGCCTGGCTCGACGGACTGCTCGGGCTGGTGCGCACGGCACCCGAAGTGCTGGCCCGCACGTCCGTCGTCGCCGCGCCGGTCCGGTCGGTGCGCGACGGACGGCTGTTGCTGCCGGCCCGGACCGTGGAGCCGGGCGGCAGGCGCCGGGAGCTGTCGATCCGGTACACGCCGATCGTCGGCGCGGCGCTGGAGGCGGCCACCACGCCCATCCGCTGGCCCGAGCTCCTCACCGGTCTCGCCCGCCGCTTCGGCGCCGACCAGGGCAGCCTCGAGCCGGTGCTGCGCAGGCTCGTCGAGCTCGGGGCTCTGCTCACCGACCTGGATCCACCGGCGGACTGCACCGACCCCCTCCGCCACGTCCTCGCCGTCGGCGGGGACGCGCACGAGCTGTTCGGGACGCTGCGCGGGATCGACACCGACCTGCGCGCCGGCCGGCCGGTCGCCGGGCGCATGCGCGAGCTGCACGAAGGTGACGACGCGTCGCCCGTGCAGACCGACCTGCGCCTCGACGTGGATCTCACGCTCCCGGAGGAGGTGGCCCGGGAGGCCGAACGGGCCGCCACCGTGCTGTGGCGCCTCTCCACCCCGGTCGCCGCCTCGTGGCTGGCGGGCTACCACGAGCGGTTCCTCGAGCGGTACGGCACCGAGCGGGCCGTGCCCGTCACCGAGCTGCTGGCGGACACCGGCCTCGGGCTGCCCGAGTGGGACGGGTCGCCGTCCGGCCCCGGTCCCGACGAGCAGCGTGCCCCGGTGCTGGCCGCCGAGCTGCTGGCCGCCGTTCGGGAGCGGCGCCCCGAGATCGTGCTGGACGACGCCCTCGTCGACCGGCTCGCCGCGGACGAGCCCGCCCCGCCGTCGATGGAACTGTGCGTCGAGGTGCTCGCCGACGGCTGGGAGCGGCTGTGCGCCGGCGACTTCCGCCTCGTCGTGGGGCAGAGCCTCGGCTCGGCGCTCGCCGGCACGACAGCGGCCCGGTTCGCCCACCTGCTCCCCGAGCTGGACGCCGAGCTGACGGACCTGGTGCGGGCCGGCGCGCCCGCGGACGGGGTGCGGGCAGCACAGGTGGCCTTCCGCCCGCTCGTGCCGCGCTCGACGAACGTCGCGGCGGTCCCGCAGCGGCTGCCGCTGCGCATCCCGCTCGCCCCCGGCACGCCCGACTCTTCGGTGACCGACCTGCCGCTGCACCGGCTCGCGGTCACGGCCACCACCGACCGGCTCCACCTCGTGGACGCGTCCAGCGGCACGCGGATCGCCCCGGTGTCCGGCTCGATGCTCAACCCCCGCAGCGGCCACGTCCCGCCGGTTGCGCGGTTCCTGCTGGAGCTGGGCGGGCAGGACACGCCGCAGTGCATGCCGTGGAGCTGGGGCGTGCTCGCCGCGGCGCCGTACCTGCCCCGCGTCCGGCACGGACGCACCGTGCTCGCTCCCGCGCGCTGGGTGCCGCCCGGCGAGCTGGGCGACCCGGCCCTGCCGGCCGATCAGTGGCTGCGGTGCCTCGCGGAGTGGCGGGAGCGGTGGGACGTGCCGCGGCACGTGCGCCTGACCGTGGCCGACAACCACATCCCGGTCGACCTCGACGACCCGGTGCACCAGCTGGTGTTCCGCGACGAGCTGCGCAGGCACCCGCAGCTCGTGGTGCTGGAGGCGCCCGCCGACGCGGGCTGGCTGCGCGGCCCCCGCGGCGCGCACACCTGCGAGGTGGTGTTCCAGCTGCTCGGCAGGCGTGCGGACACCGCACCGCCCGTCGCCCGGCCGGTGGCATTGCGCGAGGCGGACCTGCTCCAGCTGCCCGGGGGAGAGTGGCTCTACGCGAAGCTCTACGCCACAGAGCCCGCGCAACGCGCCCTGCTGCGCACCCGGCTGCCGGAGCTGGTGGACGAGGCCGAGCTGTCCGCGGCCGGCGTCGACGGGTGGTTCTTCGTCCGCTACCGCGATCCCGACCCGCACCTGCGGCTGCGGTTCCACGGCAAGCCGGACGGGCTGTGGGGCGAGCTCGTGCCGCGCCTGCACGCCTGGGCCGGACGCCTGCGGAACGACGGCCTGCTGATCACGGCGGCGCTCGACAGCTACGACCCGGAGGTCGAACGCTACGGAGGGCCGGAGGCGATGGCCGACGCCGAGCGGGTCTTCCACGCCGACAGCGCGCTGGCGCTCGCCCTCGCCCCGCACCTGGACGGGGAGGACGCCGACGTGCGCGCCGCGGCGAGCGTGCACGACCTGCTGGCCGGGTTCGACCCGTCCGGCGGGGTCCTCGAGCGGTTCGTCGCGGCGGTGCCGGTGGCGGACCGACGGGCCGTGCCTGCCGCCCGGCGTGGGCGGCTCGCCGACCTCCTCCCCGTGCCCGGCGGCCGGCTCGTCGCACCGGGCGGCTTCCGGCGCGGGGCACTGGCGGCCTACGCCGCCACGCTCGAACGCATCGGATGCCCACCGGAACGGCGGGCGTACATCGGGGTGAGCCTCGCCCACATGCACTGCAACCGCCTCTTCGGCGTCGACCGCGCCCGGGAGCGGGGCGTGTACGCACTCCTGCACCGCGCGCTGGCCGTGCGGGCCGACAGGGCGAGGCACGGCCGATGACGGCGCTCCCGCTCGCCGTATCGCCGGACCTGCGCCGCCGCGCCATCGCCGTGGCCACGGAGGTGGCCGACCGGCTCCGCTCCCCAGAGCCGGTCGCCACCACCGCCCTCCGCGCCAGGCGCCCGGCGGGGCACCCCGGCTGGGACCCGTCCTCGCTGCTGCTCGGGCACCCCGGCGTCGCCGTCCTGCACGCGACGATGTCGGTCGCCGACCCGTCGTGGGCGATGGCCACCCACGCGCACCTGGCCGCCGCCGCGAGCGGGGCGGGCGCCGACCTGGTGCCCGCGGCCGTGCTGCACGGAAGCGTCCACGGTGGCTACCCCAAGCTCCTGCGCACCCTCGCCCACGCGCTGGCCGAGGCCAGCGAGCAGCAGGTCGAGGCGCAGGTCCGGCGGGCCGCGCAGGACGGCCCATGGCTCGCCGTCTCCGACTACGACGTGGTGAGCGGGCTCACCGGCAAGGGCAGGCTGCTGCTGGCACTCGGCGACGACCGCAGCTCGGATGCGCTCCACAGCACGCTGCGCCACCTCGTCGCGTGCACCCTCCCGGTGACCGCACACGGAGCGTCCGTGCCGGGCTGGTGGTGCCGCGGCGACGACCCCGCCGAGCTCCCGCACGGGTACCTGGACGCCGGCCTCGCCCACGGCGTCGCAGGGCCGCTTGCGCTGATGGCGCTGGCCCACGACCGGGGGCACCGGGTGGAGGGGATGCCCGAGGCGATGCGCACCGTCGCCGACTGGCTGCTGCGCCGGGCCGTGGCCGACGAGCACGGCCTGCTGTGGCCGTCCCGCGTCTCGTTCGCGCAGGAGACGGGGGCCGAGCCGGTCGCCCCGGACGCGGTGAAGGCGGCCTGGTGCTACGGCGTCGCGGGCGTCGCGCGCGCCCTGCACCTGGCCGGCATCGCGCTCGGCGACCCGCAGCTGTGCGCGACGGCGGTGCAGGCGCTTCGGGGAGCGGTGCTGCGCCCGTGGTCGGATGCGCACCTCGTCGGGCCGACCGTCTGCCACGGGGCCGCCGGACTCCTGCAGGTCGTGCTGCGGGTCACCGAACGCGATCCCGACCCGGTGCTGCAGGGCGCGGCCGGCCTGCTCGCGCAGCGCGTGCTCTACGACTTCGACCGGACCGCGCCGTTCGGCTTCCGGCACGGGCACCGCACCCGCTCCGGACGCGTGGTCGGCGTCGACGAGCCGGGGCTGCTCCAGGGCGCGGCGGGGGTCGCGCTCGTGCTGGCGACGTTCGCCCACCACCCCGGAACCATCGGTCCGGACGTCTGGGATGCGCCGCTGCTGCTGTCCTAGTCGCCCGTGGGGTGCTCGTAGTAGTCGGCGGTGCGGAGCGTGGCGTCGGGGCCGAACGTGAGCAGCCAGGTGCTGCCCTTCTTCGCCGGGACGTCGTCGGGGTCCAACTCACGCAGGCCGGCGGCTGCCGCGAGGGTGCCGACCAGGTGCGGGATCACGCCGCCCTGGCTGCACGCCACGACGACGCCGGGGACGTCGGTCAGCGCGCGGAAGCGGGCGAGGGCGGCGGCGGGATCCGCCCAGTAGCCGTCCTCGCCGAGCGACGGATCCTCGTCGATCGCCAGGCCGAGCCGGTGGGCGAGCGGCACCACCGTGTCGCGGCAGCGCACCGGAGGCGCCGTGACGACGCGGTCGGGGCCGAACAGCCCGAGCAGCCCGTCGAGCTGCCACGCCTGCTCCTGGCCGGAGCCGGAGAGCGGGCGCGCCGCGTCCTCGCCGTCCCACTGGCTGCGGCTGCCGGCCTTCCCGTGCCGGACGAGCGCGATCACCGAGACCGGCGGGCCGACGTGCGTGAACCGCTGCAGGATGTCGAGGTCGTGGGGGTAGGACAGCAGCTCGGCCGCGGACGCGGGGTCCAGCCAGCGCAGCTCGTCCGTCTCCTCGCCCGGCGTGAACTCCCCGCCCCGCGCCTCGGCGGCCCAGTACCGCACCAGCTTGCCGCCTTCGGGCACGGCGTAGCGGACGTCGCCGAGCAGCGGGCCGAGCCGCGACTCCTGGCCGGTCTCCTCGGCGATCTCCCGTACGGCGGCGAAGGGCATCGTCTCGCCCGCGTCGAGCTTGCCCTTGGGGAACGACCAGTCGTCGTACTTCGGGCGGTGCACGAGCGCGAGCTCGACCCCGTGTCGGCCGGGACGCCACAGGACGGCCCCGGCCGCCAGTACGTCAGCGGCGGTCGGCTCCATCACCCGCGGCGCGGTCACTCCGCCTCCGTCGCCGAGACGACGGCGTGGCGGAGCATCATCTCGGCCTGGTGGTCGCGCACGTGGGAGACACCTGCGCCGGGCGGCGGCGACGGCTCCCACGGGCCGTCGGCGTGCAGGGTCCAGCAGCGGGTGGCCGGGTCGAGGCAGGAGTCGAACATCTCGCCGAGCTTCTCGGCCAGGCGCGGGTCGGCCACCCGCAGCAGCACCTCGACCCGGCGGTCGAGGTTGCGGTGCATCATGTCCGCGCTGCCGATCCAGTACTCGCCGGCCGCGGCGAAGTGGAAGACGCGGGAGTGCTCGAGGAAGCGGCCGAGGATCGAGCGGACGTGGATGTTCTCCGAGAGCCCCGGCCGGCCGGGCCGCAGCGCGCAGATGCCCCGCACGACGATGTCGACCGGCACCCCCGCCTGCGAGGCCCGGTACAGCGCGTCGATCACCTGCTCGTCGACGAGCGAGTTGACCTTGATGCGGATGCCGGCCTCGCGGCCCTCCCGCTTGGCCTCGATCTCGTCCTCGATGCGGCGCACGATGCCGCGGCGCACCCCGTACGGCGCGACGAGCAGGCTGCGGTAGGAGGTCTGGCGCGAGTAGCCGGTGAGCGAGTTGAACAGGTCGGCGAGGTCGGCGCCGATCGTCGGGTCTGCGGTGAGCACGCCCAGGTCCTCGTAGAGCCGGGCGGTCTTCGGGTTGTAGTTGCCGGTGCCGACGTGGCAGTAGCGACGGATCGTGGAGCCCTCCTGGCGCACCACGAGCGAGGTCTTGCAGTGGGTCTTCAGACCCACCAGCCCGTAGACGACGTGCACGCCCGCCTTCTCCAGCTCGCGGGCCCAGCGGATGTTGGCCTGCTCGTCGAACCGCGCCTTGATCTCCACCAGGGCGACGACCTGCTTGCCGGCCGCGGCGGCGTCGATGAGCGCGTCGACGATCGGCGAGTCGCCGGACGTGCGGTAGAGCGTCTGCTTGATCGCCAGGACGTTCGGGTCGGACGCCGCCTGCTCGATGAACCGCTGCACGCTGGTCGAGAAGGAGTCGTACGGGTGGTGCACGAGCACGTCGCCCTCGCGCAGGGTGGCGAAGACGCTGCGCGGGGTCTCCCGGTCGGCGAACGCGGGGTGCGTGGCCGGCACGAACGGGTCGTCCTTGATGTCCGGGCGGTCGACGGCGTGCACGGCCCACAGCGCGGTGAGGTCGAGCAGCCCCGGCACCGTGACGACGTCGTGCGGGTCGACGTCGAGCTCGCGCAGGAGCAGCTCCAGCACGTGGTCGCTCATCGTGTCGGTGACCTCGAGCCGCACCGGCGGGCCGAACCGGCGCCGGGCGAGCTCGCGCTCGAGCGACTGGAGGAGGTCCTCGTCGCGGTCCTCCTCCACCTCGAGGTCGGCGTTGCGGGTGACCCGGAACGCGTGCACCTCGGCCACCTCGACGCCGGTGAACAGCTCGCCGAGGTGGGCGGAGATCAGGTCCTCGATCGGCAGGAACGTGATGGTGTCGTCTTCGGTGTCGACGCGGACGAGCCGCGGCACGTTGTTGGGCACCTTGACGCGCGCGAACCGCTCGGTGCGCCCGTCCGGGTCGCGGACGGTGACGGCGAGGTTCAGCGAGAGCCCTGAGATGTACGGGAACGGGTGGGCCGGGTCGACCGCCAGCGGCGTGAGCACGGGGAACACCTGCGCGGAGAAGTACGCCGACAGGCGGGCGTGCTGGTCGTCGGTCAGGTCCGTCCAGCGCAGGATGTGGATGCCCTCCGCCTCCAGCTCGGGCCGGACGTGGTCGAGGAACACGCGGGCGTGCGCCTCCTGGATCGCCTGCGTGCGCGTCGAGATCCGGGCCAGCTGCTCGCGGGGGGAGAGGCCGTCGGCGCTGCGGACGGCGAGGCCGGTCTCGTCGCGGCGCTTCAGCCCCGCCACCCGGACCATGTAGAACTCGTCGAGGTTCGACGCGAAGATCGCCAGGAACTTCGCCCGTTCCAGCAGCGGCTGGCTCGGGTCCTCGGCGAGGGCGAGCACCCTCGCGTTGAAGTCCAGCCAGGACAGCTCGCGGTTGAAGTAGCGGTCGTCGGGGAGCTCGGAGACCGGCGCGCGCGTGCGGGCGGGCGGGCTGACCGGCACCGCGGCGGCCGCAGGCGAGTTCGCCGTGCGGGCGCCGGTGGGCGGCGCCGCCGGGCCGGGCTGCTCGCGCGTCGCCGTGGCGGCCACCCCGTTGGCGGTGGAACTGCCCGCTGGGCTGACCCGCCGCGTGGACGGCCGGGGGGCGCTGCGCCCCGTGCGGCTCCGCCGGGCGCTGCTCACCTCGTCCGAGCCGTTCGTCTGCGTCTTGCGCGTGTCGTCAGCCACGACGCGATTGTTCCCCAACCCACCCGTGATGTGTTCGTGACAGTGACGGACAACGGGGTGAACGGTTGGTGGCGAACCGCCCGCGGGGACGTCAGCAGCCCGGGATCAGGGCGAGCGCGCAGCTTGTGTGCTTCCCCACTCCCATGGCGGTGGCCTCTCGCAGGTCGGCCGCGGTGTCGACGTCGCGGCGCAGGCCGGGCCACGATCCGCCGAGCGGGTGGGCGCCGGACCTCTCGTGCTCACGGGCGGAACCCGGCCCGAACCTCGGGTCGAGGGCGGTGCCGGGAGCGGCGAGCAGGAACGTGGTGCCGGTGCCCTCGGCGTCGGGCACGAAAGCGCGTCGCGCACCGGCCGCGAAGAGCGCCAGTGCGGCTCCGACAGCCTCGTCGAGCTCCTCGGGTCGCAGGGCCGGCAGGTCGGCCTGCAGCGCACCGACGGCAGCGGCGGGGTCCTGCTCGCGCAGCACCGCGGCGCCGCGCTCGTACGCCTGGTTGAGACCGGGCACGGGGCCGTCCGGCGTCACCTCGATGCCGAACACGCCCAGCTCAGCGGCCACCACCGGGTCCGAGCTGACCACCAGCAGCCGGCGGACGGCGTGGGCGGCGCGTACCGCGTCGACCGTGTCGCGCAGGAGCGCCATCGCCAGCCGGGCGTGGGCGCGCGGCTCGCCGACGCCACCGTCGGCGGCACCGCGGAGCCGGGACTTCGCCTTGGTGAGCGGCTTGACGGGGACGATGAGGTCCACGGTCGCCCGGTCGATCGAGGTCACACATCCATCGTGCCTGACCCGGTGGTGGACCTTGGAGGCCCGGCCAGGAACACTCTGGGGCGTGGTCAGGCGAGAGAGAGGCGGGTTCTGGATCGCGTTCTGCGCGGTCTTCTTCTACCCGATCAGCTGGCTGGTGGCCCGCTCCCGGTTCGAGGGCGGGGAACACGTACCACCGAGCGGCGGCGCGTTGATGGTCGCGAACCACGTCTCCCACCTCGACCCGATCTTCAGCGGGCTCGTGGTGCACAAGGCCCGCCGGGTGCCGCGGTTCCTCGCCAAGCACAGCCTCTGGCGCGCGCCGGTCCTCGGTTGGGCGCTCGCCGGGAGCGGGCAGATCCCGGTCTACCGGGAGTCGGCCGACGCGCAGCAGAGCCTGCGGGACGGCACGCGCGCGCTCCAGGAGGGCAAGGTCGTGGTGATCTACCCCGAGGGCACGATCACCCGCGATCCCGACGGCTGGCCGATGCAGTCGCGCACCGGCGTCGCCCGGCTGGCGCTGTCGGCGGACGTGCCGGTGGTGCCCTTCGTCCACTGGGGCACGCGCGAGGTGCTGGACGGGTACAACAAGAAGTTCCGGCCGCTGCCGCGCAAGCCCATCATCGTGCGGTGCGGGGAGCCGGTCGACCTCTCCGCCTACCGCGACCGCCCGGTCGACGCCGTGCTCCTGCGCGAGGTCACCGACCTGATCATGACGAGGGTGCGCGACCTGCTCGCCGAGGTGCGCGGCGAGCCGGCCCCCGAGGAGTTCTACCGGAGGACGGCCTCGTGACGGCTCCGGTGCGGCGCGTCGCCGTGCTCGGTGCCGGCTCGTGGGGCACCACGTTCGCGAAGGTGATGGCCGATGCCGGGCGTGACGTCCGGCTGTGGGCGCGCCGTCCCGAGGTGGCCGCCGCGGTGAACGAGCGGCACGCCAACCCCGACTACCTGCCCGGGATCGCCCTGCCGGCGCTGCTGACGGCCACCTCCGACCCGGCGGAGGCCCTCGAAGGGGCCGACGCGGTCGTACTGGCCGTGCCGTCGCAGACGCTGCGGGCCAACCTCGCGAGCTGGCGCGACCTGCTGCCGCCGGGATGCACCCTGGTGAGCCTCGCAAAGGGCGTCGAGCTGGGCACGTTGCTGCGGATGAGCGAGGTGATCTGCGAGGTCGCAGGCGTGCCTGCCGAGCAGGTGGCGGTGGTGTCCGGGCCGAACCTCGCCAGGGAGATCGCGGCCGAGGAACCGACCGCCACCGTGATCGCCTGCGCCGACCACGACCGGGCGGTCGCGCTGCAGCACGCGTGCACCACCGGCTACTTCCGCTCCTACACCAACACCGACGTCGTCGGCTGCGAGCTCGGCGGCGCCGGCAAGAACGTCATCGCGCTGGCGTGCGGCATCGCCGCTGGGATGGGCTTCGGCGACAACACCAGGGCGTCGCTGATCACCCGCGGCCTCGCCGAGACCGCCCGCCTCGGCACGGCGCTCGGCGCCGACCCGCTGACCTTCGCCGGCCTCGCCGGGCTCGGCGACCTCGTGGCCACCTGCTCCTCCCCGCTGTCGCGCAACCGGACCTTCGGCGAGCACCTCGGCCGCGGCGAGTCCCTCGCCCAGGCAGAGGCCGCCAACCACGGGCAGGTGGCGGAGGGCGTGAAGTCGTGCAAGTCGATCTGCGCGCTCGGCGACCGCCTCGGCGTCGAGCTGCCGATCGCCGACGCCGTGCGCCGGGTGTGCCACGAGGGCCTCTCGGCGGCGGAGATGGGCAAGGAGCTGATCAGCCGGGCGCCGCGGCCGGAGTCGGAGTAACGCGCGGAGCTATGGTGCCCCGGTGATCGGGGACGGCACGCGGTGCGTGCACGGCGGGCACGAACCGGGCGTGCCGGGAACGCCGATGCATCCGGGGCCCGTGCTCTCCTCGACCTTCGAGCTCGGCCTCCCGTCCGACCCCACCCCGGCCGACTTCTACGGCCGGTCGGACAACCCCACCTGGCGAGCGCTGGAGACGGCGATCGGGAAGCTCGACGGCGGCGAGTGCGTGGTCTTCGCCTCCGGGATGGCCGCCATCGCCGCAGTCCTGCGGCTGGCCGGCCGCGACGGCGCGCTCGTGCTGCCCTCCGACGGCTACTACCTGGCCCGTTCCCTCGCCCACTCCGAGCTGGTGCCACTGGGTGTCGAGGTCCGGGAGACGCCCACGGCCGCTCCGCTGCCCTCGCTGGACGGGGCCGCGCTCGTGCTACTGGAGACCCCGTCCAACCCGGGCCTCGACGTCGCCGACATCGCCGCGGCCGCAGCGGCCGCCCACGCGGTGGGCGCCCTGCTCGCCGTCGACAACACCACGGCGACGCCGCTCGGGCAGCGGCCGCTGGAGCTCGGCGCCGACCTGGTGATCGCCTCCGACACGAAAGCGCTCGCCGGGCACGGGGACGTGGTGCTCGGGCACGTCAGCGCGCGCGATCCCGAGCTGGTCGCGCGGCTGCGCGAGGCCCGCTCGCGGGGCGGGGCGGTGCTCGGACCGATGGAGGCGTGGCTCGCCCACCGCGGCCTCGCCACCCTCGACCTGCGCCTGGCCCGGCAGGCGCAGAACGCGGCCGCGCTCGTCCCCGTGCTGCGCGCACACCCGGCGGTCAGCGACGTGCGGTGGCCGGGCGACCCGGCCGACCCCGCCCACGCCGTGGCGGCGCGCCAGATGCGCCGCTGGAACGGCGTGTTGCGGTTCACGCTCGCATCGGAGGCGGCCGTCGGCGAGTTCCTCGCCGCCTCCCGGCTGATCGGATCGGCCACGAGCTTCGGCGGCCTGCGCAGCACCGTCGACCGCCGCCGGCGGTGGGGCGACGACGTGGCGGAAGGGCTGCTGCGCTTCTCCGCGGGATGCGAGGACGAGTCCGACCTGGTCCCCGATGTGTGCGCGGCCCTGGACGCGATCACCGCTTGATCGAGCGGTCCGGCCGCCCGGCGAATGATCGGCGCGTCGGTCGTATATCACAGGTGCGTAAGCCGCTCAGCTGTGGTCTTATCTGCGGCAGGGAGGTGGTCGCGTGAAGCACCGACAACCGGACCCCATCGGTGCCGACCCCGATCCAGGGGAGGTACCGGGGATCGCGCGGCACCCGAGCGCGATCCCGACGGGGTCCCGGGTCCTGCTTCTCAACGCCACCTTCGAGCCGCTCGCCGTCGTCACCGCGAAGCGCGCCATCGTCCTGATGCTCACCGGTAAGGCCGAGTGCGTCGAGGAAACCCTCGGCGGCGTCGCCTTCCACTCCGAGAGCCTCACCATCCCCGCGCCGTCGGTGATGCGCCTCTCCCGCTACGTCCGCGTGCCCTACCGCCACGCGGTCCCGATGACCCGCGCCGGAGTGCTCAGGCGGGACGGACGGCGCTGCGCCTACTGCGGCAAGCGCGCCGACACGATCGACCACGTCGTCCCGCGCAGCCGGGGCGGCGCCCACACGTGGGACAACTGCGTCGCGGCCTGCCGCACCTGCAACTCGAAGAAGGCCGATCGGCTGATCGAGGAGCTCGGCTGGAAGCTCGACGTCACTCCGCGCGCCCCCGACCGCGCGGCAGGCGGGATCCTGGTGCTGGCGGTCGAGCCGCTGCCGTCCTGGGAGCCGTGGCTGGGGGAGCGCGCGGCCTGACGGCTGCCCGCCCGACTCACCCGCACCCAGACCGCGACTCGCGGTTCAGTCGCGGGTGCGGCCCGGTGGGCGGCCGCGGTCGGGGCGGCCGCGGCGGTGGGGGCTCGTGCGGCTCCAGCGGCGCGGTGGTCCGCCCGCCCGGTCGTGGCCGTCGGCGGCGGTGCCGGCCACCATCGCCGGGCTGAGGATCCGGATCGCGTCCGTGACCGGCCCGACGGTGATGGAGCCGACGAGGCTCGCGGCGGCGGCGTTCCGGTGGTCGGCGGAGCGTCTGAGCACGGCGGCCGGGGCCGGGACGGGTGCCACGGCCGGTGTGCGCAGGCCGCGCAGGACGGCGACGAAGAACGCGACCGCGGCGACGAGCAGCATCGCGACGGCGGTGAGCTCCAGTGCGGCGTCGACGGCACCCTGGTCGGATCCGGGCGGCTGACCTGCGACGATCCGCACGGCGTGGGCGGCCGACAGCGTGGCGAAGCCGATCCCGGTGCGGCGGATCAGCGCCCGCCCGGACCGGGCGCCCGAGCCGAGCGCGATGATCCCCGCGGCGCCGGTCCCGGACCAGGCCACGACGTCGAGCGTGGCCACCAGCCACCCGGGCGGCATCCGCCCCGGCAGCACGACGGCGGCGGCGGCGACGACCGCGACGATCACGACGGTCAGCCCGCCGACGACGCTCGCCGCGTACTTCCCGGCCCACCCGGTGACGGGCCCTCTGACGGCCAGCACGAGCAGCCCGAGCGCGCCGAGCATCGCGACGGAGCCGGCCAACACCCAGATGTTCATCGGCTCCTCGAGCCCGGCCGCCCGCACGAGCAGTGCCACGCCCGCGTACAGGGCGACGGCGCCCGCGATCCGCCCGGTGCGGGCGCTGCCGGTGAGCCCGGCGACGGCGGCCAGCAGGATGGCGGCGGCGAGCCCGGTGGCGAGCGCGAGCACCCCGACCGCCTCGTGGGCCACAGCGTGCCGGCCGTGGATCAGGAGACCGAGCAGCACGGCGGCGCCGAACAGGGCGGCGAGCACGAGCAGGTCGATGGTGAGCGCGCGGCTGACGGGGATCAGGCCGCGGTGCCTGAGGATGGTGCTGCGCAAGGTGGTGACCCCTCGACGACAGGGGCGGCCGGATCGGGCCGGCCGGGGGCTGGGGAGCTCCACCTGGGGTTTCGACCGACGACCGGGTCCCGTTACCGGAGCGCATCCCGCCGGTCTCCGCGGGCGGTGCGCGCGATCAGTCGTTAACGAGGACCGCCACCCGCACGACTGAGATCGACGGGCGCACCCCGCGGTGCCGTGGACGTGACAACACGAGCGGCGCCGGGAGGTTCGCGAGCAGGTGTGATCGAGATGCACCGGGCTCGCGATATTGGGACGAGGGGGACGTAGGTGAGTGCTGATCTCGGTACTGATCAGTCCGGGTTAGCAACGGCGATCCGGGCACAGTCGCCCGGGTCCCGTGCCATGGCAGCCGCGGCAGGGCGGTGGGCGGCGCGGTTCCGGGCGGCAGCCGTCGTCTCCGACCTCATCGCCATCACGCTGGCCGTGCTCGTCGGGCTGTCGCTCGGACTCGGGACGGACATCCCGGAGTTCGGCGACGTCTCCCCGAGCGTCGGGCTCCTCTCGGGCGTGCTGATGGTCTGCGGGTTGGTCGTATCGCGCGCCTGGGATCCGCGCATCCTCGGCCACGGCTCGGAGGAGTTCAGCCGCCTGATCCGTGCGGTGGTCACCAGCGCCGTCACCCTCGGTCTGCTCGGCCTCGCTCTCGAGGCCACGGCACCGCGCCCGTGGGTCTTCGGGCTGATGCCGATGGCCGGCGCGCTTGCCGCGGCCGGCCGTCTGGCGCTCCGGTTGTGGCTCTACCGCCTCCGCAAGCAGGGCCGCTGCACGGTGCCGATGCTCGCTGTCGGCACGATCGAAGCCGTCACCGACCTGATCATCAGGACCCGTAGGGACACCAACCGCGGATGGACGGTCACCGGGGTGTGCACGCCCACGGGCGCGGCGAACCTGGGCGCCGACGGCATCCTCGGCGTCCCGGTCGTGGGCGACCTCGACGGCGTGGCGGATGCCGCGCGCGAGGGCGGTCACCGGGTGGTGGCCGTGTGCCCGACCCCGGGCTGGACGCCGCGCCGGCTCCACCAGCTGGCCTGGAACCTCGAGGACCTGGCGGAGGCCGAGCTCGTCGTCGATCCCGGCCTGATGGAGGTAGCGGGTCCTCGGCTGCACCTCGACCCGGTGGACGGGTTGCCGCTGCTCCGGCTGACGCGGCCGACCTTCACCGGCGTCTCGTGGGTGACGAAGCACGTCGTCGACCGGCTCGGCTCCGCGCTGCTGCTGGTCGTCGTCGCACCGCTCCTGATCGGCATCGCGATCGCAGTCAAGCTAGACGGCGGGCCCGTTCTGTTCCGGCAGACGCGGGTCGGTCGCCACGGCCGCGAGTTCTCGATGCTCAAGTTCCGGACGATGGTGGTCGACGCCGAGCAGCGCCTCGGTGACCTGCGCGCGGGTAACGAGGGCGCCGGACCGCTGTTCAAGCTCAAGCACGACCCCCGGGTCACCCGGGTCGGGGCGCTCCTGCGCCGCTACTCGCTCGACGAGCTGCCGCAGCTGGTCAACGTGCTGATGGGCTCGATGTCGCTCGTCGGGCCGCGGCCGCCGCTCCCGAGGGAGGTCGCCACCTACGGGCGCGACGCCCAGCGGCGCCTGCTGGTCAGGCCCGGACTCACCGGGCTGTGGCAGATCAGCGGGCGCAGCGACCTGTCGTGGGAGGAGTCCGTGCGGCTCGACCTGCGGTACGTCGAGAACTGGAACCTCGCGCTCGACGCGCTGATCCTCTGGCGGACGTTCGGAGCAGTCGCGGGCACCCGGGGCGCCTACTGACGCCCAGAGCCGGGTGGAGTAATGCCCGGCGATCACCGCACGAGTAGTTCATCCGGAACTCGGCGCACCCGGTGCGTCGGGAAGCACTTTCCACACCCATCGGTCGAGAAGGGCGGCGAATGAGCCCGCTGCAGCAATACACCGTGCGCGTCCTCCGGCGGTGGCCGGTGATCGTAGTGCTGGCACTGGTCGGAGCGGCGACGTCGGCGGCGTGGTTCTTCACCACGGCGACCACCACCTACACCGCGACGGCGGCGCTCTCGACGCAGTCCGCCGAGCGCGGGCCCGAGCAGGACGCGGTACTCGCGCTCGGCTACGTCAACTACTTCAACCAGGCCAGCTACCAGGAACTGCTGCGGCGCGAGTCGGGGATCCCGGCGGACGTCGCCCTCACGGCGATGACCGGGGCGACCAGCCCGATCCTCTACATCTCGGCGACCGGCTCCGACGAGCAGGCGGCCCGGAGCGCGGCGACCGTCGCGACGGACACGTTCCGGAACGACGTGCGCGAGAGCCTGATCGAGGAGCGCCGCCGGGCAGCCGAGGACATCCAGGCCGAGATCGACCGCAACACGGCCGAGCTCACCGGTCCCGGTGTTCGCCAGGACGTCCAGGTCAACATCGTGCTCGACCAGATCCGGTCGCTCCAGGGCCGGCTCACCGATGTGGTGTCCGACAACACGAACCACCTGAAGCCGCTGCAGTCGGAACCCGGCGTGGCGAGCTCGAGGGAGAACCCGCTCGTGGCGACCGCGACGGGTGCGGTCGGGGGAGCGCTGCTCGGCGTACTCGTCGCGCTGCTGCTCGTCGTGACCGACTCGCGGGTCCGCAACGAGGTCGACGTCCGGCACCGCCTCGGTGTCGAGGTCCTCGAGGACGTTGCCGGCGTCGCTCCCGCTGAGCGGGCCCGGCTGGTGCGCACCCTCGTCAACTCGTTGCGTCTCGCCGGCCACTCCGAGCGCACGGTGTTGGCGGTCGTTGCTCCCCGCGGCAGCGTGGCGGCCCGGCGGTTGGCGCGCGAGCTCGCCGCCGCCGGATCGGCCCCCCGCAGGCAGGCCGTGCTCGTGCGGGCCGACCTGACGACGCCCGACATCCGACCCGGCTTCCTGGATGCCCTCGCGGAGCGCGCGGCGGCGCGGGACGCCCTCCTGTCCGGCCCGGACGGCGTGCTGGTGCTGCCGGTCGGTCGCAGGACCGGCGACGGAGCGTGGTCGCTGGTGGCGCCGGAGCAGGTGAGCGAGATCGTCGACGAGGTCGCCGAAGGTTCCCCGCTCGCCGTCCTCGACGCGCCGCCTCTGCTGGAGGCGCCGGAGAGCCAGATCGTCTGTGCCGCCGCCGACCGGGTGCTGCTCGTGCTCGAGCGGGACACGACGACCTGGAGCGATGCCGGCGAGGCGCTCCGGCTGCTCGGGCAGGTGGATGCCACGGTCACCGGGATCGTTCTCGACGAGCCGCACTTCGACAGCCCGCGCGAGGTGTTGGTACCGCGGAGCGGCGCCGACGAGGGCTCCGCGGAGACCATGACCAACGTGCTCCCGGTGGTGTCGACCGAGCTCGTCGGGCCCGCGCAGAGCCCCGTCCCCTCTCCGCGCCCGCGACCGAGGCCGGTCTCCGTCGGCGCGAACTCGGAGGACCACGAGCGGCCGGCGGCGGACGTCCCGGACCATGGCTGATGCGACGACGCTGACCGGCACGGCCCGGCGCGGCGTGGCGACCGTGCGCGCGCACGCCGCCGCGATCGTGGCGGCGCCGGCCTTCCCGCTGCACGCCGGGGTCGGGGCCGGGGTGCTGGTCATCGTCGCCGTGGTGTTCGCCGGGCCGGTCAGCGGCCCCTCCGGTCTGCTGTTCGTGGCCGCCGCGCTCGCCATGGCCGCTCTCGTGCTGGGCTCGCCGACCGCAGCCATGCTCGTGCTGCTGGTCGCGAGCTTCACGCGGCTGGCGGTCGAGGTTCCCGCACTCCCCTCGGAGCCGATGGTCTTCGCGCTGCTGGCCCTGATGATCGTGGCGGGGGTGGCGGTGTTTCGGGGCACGATGCGGTTCCGGATCGGGGCCATCGAGGCGGCGATGGCGCTCTACCTGCTCTGGAACCTCGTCTCGACGGTGTGGCCGCACGATCTGCCGCCCGTCGAGCCCGGAACCGGGGCCGTCGTGCCGGTCCTGCGCTTCATCATGACCGGCACGCTCATGCCGTTCCTGGCCTTCGTCGTGGCGCGCGTCGCGTTCCGGACGGAGCGCACGATCCGGCCGGTGCTGTTCCTGATCACGGTGCTCGCCGCGTACTCGGCGGCGGTCAGCATCGTCCAGTTCACGGGCCCGACGGCGCTGGTCTGGCCGCACTACATCCTGGAGTCGAGAACCTGGGAGGGCCGGGCGGTCGGCATCTTCAACCAGCCGGTCGTCAACGGCCTGACGATGATCGCGGGCTTCGTAACCGGGATGTTCCTCGCGCGCGAGCGGTCACTGCGCCCGGCGGCGCGGATCGCCGGGCTCGTCGTCGCCGCGATGTGCGTGCCGGGGATCTACCTGACGCACACCCGCGCGGTGTGGCTCGTGTTCGGCCTGGCCGTCGTGCTGTGCGCGGTGTTCGCCGCAGGCGCGCGCGCCGGGTTCGTCGTGACCCTCGGCGGCGCGGTCGCGTTCATCGCGCTCACCTGGACGACCTTCACGAGCAGCGACCGGGCGGCGGGCGGCATCGGCTCCACCAGCGAGGTCGACGACCGGTTGAACGCCATCGCCACCGCGCTGTGGGCGATCGAGCAGAAGCCGATCCTGGGCTGGGGTATTGCCCGGTTCGCCGCGCTGAACACCTACCACCACCAGGTCTGGGCGCCCAACGTGGACTTCCGGCGCGGCTACGCGATCGCCTCGCACGAGAACGAGCTGGGGATCGCCGCCGAACTCGGCGTCGTGGGGCTGGTGCTGTGGCTCGCCGTGCTGATCGGGGTGATCTGGAAGCTGCTGTCGGTGCTGCGGCGGATGCCGGTGGAGGGTCTCGCCGGTCGCCGGCTCGGTCTGCTCGCGCTGACCGTGGTCGGCACGTGGGTCGTGTGCGGTCTCACCGTCGACCTGCGCTACTTCGACTTCGCGAACCTCCTGGTGTTCCTGCTGGTCGGCGCTGCCATCGGGGCCGCGGAGTCGGTGCGCGCCGAACCCGACCGGGCCCCGGTGGCCGTCCGATGACGAAGGTGCTCATGGTCTCCACGAGCATGCGGACGCGCGGGGGCGTCGCCAGCTACGTGCGCATGCTGCGGGGCACCCCGCTGTGGGAGCGCTGGCTCGTGGAGCACATCGCGTCCCACCGCGACGGGAGCCGGACCGTGAAGGTGGCCGTGTTCGCCCGCGCCCTGGGGCAGTACGTCGTCGCGCTGCTGCTGCGCCGGCCCGACCTCGTGCACCTGCACATGGCTTCGTACGGCAGCTTCGCGCGTAAGGCCGGTCTGTTCTGGCTGGCGTGGGCGCTGCGGGTCCCAGCCGTGGTGCACCTGCACGGGGCCGAGTTCCACCTCTTCCACGCCGGTCTGCCCCGGCCGCTGCGGGCGGTCGTGCGCGCGACGTTGACGCGGGCCGCCGTGGTGGTGGCACTCGGCGACCGCTGGGCGCGCGAGCTGGCCTTGATCGCCCCGGCCGCCCGGGTGGTGCCGGTGCCGAACGCCGTGCCGGTGCCCGTCGCGGCCGCCCGCCCTCCGGACGCCCCGCCGCACGCCGTCTTCCTCGGTGAGATCGGCGAGCGCAAAGGCGCCTTCGTCCTGATCGAGGCGTGGGCTCGGCTCGCGCCGGGCACCCGCCTGACTCTTGCCGGGGACGGCGCCGTCGAGCGGGCCCGGCGCGTGGTCGCGGAGCACGGGCTCGAGGGTTCGGTGCAGGTTCGGAGCTGGTTGCCGCCGGATCAGGTCGGCGAGCTGCTCGCCGGAGCTGACGTCCTCGTGCTCCCGTCCCGCAACGAGGGCCAGCCGATGGCCGTGCTGGAGGCGATGGCGCACGGCCTGTGCGTCGTTGCCAGCGAGGTGGGAGGCATCCCCGAGCTGGTCGACGACGGCCGCACGGGGCTACTGGTCCCGCCCGACGACGTCGAGGCGCTGGCCGCGGCGCTGCGGAAGGTGCTCGCCGACGCCGGTCTGCGCGCCGCGCTCGGGGCCGCGGCGCGGGAGCGGGCCCTGCGGGAGTTCGACGTGGACGTCGTGTGGCGCCGGATCGACGCGATCTACCAGGGGGTGGCGGGGCGATGAGTGCGACGTGGTGGCGGAGGACGCCGCGACGGGCGGGCCCGATGCGGGTGATGTTCGTCGTGCCCGACCTCGGGCTGGGCGGGGCCGAGCGGCATGTGGTGACGCTCGCGCCCGCACTCGACCCGGACGCGTTCCGTGTGAGCATCGTCTGCGTCGGCGACGAGGGCGAGCTGTTCGACGAGCTGCGCGACACCGGCGTGCCGGCGCATGCCCTGCACAGCCGGACCCGGCCGGTCCGAGCACTCGTCGCGCTCGTGCGCGCGATGCGGGAGGAGCGGCCGGACATCGTGGTCACCCGCGGCTACAACGCCGAGGCGCTCGGCCGGATCGCCGCCGCGCTCACGCGGGTGCCGCGCTCGGTCGTCTGGGTGCACAACGCCACCGATATCGGCCCTCGTGGGCGGATCCGGCCCGTGGTCGACCGCCTGCTCGAGCCGTTGACGAGCGCCTACTACGGCGTCGCGCACGCTCAGCGCACCTACCTGGTCGACGAGCTCGGGCACCCCGCGGAGAAGGTCGAGATCATCCACAACGGCGTCGACCCCGCACGTTTCGCCCCGGGTGCCCCGGTCGATCTGGGACTGCCGGCGGGGGCCAGGGCGATCGGGATCGTCGCGGTGTTGCGGGAGGAGAAGGACCACCCGACCCTCCTGCGCGCCATGCGGATGGTGGTGGACGAGGTCCCCGAGGCGCACCTGCTCGTGATCGGCGACGGGCCGCTGCGCCCAGAGCTCGAGGAGCTGGCGCGACAGCTCGGCATGTCGGGGAACGTCACGTTCGCCGGGTCCCGGCCGGACGTCGCCGCGCTGCTGCCCGCGCTGGACGTCGCCGTCCTGAGCTCCACCACCGAGTGCTTCCCGATGGCGGTGCTCGAGGCGATGGCGTGCGGTGTGCCGGTCGTCGGCACCGAGGTGGGCGGGGTGCCGGAGATGATCGAGGACGGCGTCACCGGGTATCTCGTGCCGTCGCGGCACCCGCGCGCGACGGCGGACGCACTCGTGAAGATCCTCCGCGATCCGGCGCGGGCCGCGGAGATGGGCCGCGCGGCCCGCGACCGGGTGCTCGCGGAGTTCACGCTCGATCGGTCGGTCCGCCGCGCGGGTGCGACGCTCGCGCGGACGGCCGGGCGCAAGCCCGCGCGGCTCGCCGTCGTCCTCGACCAGACTGCGGTGGGCGGGGCCGAGCGGTTGCTGCTCGACCTGTGCCGGCGGTTCGACCGGTCGGTCGTCGAGCCGAGGCTGGTGTGCCTGCGCGCCGAGGGGCCCCTCGGCGACGCGTTCCGCGAGGTGGTGCCCGTCGAGGTGCTCGACCGCACGGGACGGTTCGACATGCGGACGCTCCCGCGCCTGGTCCGCTCGCTCCGGGCCGCGCACACCGACGTCGTGCTCGTCGCCCACCACAACCGGGCGGCACTGGCGCTCGGGCGGGTCGCGGCGCGCCTGGCAGGTGCGGCGCACGTGGTCGCCGCGCACGACATGGACCTCACCCGGGTGGGCGGCCGGGTGCTCCCGCGCCACGTCGTCGAGACACTGTTCCTGTCCGAGGCTCTCGTGCTGCTGGCCCCCAGCCAGGGCCGCTACCTGCACGAGGAGGAGGGGGTCGGCCGGTTCCCGTGGCGCCGGGCCCCGGAGGTGGTGATCCCGAACGGGATCGTCGTCGGTCCACGGCCCGGCCCGGCCGACCGGGCCGAGGCGCGCCGCAGACTCGGGCTGGACGACGCCGACCTGGTGATCGGCATCGCCGCGCGGTTGAGCAAGCAGAAGGCGCACCACATCCTGCTGCGGGCCACGGCACGGCTGGCCGTCGACCGGGCGCGGCTGCGCCTCGTCGTGATCGGCGGCGGGGTGGAGGAGCCCGCCCTGCGGGCACTGGTGGCCGAGCTGGGAATCGCGGATCACGTGCTGTTCACCGGCGTCCGCGATGACGTCCGGGAGCTCCTGCCGGGCTGCGACGTCACCTGCCTGTCCTCGGTGCACGAAGGCGCACCGCTCGTGGTGCTGGAGTCGATGGCCGCCTGCGTGCCGGTCGTCGCGACGGACTGCGGGGCGGTGCGTGACCTGGTTGCCGACGGCAGGGAGGGGTACGTCGTGCCGGTCGGGGACGCGTCCGCCCTCGCTGACCGCCTCGGCATATTGCTCGACGACCCGCGGATGCGCGCCGAGATGGGCGAGCGAGCGCGGCAGCGCGCCGAGGCCGAGTACTCCATCGAGCACACTGCGGCACGCTTCCAGGAACTGATCACGCGGTTGGCGGTCCGATGAGGTCACCCCGCGTGCTGATCCTCGTCGAAAACCTCTCGGTCCCGATGGACCGGCGGGTGTGGCAGGAGAGCCGCGCGCTCGTCCGGGCCGGGTACGAGGTGGTCGTCGTCTGCCCGATGGGCGGCTCGATGGACACCGAACCGGAGGTCGTGCTCGAGGGCGTGCGCATCCTGCGCTACCCGCTGCGAGCGGCAACGGGAGGGCCTTCCGGGTACGTCCGGGAGTACGGGGTCGCCCTGTGGCACACGCTCCGGCTCGCCCTGCGCGTTCGCCGGGAGGGCCCCGTCGACGTCGTGCAGGCCTGCAACCCGCCCGACCTGCTGTTCCTCGCGGCGCTGCCGCTCGTGGCCGCGGGCGCGCGGTTCGTCTTCGACCACCACGACCTCGTCCCGGAGCTCTTCCACTCCCGCTTCGGACGTGGACGGGCGCTCCTGGGGGTGGCGAAGCTGCTCGAACGCGTCACGTTCGCCCTGGCCGACGGGGTGATCAGCACGAACGAGAGCTACCGGCAGCTCGCGCTCACCCGTGGTCGCAAGGCGCCCAGCGCCGTGCAGGTGGTGCGCAGCGCGCCCGATCTGAGCCGGTTCCGCCCTCGCGAGCCCGATCCGACGTTGCGGCGGGGAAAGCGGTACCTCGCGGCCTACCTCGGGGTGATGGGTCCGCAGGACGGGGTCGACGGCGCGCTGCGCGCGCTCGCCCACCTGCGACATGACCGGGGTCGCGACGACCTGCACACGGTGCTCATGGGCGGCGGGGACGACCTCGACGACCTGATCGCACTCGCCCGGGACCTGGGACTGTCCGACTGCGTGGAGTTCACCGGGAGGGTGCCCGACGAGTTCGTGCAGCGCTGCCTGTCCACCGCGGACGTCTGCCTGTCGCCGGATCCGAAGAACCCGCTCAACGACCTCTCCACGATGAACAAGGTCGTCGAGTACATGGCGATGGGGCGGCCGCTGGTGTCGTTCGAGCTGCGGGAGGCCCGGGTCTCGGCGGGTGAGGCGGCCGCGTACGCCCCGGCCGGCGACGAGCCGGCTTTCGCGGCACTGATCGACGAACTGCTCGACGACCCCGACCGCCGCGAGCGGATGGGTGAGATCGGACGGGCCCGGGTGGCGGACCGGCTGTCCTGGGAGGTGTCCGAGCGCAACCTGCTCGGCTTCTACGAGCGGCTGCTCGACCGCGGGAGGACGGGGGTGGCGGTGCGATGAACCGCCTCGGTTGGTACTGGTCGCGGGTCCGGGCCATGAGCGCGCCGGAGCTGGCGTGGCGGGTGCAGCGCGTCATCTCCGAGACGGCCGCGCCCGCGCTGCGGCACGCGCAGCGAACCCGTGACGTCGACAGCTCGTACTGGGAGGGCACCTTCGCGGGGTTCCGCGATGCCGTCGGCCGGCCCGTACTGCTCGATCGCGCGCGGGCCGCCGACCTGGCCAACCGGTTCCCCGCCGAGGCAGCCGCTGTCGTCGCCGCAGCTGACGAGTGCCGCGCCGGCCGGTTCGCCTTCTTCGGACAGGAGCCGGTAGATCTCGGTCCGGGGCCGATCGACTGGCAGGTCGACCCGCGCTCCGGCTTCCGCTGGCCCGCGGTAGCGGCCAACCGGCTCGACCACCGCACCGCGGCCGCCGACCCGAAGTGGATCTGGGAGCTCAACCGGCTCCAGCACCTGCCGTGGCTCGCTCAGGCATGGCTCTTCACCGGCGACCGCGCCTACGCCGACGCAGCACTCGACCAGCTCGACGGGTGGCTGGAGCAGAACCCCGTGGGCCACGGCATCGCGTGGCGGGGAGCGTTCGAGGTCGGGGTGCGCGCGCTGTCGGTCACGATCGCGCTCCAAGGCCTCCGCGACGCGCCCTCGCTGACTCGGGAGCGGTATGCCCGGGCCGTCAGCATGCTCAGCCGTTGTGCGCCGCTGCTCTGGCGGCAGCGCTCGCGGTTCAGCTCCGCCAACAACCATCTCGTGGGCGAGATGGCCGGGCTCGCCGCCATCGCGATCCTGCACCCGGAGATCCCGGGGGCGCGGCGCTGGGAGGCGAGGGCGCTCGGCGTGCTGGCCAGGGAGGCAGGCCGGCAGATCCTGCCCGACGGCGCAGGGGCCGAGCAGTCCACCGTGTACCAGCAGTTCTGTTCGGACCTGTTCCTGGTGCCGGCCGCCCTGGTGCGGCTGCGTGGGGACCAGCCGCCCCAGCCCGTCCTCGACGGCCTGCAACGGGGCGCGCGCTACCTGCGCGCCCTCCTCGGCGACGGCGACCCGCTGCCCCGCTACGGCGACGACGACGGCGGAATCGCCCTGCGGCTGCTCCCGGACCAGGTCCCCGACGTGCACCGGCACCTCGCGGCGGTCTCCGCGTTGCTCGGCGAGGCAGCGGCCGACCTGGCCGCGGCCTGGCTCGGCGGGTCCGGCGGCGCCGCTGTGCCTGCTCCGGGCGAGAGGGAGCTGTACGCGGCCGACGGCGGGCTGGTCGTGATGCGCCGGGAGGACCGCAGGATCACGGTGGACACCGGCCCCCTCGGTTACCTGTCGATCGCGGCGCACGGCCATGCCGACGCCCTGTCCGTCACCGTGACCGCAGGCGGCCGCGACCTCGTCGGCGATCCCGGCACCGGCAGCTACTACGCCGAGCCGGCTTGGCGGCGGGCCTTCCGCGGCACGCGGGCGCACGCCACCGTCGCCGTCGACGACGAGGACCAGTCGGTTCCCGGCGGGCCGTTCCTCTGGGTACGCCACGCGAACACGACCGTCCGGTCGGTCGACCTGGAGCGCGGGATCGTCGAGGCCGAACACGACGGCTACACGCGGCTCGCCGAACCCGTGACCCACCGCCGCTACGTCGTCGCGCCGCGGGGGCAGAACTCCGTCCTGGTCGTCGACCTGCTCACCGGCGAGGGCGAACACCGCGTCCGCACCGCGTGGCCGCTACACCCCGAGCTCGACGTGCGGACTGCCGACGACACCCACCTCGTCACCCGTGACGGCCGGCCGGTGCTGCAGATCGCGTCCGCGGTCGGCACGCCGTGGGCAGTGCGGGGGGACGAGGAGACCCGGCTCGGGTGGTGGTCGCCCCGGTTCGAGGCGTGGGAGCCGGCCTGGCTGGTGGGTACGGTGCTGGAGGCCGCGCGGCTGCCGGCCGTGGTGGTGACCGTGCTGACGGTCTCCCAGCTCGCCGACCCCGTCGTCGAAGGGCTCACGGTCGGCGGGACGGACGTGATCGAGGTGTGCTGGACCGAGCGCGAGGGGGATGCGCGGGTGGCGCGGTCGGTCGCCCTCGATCCGGCGGTGCCGGGCGCCGTGACCGTCGGGACGCCCCACGACACCGCGACTCGCGCGCACTGACGTCGCGACTCGCGGGAGGAGCGCCGGCCCATACCCGCGAGTCGCGCTCTGAGTGCACGCGAGTCGCGCTCTCCGTGTGCGCGAGTCGGAGGTGCCCTCGGTCAGGCGGGGTTGGCCACCCGGTCGGCGCGCTCGACCAGGGCGTAGACGCGCTCGAACGCTTGCCGGCTCGCGTCGATCTGCTCCCGGGCCCGCGCGCGCAAGGGCTCACGGACCTCGCCTGCTCGGTCCCATGCGGAGCGGACGGCCCGTCCGAGGCGGCGGTCGAGGTCCGGGTCGTCCAGCCGGATCGGCTCGAGCCCGCCCTCGAACATGTCGCGCAGGCCGTGGAGCTTGTCGTCGTAGTAGCGGGACGAGCTGAGGCCGACGACCGGGATGCCCTGCGACAGTGCGAACACCGCGAGGTGGTAGGCGCCGGTGACGAGCACGCGGCAGTGCGCCACCCGGCCGGCGAGCTCGTGCGGGGTGGCGTAGCGGCCCAGTACGGGGGCGACCCGGGGGACCCCGGAGACGAGGGGGAGGGTGGATCGGCGGTCCTCGGAGTGGTACTCGGAGATGATCAGCGGGCGGATCGTGCTGCCGTTCTCGGTCGCGAGCGCCGTGACTGCGCGGGCCACCGAAGCCCGGGCGGCCCGCGCCACCGGCGAGTACCCGGCGGCCCTCAGACAGAGGCCGATGTCCGAACCCGGCTCGTCGCGGCGCGCGGCGTGGCCCAGCTCGATCGCGTCGTCGCCCGTGATCACGACCCGCTCGGCCGGGACGCCGAGCTCGGCGAGCAATCCGGGGCCCCTCCTCCCCTCGCGCAGCGCGATCAGGTCGACGCGCGGGAGCACGGCGCGGGCCCGGTCCCGCAGCACGGGGTCGTCGAGCGGGCCGAGTCCCTGCCCGACCATCGCCGTGGGGATGCCGCGGTCGGCGGCGTGTTCGAGCAGGTCGAGCGTGCGGTGCACCTGCTCGGCGTCGACGTCGGTCAGGTAGCCGCCACCGATCGCCAGCACCAGAGTGGCGTCGGAAGCCGCGGCGGGGACCCAGCCCGGAGCGGACGACCGGCGCGCGCCCATCCGGGTCAGGAAGCGCTGCCGATAGGCGTCCACCCGGTCCCGGGCGGACAGCCAGGCGATCGACGGGGGACCGGCCACGCCCGGACCGAGGCGGGACGCGAGCCGTGCCGCGATGCCGGATCTCGGCCACGCCCCTCGGCCTGTCACGGTGAGCGGCTCGGCAGCCGGCGCGAACGCGCGCAGCAACAGCGGGGCGCTCGTGAGCACCCCGAGGTGCGCCGTCGGCCACCGCTGGTGCAGGCGGCGCAGGGTGACGTCGAGCATCGCCAGATCGCCCTTGTTGGACAGCCAGTACTCGCCGTTCTGGACCACGATCCGCAACTCGGCCCCCGATCTCGTCACGGCGTACTAGTCGCCGGTCCGGCGGGAAACGTGACGGCGCACGACCGGGGGCCGACCGCTGAGATCGGCATCACATGCCGGACCCCGGTCCATAGCGGACTGCAGCATCGCCGCAGCGAGGCCGCCCGCAGGGATGCCCTCGCGGGTGAGTGCCCACAGCTGGTGGTCGCGCCGGACGCCGCCGACGTCGAGGAACCCGGACATCGTGCCCTCGAACCGCATCCCGAGCTTGCGGGCGCCCGCGATCGCGGCGGCGTTGCCCGCGCCGATCGGCGCGATCAGCCGGTGCAGGCCGAGGTCGAAGACCGCGTAATCCACCATCATCGCCGCCGCCACGGGGGACAGCCCTCGGCGCGCCCACCGGGAGTCCATCCAGATGCCCATTTCGGCGGTGCTCGTGTGCGGGGCGATCCACTCGAGGCTGCACTGGCCCGCCAGCTGCCCGTCGATCTCGACGACGAGCGGGAGTGCGCGCCCGGCCCGGGCCTCCCGCCTGGCCTGCAGCAGGTCGCTGGCCCACTGCGCGTCGGCGTGCCGCTCCTCCCAGGTGAGCGGCGAGGAGGCCCACCACGGTTCGATGCGCTCCCGCTCCCGCGTGCGGACCCGGCGCCACTGCTCCGCGTCCCCGAAGCGTGGGCTCCGCAGCACGATCTCGTGCCCCATCACCGGCTGCGGGCCGAGCCGTACGCCCCAGGTTCGCCGCACGGCGTGGTGGCGCGTGTCGTCGAACACCCGCCGTACCGGCCGGAGGTAGAACCGCGTCGCCACCCTGAGCAAGTTGTGCATCTGCGATATCGAGGAGCCCGGCCGGGACACGAATCAGCTCCTCCTCGAGTCGGGGTCGAGCCTGGTTTCGGACCCGGAGAGCGCTTCGTTACGGGTCGATCTCCCTGCTAACGCCCGGCCGCGGCGACCCGACCACCAGGTCGTGACTTCACCGCTCCCCGACGTGGGCGCTCCCGTGTCCGGCTCGACCCAGCCGGTGTTCAGCATCCTGACCTCCGTGTACCGGACCGAGGCCTACTTCCCGGAGACAATCGAGTCGGTCCGCGCCCAGACATTGCAGGACTGGGAGCTCGTCGTCGTCGACAACGGGATGTCGGACGAGGTCGTGCGCATCGTCGAGAAGTACTCCGACGACCCCCGCATCCGGCTGGTGCGCCAGGAGAACAACGGTCTCGGCGGCGGAATCGACGCGGCGGCCGCGGTGGCGCGCGGGCGCTACTACGCGGTACTCGACAGCGACGACCTGCTCATGCCGACGTTCTGCGAGCGCACCGCCGCGATCCTCGACGCGCGCCCCGAGATCGACGTCGTCGGGATCGACGCGTACCTCTTCGAGGACGAGGACGGGCAGGACCAGATCCGCAGCTACCGGCAGTCCGTCGGGATCCGCACGCCTGCCGAACTCGAACACCCCATCGGGCTCGTCGAGATGATCGGCGGGAACGTCCTCTACTACACGGCGGCGATCCGGGCCGAGGCGTGGGCGAGGGGCGGCGGGTACAGCTGCGACACCCCCAAGGTCGAGGACCTCGCGATGTTCCTGCGGATGCTCGCCGCCGACTGCGACATCCGGTGTCTGCCCGAGCGGCTCGCCCGCTACCGGCTACGTGCCGACTCCTTCTCCCGTGACCCCGCTCAGGTCGACGCGTTCGAGGCCAGCCTCGAGCGGGCGTTCCTCAACGCCCAGTCGCTCACCGACGCGCCCGACGTGCAGCAGGCGCTGGACCGCAGCCTCCGCAAGCTGCGTTTCGACCAGGCGATGCGGCGCGCACGGAAGGCGCTGATCGACTCCGACATCCCGACCGCACGGCGGCAGGCGCGTCGGGCGTTCGAGCAGCGCCGCTCGGTGCGTCCCGCGGCGGTCTACGCGGGTCTCCTGCTGGCGCCGGGAATCCTGCGCAATGTGCACCCGGCGAAGCAGTGGCTGAGCGGCACCGCGGCCACGCTCACGCGGCGCGGGAGAGCGCTGCTGCGCCCGTCCACGTGACCGCCCGCGTCCCGGCGCTCGGGTCCGTCCTGCGGCGGGGCGCCGCCCTCTCCGTGCTGGCCCTCGGCGCGGTCCAGGTGATCACGTTCGGGCAGACGCTCGTCCTCGCGCGCCTGCTCACCCCCGCCGAGGTCGGCGCGTTCGCCGCGGGTACGGCCCTCGGCCTCGTCCTGATGGTGTTCGCCGAGGGAGCGCTCACCCAGGCTCTGATCCAGCGGGACGGCGACGTGCGCGACGCCGCCGACACCGTCTTCTGGGCGACGCTCGGTGGCGCCGTGCTGGCCGCACTCGCGGTGGTCACTGCCAGCCCGCTGATCGCGGACCTGTTCGGCGATCCGGTGGCGGGCACCGTCGCGGCCGCGACGGCCGGGGCCCTCGTGCTGCACTCGCTCACGCACGTGCCGGAGGCGCTGATGCAGCGGCGCCTCGACTTCCGCAGGCGGATCGTCGTGGACCCCATCGGCGCCGTGGTGTTCGCCGGCGTCGCCGTGGCCATGGCGGCGGCGGGCTGGGGCGTGTGGGCGCTGGTGGTCGCCCAGTACGCCATGGTCGGCGCGTGCGTGCTCGCCGGCTTCCTGCTCTCCGGCTGGCGACCGGGGGGCGGCAGGCTCTCGCTGCGGCTCTGGTGGGCCATGGTGACCTACGCCTTCCCGCTCGTCCTCGGCTCGCTCGTCGAGCGTGGGCGGGACGCGGTGGAGATCGCCATCGTCGGTCGTGCCCTGGACGCGAGCGCTGTCGGGAACTACCGCTACGGACGCAGGATCGCGGTCCTGCCGGCCACGGTTGTCGTGGAAGCCGGGGGCTTCGTGCTGTTCCCGGCCTTCGCGCGGCTCGCCGGTGACCCGGAACGGGTCCGCGAGGCGTTCCTCAGGGCTCTGACCTGGATCTGGTTCTGTGCGCTCCCCGTGGCCGCCGCGCTCGCCGTCTTCGGCGAGGCGCTCGCCGTGCTGCTGCTCGGCGAACCGTGGCGGGGCGCGGGGGTGGTGCTCACCGCGATGGCCGGTTTCGGGCTGGGGCAGGCCGTGAACGCGGTCACCACCGAGGTGCTGAAGGGCGTCGGGAGGTCCGCCCGGATCAACTGGATGACCGGAGCCGGCCTCGTCAGCGGGGTCGGCCTGCTCATCTTGCTGGTGCCGTTGGGCCTGCCGGGCGTCGGTCTCGCGGTCTCGGGAAGCGCCCTCGTGGTGGCGCTCGCCGGGCTCGCGCTGGTCCGCTCCGTCGTCGGTGTGCCCGGGCGCGCGCTCGTCGGCCGGATGCTGCCTCCCGCGGCCGCGGCTCTGGTGGCGATGGGGTCGGTCGGGTACCTGGAGCGGACGGTGGTGCACGCAGGCACGTGGCCGGTGCCCGCGGGGCTCGTCCTGGTCGCCGGGGAGGCGTTGCTCCTCGGCGCGATCTATCTCGCCGCGCTCCACGTGGTCGCGCCGGGCCTCGCCCGCGCGGTGCGGGAGGCGGCACGGGCGTGGGGGAAGCATGCGAAACAGAGCTGACCGGCTGCTGGTGCTCGGCTACCACAACGTGGAGTCGACCTGGTTCTGGCCGAACCGGCCGGGCGCCGGCATCGCGACGTTCGCCCGGCAGATGCGCGTCCTCCATCGCATCGCGAACGTCGTGCCGCTCGAGGACGCGCTGGACGCGCTCGCGGCGGGCCACCCGCTCCCGCCGCGCGCGGTCGCCCTCACCTTCGACGACGGATACCGCGACAACCTCGAGCTCGCCGCGCCCGTGCTGCGCGGATACGGAATGCCCGCCACGATCTACCTCGTGCCGGGCTTCCTGGCGGGGGAGCAGCACGCCTGGTGGGAACGACTGGGCTGGGCGGTCCGCCGGGCCCGCGGGCGCAGGCTGCGGCTGGCCGGGCACGAGCTCCTACTGGGCGACGACGGGAACGTCGCCGCCCTGCGTGCCGTCGAGGCGCTCGTGAAGCGGATGACGCACGATGAGCGCATGAAAGCGGTCGAGCAGCTCGTCGAGGACCTACGACCACGCGGCGAGTACCGCGCCGACGAGCTCTTCCTGGACTGGGACGACGCACGCGGGCTCGCCCCGGCGGGGATGACGGTCGGCTCCCACACGCTCGCGCACGCGATCCTGGGCCGCGAGACCGCCGCCGACCAGCGCGTGGACCTGCGCGAGTCCCGCCGGCTGCTGCAGCGGGAGCTGGGGGCGGAGGTCGCCACCCTCGCCTACCCCAACGGCACGCGGGCCGACTACGACGACGCGACGTTCGCGGCGGCGCGGGAGGCCGGCTACTCGCACGCGCTGACGGCATGGGGCGGCGCGGTGCCGGCGGGCGCGTCGCCGTACGAGATCACCAGGACCATGGTCTCGACCTCGACCGGCGCCGCCCGGTTCGCGGCGAAGATCCTCAAGCAGCTGGCGTAGTGGCGACGCGCCGAAACCTCGCTCTCGCGGGCGTGGTGCTGCTGTTCGGCGTCAGCGCAGCAGGGTGCGGCGCGGCTGCACCCGCTCCTGCCGTCACCACAGCGGAACCGCAGGCATGCGACGAGGTGAGGATGGACGAGCACAGGTACGTCAGCGCGATCGGCGCGAGCGGCCGGTACTTCACCGACCAGCACGGTGCCCCGATCTTCGTGTTCGGGGACTCGCCGTGGGCGGGGATGAGCCGCTGGTCCCCCGAGCAGGCGAAGCTCTACTTCGCCGACCGCGAGGCCAGGGGTTTCAACGCCTCGATCGTGTCGTTGGTCGGCGCTCCGGACAACGGCGGGATCGACGGGGAGGGCCGGACGTTCGACGGGATCCTCCCGTTCGACGGCGGAGACGTGACCCGGTGGAACGAGTCGTACTGGCAGCGCGTCGACGAGTACGTGCGGGCGGCGTGCGCGCACGGGAACACGCTGTTCCTCTACCCGATCGACGGCTGGAACGTCAGCAACGTCTTCAAGCACGCGACGCTGGACGACACCCGCCGCTACGGCGCGATGGTCGCCCAGCGGTACGGCCACTTCCCGAACATCGTCTGGATGACCGGCGGCGACCACTTCCCGAGCGACCTTCCGGGCCGCCACGACTCGCCGCCGGAGCACGACGCGAAGTTCGAGCAGGTGCGCCAAGGCATCCGGTCGACGGGGGACGCCCGGCCGTTCTCCATCCAGCTCGGCTACCCCACGTCGCAGTCGACGGACAGCCCGATGTGGGCGCCGCACGCCGACTTCAACTTCGTCTACACCTACCTGCCCACGTACCGGGCCGTGCTCGATGCGTACCAGCGCGACCGGATGCCCGCGCTGCTGTCCGAGGCGAACTACGAGGGCGAGAACAACCTGCCCGGCACACCGGTGACCGATGACGAGGTGCTGCGCAGGCAGATGGCGTGGGCGGTGACGTCGGGCTCGCCCGGCTACTTCTACGGCTCCGACGACTGGGAGTTCCACCCGGGCTGGGAAGGGCGGCTCGACACGCCGGCGGTGGCACAGCTGGGGCGGTTGCGGCAGTTCTTCGAGTTGCTCGACTGGCCGGCGCTCGTGCCGGACGAGTCGGCCGAGGTCATCATCGGTGGGCGCGGCGAGCCGGTCGGCGCAGGCGCCGAGGTCGGGATCATGGGCAGCGACCACGTCACCGCGGCCCGGGGCGGCGGCTCGCTGGTGGCCTATGTGCCGACCACGCGCACGCTGGCCGTCGACCCCGCGAAGCTCGCGCAGCCCACGGCCCGCTGGGTCGATCCGGCGGACGCAACCGCCCCGGCGGTGGAGGTCGCCGTAGATCCCTCCGGCGAGCTCACCACCCCGGGCCGGAACTCCGCGGGCGGCCAGGACTGGCTGCTCGTGCTCCGGCTGCCGGCGTAGCGGCGGAACGGCCGGGCGTAACGGGCTCACCTGGCCGGCCGAATAGAGCGTGGAACGTGGATCGTCCGGTTCCGTGTCGAGGGGGGCTCAGCCGGTGAAGGTCGTGCACGTCCGCGGCGGCTGCGGCCGCAGGCCCTGGTGACCGCGGGGACGACTCCGGGTGCGCCCGCGCTCGGCGGCAAGATCAAGCGGGTGGCCGCCGCGTCGGCGGCGGCGATGTTCGTCGGCGAGGCGGTCTCGCTGGTGCAGACGATCGTGCTGGCGCGGTTGCTCACGCCGGCCGAGGTAGGCCTGTTCGCCGCGGGCACGGTCCTCACGATGTTCCTCTCCGACATGTCCGAGAGCGGCCTGCGAGCCGGACTCGTGCAGCGGGAGCGGGACGTGGCCGACGCGGCGGAGACCGTCTTCCGCGGCACGATCGTCACGGGCCTGCTGATGTCGCTGGGGGCATTCGCCGCCGCGCCGCTCGTCGGCATCGCCTTCGACGACGCCGCGGCCGGAGCCGTCGCGGCGGTCTGCTCGGGCGCGCTCTTCCTGCACGCGCTCACGAACGTGCCCGAGGCGATGCTGCAACGCCAGTTCAGCGTCAAGCGCAGGCTCGTGGTCGGGCCCCTGGTGTCGATCAGCTTCGCCGTCACCGCGATCACGCTCGCGCTCCTGGGGTACGGCGTGTGGAGCCTGGTGGCCGGCTCCTACGTCTCCTACGTCGTGTGGCTCGCGGGCCTGTGGGCGATCACCGACTGGCGGCCGGGCCGCGGCCGGGCGACCTGGCGGATGTGGCGGGAGCTGGTCCGCTACGGCTTCCCGGTGACCGTGAACTTCGTCGGGGCCCGTGCGCAGCAGGCGATCGAGGCCGTGGCGGTCGGGCGTGGGCTATCCACCACGGACCTCGGCTTCTACCGCTACGCCACGCGGATCTCGCGGCTGCCTGTCAACGCGATCGTGGACATCGTCGCGAACGCCCTGTTCCCCGCCTTTTCTCGGATGGCGGAGGACCGGGAGCGAATGCGCGCGAGCTACCTGCGGGCGCTCGGCGCGGTCACGGTCTTCGCCGTCGTCGTCTCCGGGTTGATCATCGCCGCCGGCGAGGCCGCCGTCGTCGTCCTGCTCGGCGAGCCGTGGCGCGCCGCCGGGGCAGCAGTCGTCGCGATGGCCGGACTGGGCATCGGCAAGGCGTTCGTGTGCGTGAGCGAGGAGGCCATCAAGGGATCCGGCAGGACCCGGATGCTCAACTGGCTGACCGGCACCGAGTTCGTCGTCGGCGTCGCGAGCCTGGTGCTGATCATCCCGTTCGGCCTGCTCGGCGTCGGCCTGGCGATATCCACCACCGCGCTCACCGCCGGTGTGGTCGGCCTGAACCTGTCCCGATCCGCGGCGGGTGTCAGCGGCCGGGACATGGTTTCGGTGATCGTGCCGCCGCTCGCGGCCGGTGCCGTCGCGGTCGCGGCCGTCTTCGCGCTCGAGCACCACGTCCTGCACTCCGACACCCACGGCCTGCTGATCGGGTTCCTGCTGCTCGTCGTCGACCTGCTCGCGTTCCTTGCCGTGTACGCGGCGGCGCTGGCGGTCGTGGCGCGCGCGACGCTGCGCACGGTCGTGCTGCCCCTCGTCAAAGGTCGGCGCTAGCTAGCGCAGGAGGATCAGTCCGTCGCCGGGTGGCACGGTGACCGTCGTGACGACGGAGCCGTCGTTCGTCGCCGGGTCCTGGCGGCCGGCGAGGTGCCGGAACGTGCCTCCGAGGTCGACCGCCCGCGCCGTCGTCCCCGCGTTGTTGAGCACGATCCCGTGTTCGAAGTCGCGTCGCACCACGTCCTGCGCCACGACGCCCAGACCGTCCGCGAACGGGGCGTCGAGCTGCTCGGGCGCCGGGTTCGCGACGAGCGGCGCGCCGAGGTACCCCGGGCCGAGCCCGCCCCCGTCCAACTCGTCGTAGTAGGCGAGCTCGCCGTAGTGCTGGCCCATCGGCGCCCAGAAGCCGTCCTGCAGCAGGGTCGCGGTGAGGAAGAACCGTGCGTTGCGGTACTCCTCCGGCGAGCCGGCCTGTGCGCGCCGAACGTTGATGTTCAAGGCGAGGCCGGGCTTGCGGTGGCCGTCGCTCGAGGCCGCCCCGAGGTAGCCGTCGATGTCCGAGGCCGGGTTCCGGCCACCGCCGAGATCCGCGAAGCTCTCGAAGACCCGCCCGTCGAGCAGCCCCTCGCGCAGCGTGCGCTCGCCGTTGCCGATCAGGAGCGCGTCGGGCATGGCCTGCCGCATGATCCGCTCCGCGCTCGTGATCCCGCGCTCCCACGGCCCACCGGGCCCGTAGATCCGGTCCTCCGGGTCGTCGCTGCCGTCGCCGTCGACGTCCCAGCGGCTGTGGCTCGCCCCGTAGATCCGATCCCCCCACACGTCGAGGAAGACCCCGTCCCACAGCCCGGTCAACCACACCTGGTCCACCACCCACCGGGCCGCGTACTCCGCGTAGGTCCGCCCGTCGATCCGGGGCGCGGTGTCCGCGAGGTTGGCCATGACGGTCTCCGGCCACTCGCTCACCCGAGCCCCGCGGGCCGTCCTGGCCAACCACTGCTGCGGGAAGGTGCTGGTCGTCGAGTCCCGGAACTGCCAGAGCGCGTACCGGTCGGCGTAGTAGCCGGCCGAGCCGAGCTCGGGCCGGTAGTCGATGAGGTTCACGTAGGCGAGCAGAACGATGTCCGGGTTGAGCGCGCGCAGCCGCTCGAAGTCCGCCCGCTGGAGCCGGTGGCCCCACTCGCTGTCGATCACCACGAGGTCGTACCTCGCCAGCTCCTCGACGGACGGGATCTCGTTCTGCTCCAGCCAGTAGGTGGCGGTGCGCGGGAAGGGGAGCGACGTGGCGGTGGCGGTGGAGGTGGAGGGTGTGGCCGCCGGGGTGCCCGCACACGAGACCAGGAGTGCGGCGAGGACGGCCAGGAACGCGATCGGCGCCCTCGCGCCACCCACCTTCACGTGATCAGTGTGCCCGCACCGTCCGGGAGCCCACCGGGGAGGACGACTGCCGTGCGCAGCTTGCCGGAGGCAGAGCGCGGGATCCCGTCCATCACGCGGATCGCGACGTCCTGACCAGGGCCGATCAGCCGTTCGATGTTGCGGAGGACTTGGGCGCGGTTCACGTCCGCGTCGAACCCTCGGCCCGGCACGACGCGGACCTCGAACCGCCCCGGCGCGAGCTGAGCGATCTGCGCCTCGTCGATGCCCGCGAGATCGTCGATGACCGTGGACGGCAATGGGATCAGCCGCCCGTCCGCGGCGACGAACGCGTCCTCGGAGCGGCCGGCGATCGCCCCCAGCCGCGGGAACGACCGCCCGCACGGGCACTGCCCTGCCGAGGCCGGGTCGACCAGGTCGCCCGTGCGGTAGCGCAGCAGCGGGAAACCCCAGTTGTGCAGTGGTGTGCCGACGATCTCGGCGCGCCCGTCGTCGGCCGGGAGCAGCTCGACGATCCCGTAGTCGGGGAAGACGTGGTAGCCGTCCGCCTCGCAGGTGCCGGCCATCGCCACGCGCTCGGTCTGGCCGTAGTGGTCGACGATCGGCGCCTCGAACACCGAGCCCATGAGCTGCCGCTGCAGCGTGCTGATCGTCTCCGACGAGGTGATCACCGCCTGAACGGGCAGTCGCTCGCCCGCGTCCCGCATCCGGGCGGCGAGCAGCGTGAGGCTGGAGGTCCAGCCCTCGACGGCGTGCGGCCGGAAAGCGCGGATGGTCCGGAGGATCTCCGGGAGCGCGTCCGGCGTCAGGTGGAAGCTGGACACGAGCAGTTGGTGGTCCCCGGGGATCTCGTGGGTCAGCACGCCACGGTCCACCGCGATCGAGCTGCCGCGCAGCACGACGCGACGCGCGTCGCGGGGGAGGCCGAACCAGCCCCACTGGCGCTGCAGCGCGGCCTGCTCGAAGGCCGAGGAACCGGCGGTGCGGTACACCGTGACGGGCCGGCCGGACGTCCCACTGGAGCTCGAGGGCCACATGAGCCGCAGCGGCTGCACGGCGAAGTCGGCGGGCGCGTCCATCACGGCCCGCCGGTCGAGCAGGGGAAGGCGCGGTAGGTCCTCGAGCGTCCGGATCGACGCCGGGTCCACGCCCGACTCCGCGAACCAGCGTCGGTAGAACGGCGAACGAGACGCTACGAGGCGCACGAGCAGGCGCAGCCTGCGCTCCTGGTACCGGCGAATCCGGTCGGCGGACGCGTGGTCCATCGCCGCGAGCGACCGGCGCATCGCCGGTCCCAACGGGTGCACCCGCCGGATCCGGTGCAGGACGCTTTGAAAGCCAGCAGGTGGTGCCATTGACGCGTTCCCCCATGGCGCCGCCGGAGCGCCCGATCGACTGCTCACTCCCGACTGCTGATCGCTCGCCATACGGGCGCGAACCGTTACGTCCTGTTGCTGTCGCCGCAGGTCATCGGACTTGCTGACACCAGGGTCATGCGTAGCGGCGGCAGACGGGCCGCCTGTGTAACAGCCCTCGTCGGTGGCCCGAGTAGAGGCTCGGACCGTCCGGTCGCGGTGTGGAGGAGGTGCAGCGGTGAAGGTCGTGCTCTTCTGCGGCGGCTACGGGATGCGCATGCGGGACGGGAGTTCGGACACGCCGAAGCCGATGGTGCCGGTTGGGCCGCGCCCTCTGCTCTGGCACGTCATGCGCTACTACGCGCACTACGGGCACAAGGACTTCATCCTGTGCCTCGGCTACGGCGGGCACCACATCAAGCAGTACTTCCTGGACTACCAGGAGACCGGTTCCAACGACTTCGTCCTCCACAGCGGGGAGGTGCGGCTGCTCACCAGCGACATCGCAGACTGGACGATCACCTTCGTCGACACCGGCCTGGAGTCGCCGATCGGGGAGCGCCTGCGCCGGGTGCGCCGCCTGCTGGAGGGCGAGGAGATGTTCCTCGCGAACTACGCCGACGTGCTCACCGACGCCCCCATCGACGCGATGGTCGATCAGTTCGCCGCCACCCCGGACGCGGTCGGACAGCTGCTCGCGGTGCCGCCGCAGGCGGCGTTCCACGTGGTGGAGGTGAACGACGGGAACCGGATCGAGGCGATCACGGCGCTGAAGGACATGCGGTTACAGGAGAACGGCGGGTACCTCGTGCTGCGTCAGGAGGTGTTCGACTACCTGCCGGAGAACGGCGATCTGGTGGCCGATGCCTGTGCGGTGCTGGCCAAGGAGGGCCGCCTCGCTGCGTATCCGTACAGCGGGTTCTGGCAGCCTGCCGACACGCTGAAGGAGCGGATCGCGCTGGAGGCCATGTACCAGGCCGATCGCACCCCTTGGATGCCATGGCGCACCGATGTGCAGAGATCCACTCCGACGGTGCTGAGCGCGGGGGACTAGGGGAGCGCCAGAACCGGGCGCAGCGGAGCGGACAACGCGGTACTGCGATTGCGAGATGCGGATGTGCAATGGCGCATCCGCGGCATTTTCGGGTTCTTGAATAGTCGGTCCTCGACCTGCCCACGTGCGGGTGGCCCTGCGCGGGATCGTCAATTGTGTCGAGGTCGTGGCAGCGGCGCCCTGCAAGACTCCGTATCCGACCAGTCGAAATTCGAGTCCTCGAACGGACACCCATGCGCATTGCTGTCGCCCACGAGTGGCTGACCAACTGGGCCGGTTCAGAGCGCGTAGCCGAGCAGCTGGTGGACGTGGCCGCGGCGGAGCAGCTGGTCGTCTCGGTGGCGGACCCCGCGTTGGCCGAACAACGCTTTCCAGATGTGCGGGTGCGACCGCTGTGGCCGTCCCGGCTTCCGGCTGCCCGCACGAAGTGGCCACGGTACGCGATTCCGATGATGCGGGCCTGGTCCACGGCGCGTATCGAGGCCGACGCACTGCTCGTCAGCTCGCATTTCGCCGCGCATCTCGCGACGCGTCGTTTCGAGGGGCCGTCGATCGTCTACTACCACACACCCGCCAGGATGTTGTGGCGGACCGAGACCGAGCTGGCCCGGCTGCCTCGGGCTGCACGCCGGGTGGTCAGCACTGCCGTCCTCCCCGCGTTGCGTGAGAGGGATCGGATCGCCGCCCAGCACGCCACCGTCGTACTCGGCAACTCTTGCGCGGTCGCAGAGCGGATCAACGCGGCCTACGGCCGCCGTGCCCAGGTGGTACACCCACCCGTCGACGTCGCCCGCTGGGCGTCCGTTCCGTCGGGTGACCGTTCGCACCTGCTCTGGCTGGGACGCCTGGTCCCCTACAAGCGACCTGACCTCGCGGTGGAGGTCGCGCGCCGGACAGGCATCCGGCTGGTGGTCATCGGGGACGGCCCTGAGCGGGCCCGGCTGGAACGGGATGCACCATCGCACGTCCGCTTCCTCGGCCATTGCCCCGACCACATCGTGCGCGAGGCCGTCGCAGGCGCGCGGATGCTGCTGTTCCCCGGTGAGGAGGATTTCGGTATCGCACCGGTGGAGGCGCTCGCGGCAGGCGTCCCGGTGATCGCCCTCGCCTCCGGCGGCGCACTCGACTACGTGCGGCAGGGGCTGAACGGATTGCTGGTGGGACGCGAGGATCCGGACGAGTTCGCCGCCGCGATCCGCTCGGCGTGGTCGCACTCATGGGACGAGCGGGCCATTCGAAGAAGTGCCGACGCCTTTTCCGTGGGCCGGTTCCGCGCCGAGCTGGCATCGGTCCTCGACGTCGCGCTGGGACCCGCTTGGCGGACCTCGACGTCGCCATCGGCTCGGCAGCTGGCCGCCACGATGCGCCGGGAATCGACATGACCGCCCGCGTTCGGGTCCACATGACCGGGTCGGCATGGTTTCCGACGGTTCCCGGCGGCCTGAACCGGTACTTCACGGACCTCTTCCGCGCCCTCGAGTCGCATCCGAAGCTGGAGGTGTCCGCCGCGGCGTTCGGCGACCCCGCCCAGGGCGGGCGGTCGTGGGGACCGCCCGCAGGATCGACGTGGCAACGTGCCCGCGCCAGCTTCGTCGAGCGGTCGCCGCTCCCGCACCGCGCTGTCCTCGATCGCCACTTCTGCCTCTACGGTCGCCCGGCGATCGACCGGCACGGCCGCCATCCGCTCGTGGTGCACTTCCACGGCCCGTGGGCAGCGGAGAGCCGGATGTCCGGATCCCGGGAGGCGGCCGCACGGGTGAAGTACTGGATCGAGCGGATGCGGTACCTCGGTGCCGATCGGTACGTCGTGTTGTCCCGGCACTTCCGGGATCTGCTGGCGGAGTCCTACCGCGTTCCCCAGCACAAGATCTGCGTCATCCCGCCCGGCGTCGACCTCGACCGGTTCCACGTCCTGCCGCAGTCTCGGCCGTCGCGCACGGTGCTCTGCGTCCGCAGGCTGGAACGTCGGATGGGGATCGACGTGTTGCTCCGGGCGTGGTCCGAGGTCCTCGCGGTGCGTCCGGACGCGCGGCTGGTGATCGTGGGCACCGGCCGCGAGGAGCAGGCCCTCCGCGCCCGGGTCGGCGCATCGCCCGATCTGAGTGGATCCGTCGCGTTCGAGGGCTGCACAACGGATGAGCGGCTGGTTCGGCTCTACGGGAATGCCGCATTCACGGTCGTCCCGTCCGTGGAGCTCGAGGGGTTCGGCCTGATCGCGCTCGAGTCGCTCGCCGCCGGTCGCGCGCCGATCGTGACCGACTGCGGCGGGCTGCCCGACTCCGTGCGTGGGCTGGACCCCTCGCTGATCGTGCCCGCGGGCGAGGCGAGCGCCCTCGCGGACCGGATCGTGCGCGCCCTGGACGGCAACCTCCCCGCGCCTCATCGGTGCCGGACCCATGCCGAGTCGTTCTCGTGGCAGGCCGCGGCCGAGCAGCACGTCGCGATGTATCGGGAGCTGCTCGCATGATGAAGGCCCTGTTCGTGCTGCACTCGGCCGCGCCGTCGGGCGCAGAGCTATCGGTCGAGCGACTGGTGGTAGCGCTGCGTGGCACCGTCGATGTCACCACCGTCTTCCTCGAGGACGGGCCGATGGTCGAGCGCCTTTGCGCGAGCGGCGCAGAGGTGGTCGTGCTGAGGAGTACGTTCGACAGCAGGGCCATCACCATCGAGGGCCGTACGATCCGCAAGCTGTTGATCGGTCTGGTCGGACTCGTTCGGCTGGGCTGGTCGCTCGGGGCGCTCGTGCACCGCTCCGGGGCGTCCGTCGTCGTCGCCCACACCACAAAGGCGCTAGTCATGTCCGCCGTCGCCACTCGGCGGGCTCGGGTGCCGCTCGTCTGGCACACGCACGACCGCATCTCGGCCGAGTACTTCGGCCGCGTCCTCGCCACCCTCATCCGGCTGTTGGGATGGATCGTCAGCGATGCCTACATCGCCAACAGCAGGTCGACGCTCGGAACGTTGAACCGGTGGCGCAGGAGAGCACTCGTCGCCTATCCGTGTGCCGAACTGGACCGCGAGCCCCCCGAGCGCACCGAACGGAGCCCCGCGGACACGGTCGTCGCCGTCGTGGGCCGGTTGACACGGTGGAAGGGGCAGGACGTGTTCCTCCGCGCTCTGGCCGACGTCGCGCTGCGGCCGGAACACGTGTACCTCGTTGGCGGTGCGCTCTTCGGGGAGGACGCCTACCGGGACGAGTTGCACGCTCTCGCCTCGGAGCTCGACCTGGCGGTGACGTTCACCGGGCACGTCGACGACCCGCTGTCCTACATGCGACGCGCCGACATCCTCGTGCACTGCTCGGTCATCGCCGAGCCGTTCGGTCAGGTGGTGGTGCAGGGAATGAGCGCGGGCTGCGCGGTGATCGCGTCGCGGCCCGGCGGGCCGACGGAGGTGATCGAGCCGGAGGTCAGCGGGCTGCTCGTAGACGGAGGTGACCGTGGCCAGCTCACCGCGGCACTCGATCGCCTCATCCTCGATGGCGAGCTGCGGCAGCGGCTCGCGAGTGCCGCTCGGGTACAGGCCACGCGCTTCGACGACGCGCGCACCGCTCGAGACGTCGCCGACTTCCTCGCCACCGTGGTGGCGACGGCTGGTGGAAGGCCTGCTCATGTGTGAGGACCAGGGCAGGTTCCGGTTGCTGACCGCGGCGCGCGACGTCGGTCTGGTCACCTTCGGCAAGTACGGCCAGTACGTCGTCACCGTCGTGACGGTGCCGCTGATCGCACGGCTGCTCGGGACCGAGGGCCTGGGGCTGGTCGCGATCGCGATGTCGTCGTACTTCTTCGGATCCGTCCTCGTCGACCTCGGCATCGCCCAGTTCCTGTCGGCGATGATGAGCCGAGAGGACGTGCGGCAGCTGCGCGGGAACTACCTCGTCATCCGCGCAGTCACCCTGTCGACGATCGGTTCGGCCCTGCTGATCGGCGTCGCTCTCGACGTCGGTGTGACCGGCCGGTTGATCCTGCTCGGCCTGTTCGCGGGCGGGCTGTCGTCGATCTCCGAGGACTGGGTGCTCATCGGACAGGCGCGGTTCGCCGCGTCGACGGGCTACCAGGCCGTCGGCCGGATCATCTACCTGGGGCTGCTGGTCACCATCCTGCCCCGCATTCCTCGCGCCGAGGTCGCACTGCTGTGCCTGATGCTCGGGGCCGTCGTGACGATCGCCTTGACCTGGCGTGACTCACTCCGCCGGTTCGGCCGACCCGCGCGCCCGCACCGGATCATCGACACGGTGCGGATGGGGATCACCGTGCTCACCTCACGGTTGCTGGTCCTCGGATACGGCCAGGGCGCCACAGCCATCTACTCCTCGGTCCTGACGCCGGCCTCGCTGGGCCTGTTCTCGGCCGGAGACCGGCTCGTCCGCGCCGTGCAGTCGGTTCTGGACCCCATCGGCTTCGCGCTGCTGCCGCGGATGGCCCGCATCAGTCACGAGGACCGGTTCTGGCGGCGTGGCGTACTCGCGTTGCTGGTCTGCGTCGGGATGGCTTGCATCGCCACCGCGGCCCTCTGGGTGGCGGCGCCATTCCTCGTCGAACTGATCTTCGGCCGCGCGTTCGCCGAAGCGGTTCCGTTCCTGCGCCTCGAGGTGCTCATCCTCCCGGCCACGGCACTGACGTCGTTCGCGACCACCGCCATCCTGCCGGTCCGCAAGGACGCCGCTGGGGTGCTGATCGGAGCCCTCATAGGTGTCTGCCTGGCGGGGATCTGGCTGTACATCGCCGTCCGAACCGGTTCGGTGTGGTCGCTGGTCTACGGGACGTTGTGCTGCGAAACGGCCGTCGCGCTCTGGTACGTCGCCCGGATGTGGCATCTCTACAGGCGGGAACGGAACGAGACCGTGCCTGCGGACGGTGTGCCGGCGCATGCGGAGGGCTTGCGGTGAAGATCCTCTACATCGGCGACGACTGGATCGGGAGCAACGCGCGCTCGCTCGCCGAGGGATTCCGCCAGGCGGGCCACGAGGTCGTTGCCGTCGACACCACACCGGTCACGCTGCCGCGGCGGCTCTCCGCTCCGTGGATCCACGCCAAGCTCGCCGGCAGGCGGGCGCCGTGGAGCGTCGAGGCGGTACATCGGCGGATCGAGCAGATCGCCGCCGAGCTCCACCCCGATCTCGTTTTCGCTTTCAAGACGGTGCACCTCGACCAGCGGCGGCTGCTCGACGTGCCGGCATACTTGCACGTCCACTACAGCCCGGACGACGTGTCGAACCCCTACAACACCACGCCCGGCTACCTGGAGTGGGAGCGAGCGTGGGATCTCGTCGTCACGACGAAGCGGCACAACGTGCCGGAACTGCTGGCCCGCGGTGCACGTGCGGTCAAGTTCGTGCCGAGCGCCTACGACCCGGCGTGGCACCGACCGTGCGCCCGCCGGGCAGGCCGCCAGTACCTGGTGGGTTTCATCGGCGCCTGCCGCCCCGATCGGCGGGGCCCCCTGGTCGACCTCGCCCGCAGGTACGGCGATCGCATGCTCCTGCGGGGCCCCGGATGGCGACGCGTCCCACAACTCCGGAGGACGCGCGCGACCGTGGCCGCCGCGGTGTACGGGGAGCAGCTGTCGGTCGCCGTGGCTTCGGTGACCGCGAACCTCGTGCTGCTCAACTCCGCCAACCGTGACACCCACACCTGCCGGACCTTCGAGGTGCCGGCCGCCGGGGGGCTCTTCGTCGGGGAGCGCACCGCGGAGCACGAGGCGCTGTTCGACGACGGCACGGAGTGCCTGCTGTTCTCCACCGCGGAGGAACTGCACGACCGCCTCCGCTGGTGCGACGAACGGCCCGATCTCGCACGCAAGGTGGCGGAGTCGGGCTACCGACGGATCGTGCGCGGTCGGCACCGGTACGTGGACCGTGCCGCCGAGATCGTCGCAACGTTCCACTGAGCGGGAGGAGGGACATGTCCGGCGCTTTCACGATGCTCACCGCCACCGCTGCCGCATTGCTCACGATCGCGGTCGCGGCGGTCCGGACCCCCGGTGTCGCCCGGGTGTTCCTCCTCACCCAGGTCGTGTACTGGAGCCTCTCGTACCTCGCACGCCCCATCGTTCTGGTCTGGGTGCAGCCCGAACCCGGGTTCGGGGACAACGTAGCCGACCCCCGTCTCGCCGGCATCGGCTACGACCACGGGATCGAGACGGTCATGGCACCCGTCGTCGTTGGGCTGTGGGTGTACGCGGCCCTCGCCGTCGCATACGCGCTGTGGGTCCGCCACCGGGGGAAGTCCCGCTCGCCGGATCTCGCTCCCGCAGCCGCACTCGTGCCGACCCTGGCAGCGGTGTTCGTACTGGGCATGATCGGCCGGTTCGCCGCGCTCGCGACCGGCAGCGCCGGCTCAGCGGGCGACGTCGACAGCTCGAACCCCGTTCTCAGCGGTGTCGCCACGCTCGCCGCCGTCGGTGCGATCGGCCTGATCGTCTACTACCGGTCGGCGGACCGGATGCGGACGATCGCCGTCATCGGCGGGCTGCTGCTCGTCCAGCTGCAATGGACCGTCGCGGTCGAGTCGAAGAGCCCGATCATGGGGGCGGCGCTGGCGCTCGCCGTCCGGTTCGCGCTGGACGGCTGGACCCGACGACGGGTTCTCGGCGTCGTCGGTCTCTCGATCGTCGCCGTCGGTGGCTTCGGCTGGCTCCAGTCGATCAAGCTGAGCGAGGGTGCTGTCGCGGCGACGGTCGCGGCGGACGCCCAGTACCCGGCGGTCATCCAACCCTTCATGAGCATCCTGCGGCGTTTCGATCTCCTCGCGGCCGCGACGGACGCCTACTACATGGGCGGTCGCCCGTGGCTGTCGACCGGAGAGGTGCTCCAGTACACCCTGCAGAGCCTCGTCCCCGCCCAACTTCTGGGCGTCGAGAAGTTCCACTCGGGCACGGCGTGGGCCGATGAGGTCCGGGGCTCGTCGGTGGACATGACGCGGGTTTCCGTTTCGCTCGCGGAAGGGAACATCAACGAGGGCTATGTGCTCGGCGGCTACGCGGGAGTGGTCATGGCCGTTACGTCCACGTTCGGGCTGCTGCTCTTCGCGTGCTGGGCGTTGCGCGCCAGGCAGGTGGTGTTCGTCGCTCTCGGGCTGACGGTGATCGGGGCGCCCGTGCTGTTCGAACGCGGCGTCCTCGGCAGTGCCGAGGTCCTCGGAAAGAGCCTGCAGATCGCGGTCGCGATCTGGATCGTCGACATGACGGTGCGTGAGTTCCGGCAACGATCGGTGGGGCGATCCGCCCTCGCGATCCGTCCGAGGTTCGACGCGCCCACTGGAACCGGAACAGGGGGACTGAGATGAGTCTGAGTGATATCGGCCGGATCGTGCTCCGGCGCTGGCTGATCGTCCTGGCGACGATCCTCGCGTGCACGGGGCTGGCGGCCGCCTACGTGTGGAGCATCCCCACCACCTACACCGCGACGACCCGGCTGTACGTGTCGATGGCGACCGGGACGTCGGTGAACGACTCGTACCAGGGCGGACTGGCCTCCCAGCAGCGGATCACCTCCTACTCGCACGTTGCGGGAGGTGTCGCGGTGGCCGAGCGGGTCATCGCCGACCTCGGTCTGCCCACCTCGCCGCAAGAGTTGCAGAGCAAGATCTCGGTGACCTTCCCTCCGGCCAGTGCGCTGCTCGACGTCGCCGTCACCGACTCGTCGCCCGATGGTGCACGCCTGCTGGCCGACAACGTGGCGGCGCACTTCCGCAAGCTCGTCGGGGAGATCGAGACGACCACGGTCGGCGCGGCTCCGGCCGCCGAAGCAACGGTCATCGATCCCGCCCAGCTCCCGACGGCTCCCAACGGGCCCCCCGTCCTCCGGTTGCTCGCGATCGGCCTGCTCGCCGGAATCGGGTTGGGCGGCCTTGCTGCGTTCCTCCTGGACCGGCTCGATCCCCGCGTGCGTCGACCGGAGCAGCTGACCGGTGCGCTGAGCATGCCGGTCCTCGCCTCCGTACCGGGGAACGACGCCGACGCCCGATGGGCGTTCAGGCGGCTGCGGGCACGGCTGATGTCCGGGAACGACGCCCCCGAACTGGCCACCCTGCTGTTCACCAGCGCCTCCCGGCATTCGGTCCCGATGGTCGCCACAGGGCTGGCGGGGGCGCTCGCCGGTACCGGTCGGGACGTCGTCCTGGTGGACGCCGACGTGTCGAGCACGGGCGCTACGGCGCGCCTGGACATGCTGTCCGTGCCCGGACTCGCGGACTGGCTCCGCACGCCCGGATCGCCGGTTGACGACCTCTTGCGGATGGCTCCCGAGGGGTACGTCGTGCTGCCCCTCGGCGCCGCCGACGAGCGCACCCCCGACCTCATCGACTCGGCGCGGATGCCGGATCTGCTGTCCCAGCTGCAGGCCCGGTTCGACCACGTCGTGCTGGACACGGCGCCTGTGCGAGCCGACACCGCCGCGATCACACTCGGTCCGCGCTGCGCAGCCACGGTCGTGGTCGCCGAGCTGGAGACCTCGTCATTGCCCGAGGTGCGAGCTGCGGTGGGGAGCCTCCGAGAGGCAGGGGTCCCGCTGCTCGGAGCGATCGTGGCCGCCCGGCCACCACGCCGGCAGCGACGACAGGAGCATCGCGGCCGCTCGGCATCGGTCACGCGACCCAGCCTCGTTCCCAGCGCGTAGTCGTCCATGACACCTCCGACGGCACTCCTGAGTCCATGGCAGACGACGCCCTGAGCCGGCGTCGGCTGCTGGCCGCCTCGCTCGGTGCCGCTGCGGCACCGGGCCTGGCGGCCTGTTCGGGGCAGGCTGGGGGAGAACCCGTCGGGCCGGCGCAGCCGCAGTTCGCCGCGTCGCCCCGCAACGTCCGGGATTTCGGTGCGATCGGTGACGGCGTCGCCGACGACACCCAGGCCATCGCGCGGGCGTGCGCGGACAGCGCGCCCGTGCTCCTGCACTTCCCGGCCGGGCACTACCTCGTATCCGAGTGGCCCGACCTTCCCGACTACTCCGTGGTCACCGGCGACGGTGGCGACGTGAGCCTGATCGTGCACAACGGTGAGGGAACGCTGATCGCGCTCCGGGACCGGCAGCGCGTGAGCTTCCGGAGCATCGGGATCTTCGTCACCACGCCGGACGCCACCGCGATCTCGCTGTCGAACTCGTTCCGCTGCTCGTTCGACTCGGTCGTGCTGCGTGGCAACCATCTCAGCGACAACCACCCGCAGTTCTTGGGACAGCGCGGCGTCGTGCTCGACCAGAACACGGGTGGCACCGCGTTCGTGAACAGCGACATCAACAACTTCGGCGTCGGACTCGTGACGTCCTGCATCCAGAACTACGTCACCTCGTCGAAGTTCACGAGCAACCACGTCAGTGTCCTGGGCACCGGCAACGATCACAACGCCGGTCTGTCGCTCAGCAACGTCGAGTTCGTGTCGGACACGGACCCGCGGACGACGAACCACCACATCCGCGTCGACGGTGCGGCCAACGCCTGGTGGCTGATCAATGTTTGGTTCGAAGGTGCCGATGTCGCGCTGTCGATCGGTGATCGCGACCGCGGTGGTCCCGCCCAGTTCGGCATGGTCAATTGCAAGGTTGCGGCGCGCAGCGTCTGCCTCGACCTGATCTACTGCCGCCAGCCCTACCTCGCGAACGTCCAGTTCGGGCACGACCTCGTCACGCATCCGGTGGAGCTGAAGATCGACCCGGTCGGCTGCCCGGAGGGAACGGCCGCGAACCTCATCTCGAGTGCGTCCGATGAGCTCGATCCCAGCACCTTCCCCGGCACTTGGCAGGTCACCGGGCGAAGGGCGACGGACAGCCTCGTCCTGCGGGACCCCGCCGGTCGGTACTGGCGGTTGGCGGTGGCGACCGACGGTACCGTCGAGACGATTGCGCTGGGTGATGGGCGGCCGCCGCGATGATGCGCTCATTGGCGGTCGTGCTCGCCGCCGGCAGGCTTTACTCGCGGCCGATCCGGCACAGCCTGCGTGTCCACCGCTCGAGGGGCTCCTGCCTCCGGCTCGGCCCCGTGACGGCGGGCGGACACGTCGTGGTCCTCCGTCCGCCGCGCTTCTCCGACGTGGAGGCCTGGCGCTCGATCCGGCTGCGCGACCGGTGTCTGATCGAGCCGTTCTGGTTGTCGTCCACGCTGTCGTGGGAGGAGCGCCATTCCGATCGGGCGTGGATGGAAGAGGTGCTCAGCGGACGCGCGAACGCGCGCGTCGGCCGGAGCCTGTCGCTGGTCATCGAGGTGGACGGCGCATTCGCCGGCCAGTTCAACCTCGAGCGCATCGATACCGGTGCCCGGAGCGCCGAGATCGGCGCCTGGCTGGATTCGACCCTGGCCGGGCGGTGGATCATGCGCGCCGCCGGCCAGCTCCTTGCCGACCATGCCTTCGGTTCGATGGGGCTGCGTCGGATCACCGCGCCGGTCTGCGTGGACAACGTCGCCGCCGCGCTGGCCGTGCGGCATTTCGGGATGTGCCGGGAGGGCACGATGGCGAGCTACCTCGATGTAGGAGGGCGGCGCATGCCGCACGACCTGTGGGCAATCACAGCCGACACGTGGGTGGCGACGGCGGGTCGTTCGTCGGCTGCCGGCTGACCTTTCCGTCGACGATCCCGACGATCCGGTCGAACACCGCCCGGCTTGCGAGAACCTGGTGTGCGGCGGCGTCCAGCAGCGAGGCCCGCAGCCGCGGTGCCTCGTGCCACATCCGCTCGACGGACCGCCGCAGCCGGTCCTCGACGTCCTCGCCGTCGAGCCGGACGAGATCGAGGCCGTCCCCGAACATCGCCGCCAGCCCGTTGAACTTGTCGTCGTAGTACTGCGACGTCGACATCCCGACGACGGGGATCCCTTGGGAGAGAGCGAAGACCGCGTTGTGGTACGCGCCCGTGACGACGACGCGGCACCGTCCGACCTGGCGGCACAGGGATCGCGCACTCGCGAACCGGCCCAACGGTGCGGCGGTCGCGGCTGAGCCTGCGAGCAGGGGCAGTGTCGCGCGTCGGTCCTCCGCGGCGTGCTCAGAGATGATGAGCGGGACCAGTGCTGCCGACCGTTCGGCCGCCAGGGACTGGACCGCCGCGGCGAGAGCCGTGCGCATGCGGGTGTCGACCGGCGAGTAGTCGGCGACCCGCAAACACACCCCGATGTCGTTGCCGAGCTCGCGGGGCCGCACGGTGTAGCCGAGTTCGACCGCGTCGTCCCCGGTGACGATCACCCGGTCGGCCGGCACGCCGAGCCGGCGCAGCAGGTCCGGACCGCGCAGGCCCTCGCGGAGCGCGATGAGGTCGACCAGTGGCAGGACGTCCGCGGCGTGTCGCAGCAGGGCCTCGTCGCCGAGCGGCCCGATGCCCTGCCCGATGAGGAAGGCAGGGATGCCGTGGGTGGTGGCGTACCCCAGGAGGTCGAGGGTGCGCTCGGTCTGGAAACGATCCACGTCGGTCAGGTAGCCGCCGCCGATGGCGATCACTGCCGTGGCGTCGGCCAGCGCGTTCGGCAGCCGGCCGCCCTCGCGTCGGAGCGCGGGTCGCTCCCTGTCCGCCCGCCCGGACCCCGTCCGGTCCACCGAACGGTGAGCGGGTTGCAGCCGTCGGGCGACCCGACCGGGAAGGGCCGTGGCGGCGTCCCACGCGTTGAACAGAGGCCCGGTCAGTTCGGGGACCCGTCGGCCGGTCAGCCGCCGGGGAGACCGCCGGGGCCAGTCCCCGCCGCGCTGGTAGCAGATGGGTTCCACCGCAGGCTCGTACGCCCGCAGCAGCCCGGGTGCGAACGTGAGCACGCCGACGCGGGCGCTCGGCCACTGTCGGGTGAGCCGGCGAACGGATACGTCGAGGATGGCGAGATCACCCTTGTTGTTGAGCCAGTACTCCCCGTTCTCGACGAGGACGCGGGTCTCGTTCGATGCGGGAGCGATACCAGTCCTGTCCATCACGCCTTCACGAGGTGTGTCGTCACCGCGACCTGCGACCGCACCCTCAGGCGTTCGAGGCCCGCTCGTACCAACCGGACATCACCGGCGAGCACATCGGACGCGTGCACGTACTCGGGGTGATCCCGGCGGAGGCGGTGGTGGAAGTACAGCATCTCCGACAGTTTGCTCCAGCTCGAGCTGCGGCTGCACAGGTTGAAGGTCGAGCTCCGCCACGCAGCTGTGCTCTCCGGCATCCCGAAGAACGCGCCGAACGCTGTGACCCGAGCAAACAGGTCCACGTCCATGGGGAACACGAGGTCGGGCCGGAGCCCGTCCACCCGGTCGAAATGTTCACGACGGAACATCGCCGCGGCAGTCGGTCCGAATTCCGCCGGGCCCTGGCGCACGATGGTGCTCATCAGTGCACGCGGTGACTGCAGGCCCTCCAGTCCCGGTATCCCGAGCCCGGACTCCTTCACCGCGCTCTCCTCGTCGATGACGTCGAACCTCGACGAGACGATGGCGATGGCCGGGTCGCGCAGCAGGTCGAGCTGGGCGGCCAGCGATCCCGGCCACAGCACGTCGTCGGCACAGACGATCTTCGTGAGCCGCCCGCCGGACAGCTCCACGACCCGGTTCCAGTTGGCCCCGATGTGGAGCGTGACCTCGTTGCGGTGGACTCGGATGCGGCTGTCGGCGAAGGAGCGGGCGATGTCGCCCGTCCCGTCGTCGCTGCCGTTGTCCAACACCACCACCTCGCAGTCGACGTCCTGGTCGAGGATGGAGCGCAGCGTCTCGTCGATCGTGCGGGCGGAGTTGTAGGCGGGCACGCACACTGACAGCGGCGGAATCATGACACCCCGGAATTCATCGGCCACGGGCGAGGAAGACCTCCCCGATCGTCCGGAAAAGGATCTTGACGTCGAGCCATATCGACCAGTTCTCGATGTAGTAGTTGTCGAATCGAGCCCGGTCGGCGATGGGCGTGTCCCCGCGCAGGCCGCTCACCTGAGCCAATCCGGTCAATCCGACCTGGGCGCGGTGCCGATAGGCGTAACGCTCGAACTCCGAGGAGAACTTGTCGACGAAGTGGGGCCGCTCGGGGCGTGGCCCGACGAGGGTCATGTCGCCCCTCAGGACGTTCCACAGCTGTGGCAGCTCGTCGATGGACGTCCGGCGGAGCAGGCGGCCGACCGGTCCGACGCGGTCGTCGGCCGCGATCGACCAGGTCGTCGCCGCATCCTCCTCGTCGGCGGGTCGCATCGTGCGCAGCTTCAGGCAGTTGAACAGCCGGCCGTTCTGGCCGACCCGTGGCTGGCTGAAGATGACGCCAGGGCCGCCCTCGATGCGGACGGCGAGCGCGGCCGCCCCGAGGACCGGTGCTGAGATCACCAGGGTCAAGCCGGCGAGCACCAGGTCGATCGTGCGTTTGATCACCCGCGCCAGCCCGCGCAGCTTCGGGGTGTGGATTCGCATGATGGGGATCGAGCCGATGTGATCGGCGGTTCCGGCCTGGGTCCGGAAGTAGTGCAGCCGAGGGACGATAAGCAGGTCGCAGGGTTCGCAGGTCGGCGTGCGGACGGCGGTGAGCAGCTCCGGCTCGGGCACGTCGCCGTCCGCGACCATCAGGACGTCGGCATGCCCTGATCGGACCGCCTCATCGAGGTCGGCGAGCTTGCCGAGCCAGCGGGTGACGGCGCTGGCGGCGCATGCCGGTTCGTTGTCGATGCACCCAACGAGGTGCAGCCCGTACTGCGGTTGCCGAGTGAGGATCTGGGCGATCTCGGCCGCGAGCGGCCCTCCGCCGACCAGCACGGTCGGGTGGCGGGCGATCCGTCGCCTTCTGGCCCAGCGCGCGAGCCCGGTGGTCGCGATCCGGCCGGCCACGACGAGTCCCATCCCGATTGCGACGTTCTGTAGGAACGTGGTCACGGCCTGCTGATCGTGCCGCAGGGCGATGGCTGTCGCGACGACACCGGCAGACACGAGGATCTTGGAAAGGAGCTGCGGCAAGTCATCGAGAACGCTCAGATGTAGGCGAGCCCGGAAGTGCCCGCCGACGTTGCACATCAGTACTGCAAGAACTGCGGTCGAAATGAATGCCTTCGGCTGTTGTGGGGCCCACAGCAGTGGAACGAGGAGCATCGCCGCATCGACCGGAAGGACGACCATCCACGCCCGAATGCGATGCGAGATGCGCCGAACGCTGCTCTCGGGAGCTGCTGGTGTGTCACGTTCGAGCAGGTCGGACGGCCGGTCGGCGGCAGGTGTCGCTCCGAAGGCCCGCGGCGTTCGCGTGGGGCTGTTCGGCGAAGATTGCACGTACGTCACAACCGCTACCTTTCCAGGCGGCCCCGATCAGTGGATGCCGGAACACTGGTACTGCCCCCGACGGACGACCCGATGTTGGCAGTGTGGTCCACGCCGATGAATCGTCACAATTGACGGCATCGGGGCAGGTGGTCGCACGTCGTCAATTTTGGTGAAGGCCGATGCAGCACGTATCGCCGCGGTCACGGAATGCTGCACGGCCTCGCCCGTCCACGCGGGGTGCGCCGTCGCATCTACGGGCGCTCCGGCTGCGCCTCCGTGGTGCAGGTGGTGGCGGTGGCGGCGGCGTGCACCGCTGGTTAACGCCCAGGTCGATCCCCACGAGTGATGCTGGACGAGACGCTTACCTCGGTCAGGGGGATCGTCGATGTGGTTGTCCCGTATCGTGAGGCCGGTCCGGCTGCTCGCCTCGAGCCCGGCCGTACGACGCGTCGTCCGTCGCGTCCTGTTCGTTCTCGCGGCAGGCGCGATCGTGGCAGTGGCGTTCTCACCGCTGCAGAGTCAGCTGCCGCCTGCTCGCGTGGCGCTGGTCCTGGCTCTGTTCACGGCCGTCGGAGGCGCCGCGGCCGCTCTGCTGGCGCTGCTGGCCGCACGGTTGACCGCTGACAGTCGGACCGGCTGGTTGAGCACGGTGCTCGGCTGCTACAGCCTCGTCGTGATCCCGACGACCATGATCGACACTCTCGATATCGCCCCCGGGTCGGTCGTCGAGGTCGTGCACATCCTCGTTTGCTGCGCGGTCGTGGTGTTGCTCCTGGCTGCGCTGGTCGCACCGGCGCCGCCGTCCGGCCGGCGAGCCGCCGTCGTGGCGCTCGGTGGCGCCGGCATGGTTGGCGCAGCCGGCGTGTTGGCTGCCGTCTTCCCGGCGGCGGCGCTGGCGATCGCGGCGTCTCAGCCGGTGGGCCTCGTGGTCGCGCTGGCATGGACCGGTGTGGCCACCGCAATCGCGGAGCTCGCGGCGGAGCAGCGGGCGTGGCCCGTGTGGCACGTCGCAGGCGGGCTCGCGCTGCTCGGGATCGCGGACGCCGGACGGGTCCTCGCCGGCTTCTCACCGGAGGTCGAGCTGGGCCTCGCCTGGTCGACCGTTCACTTCCTCGCAGTGGGCCTGGTGCTGTGGGGGACACTGCGCCTGGCGGGCGACGCCCTCAACCGGCTGAGCGACGAGCAGGCCGCGCACGAGGCGGAGCTTCAGCAGGCGGAGATCTGCCTCGCTCGTAGCGCCGTACGCGACCACGAGCTGCGCAACGGGCTAGCCGGCCTCGCCGGTGCGACGAGCCTGATGAGCTCCGACAGCGTGGATCCGCGGCTGACGAGCGCTGTAGCCGCCGAGCTGTGCCGGCTCGAGGAGCTGCTGCAAGCACCGGGCGACCATCGGCGACCGCCACGGAGATCGACCTATGCCGTCGGCCCGGTGCTCGAGGGGCTCGTCGCTCTGCGTCTGGTGACGGGAATGGACATCCGTCTCGACGCGGACCGCGAGCTGCGCGCTGTCGGATCGTCAGCGGAGCTCGCTCAGGTCGTGACCAACCTGATCGAGAACGCCGCCCGGCACGCCCCGGGCAGTCCGGTGCAGCTGAGCGCCTTTCGCGACGGCGACGAGATCGTGATCCGGATGCGGGACCAAGGGCCGGGCGTGCCGCCCGGTCGCGAGCAAGCCGTGTTCGAGCCATGGGTGCGTGACGAGCGAGCCGGCGGGACGGGCCTTGGCCTGCACATCTGTCGAAGGATCCTCGAGGATGCCGGTGGCTCGATCGCCGTTCATTCGCCGACGCCGCGCGGCCCCGGCTGCACGATAGTCGTCAGGCTGCCGGCAGAGCCGGCTTGCGCTCCGCGCCCGTTTCTCGCGGCAGGTGCGTAGTGCAGCAAGTCGGGAACGGGTCTGGCAACGGCTACCCCGTCCTGGTCATCGACGACCATGAGCTGTTCAGCACCTCGCTGACGATGGCGCTTCGCAACGAGGGATTCGACGCTCGGACCCTCCCTGTTGCCTTCGTGCGTCACTTCCTCGGCCACGTGGAAGGGCCGCCCGGCCTGGTCGTACTCGACCTCGACCTCGGCCATGACGCCGGCGGCCGCCTGATCAACGGCACCGACCTCGTTGAGGGCCTGCGCTCCGGAGGGTGGAAGGTGCTGGTGGTGAGCGGCAGCATCGAACGCCCGGCGATCGCAGCGGCGATCGTCGCCGGAGCCATCGGCTCGGTCCCCAAGTCGCGGTCCTTCGCCGAGCTGCTCCGAAATGTGGGCGCCGCGGCGCGCGGTGAGTCGGTGATGACCAGGGACGAGTACGAGGACTGGGTGGAGTGCCATCGGCGCCACGTCGCGAAGGAGCGCGAGCACGCCCGGCGGCTGACGCGCCTGAGCCCGCGCGAGCTCGAGGTGCTCGAGCTGCTCGCGGAGGGAAAACGCGCTGCCTCGATCGCCCAACACTTCGTGGTGAGCATGCCGACGGTGCGCACCCACATCCGGTCGATCCTGACCAAGCTGGAGGTCGGGTCGCAGCTGGAGGCGGTCGCGATGTTCCGCCACCAGTACGATGTCAACGGACGCAGTGCCTGAGCACCCGATTGTTCAGGCGAAGGGGCGGAACACCGGCTTGACCGGCCGCCCACCCATCCACGGCGTCGGGTCGCCCGCGTCGAGCGCCTTGCGGTAGACGGTGCAGGCCTGGGAGACGACCTCGACGGTGCGGTCGATGTCGTCGTCGGTGAGTGCGGCGCTGACAACGAACGACGGGCCGATGACGCCTCCGCCGAGGAGCTGGCGGAGGAAGAGGGTGCGGTAGGGCTGGGAGGGCTTGCCGTCGGCGTCGAGGGTGGCGAAGACGAGGTTGCAGGCGCGCCCCCTGACCTGGACGTGGTCGGCGACGCCCGCGTCGGCGGCGACGTCGCGTACGCCTGCCGCGAGGCGGTCGCCGAGCTTGTGCAGGCGGTCGGCGATGCCTTCCTCGGCGTAGGTGTCCATGACGGCGATGGCGGCGGCGAGTGAGTGGGTCTCGGCGCCGTGGGTGGTGGAGAGCAGGAAGACGCGCTCGTGGTCGGTGTGGAGGCCGCCGCGTTCCATGAGCTCGCGCTTGCCGGCGAGGGCGGAGACGGCGAAGCCGTTGCCGAGTGCCTTGCCGAAGGTGGACAGGTCGGGGGTGACGCCGTAGACGCCCTGGGCGCCGTGCTCGGACCAGCGGAAGCCGGTGATCATCTCGTCGAAGACGAGGACGGTGTCGTGGCGGGTGGCGAGCTCGCGGACCCCTTCGAGGTAGCCGGCGGGCGGTTCGGTCTGGGTGGCGGCCTCGAGGATCACAGCCGCGATCTCGTGCTCGGTGAGCAGCGCTTCGAGGGCCGGCAGGTCGCCGTAGGGGAAGGTGACGATGTCCTGGCCGGGGATGCCCGCCTTCATGGGCGTCGACCCGATGAACCAGTCGTCGGTGGAGAAGAAGGGCTGGTCGCGGCAGAAGGCCACGAGGGTGCGGCCAGTGGCGGCGCGGGCGAGGCGGACGGCGGCGGTGGTGGCGTCGGAGCCGTTCTTGGTGAACTTGACCATGTCCGCGGTGGGCACGTTCTGGAGGAAGCGTTCGGCGGCCTCGACCTCGATGACGGCGGGGCGGACGAAGTTGGTGCCCTTGTCGAGCTCGTTGCGGACGGCTTCGACGACGCGGGGGTGAGCGTGGCCGAGGGACACGGCGCGCAGGCCGGATCCGTACTCGATGTACTCGTTGCCGTCGGCGTCCCAGACGTGGGCGCCGCGGCCGTGGGAGATCACGGGCGCCAGGTTCTCGGGGTACTGGTCGTCACCCTTGGCGTAGGTGTGGGCGCCGCCTGGCACCGCTGCGTGCAGGCGGGCGTTCAGCGCCGCCGACTTCGGCAGGGACGGGTCCGTCATGCGTCCACCTTCGTCGTCGTGAGTCCTCCCGGCTCATGATGGACCGCGGCCGATCGCCCTCCCCATCGAGGGCCACCGTTCGATCACCAGCGCGCTGGTGAGCACCACTGCCACGGCCACGCAGAACCCGCCCACTGTGTCGGTCGGGTAGTGGATACGGTTACCGACCAGCACGAGCGCCATCGCGCCCCCGGACACCAGTGCCCCCGCCGACAGCAGGAGCGCGCTGATGCCCGTGGCCGTGCGCAGCACCGCGATGAGCAGCAGAGCGGCGACCACGCCGAGCGCGGTGGCCCCGCCGGTGTGGCCACTGGGGAAGGCGAAGCCGCCCTCGATAGTGCGTCCGATCACCGGCTTGAGGGTGGTGGTGGCGACCCCGGTGAGCCCGGGCCCCACGATCGCCAGCACGGCCAGCCTGCGGTGGCCGAGCGCGAGCGCCAGTGCGGCGAGCAGCACGGCGAGCACGACGACGCTGAGCGGGTTGCCGAGGCGGATCACGACGTCGGGCAGCGACGGTCCGTCAGCGGACGCGTCGACGATCCGCTGGACGCGCCGGTCGAGGCGGCCTGCGGAGGAGTCGTCGGCGTACCGCGCGGCGAACACGCCGAACACGAGGAGCGCCAGCACCGAGACGGCAGCGGCCGGTGCGCGCAGCGCGGGCGGGAGGATCGCGCTCTCCGGGCGCGGGGAGATGGCCGTCACCCCGTCCAAGCTACCGCGCCGGTCGGCGATGATGGACGGATGTCTCAGCCGGTGGAGGTGTCCGGCCGCGAGGCCGAGGTCCTCGCGGCCGTGGGTGCGCACCTCTCCAACGCGCAGATCGCCGGGCGGCTGCACCTGTCGGTGCGCACCGTCGAGGGGCACGTCTCGTCGTTGCTGCGCAAGTACGGCGTGGCCGACCGGCGGGAGCTGGCCGCGCTCGTCGGCCCGGAGGCCGGCCCCGCGCCGCCGCCCGGCGGGGTGGCTGGCCTGCCGGCCGCGCGCACGTCGTTCGTCGGGCGGGCCGCGGAGCAGGCCGCGGTGCTCGCCGCGCTGGCCGAGCACCGCCTGGTGACGCTGTCCGGCCCGGGCGGCGTGGGCAAGACGCGGCTCGCGGTGGTCGTGGCCGGCGCGGCGGCCTTCCCGTTCGGCGGCGCGTTCGTCGACCTCGTGCCCGCCCGCGCCGACTCGGTGCCGCAGGCCGTAGCGGCAACGCTCGGAGTGGCCGAGGGGCCCCAGCAGCCCCTCGAGGCCGCGATCGCCGGGCGCCTCGCCCGCGGCCGCTCGCTGCTCGTCCTGGACAACTGCGAGCACGTCGTCGACGCCGTCGCCGGTTTCGTCGAGCGGCTGCTCGCCGCGTGCCCCACCGTCACGGTGCTCGCCACCAGCCGGGAGCGCCTCGCGGTTCCGGGGGAGCGGGTGGTCGCCGTCGGGCCGCTTCCGCTGGGGTCGGACGCCGAGCGGCTCTTCGCCGACCGCGCGCCCGATCCCGTCGACCCGGCCGCCGTCGCGGACCTGTGCGCCCGCCTCGACGGGCTCCCGCTCGCCATCGAGCTCGCGGCGGCCCGCAGCGCGGCGCTGGGCGCCCCCGGCCTGCTCACCGGCCTCGGCGACTACCTGCGCCTCCTCACCGGGGGCCGCGGTCGCGAGGTGCGGCACCGGTCGCTGGGGGCGGTGATCGGCTGGAGCCACGACCTGCTCGACGCCGAGGAGCGGGACCTGTTCCGCAGGCTGGCCGTCTTCGCGGGGGCGTTCGACCTGCCGGCCGCGGCAGCCGTGGGCGGGGTCGCGCTCCCGGCGGCCGCCGACCTCCTCGGCCGGCTCGTGGACAAGAGCCTGGTGGTGCACGAGAAGGGCCGCTGGCGCCTGCTCGCGACGATCCGCGCCGTGGCCGCGGACAGGCTGAGGGAGTCGGGCGAGACCGCGGACGTGCGGCACCGCTACCGGCTGTGGGCGGTCGAGCGCGCCACGGCGCTGGCGGGGGCGAGCCGCGCGGAGGTGGACCTCGTGCTCGACGACCTGCGCGACGCGCTGGCGTCCTTCCCGCCGGGTCCGGATCCGGCGGCTCACCGGCTCGCGCGCTCGCTCGGGCGGATCACCCACACCTGGGGCTTCCTCCGGGAGGCGCGCCTGCGCTACGAGCAGGCGGCCACGCACGCCGCCACCCCGGAGGAGCGGGCCCGCGACCTGCGCTCCGCAGCCGAGTGCGCCGAGGTGGGCCACGACACGGGCACCGCGTTCGAGCTGCTGGTGGCGGCCGGGGAGGCCGCTGCCGGGAACGGCAGGGCGACGGCGCTCGCGCTCGCGGTGGACCTGGCCTGCCGCTGCCCGGCCACGTTCGCCGTCGAGGTGCCCTACGAGCGGCTGTGCGCGCTGCTCGCGGACGCGGCTGAGGCCTGCGACGGCACGGACCAGGTCGCCACCACCCGGCTCGCCGTCGCGCGAGCCTGGAACGCCGGACCGCAGAAGCTCGCGCCCGACCGGCCGCTCGCCGAGGAGGCCGTCACGGCGGCCAGCCGGACCGGTGACGCGATGCTGCTCTCGGCGGCACTCGGGGCACTCCGCGGCGCCGCGGTCGTCGGCGCCGACCTGCGGGAGGCGCACCGGCTCTCCACCGAGCGGCTGGCGCTCCTCGCGGCCTTCGACCCCGCCGAACCCGGGGGAGCGGCCGAGATCGAGGACGTGCTCGCCGTCGCCTGTGCCGACGCGGTCGCGGTCGGGGAGATCGCGGCCGCGCTGGAGGTGGCCCGCCGGATCCTCGACGCCGACGTGCACGGCGACGCGCCGCACCTGTCGCTCAGCACGGTGCTGCCCGCGCTCGTGCTGGCAGGCGACCTCGAGTGGGCCCGCCGCGAGGCGCCCGCGATGTGGGCGGGCTGGGAGCGGGCGGGCCGCCCGCCCGCGGTGTGGCTACCGGTGGCCGCGCAGTTCGTGGCGCTCGCGTGGGGCCTGTCCGGCGACGAGGAGCGAGCCGCCGTGTGGAACGTGCGCGCGGCCGAGGCGAGCGGCACGAACGTCTTCCACCTGCAGCACGCGCCGCTCGGCGTCTTCACGGCTGCGCGGACCGCCGTTCAGCTCGGCCGCGCGGCGACCGTCCCCGAGCCGACGACCGGCCGGTACCTGCCGTACGCGGTGGCCGCCCAGGCCGAGCTGGCCGTCGTCGCAGGCCGGCCCGACGCCGCCGACCGGCTCGCGGCCGCGGAGTCCGCCACGGCCGGGCACGCCTGGGCCACGGCGTGCCTCGCGCGCGCCACCGGCCGGCTGCACGGCGACCGGGACGCGCTCGCCGCCGCGGCCGCCGGGTTCGAACGCATCGGGGCCGGGTTCGAGCGTGCCGCCACCGTGGCGCTCCTGGAGCACGTGGCATCCGCGTGACGGACCCGTGGTCGCCACGGGTCCGCCTGCCGTCCCTCTTCGGCACCCTTCCGGGGAGGGAGAACGAGGAGGCAGACCATGCAGTGGACGCTCGAAGTGGTGCAGGTGCCGGTGGCGGACGTCGAGCGCGCGAAGGGGTTCTACGCGGAGCAGGTGGGGTTCGTCGTCGACTTCGACACGACGGTCGACGAGAAGACCCGTTTCGTCCAGCTCACGCCCCCCGGATCCGAGTGTTCGATCCAGATCTCCAGCGGGATGTTCGACGTGCCGCCGGGATCGTTGCGGGGCCTGCAGCTCGTCGTCCCCGACGTGCACGCCGCGCACGACCGGCTCGTCGAGGGCGGGGTGGACAACAGCGGCGTGGTGGTGTTCGACGGCGGCTCGTTCCGCCCGGTCCGGGACGGCGACGCGCTCGACAACGTCGGGTTCGTGCACTTCAGCGACCCGGACGGCAACCAGTGGTCGGTGCAGCAGATCAGCAGTCGCGGGCCCGTGACCTACGACGTCGTCGTCACCCGGGTGCTCGACGCCCCGGTCGAGGAGGCCTGGACGGCCTGGACCGAGCCCGAGCTGGTCAGGCGCTGGTGGGGGCCGACCGGCTTCAGCTCGCCGCGCGCGGAGCTGGACGTGCGGGTGGGCGGCACCTCGCTGGTCTGCATGCGCGCTCCCGCGGAGCACGGCGGTCAGGACCTCTACAACACGTGGACCTACCGGGCCGTCGTGCCGCCGGAGCGGCTCGAGTTCGAGCTCGACTTCACCGACGCCGACCGCGCCCTGCTGCCCGCCGAGTCGATCCCGCCGGGCGTGCCGCGCGCGGTGCGGCACGAGGTCACGCTCCGGCCGGTCGCGGACGGCCGCACCGAGCTGACCGTGCGGGAGTTCGGGTACCGCACCGCCGAGGCGCGGGACGTGTCCCGGGCAGGCCTGGAGCAATGCCTCGACAAGATGGTGGCTATGTTCGGCGCGGGATGACTTCTCAGTTGGGGTTCAGGTTCGGGTCACCGGTTCGGACCAATCGCCTTCACGTCACCCGTAGGGTGGGCCGAGGACGCTGGAATCAGTGCTCTCGGGCAGGGGGAGGGGCGGGAGTGGGACAGGTCCCGAGATTTCTGGTTGCATTGGTGATCGCTGTGGGCGCGCTCGCGGCGTGCACGAGCGCACCTCCAGGGGGAGCGCCCGGATCTGAACGCCCGTGCCTCGACCCCGATCGGCAGCCCGCGCCGGGCGATGTCGTGTGCTTCTCCGGCGAGCTGAACGAGCCGCTGGAGATCGACACCGGTGGCACGCCGGACGCACCGGTCACCTACCGGGGCAACGGCACGGTGGTGCCGGGTATCCAGGTGCGGGCCGACAACGTGATCGTCGACGGCTTCGTGTCCCGGGGCGCCTCCAGCACGGGGATCTGGGTGCAGGGCGAGAACATCACCGTGCAGAACAACGAGATCACCCAGGTCAGGTTCGTGGGCGAGGACCTCGACGCCATGCGCTTCTTCGGCGACGGCACGAAGATCCTCAACAACCGGGTGTACGACCTCGAGGGCACCACCGACATCGGCGACTCGCACATCGACTGCATCCAGACGTTCGCCACGTCGGGGCCGGGCAGCTCCGACGTCCTGATCCAGGGCAACCGCTGCGAGGGGATCCGGGCGCAGTGCCTGATGGCGGAGGGCCCGGACGTCGAAGACGGCTCCGGAGAGGGCGTCAGCGAGAACTGGGTGTTCGACGGGAACTACTGCGACTCGCACGCCGAGGCGCAGTCGGTCTCGGTGCAGGACGTCCAGAACGTCACGATCAGCAACAACGACATGGTCGGCGAGGGCAACAAGGCGTTCGCCCTCGGGCAGGGGTCGACCGGTGTCGTCGTGAAGGACAACCGGATCGGCCAGGGCTACGGGCGTGAGGTCGGCTTCGACGACGACACGGTGGAAGAGGGCTACCAGGGCCCGCCCGCCGAGGAGTAGCCGCGGTAACGCGCTGTAGTGACGCGTCCCAGCAGTAACGTGACTCTGCGCGGGCGCGAAAACAGCAATGACCTGCGTTGACGGGGGAGGAGACGCTGGTGTCGGAATTCGCACGCCGCATCGTGGTGGTGGGGACCGGGTACGTCGGTCTCACCACGGGTGCGTGCCTGGCTTCGCTCGGCCATCGGGTGATCTGCGCCGATGTCGATCGCGCGAAGGTCGAGCGGCTGCAGGCCGGGCAGATCGACATCCGCGAGCCGGGGCTCGGCGAGATGGTCGGCGAGATGCTCGCCGCCGGCCGCCTGTCGTTCGTCACCGGCGCGCGGACCGCGTTGGAGGAGCTGCGCCGCGACGGCGCGCAGTGCGAGGTGCTCTTCGTGTGCGTGCCCACCCCGATGGGCATCGGGGGCATCGCCGACCTCTCCGCCGTCGAGGCGGTGATCGACGAGGTCCGGGAGGTGCTGCCCGCCGGAGCGATCGTGGTCAACAAGTCCACGGTGCCGGTCGGCACGGGCGAGCGCACCGCGGAGCTCATCGACCGGCCCGACATCGCCGTGGTGAGCAACCCGGAGTTCCTCCGGGAGGGCTCCGGCGTGTACGACTTCCTGCACCCCGACCGCATCATCGTCGGCTCGAACGCGCAGGACGCCGCGGAGCGCGTCGCGGCCCTGTACGCCCGACTGGGCGCCCCGACGGTGCTCACCGACCTGGCGAGCGCCGAGATGATCAAGTACGCGGCCAACTGCTTCCTCGCCACGAAGCTGTCGTACGTCAACGCGATCGCCGAGCTGTGCGAGCGGCTGGGCGCCGACGTCGCGGACGTCACCGAGGGCCTCGGCTACGACAAGCGGATCGGGCAGTCCTACCTCTCGCCCGGTCCGGGCTGGGGCGGGTCGTGCCTGCCCAAGGACACCGCCGCGCTGCTGCAGCTGTCCGACTCGGTCGACTTCGAGTTCCGGCTGCTGCGCGCGGCCATCGAGACCAACACGCGGCAGAGCAGGCGGATCGTCGAGAAGATCCAGGCCGCCGTCACCGGCAAGCGCAACGGGTCGCTTTCGCGCGCCCGGATCGCCCTGCTCGGGCTCGCGTTCAAGGCGGGCACGAGCGACCTGCGCGACTCGCCCGCGCTCGCCGTGGCGGCCCAGCTGCGGCAGGCGGGTGCCGAGCTGCTGGCGTTCGACCCGGCCATCACGGCCGAGGACTCCTCGTTCGACGGCGACCTGCTCACGGTGGTCGACGACCCGTACGTGGCCGCGAAGGACGCCGACGCGATCGTCATCCTCACCGAATGGCCCGAGTTCCGGGGCCTCGACTGGCGGCGGCTCGCCACCGTCGTGAAGCGGCCGCTCGTGCTCGACACCAGGAACATCGTCGACCCGGACGTCCTGCGCCGCGCCGGCTTCTCCTGGTCCGCGGTGGGGCGCCCCCCGCGCATGGCGGAGACCACCGGGAGCACGGCCGATGTATGAGGCACCGAAGGACGGGGAGATCGACCGGCTCGTCGTCCAGCAGTACGACGTCGGCCGCGCGGTCACCATCGGCGGGATCGACACCTGCATCCGCGGGGTGCTCGAGTACGCGCCCGACGGCGTCAAGCTCGGCGTGGTCGGGATCGACGAGCTGGGCACGCCCGGCCGCAAGCTGGGCGTCTGGGAGCGCCACCGCCGCGGTGACCGGGAGGTCTGGTTCCTGCCGGTCGCCCGGGTCGACACCACGAAGCCGAAGGGGCTGATCCCGCACTCGTTGCGGCTCGTGCTGGGGCTGCTCCGCTACCGGCGGGCGATCCCGAAGGCGAAGGCGGTGCAGGCCCACCGCGTCGACGTCGGCCTGTTCACGCGGCTGCTGTTCCGCAGCCCGCTCGTGTACTGCATCCACACGCAGGAACGCGGACTGCTCGGCCCCACGTCCGACTCCTACTGGCGGTTCACCGGCGGCCTGCACGAGCGGCTGGACCGGGCGATCGCCCGCCGCGCGGAACGGGTGCTCGTGTTCAACCCGGCGTACGCGGAGAAGGTGCGGGGCTGGAACCCGCACACGGTCTCCGCGCCCACCTGGTTCGACCCGGCGATCACCCGGCCGGCGGGCGGCGACCACCGGTACGCGGTGGTCTGGGTCGGCAGGCTGGAGACCCCGAAGGACCCGGGGCTCGCGATCCGCGCCTTCGCGCGCCTGGCGCAGGAACGGCCGGACGAGCCGTGGACGCTCGAGGTGATCGGGTCCGGCACCCTGCGGCCGGAGCTGGAGCGGCAGATCGCGGCCCTGCCCGCGGACGTCGCCCGCCGCGTCACGCTGCGCGGGCGGCTCGGCCCGGCCGAGGTCGCCGAGGCGCGCAACCGGTCGGGCGTCTTCCTGATGACCTCGCACGCCGGCTACGAGGGCTTCCCCCGCGTGCTCGTGGAGGCGATGGCCACCGGCCTGCCCGCGGTGGTCACGGAGGGCAGCGACACCGGAGGGCTGGTTCGCGAGGGCGTCTCGGGCTTCGTGCGCGGGCGCGACGCGGCCGCGCTCGCCGCCGCGATCCGCGCCGCGCAGGGCCTCGACCGCGCCGACGTCGCCGCCGCGGTGGCCGACCTGTCCGCCCCCCGCGTCGTGCGGGACGTCTTCTTCGCGGCGGCCTAAAGTGCCCCCCACCGGAAGCCCGACACATATCTCGACGGCCCAGCTTCCCGCTGGGCGCACCGTCGTACCGGCCGAGTACGCCCGGTACGAGGCCGGCCCGTCGGCACACCCAGCGGAAAGCTGGATCCGCCGATATACGCAACGGACTTCCGGTGGGGGGCACTAGTGCGTGCACTCGTGACGGGCGTGGCCGGGTTCGTCGGCAGCACGCTGGCGCGCCGCCTGCTCGCCGACGGCCACGACGTCGTGGGCGTCGACGCGCTCACCGACTACTACGACCCGCGGCTCAAGCGCGAGAACCTGCGCGACATCGACCACCCGCGACTGCGGGTCGTGGAGGCCGACCTGAACGCGGTCGACCTCGCCGCCCTGCTGGCCGACGTCGAGGTGGTCTACCACCAGGCGGGCCAGCCGGGGGTGCGCAAGTCGTGGGGCGCCGACTTCGACGACTACCTCCACGGCAACGTCGGCGCCACCCAGAAGCTCCTGGAGGCCGCGCTGCGCGCGCCGCAGCTCGCCCGCTTCGTCTACGCGTCCTCCTCTTCGGTCTACGGCAACGCGCTGCGCTACCCCACCGAGGAGACCGACCGGCCGCAGCCGCTCTCCCCGTACGGCGTCACCAAGCTCGCCGCGGAGCACCTCTGCGTCCTGTACGCCCAGAACTACGGCCTGCCCACGGTGTCGCTGCGCTACTTCACCGTCTACGGCCCGCGGCAGCGGCCCGACATGGCATTCACCCGCTTCTGCACGTCCGTCCGCGACGGTGACGAGATCCCGGTCTTCGGCACCGGTCAGCAGGTGCGCGACTTCACCTACGTCGACGACGTCGTCGCGGCCAACCTGCGGGTGGCCACGGCCGACGTCCCGGCGGGTGCGGTGTTCAACGTGGCAGGCGGCACCTCCACCACGGTCAACGAGGTCATCGAGCTCCTGGGGGAGATCTCGGGCCGCACACCCGCCGTCCGCAGGGGCGACCCGGTGCCGGGCGACGTCGAGCGCACGGGCGGGAGCACGGCCGCCATCGAGGCTGCCACGGGCTGGGCGCCGACCGTCCCGCTGCGGGAGGGGCTCGCGGAGCAGTACCGGTGGGCCGCTTCCGTACTGACGTGAGCAGGTGAGGTGAGGAAGGACCTCAACACCGCGGTAGCGGCGATCGTCGGCTCGCTACCGGGGTTCACGTTCCCGTTCGTCGCCGCGCTCGTGCTCACCCCCGCCGCCTCGGACGTGCTGCTGCTCGCGACGTCGGTGGCGATCACGGTCTCGGTGATCGTCAGCTCCTCGGTGGAGCTGACCACGATCGCCGAGTACGGGCGGGTGCTGGGCCGGGACCGCAACCCGGCGCCCGGTGCGCTGCGCGACTACCGGCGGAAGGTCCTGCTGTTCGCCGGCGCTGTGACGGTGCTCGTGGTGCCCGCGCTCGCGCTGGCCTACGCCGCCGGATCGCCCGCGCGGGCCGAGTTCCTCGTGCTCGCGTGCGCCGTGGCACCGGCCCCGCTCCTCGCGGCGGTGGCGAGCATCCTGTCCGGGGAGTGCATCGCGAGGGGCGGCCCGACCGTGCCGATCGCGGTGCAGGCGATGCGCACGCTCCTGCCCGCCGTGCTCCTCGCCGTGTGGTGGGACGCGCCGCTCGTCGCCGTGGCCGCGATGCTGCCGGCCGGGGAGGCGGCCAGGGCCGCCGTACTCGCGGTGGCGGCGCGACGGCTGCGCGCGCAGCAGGCGGGCGCCGCCGACGGGGCGCTGACCCCGTTCGGGCTGGTCGCCCAGGCCACGTCGTCCGGGGTCACCCAGCTCGGCCCGGCGGTCGACCGGTTGTACCTCTCCGCGTCCGGCGCGGGTTCCGTCTCGAGCTACGAGATCGCGGACCGGTTGATGTACGCGGCGGCGCAGTTCGTCAACATGGCGTTCCTCGTGCGGCGGGTCGGCGCGTGGGCCCGCCTGCCGACGATGGCGCCCGCCGACGCCTCGGCGCTGCTGCGCCGCGACGGGCGGCTGCTCGGGATCGTCACGGCGGTGCTCACCGCGGGCGGGGCGCTGGCGTGCCTCGCCGGACTCGCGTCCGGCCTGCTGCCCGAGTCGTGGGGCCAGGGCTTCCTGTGGGGCGCGATCGTGATGCTGTCGCTCCCCGCGCACGTGTTCAACGTCGTCGGCACCCGCCTGCTCGTCGTGGCGCGCAGGCAGCGCTGGATGCTCGGGATCGCAGCCGCCACCGCCGTCCTCAACGCCGTGCTGGACACCGTCCTCTTCCTCCTCCTCGGCCCGATCGGCATCGTGATCGCCACGCTGCTGCTGCGCTGGACGATGGCCGGGGTCTACGTCGTGCTGCTGCGCACGGCCGTGCCGCAGACGATCGGGTACGAGCTGCGCTGACGTCGAGTCCTGGGCCGGTCGATCGCTCAGGTCATCCGCGAGACGGGCCTTCTCGCGCGCGTTCCGCGGAACGCAGTCGGTGCTCTCGTGGCTGTGGTCCCGTTCCCACCCCAACGCCCCCAGCGATCCGGGCAAGATCAGCGGAATCGGACATGGCCGCCGCCATGATCCGAACTAGCGGTTGCCCATGGCTGCCCCCACAACCATGAACGCCCGATACAGCAGATCTTGCGCACCAAGATCGCGTGTATCGGTTGTCCATCGCTGTCACCGCAGCCATGGACAACCGACACACCGGATCATGAGCGCGAGCGCGTTCCGCGGGACGCAGCGCCGGTCCGAGGTCAGGACCGTGGTGTCGGCGAGGGCCGCCTGGTCGAGCCGTCGGCGTGCCCGGCCGCCGGCTCGGGGTCGCCCCCGTGTGACTTGCCGTTGGTGCCCTGCTCCGGGATCGCCTGCGGGATCCCCAGCGGTGGGCTGGTGATCTCGGGGCGTACGGGCATCGGCACCGGTGGCAGGTCGCGCCGGGGCGGCGGCGGGGGAGTGCGGTAGGAGGGCAGCCGCGCGTCCGGGCCGGGCCGGCCCCTGCGCATGGTGAGCACGGTGCCCAGCAGCCGCGCGGACACCGACCGCAGCGCGGCGACGGCCGCGGCGACCTGCTCCTTCGAGGTCTGGCGGTGCTGCACCACGAGGACCACGCCGTCGGCCCGTGCGGCCACCGCCGCGGCGTCGGACACCGGGAGGAGCGCCGGGGTGTCGACCACGATGAAGTGGTAGTGGTTGCGCATGTCGGCGAGCAGGTCGGCGAGCCCGAACGACGACAGCAGCTGGCTGTGGTCCTGGGCCACCGAGCCGGCCGGGAGCACGTCGAACCCGCCCCGGTTCCACGGCTTGCGCGCGTACGGCCACACCATCCGGCCGGCGAGGACGTCCACGAGACCGGGGATCGAGTCGACGCCCAGGTAGTCGGCCACCCCCGGGTCGCGCAGGTTGGCGTCGACCAGGAGGACGCGGTTGCCGGCCTCGGCGAGGGTGATGGCGAGGTTGCACGCAGTGGTGGACGTGCCCTCGCCCACCCGGGCGCTCGTCACCACGATCACGCCCCGGCCCCGCACGCCGTTCAGGAACTGCAGGTTGGTGCGCAGCTTCCGGAACGCCTCCGCTCGAGGGGACCCGAACGGGTCGTCCACCAGCAACGGGCGGGTGGGCACCCGGCGGTCGTGCGCGATCTCCGCGAGGACGGGCACCTCCGCCAGCTCCTCCACGTCGGCCGCCGAGCGGACGGAGGTGTCGCGCATGTCGCGCACGACCATGGCCGCGATCCCGATCAGCAGGCCGAGCGCCCCGCCGAGCGCCAGGTTGAACGGCACGTCGGGGGACACGGGCGCGGGCTGCGCAACGGCCGGCCGGACGACCTGGACGCCGATCCGGGTGGATTCCTGCGCGGGCTGGCCGGGCGGCGGCGGGGGCGGGGCGGGCCCGATCGGCTGCTCCAGCTCCCCGACGAGACCCACGAACTCGGCCGCCACGGCGTTGGCGATCGCCGCCGCGCCGTCGGGTGTGGCGTCGCGGACCGCTGCCGTGAGCACGGTGGACTCCGGCTCGACGGTGACGGTGATCCGCGACGCGAGCTCGGCCGGGGTCATGGCGAGCGCGAGCCTGTCGATGACCGGCTGCGTGATCCGCTCGTCGGTGAGGAGCGGGACGTAGGACTGCACCCGCGCCTGGGCCAGCCGGTCGGCCTGGTAGGCGTCGTCCGACGACTCGGCCCGCCCCTGCAAGGACACGAACAGCGTGACGTCCGAGCTGTAGGCGCGCGGGGTGAGATAGGTCGCCACCCCGGCGCCCAGCAGGCCCAGCAGCACGCAGAGCACCGCGATTCCCCAGCGCTCGCGGAGCATGCGCATCGCTCGTTCAACGGTCATGTTCGCCCCCGGGAATCAAAACCCGTTGCAGTGTCGGAGTGTAGGCGCGCAAGCGACGTTGAAGCGCGTCCCGCCGATGCAGTGATCAGCATGGCACCCTCGGTGTGAGGAGGCCGTCGGTCCGGATCCGGTTCCTCCCGGCGTGCGGACAGGGCCGCGACCATCCCGACGAGGCCGAAGTACAGGCCGAAGATCGGCGGGCCGGTGAACGTCACCGTGGCGATGGACTGCACGACGGTCGCGACCGTCCATCCGACCGCCACGAGGCCGGCCCACCGGACGAGCGGCGAGGCCCCCGAGCGGTACAGCCGCCAGCTCGCCCGGTAGATCAGGATCATGCCGATGACGAACGCGAGCGCGCCGAGGTAGCCGGTCTCCCCGATGATCGCAGGCCACTCGGTGTCGGTGAGGAAGCGCCCGTCCTCGGCGGTGCGGCCGAGACCCCAGATCGAGGGGTAACCGCGCTCGAGGTACTCCGGGCTGTAGGTCGATGCCGCGATCGCGGAGCCGAACCGGCCGAACCCGGCCCCGGCCGGGAAGTACCCGGCTGCCACGCCGAACGAGTCGACCGTCAGCACCGTGCGCGCCGCGGGGTCGGCCTCTGGCGAGAGGTACTCGTCGTAGGTGACCGTGACGACCGTGGCGAGCGGGGTGGCGAGCACGACGGCCGCTACGGGCACGCACACGGCGACGGCGAGCAGCACGCCCGTGGAACGCCCCGCCGCCTTCACCCACAGCCATGCCGCGACGAGGCTGGTGATGGCCGTCCGGCGAGCGGTCAGGAGCGCGGCCGCGGCAGTGGCGATCAGCAGCGTGAACGTGAACGGCCCCTTGCGCACGGTCATCCGCCACGCCGTGAGCGCGATCGCCGACAGCGTCATGATCTGGCCGAGGTCGATCGGGTGGCTGAACGGCCCGATGAGCGACGGCAGGAAGCCACGCCCCTCGATGGCGTTGATGTCGCTCGCCATGACCGCGTTCCACGCGCCTTCGAACGCGAAGTTGGCCCCCGTGGCGAGGAGGCAGAAGACGATGACCAGCGCGCCCACGGCGGCCGTGACGCGCAGGTGGCGCTCCTCCCAGTCGACCTGGGCCACGGCCCACGCGAACACGAGCCCCTTGCACGCCACCACCCCGCCCAGGAGGAACGTGGCCGGTTCAACCCCCAGGAACAGGCCGCTGAGCAGGCCGGCCACGGCGAAGCCGAGGAACCACCACTGCCCCGGGAACGAGCGCAGCGCGCGGCGCGCGAGCAACCGGCGCAGCGGCAGGACGATGCCGCAGAGCAGGACGAGTCCTTCGTCCAGGTAGCCCAGCTGCGTGATCGGTACCAGGTGCTCGAGCGGGCGGACGAAGAGCACCGCCACCACGGTGACCCCGGCGGCCGCGGCGGGCGCCGCGAACACCAAGGTCACGGCCCCGACGACGACCACGGCCGCAACGGCGGCGAACGGCTGGACGACGGCGAGCGCGCCAACACCGACCGCCGCCAGCAGCCACGGCCATGCGTCGAACGCCCGGATCCGGCTCACAGCAGGTCCACCCCGGCGGCTCTGATCCGGTTGCGGGTGTCCAGCACGCGGTCGGCGTGGCGCTCGACGAGCTCCCAGTCGACGTCGTCGTGGTCGGTGAGGATCACCACGACGTCGGACGCGGCGAGGACCTCGGGCGTGCACTCGACCAGCTCCACGCCTGCGGGCACGTCGGCCGCGGTGACCTTGGGGTCGATCGCGGACAGCTGGGCGCCGAGCTCGGCGAGCCGGTTCGCCACCGGCAGGGCGGGGGACTGGCGGGCGTCGCCGGAGTTGCGCTTGTAGGTCAGCCCGACGAGCAGGACCCGGCTGCCGTTGACCGCGAGCTTCCTGCGGTTGAGGTGCTCCGTGACCCGGGAGACGACGTAGGCGGGCATGTTGTCGTTGACGTCGTTGGCGATCTCGACGAACCGGAACGTGCGGCCGAGCGAGCGGCGCACCTGCCACGACAGGTACGAGGGGTCGATCGGCAGGCAGTGGCCGCCGACGCCCGGGCCGGGCGTGAACTTCATGAACCCGAACGGCTTGGTCGCCGCCATGTCGACCACCGACCACACGTCGATGCCGAGCTCGTGGCAGTACATGGCCAGCTCGTTGACCAGCGCGATGTTGACGTGCCGGAACGTGTTCTCCAGCAGCTTCGCCAGCTCGGCCTCGCGGGTGCCCGGGGCCGGCACGGTGTTGTCGACGATCGTGTCGTAGAACTCCCGCACCGCGGCCGCCGAGGCCTCGTCGATACCGGAGACGATCTTCGGGGTGTTCTGCAGGTGCCAGGTGGGGTTGTTCGGGTCGATCCGCTCCGGGCTGTACCCGAGGTGGAAGTCGGTGCCGGCCGAGAGCCCCGACCCGGCCTCGAGGATCGGGCCGAAGACCTCCTCGGTGGTGCCGGGGTAGGTGGTCGACTCCAGCACGACGCAGGCGCCGGGCGTCAGGTGCGGCGCGAGCAGGCGGGCCGACTCCTCGATGTAGGACAGGTCCGGGGCGCCGTCGCGCAGCGGCGTCGGAACGCACACCACCGCGACCCGGAAGCCCGCGAGCTCGGCCGCGTCCTCGGTGGGCGTGAACCGGCCGGTGCGCAGGCAGGCCGCGATGTCCTCGTCGCCGATGTCGTCGATGAAGCTCTCACCGCGCCGCAGCTGGTCGATGCGGTGCTTGTCCAGGTCGAACCCGACCACGTGGTGGCCGACCTGCACCGCGCGCACGGCGAGCGGCAGCCCCACGTACCCCTGGCCGACGACGACGACCGTCATGATGTTCCCCCTCAGCAGAAATAGCGGTAGAGGAGCGCGCCCGCCCGCGCGGTGACCTCGTCGGGCACCGACGGGTCGGTGAGCAGGCGGGTGAGCTCACCCAGCTCCCGCCCGAACTCCTCCTGCTCGGGCGCCTGCAGCCAGGTGCCCGAGCGCAATGTGACGATGCGGCGCTCGTCGCTCGCCCACTTCCTCTTGAACCCGACGAGGCCGGGTTGGTCGAGGTCGGACAAGCCCCAGTCGACGAGCCGCATGCCGCGTTCGACGCCGCGCTGGATCCCCGTCCAGTAGACGGCGTCGTTCGGGCGTGCCCGCAGGTGCTCCGGTACCGAGGCACCGAACTTGTAGTAGATGACGTCGTCCCACTCGAGGAACATCGCGCCGGCGATCACCTCGCCGTCGAGCGAGGCGAGCAGGGTGAGGCAGCGTCCACCGGCGTGGAACTCGTGCCAGATGTTCTCGAAGAACTCGCGCGGCTGCGCGAGCAGGCGGTACTTGTGCTTGCGCAGCCCGACGTGCAGGCCGTGGAAGGTGCGCACCGCGTCGAGGTCCTCGCGGACGTCCACGCGTACCCCGGCCCGCCCGGCCGCCGCGATGTTGCGGCGCGACGTGCCGGAGATCCGCCGGTGCAGCTCGTCGACCCCGCCGTCGAGCGGGGTGCCGTGCCACGCCGCCGCACCGACGGCGCGCAGCCGCGGGTCGGCGAGCGCCGCCGAGTCGTCGAGGCAGCGCAGCGTGAGCTGGTCGTCGCCGGTCTTCGCCGCGTCCAGCAGCGCGGTCCAGACCGGGGGATCCGCCACGAGCGGGTCGGCCCGGTCGGAGAAGGGCAGGCTCGACAGCCGCCTGCCCCGCACGTCCTGCACGGTGACCCAGGCGAACCCCCCGACCGGCTCACCCGCGGGGTCGAGCGCGATCCGCGCCTCCGGGGTGAAGCCGTAGGAGCGGCACACCGCGTTGATCCACGGCGGCGAGGTGAACAGGCTCGCGCCCGGACCCGCGGCGAGCCGGCGCCACCGCGGATCGGTGACGGGATCGGCCGCGACCACGGTCAGAACGGTCATGGTCTCAGCTCGAACGGCGGCACCTCGGACGCCCTCCGCACCGCCGTGGACAGGGTGGCCACCAGGTCGTCCACCGTGATGTCGGCGGGTGCGCGGTGCACGGCGAGCCCGCGCGCGGCCAGCTCGTCGGCGAGCTCCCGCTGGTGGTCGTCGGCCGCCTCGCCGAACTCGGCCTCCCGGCTCGCCATCACCGCGAACCGGCCTGCGCCGAGGTTGGCGAGCGCCGAACCGGTGCCGGCGTGGCTGACCACGATGTCCGCTTCCGCGAGCGCGCCCATGAGGTCGGCGGCGGGCAGGAACGGGGTGGCCGTGATCGGGAGGTCGTCGACCGGCGTGCAGCCCGTCTGCCACAGGACGTCGATCGGCCGGCCCAGTGCCTGTGCGAGGGGGCCGTCGGCGGCCAGCAGCTTGGCCAGCGGCAGCACGAGCCTGCGGAACGGGAACTCGGCCGCCGTGCCGACCGTGACGACCACCTTCACGCGCTCGCCCAGCTCGCGCTCGGCCGGCACCGCCTCGTACGCGTCGAACCCGTTGCCGCCGTAGCGCCAGGGCCCGCCGCTCCACCTGCGGGACTGGGTGTAGGTGCGCACCCGGGGCACCCAGCGCAGGATGCGCCCGGTGAGCGAGGGCCCGCCGACCCGCGCCGCGCTCTCGATGTAGTGGCACTCCACGCCGCGCGCGGCGAGGTAGGGCAGGTAGCCCAGCGCGATGCCCGACCCGGTGGAGACGGCGCGGGTGGGGCGCCGCTCCCGGTACAGCCGGTGGGCGTGCCGCATGCACCGCAGCACGCCCGGCACGTCCTTCTGCCCGACGTAGGGGACGTACTCCACGTCGCGGCCCTGCAGGAGCGAGGTGCTCTGCTCGTTGGCGTGCGTGACCCAGACCGCGTCCGGGTCGGGCGGGATGCGCTCGGCCAGGCCGTGCAGCTGTGTGAGGTGACCGCCCGTCGTCGCGACGAGGACCGTGGTCACCGCGCCCCGCCCCCGCCCAGCAGGCTCGGCACCGTGCGAACGAGGATCTCCAGGTCGCGCGCGAGGGTGCGCTGCTCCACGTACCGGACGTCGAGGCGCAGCATGTCGAGCGTGCCGAGGGCGCTCCGCCCGCTGACCTGCCACAGCCCGGTGAGACCCGGCGGCACGTCGAACCGCGCCTGGTACTCGGCCGGGAACATCTCGGCCTCCCACTCGAGGCAGGGCCGCGGCCCCACGAGCGTCATGTCGCCCCGCAGCACGTTGATCAGCTGCGGTAGCTCGTCGAGGCTCGTGCGGCGCAGCAACCGGCCTACGCGGGTGACGCGCGGGTCGCGGTGGAGCTTCGAGCTGCCGTCGACGACCGTGTCCTCGCCCCGCAGCTCACGCGCGATGAGCTCGCGCAGAGCGCGGTCGTCGCCGCCCGGGGCCATCGTGCGGAACTTCAGCATCTCGAACGGGCGGCGGCGCATCCCCACGCGCTGCTGCCGGAACAGGGCGGGCCCGCCGTCCTCGAGCCGGATGGCGGCGGCTATGAGCAGCATCGGGATCGCCAGCGCCACGAGCGCCGCGCCGGAGACCACGATGTCGGTGAGCCGGCGCACGGCCGCGGCGAACCGCCCGGAAGTCGCCTTCCGCAGCCGCGCCCCCAGCCCGCGGACCGCGTGCCGCAGCCGCCAGGCCCGCCCGCCGACCCGGGAGATCACCCGGTAGGCCGTGGACAGCTTGAACCGGAACCGCAGCATCGAGTCGCCGCTACGCACGAACACCCGGTCGACCGCGAACCGGCCCTGCTCACGCGCCACCGCGAAGGCCACGTCGTAGCCCGCGCCGGCGACGGCGGCCCGGGCGGCGGGGTCGTGCGTGCCGTACGGGTAAGCGAACGCGCGGGCCCGCACGCCGGTGGTGGCCTCGAGCTGGTCGCGCGCGTCGGTGACGTGCACGCGCAGCGTGGCGTCGTCCATGCCGACCATGCGGGTGTGGTCGGCGCTGTGGACGCCCAGCTCCATGCCGAGATCGGGCAGCCCCTTCAGCTCCTCGGCAGGGGCGAGCCGCTCGCCCGAGTAGGCGGCGGTCCACTCCGCCCGGCCGCCCATGCGGTCGGGGCAGACGAACAGCACCGACGGGACGCCGGCCGCCTGCAGCGCAGGCGCCGCGACGTGCACCGCGGACTCGTGCCCGTCGTCGATCGTCACCAGGTAGGAGCGGCGCGGGGTCGGGGCTCCGTCCAGCGCCGCCAGGTACTCGTCGAGCGTGAGCGCCCGCCACCCGCTGCGCTGCAGGTAGCGCAGCTGGGCGGCGAACGCCTCCTCGCTGACGAACAGCTGCTCCGGGTCGGCGTGGGACGCGTCCCCGAAGTAGTGGTACATCAGCACACGGGGGGACCGCAGCGAGGGCACGCGGCGTGCGCCCTCGGTTCGGGACCCATCAGATCGGGACATCGTGCAGGACCTCGCAGACCAGGTCGATCTGCTCCGGCGCCATCCCGGGGAACAGCGGGAGCGAAAGGATCCGCTCGGCCGCCGCATCCACCACCGGCAGCGGCCCGTCGGCGTACTCCGCGAACGGGGGCTGGCGGTGGCAGGGCACCGGGTAGTGCAAACCCCACCCGATGCCTGCGGCGTCGAGCGCCGACGTGACGGTGGGCCGGTCCGGCACCTGGACCACCGCGAGGTGGTAGACCGGCTGGGCAGCCGGGTCCACCGCCACCGGGACGCACCACGATGGCAGGCCGCGCCGGTAACGCTCGACCAGCGCGGCGCGGTTCTCGTTCATCCGGTCCAGCCGGGCGAGCTTGACCCGCAGCGCCGCCGCCTGGAGCGTGTCCAGGCGGCTGTTGCGCCCGGAGATCTCGTGGACGAACCGGTCGGTGGCGGAGCGGCCGTGGTCGGCGAGCTGCCGGATCCGGTCGATCAGCTGCGCGTCGTCGGAGACCACCGCGCCGCCGTCGCCGAGTGCACCGAGGTTCTTGCCCGGGTAGAAGCTGAACGCCGCTGCCGTGCCCCAGCCGCCGGGACGGCGGTCCTGGTACCGGGCGCCGTGGGCCTGCGCGGCGTCCTCGATGACCGCGACCCCGTGCTGGGCGGCGAGCTTGCCCAGCGCGTCGACGTCGGCCATCTGCCCGTACAGGTGGACGGCCATGATCGCCGCCGTGTGCGAGGTGATTGCGGCGGCCACGGCGTCCGGGTCGACGAGCAGGGTGTCGGGACGCACGTCGACGAACCGGGGGCGCGCGCCCACCGTGCACACCGCCTCGACGGTGGCGACGAACGTGTTCGCGGGCACGATCACCTCGTCGCCGGGACCGATCTCCAGCGCGGCGAGGATCAGCTCGAGCGCGTCGGTGCCGTTGGCCACCCCGACGCAGTGTGCCGCCTCGCAGTGGGCCGCGAACTCCGCCTCGAAGGCCGCGACCTCGGGGCCGTTGATGAACCGGCCGTGCGCGAGCACCTCTTTCCACGCGACGTCGAGGTCGTCGCGGAGGTCGAGGTGCACCGCGGCCAGGTCCAGGAACGGAACGGGCGTGGCGCCGCTCACGACACGGCTCGCACGCCGGGCACGATCTGCGACGGCTTCAGCACCGGGGCGGTGCGCCCGGTGACCAGCGCGGCGTCGGTGGCCGCCAGCACGCGCACGATGTCGAGGCCGCGCTCGCCAGGGGTCTCCGACGCGACGCCGGTGCGGACCGAGTCGACGAACGCCCGGTCCTGGGCCATCAGCGGCTCGTGGAACGGAACGAACGGCGAGACGATGTCGCCGGTGCGGTAGCTGACCGGCCGCTCGTGGGCACTGTGCGGGTCGTCGATGCTCGACGGGTCGACCCCGATGTCGTAGATGCGGATCCGCTCGTTGTCGGACATGTCGTCGTAGACGGCCATCTTCCGCTCGCCGACGACGGTCGTGCGGCGCACCTTGTTCGGGTTCAGCCAGCTGACGTGCACGAACGCGCGCGTCTGCGGGAAGTCGAGCCGCAGGTACGCGACGTCCTCCCGCCACGGCGTGACGTTGCGGTCGCCCCACACCGACGCCGCGACCGGCAGCTCGTCCAGCAGGAACGATGCGATCGAGATGTCGTGCGGCGCGAGGTCCCAGATCACGTTCACGTCGCGCTGGTAACGGCCGAGGCTCAGCCTGGCCGAGTCGATGTAGAGAACGCGCCCGAGCGTGCCGGAACGGATGATGTCCCGCAGCTGGCGGACCGCGGCGTTGTACTCGAACGTGTGCCCGACCATCAGCTGCACGCCCTGCACGGCCGCGGCGAGCACCATGGCCTCGGCGTCCGCCACGGACGTGGCCATCGGCTTCTCGACGAGCACGTGCTTGCCCGCGTTGATCGCCTGCAGCGCGATGTCGGCGTGCCCCGCGGGCGGCGTGGCCACCAGCACGGCGTCGACGTCGTCGAGCACGTCCGCCAGCGACGTGGCCGTCCTCTCGACAGACGGGTAGTAGGCGACCGCCTCCTCGAGCCGCTCGGCGTGCTCGTCCACGACCACGACGTCCACGTCAGGCATCGTGCTCAGCACGCGGACGTGCTTGCTCCCCCAGTAGCCGTATCCGACGACGGCAACCCTTGTTTCAACTCGCTTCGCCACCGGTCCCCCAGACCCTGCGATGCTTTCCCCCTGACCGACGCCGGCGCGGAATGAGGCGCCGCCGTCCGGCGACAGGTCCGCATCCGCGGATCCCGGACGATGTTCGCGCCCCGTGTTCCAGACTGCTCACGAACCTCGCCGACGAGATCATGGATCCCGTACCCGCCGCCTGTTCTGGCTATCAGGAGAATAGGTGGGGGTGTTACAGGGTTTTCTCAGGTCGGCGTTCGGGTGACCCTATAGGCCACGCTCGGCGGAGGGTGTTACCCCGGACGGCCTAGACCGGGCCCGGGTTGCCCCTCCCGGGGAGCGCCCTGCGGCGAACGGTCGGCGGGGCGTCGACTATCGTCTGCGCACGTGAGCGTGTGGGAGACGATCCTCTACTTCGCGGTGCCCTCGGTGGCGTTGTACCTGGGTATCGCGTTGCTGGTGGTCGCACCGCGGATGGCGCGCAGGCCCCGGTACCGCGTGGGACAGCCGTGGCCGCACGACCCGATGTGGTGGACGGCCAACCCGCAGGGCGCGCACCTGCCCGCGGTCGACCAGTCAGGCGACCACTCGGGCGACCACACCGCCGACCGTGCCCACGCCCTCGTGGGTGCCCGCGCCGGCGCAGAGCGAGGAGGTGCCCGTGGCAGCTGGTGAGGGACACCCGGGCAGCACCACCGACCACGGTGGCACCGGCACGGCCGTCGTCCGCTCGGACAGCGAGGACCTGCCGGTCGGCTCGGTCGTCACCGCGTCCGGCCGGATCTCGCGCGCGGAGGAGTACAAGGAGCCGTCGCGCGCCGACCAGCCGTTCACCCCGGTCCAGATGACCCGGCTCGACGAGGCGCTCACGCTCGCCAGCCGGGAGACCGGCCTGCGGTTCAGCGTGTACCTCGGAGACCTCGGCCCCGAGCCGTCGGCCCGCGTGGCCGAGCTGCACGACCAGATCGAGGGGTCCAGCGAGGCCGTGCTCGTCGCGGTGAGCCCCGGGCAGCGGTTCGTCGAGGTGCTCAGCGGAGCCGAGGCGCGCACCCGGCTGCCCGACCGCGGCGCCAAGCTGGCCGTCATGAGCATGGTCGCCTCGTTCAAGGAGGGCGACCTGCTCGGAGGCCTGCTCAGCGGTCTTCGCATGCTGGCCGACCAGGCCGGCGGCCGTCGCCGCACGCGCTGACGCCCCCACCGGGTCGCCCGCCGCGCGCGGGGCGCCGTCGCCCGACCGCTCATCACGGTTCGTCGCGCTCGCACGCGGAACCCGACCGGTAACCGATCGGCCGTAACCTCCGAGCTTTAACCGTAGTTGGTGATGGTCGACGCAGTGGTCCACGTCGCATACTGTTCGTCCACGGCCTCCTCCGGGACCACGGACTGATGAAGGGCAGGGACCTACATGGGTGACGCGGCTACGGGACATTCGGCCGGTGATCGACAGCGTCGCGGCCGGCGGGGCACTGGCTCGTCCGTCCTGACGCCACCCACGGGTATGCCGGTCATCCCGGACCTCGAGAGTTCCTTCCCGGTGCAGCGGCGGGAGACCCCGCCCACTCCCGTCGAGCCGCCCCAGCCGCCCGCGCAGCAGACGGTCGTCGACCCGTGCACCTGCGGCCACGGGCCCGAGGCGCACGAGCACTACCGGCCCGGCAGCGACTGCGGCGCCTGTGGTCGCAGCAGTTGCGGCGAGTACCGCCCGGCCAACAGCGCATGGCGCCGCTTCCTGCGCAGCGTGGGGCTCACCCACTGAGCCAGGTCTTCCCCGACCTCTCCCGCGTGGACCTGGGGGAGATCGAGTACGACACCGCCGTCACGGCCATGCAGGGCTGGGTGGCGGAATGCCGGTCGGGCACGGCAGGCGACCGCCTCTTCCTGCTCTCCCACCCGCCGGTCGTCACCTACGGCTCGCGGACCTCGCCCGCCGACCTCCCGGCGGCCACGTCCGGGCTGCCCGTGGTCGAGGTCGACCGCGGAGGGCAGGCCACCTACCACGGCCCCGGCCAGATCGTCGGCTACCTGGTGGCCAACGTGCGGGAGCGCGGCCCCGCCGACGTCGTCCGCTGGATGGAGCAGGGCATCATCGCCGCCCTACAGTCCCTCGGCTTCCCCGCCGTCCGACGGCAGACCGCGCCCGGCGGCCCCAGCCTCGTCGGCGTGTGGACGCCGGACGACCGCAAGATCGCCTCGATCGGCATGCGGATCCGCGGTGGCGTCAGCAGCCACGGCTTCTCGCTGAACGTCGACCCGGACATGACGGCCTTCGACCAGTTCGTCTCCTGCGGCCTGTCCGACCCGATCACGTCGCTCCAGGTGCTGGCGGAGGAGCGGGGGGACAAGGCCCCGCCGGAGGCGGAGGTCCGCGACGCCCTCGCAAAGGCGTTGGGCGCGAGCTGAGCACTCCCGGTTTGCGACGAGCGGCGCGTTGGTCGGATAGGTTCCGACCAACGCGCCGTTCGTCGGAACGGGCGGGGCGTGGGGCTAGGACCTGTCGAACTCGCGTGCCCCCAGCGCCCGGACGATGCCGGCGCGGCCCTCGGACACCAGGCGGCGGAGTGCGGGCGGGTGCGACTCGTCGGCCAGCCATGCGTCGGCGGCATCGACGGTTGACTTGTCCACCGCCCACGACGGGAACAGCCCCACCACCACCTGCTGCGCGCGCTCACTGGTGCGCCGCGACCACACCTCGGCCACCTCGGCGAAATAGCGCTCCACGTACCCGCCGAGCAGCCCGCGCTGCACCGGGTGTGAGAAGCCGCTGATGATCGCCTCCTGCACGGCGTTCGGGATGTCGTCGTCGTGCACGGCCCGGGTCCAGGCCCGCTCCTTGGCCTCGGCCGTCGGGATCAGCGCGCGAGCCCGCTCGGCCTGCCGCTGCCCGGTGGAGGTGGGGTCGCGTTCGAGCTCGGCGTCGATCTCCGGCTCACGGGCGTAGCCGTGCGCCACCAGCGCGTGCAGGAGCCGCCACCGCAGGTCGGTGTCGACGGTCAGCCCGTCCGGCACGTCGACGCCGTCCAGCCAGCCGCGCATCCCGTCGAGCACCGTCGTGTAGAGGACGCTGCCGGTGAGCGCGTTGACCACCGCCAGCTGCGCGTCGGAGCCTGCGGGCGCGGTGTCCAGGCGGAACAGCAGCGCGTCGACCAGCATCGGCCAGCCGCGCTCGGCGGCCCACTGCTCGTCGGCGTAGGACGCCACGGCGGTCTGCGCCTGCATCAGCAGCCGCTGCACGACGCCCACCTCGGACTCGGCGCCGAAACCGCCTGCCACGAGGGCGACGAAGTCGCGGGCCTTGAGCTCGGCCTCCCGGGTCATCTCCCAGGCCGCCGACCAGCACAGGGTGCGGGGCAGCGGCTCGGCGATGTCGCCGATGCGGTCCACGAGGGTGGCCAGCGAGCCCGGGTCGAGGCGCAGCGCGCAGTAGGTGAGGTCGTCGTCGTTGACCAGCACGAGCTTGCCGCCCGGCACCCCGACGAGCTCCGGCACCTCGGTGCGCTCGCCCTCGACGTCGACCTCGACGCGGTGGGTGCGCACGAGCTTGCCGTCCCGGTCGTCGTAGACGCCGACAGCGAGCCGGTGGGTGCGCAGCTCGCCCGCGCCGGGCCGGGCCCCGCCCTGCACAACGGCGAAGCGGGTGAACCGGCCCTCGTCGTCCAGCTCGAACGACGGGCGCAGCAGGTTGAGCCCCGTGGTCTTCAGCCACTGCGCGCCCCAGTCGGACAGGTCGCGGCCGGAGGACTCCTCGAGGGCCGTGATCAGATCGTCGAAGGTGGCGTTGCCCCAGGCGTGCCGCTGGAAGTAGGTGCGCAGCCCGGCCAGGAACGGCTCCAGCCCGACGTAGGCGACGAGCTGCTTGAGCACCGACGCGCCCTTGGCGTAGGTGATGCCGTCGAAGTTCACCTCGACGGCCTGCACGTCCGGGATGTCGGCGGCCACGGGGTGCGTGGACGGCAGCTGGTCCTGCCGGTAGGCCCACGACTTCTCGACGTTCGCGAACGTCGTCCAGGCCTGCGTGTACTCCGTTGCCTCCGCCTGGCAGAGCACCGACGCCCAGGTCGCGAACGACTCGTTCAGCCACAGGTCGTCCCACCAGCGCATGGTGACGAGGTCGCCGAACCACATGTGCGCCATCTCGTGCAGCACGGTCTCGGCGCGGCGTTCGTAGTTGAACCGGGTGACGCGGGAGCGGAAGACGTAGTCCTCCAGGAACGTCACCGCGCCGGCGTTCTCCATGGCGCCCGCGTTGAACTCGGGCACGAAAAGCTGGTCGTACTTGCCGAACGGGTACCGCACGCCGAAGTGGCGGTGGTAGAAGTCGAAGCCCTGCTTGGTCTCGGTGAACAGCCGCTCGGCGTCCATGTGCTCGGCGAGCGACGCGCGGCAGTAGATGCCGAGCGGGATGACGCCCTGATCGTCCCTGTGCTCGTCGCGCCACTCGGCGTACGGGCCGGCGATCAGCGCCACCAGGTAGGTGGACATGAGCTCGGTGGTGGCGAAGCGGTGCACCCCGCCGTCGACGCTCTCAGCGGGGGAGTTGGAGATGACCTTCCAGTCCTCCGGCGCGGTGACCGTGAGGGTGTAGCGAGCCTTGAGGTCGGGCTGGTCGAAGCAGGCGAACATGCGCTTCGCGTCGGCCGTCTCGAACTGGGAGTACAGGTAGACGGCGCCGTCGACCGGGTCGACGAACCGGTGCAGGCCCTCGCCGGTGTTCATGTAGCGGCCGGTGGCCACGACCCGCAGCTCGTTGTCGGCGGCGAGGCCGGGCAGCGCGATCCCGTCCTCCTCGCGGTAGCCCGACACGTCGAGCGGCTCGCCGTTCAGCGTGGCCTCGGCGACCTCCGGCCCCACGAAGTCGATCCAGCTCCCGGCGCCGGGCTCGGCGCAGCGGAACCGGACGGTCGTGGTGGTCGCGAACGTCGCGTCACCGGGCTTTCCGCCGCCGTCGGTGAGGTCGAGCTCGACGGCGTAGTCGACGACCTCCAGCAGCGCGGCCCGGCGCTCGGCATCGGTGCGGGTCAGGTTGGGAGGGGCCATGCGGACTCGGCACTCCTGGGGTCGGGGGGACGCTCGGACTGGCTGCCGATCCAACCACGTGGGCCCGCCGCGCGCCGTCGAGATCCGGCCGGGTCACGGAATGCGGGGTACCCCCAGCGGGTTGGTCCCGATGAAGAGCGAGCACCTGACCCGAGGAGCAGCCGTGACGAGCGCCGCACCGGCCGGTACAGCACGTGTCGACTTCTGGTTCGACCCCCTCTGCCCGTGGGCGTGGATCACGTCGCGCTGGATGATCGAGGTGCGCGAGGTGCGCGACATCGAGGTCAACTGGCACGTGATGAGCCTCTCGGTGCTCAACGAGGGCCGGGACCTGTCGGAGAACTACCGCGAGCTGATGGACCGCGGCTGGGGCCCCGTCCGCGTCGCGATCGCGGCCGCCCAGGAGCACGGCGACGAGATCCTCGAGCCGCTCTACACCGCCCTCGGCACCCGCATCCACAACCAGGGCAACAAGGACTTCGACGTCGTGATCAAGGAGGCGCTCGCCGAGCTGGGCCTGTCCGCCTCCCTCGCCGACGCCGCCACCAGCACCGAGTACGACGAGGCGCTCAGGGCGAGCCACCACCGCGGCATGGACCCGGTGGGTCTGGACGTCGGCACCCCGACCATCCACGTCGACGGCGTGGCCTTCTTCGGCCCGGTGCTCTCCCGCATCCCCCGCGGCGAGGACGCAGGCCGCATCTTCGACGGCGCCCGCCTGCTGGCGTCCTACCCCCACTTCTTCGAGCTGAAGCGCACCCGCACGGAGGGCCCGGAGTTCGACTGAGCCGGAGTCCTGACCACGACCGGCTCGAGGGCGTCGCCCGCCGGTACAGGCCGGTTAACGTCGTAGTCGGGGAGCGCGAGATCCACACCGGTCATCGGCTCCCCAACCACGGATCGGAGTGGCGCCGGCGTGGGAATCCTCAACGGCATCATCGGCAACGCGTCCCGGATGGATCCCGCCGCAGCTGCGCGGGAGTACGGCCGGCTCCTGGCTCGCGGGGAGCAGGTGCACGCCGCGTACCAGCTGGTGCGGGACGCGTTCCTGTTCACCGACAGCCGACTCATCCTCGTCGACAAGCAGGGCATGACCGGACGCAAGGTCGAGTACCACACCATTCCATACTGGAGCATCACGCATTTCAGCGTCGAGACCGCGGGCACGTTCGATCTCGACGCCGAGCTGAAGATCTGGCTCTCCGGTAGCCCGACGCCCATCGCGAAGCAGTTCGGCAAGGGAGTCGACGTCTACGAGGTGCAGGCGCTGCTGAGCGCGTTCGTGGCGCGCTGAGCCCGGCCTCGATGCTCCGGTCGTCCGGCCACGCACTCCCCGATGCCGGCAAGCCACCTTTCGGCGTCCCCGCGTCAGGAAAGTGGCTTCGCCGGCATCCGGTGATTCAGTAGCGGGAGATCAGGGCGTCGCGCAGGACGCCCGTCTCCAGCTCCATCTCGCGCACCCGGTGCTTCACCAGGTCGCCGATGCTGACCATGCCCACCAGGCGGCCGTGGTCGACGACGGGGAGGTGCCGGTAGCGGCCCGCGGTCATCCGGGCCATGGCGTGGGCGACCGTCTCGTCCGGGCCTGCGGTCTGGACGTAGCGGGTCATGACCTCGCTCACGGGCATCGCGAGCAGCGCGGCGCCGTGCTTGCGCAGGGCGCGGACGATGTCCCGCTCGGACACGATCCCCTGGATGGTGCTGTGCTCCTCGCACACCAGCACGGCCCCGATGCCCAGCTTGCCGAGACGCTCCACGACTTCTGACACGGTGAGCCATGGCAGCACGGAGTGGACGGTCGATCCCTTGGTGTCGAGGATGTCGGCGATCTTCATCTTCTCCCCTTCGCTGCCGGCTGCGGTGAGTTCGCGCGGCGCCCGCCTGCGCCTGCGCGGTGTGACCATGGTGCCCCCGTCGAGCGTCTCCCGCTTCCACCCGAGAGGGTCGTCACCGGAAAGACGCACCGTCTGTCACGGATGCCTGATCTCGTGCGCCGAACGGTAGGTGCCGGCGCGAACCAGCTGCTCAGGAAGCAATTGCATAGAGCGCCTCACGCAGTTCTCGGCCGTCGTCGTCGCCACGCCAGACGACCCGCAGGGCGAGCTCCACGGGCGGGCCGCGCAGCCGCTCGCCGCGGTGCCGGCGGTGATCGGCGCGCTGCTGTTCGTCCACTGGGAACGGCGTGCCGAGACGCCGGCGGTGCCGCAGGCGCTCCTGCGAGCGCCGGGGGTGGTCGCCGGCCTGGCTGTGGGTGCGGCGGTCAACCTCGTACTCGCCGGTGTGCTGTTCACCACCACGTCGCTCCTGCAGGGCGCCGCCCACCACCTCACGCCGCTGCAGGCCGGCCTCGCGTTCCTGCGGCTCACGCTCCCGACCGCGGCCGGGCCCGTGTTCACGGCGCGCATCGTCGCCGCCCGCGGCCCCTGGCTCCCCGTCCTCATCGGGCTCGTTCTGCTCACCGTGGGCCCCGCGCTGCCGGCCGCCTGGCCCACGGCGTCGTACCCCGTGCTCGCGGCGGCGCTGTTCCTGATCGGTACCGGGGTGTCGCTGACCTTGCCCGCACTGGTGACGGTCGTGGTCGCGGCCGCCCCGCCGGGCACCGCCGGAACGGCGAGCGGACTGCTGAACGCCGTCCGCCATACCGGCGCGACCGTCGGGGTGGCGGTGATGGGCGCGCTCACCGGCGGTTCCGCGTTCCTCTGCGCGGTTCTCGCCGCTGGCGTCGCCACCCTCCTCTGGGTAATCTCCCGGCGTCGCGGATGACCCGAGGGCTGCTCCCGCCCACTCTTTCGGGGGAATGCCCCGCGCTTAGCATGCTCTCAGCGCACCTGGATACCCTTGCGGGCGATGAGCCCCGCATCCGATGACACCCCCGTCCGCGTCGGCGGTCGTTACCGACTCGACGAGCGCATCGGCGCAGGTGCCATGGGAGCGGTGTGGCGAGCGACCGACGAGCTGCTCAACCGCACCGTCGCCGTCAAGGAGCTGCTCGCGGCCACCGCACCGCCCACCGCGGCCGGCATCGACGCGCTGGAGGAGTCGCGCCAGCGCATCCTGCGCGAGGGCCGGATCGGCGCGCGGCTGCAGCACCCGCACGTGATCAGCATGTTCGACGTCGTGGTGCACGAGGACCGGCCGTGGCTGGTGATGGAGTACCTGCCCTCGCGGTCGCTCGCGGCCGTGCTGGGGGAGAAGGGCCCGCTGCCGCCGGAGGAGGTCGCCGAGATCGGGCGCCAGGTGGCCGACGGGCTGGCCGCCGCGCACGTCGCGGGCGTCACGCACCGCGACGTCAAGCCGGGCAACGTGCTGATCGCCGACGACGGTCGGGTGAAGCTCACCGACTTCGGGGTCTCCCGCGCCGTGGACGACGTGCAGCTCACGCGCACGGGCATGATCGCCGGGACGCCCGCGTTCCTGTCCCCCGAGGCGGCGCGCGGGCTCACCCCCACGGCGGCGTCCGACGTGTTCGCGCTCGGCGCCACCCTCTACGCGTCCATCGAGGGCATCCCGCCTTTCGGGCTCGACGACAACGCCTACGCCCTGCTCCACAAGGTCGCCACGGAGCAGGTGCGGCCGCCGAAGCAGGACGGCCCCGTCGTCGACGTGATCATGCGGCTGCTGAGCCGGGAGCCGGAGGACCGGCCGTCGGCCGCCCAGGCCCGCGACGCGTTCGCGGCGCTGAGCTCCGGTGGCGACGCCGGACTGGCGCCGCTGGTGTCCGCACCGGCGAGCACCGCCGTCGTGCCGCCCCCCGCCCGGTCCGGGCCACCCACGCTCTCGGACGTGCCGAGCCCGCCGCCCGCGCGGCCCGCGCCCCGGCGCAACCGGCGGATGCCGCTGCTCCTCGGGGTGCTCGCCGTGCTGGCCCTCGGCGCCGGTGTCACCGTCGCGATCCTCACCAGCAGCGGCGGCACCCCGGCCGCCCAGCAGGCACCCACCAGCGCTCCCGCCGCCCCGACCGCGGGCCCGCAGGAGACCACCCCGCCCCCGGCCACCTCCGCACCCACGACCGCGCCGCCGACCCCCCCGGCGAGCGCGCCGACTTCGGCGGCCGCCGTCCCGACCGATGCCGTCGCGTTCGTCCAGAGCTACTACGGGCTGCTGCCGGGCGACACCAACTCCGCGTGGCAGCTGCTCGGCTCCGAGGCACAGCGCCAGTCCAACGGGCGGAGCGGCTACGACCGCTTCTGGGCGGGGGTGGCGAGCGTGACCGTGCAGAACGCCCGCCAGACCGGCGACAACACCGTCGAGGGCACGGTGGTGTTCACCCGCCGCGACGGCTCCACGTCCAGCGAGCCGTACCGGTTCGTGGTGGGCACCGGGTCCGACGGGCAGACGATCATGGAGTCGTTCAGCCAGCTGTAGCCCGCAAGGCGGCCAGCCGCGGCGCGCGGGAGGCGGGCGAGTCGAGGCTCCCCCCGCGAACGTCGCCGAGCTGCTCGCGGGCGAACTCCTCGGTCCGGGCGATCGCGGCGCGCAGTGCGTCGTCCTCCGGCACGAACAGCTGCCGGACGATCTCGCGCGCGTCCGGGTCGTACTCCCACAGCCCGACGATCCGCCCGCGGTCCACGATCAGCTGGCACGGCGGGTCGGTGAGGTCGCCGAGCGTGCGCCCGCTGGTGGACGCCGGCTCGGGCCGCGCCGCGTCGACCGGGTCGAGCAGCCGCTGCAGGTCGCGGTGCAGGAGGTGGATGCCGTCGATCCACCCGACGAGCGCGTACGACGGCTCGTCCGGCGGCTCGAAGGCCGCCAGCTCGTCGACCGTGTCGGGCAACGCGAGCAGGTCATCGACCGGGACCAGACCCAGCCGCGCGACCGACGCCTTCGCGGCCGCCGCTCCGAGCCCGGAGAACCAGCGGAAGTGCTTCAGCGACGCCGGGCCGGCCCAGCGGAAGAAGCGGAGGGCCAGCTCGGTGCGGGCGGCCTCGGCGTCCGGTGCGTCGGCGAGCGGCGACGGCACCCATGGCACGTACCCGTACCGCTGCTCGTCGAGCCGCCCGTTCACCGGGACCCGCCGGACCCGCCCGCGGGCCTGCAGCAGGCCGAGCGCGAGCGGGAGCGTGGAGGTGGTGCCGCGCTTCTTGCCCGCCTCGCCGAGGCTGCGGACGGCCGGGCCGAGCTCACGCCGCAGCGCCGCCGGGTCGAGTGGCCCGCCGGCGGCGTCCAGCACGCGCAGCACCGCGTCGCACAGCTCCTCGACCTCGGATCGGGTCACGTCGAGGTGCTTCACGGCGCTGGTGAGCTCGGCCTCGGGAGCGGCCGCACCGCAGGTCAGCCCGACCGCGAAGTCGGCTGCGGGGAGGACGTACGTGCACCCGCGCGCCGACGGCAGCTCGCAGATCTCCTCGGCTGCGACGGCCTTGTCGACCTCGTCGCGGCCGATCCCCGCGCGGGCGAACAGCGTGAGGTACGGCGTGGAGCCGCCAACGGATCGCGCCCACCCCGTGCGGGCGAGCACGTCGGCGGCGGACAGGCCGGTCAGGTGTCCGTCGAGGCCCTGCCGGTGGTGCCACCACGCACGCAGGGCCGCGGACGCGGTCATGCCGTCTGCTCGGACAGTCCCAGCAGGTGGCCGGTCACCCAGCCCACCACCTCGCGGACGAACACCGCCCGGTTGTCGGTGCCGTGCACCTCGTGGCCCTCGTCCTCGAAGAGCAGGAACCCCGGGCTCGCGCCGCGCTCGCGCAGCGCGTCGACCACCTGCCGGGCCTCCTCGAGCGGCACGTTCGTGTCGTGGGCACCGTGCACCACGAGCAGGGGTGCGGTGATCCGGTCGATCCGGTGCATCGGGGACAGCTCCCGCAGCAGGGCGGCGTCGGTGTGCGGGTCGCCGTACTTGGTGGTGGCGGCAGAGGCGATCCACGGCTCGGTGTGCTCGTAGAACGTGGCGAAGTCGGAGATGCCGCAGACGTCGACGCCCACGGCGAAGAGGTCGGGGAACCAGACCAGCGCCACGAGGGCGAGGTAGCCGCCGTACGAGCGGCCGGAGACCCCGACGCGGGCGGGATCGGCGAGCCCGGCGGAGACCAGGAAGTCGACGGCCGCCCGCACGTCCGTGATCGCGACGAAGCGGCGCTCGACGTCGTCGGCCGTGGTGAAGGAGCGCCCGTAGCCGCCCGAGCCGCGCACGTTCGGCGCGAAGACGGCGATGCCCTCGGCGACCAGCGCCTGGAACAGCGGCTGGAACGTGGGCCGCTCCTGCGCCTCCGGCCCGCCGTGCAGCCAGATCAGCGTGGGCAGCGGGCCGAGCGCTCCGGTGGGCCGCAACAGCCAGCCCGACAGGCGCAGCCCGTCCTCCGCGCGGAACTCGTGCAGCGTTGGCTCCACGAACGAGGCGCCGAACTGCTTGGCGGGGCGCAGCAGCGGGGTGGCGACCCCGTGCACGTCGAGGCCGATCCGCGAGAGCCGCGGCGACACCGCTGGACCCTCGTTCGCCACGAGCAGGGCCGCGCCGTCGCGGGTGAACGCGAAGTTCGTGACGACGTCGCCGGGCACCGGGACGACCGGTTCGAGCAGGCCGGAACGCAGGTCGAGCAGCTCCACCTCGCTCCGCCCGTCGACGTTCCACGAGAGCGCGGCGCGCACGCCTGCCGGGTCGAGTGCCACGAGGTCGAGGTCGTCGTCGGGGCGCTCCGCGATGGGGTAGACGGTGGAGACGCCGCTGGTGCCGCCGAGTGTGACGGCGAGCAGCGCGGGGCGCTCCCGCCCCGCGTCCGTGTGCACGAAGAGCTGGCGGCCGGTGACGCCGAACCGGGCGTCCGCCACGTTGGCCCCGCCGGGCAGCAGCTCGGTGCGCACGCCGCTGCGCAGGTCCACCAGCTCGAGCCGGCGGGCCCCGCGCGGGCCGACTCTCACGACGGCCCGCCTTCCGTCGCCGCTCACCGCGCACACGCGGGCGGCCGGGCCGGACGCGAGCACGGTGGAGGTGCCGTCACGCAGGTCGACGAGGCAGGCCTGCCCCTCCCCGGATCCCTCGGCGAAGATCGTGACGCCGAGCTGCCGGCCGGTGGGGGACCAGACCCCGAGGACGGCGGCCGCCGCGCCGGGGGCGAGATCGCGCACCTCGCCGCCGTCCGGTGAGATCACCTGGACCTGGGTGCGCTCGCCGCCGTACGGGGCGACCTGGCAGGCGATCCAGTAGCCATCCGGCGACCAGGACATCGTCTCGACGTCGCCGTCGGCGGGCAGCGGCCGCTCCGGCTCCGACACCTGGGCGCCTTCCGGCGGAAGCGGCGCGACCCAGGCGCGCGGCCGGCCGTCGCGGTCGGAGATCCAGGCGAGCAGGGAACCGTCCGGCGACGGGGCCGGATGGCCGTAGCGCGGTGTGAAGAGCCCGTGCGCATCCGCGGTGCCGCCGATACGCGCGAGGCGTCGCTCCGTGAACCCCCCGTGCTCCATCCTCTACAGCCCCCTCTCCTGCAGCCACATCTCCAACAGCGCCACCTGCCACAACGCGTTGGACCCCAGGTTCGTTCTCTTCGTGTTCGGGTCCGCCAGCATGACGTCCAGCCAGTCCCGGCGCACCAGCCCCCTGGCCTTCGCGACCGGATCCGTGACCGCGTCGCGCACCCTGTCCAGGAACGGCCCTTCGAGGTGCCGGATCGCCGGGACCGGAAAGTACCCCTTGGGCCGGTCGATGACGGCGTCCGGGACCACCCCGCGCGCTGCGTCCTTCAGGACGCCCTTCCCGCCGTGGGCGAGCTTGAACTCCGGGGGACAGGCCGCCACCAGCTCCACCAGCTCGTGGTCGAGGAAGGGGACCCGCGCCTCGAGCCCCCACGCCATGGTCATGTTGTCGACCCGCTTCACCGGGTCGTCCACCAGCATGACGGTCGAGTCGAGCCGCAGTGCGGCGTCGATCGTCTCGTCGGCGCCCGGCGCGGCGAACTGCTCGGCGACGAACGCGCGGCTCGGGTCGTGGTCGAGCATCCACTCCGGTTCGAGGATCTCGGCCAGCTCGGAGTGCGGGCGGTCGGTGAACACCTCCGCGTACGCCTCGGGCCCCCGCTCCCGCGCCACGCCCGCGAGCGGCGGGTACCAGTCGTAGCCGGCCAGCACCTCGTCAGCGCCCTGACCGGACTGCACCACGGTGACCGACTTCGACACGTCCTCGGCGAGCAGGTGGAACGCCACGCAGTCGTGGCTCACCATCGGCTCGGCCATCGCCGTGATCGCGGCATCGACAGCGGGCAGCATGCGCGCCGGGTCCACGAGGATCTGCTGGTGGTCGGTGCCGAACTCCTTGGCGACGAGGTCGGAGTACTCGAACTCGTCGCCGGCCTCGCCCGCGGTGGCGTGGAAGCCGACGCTGAACGTCTTCAGGCCGGTCTGGCCCTCCCTCGCCAGCAGCGCTACCACCAGCGAGGAGTCCAGCCCGCCGGACAGCAGCACGCCGACCGGGACGTCCGCGACCATCCGCCGCCGCACCGCGACCCGCAGCGCCTCCAGCACGGCGTCGCTCCAGTCGCGCGCGCTCATGCCGGCGTGCTCGGGGCGTCGGACGTGCTCGGGCCGCCAGTACACGCGGTCGTCGGAGCTGCCGTCCGGCCGGACCGTGCGGACGGTGGCCGGCGGCAGCTTGCGCACCCCGGTGAGGATCGTGTGCGGCGCGGGAACGACCGAGTGGAACGTCATGTAGTGGTGCAGCGCCACCGGGTCGATCGAGGTGTCGACGCCACCGCCCGCGAGCAGCGCCGGCAGCGAGGAGGCGAACCTCAGCCGCCCCGAGCCCTCGGTGACGTAGAGCGGCTTGATGCCCAGCCGGTCGCGGCCGAGCGTCAGCACGCCGGTGTCGCGCTCGACGATCCCGAACGCGAACATCCCGAGGAACCGCTCCACGCACGCCGGGCCCCACCGGTGGAACGCCTTGAGCAGCACCTCCGTGTCGGACGTGGAGAAGAACCGGTACCCGGCGGTCTCCAGCTCGGCCCGCAGCTCCCGGTAGTTGTAGATCAGCCCGTTGAACACGGCGGCCAGCCCCAGCTCCGGATCGACCATCGGCTGCGCCCCGCGCTCCGAGAGGTCGACGATCTTCAGGCGGCGGTGCCCGAGCGCGACCGCGCCCGTGGCGTACACACCCGACCCGTCCGGGCCGCGGCGGTGCATCTCGGCCGTGATCCGCGCGACGGCCGGGACGTCCGGCTCTCTGCCGTCGAACCGGATCTCGCCGGCGATTCCGCACATTGCTGTCCTCCGCTCGTCGTCGGTCGAGTGGACGACGCCGCGGGGCACCCGCGCAACCCCGCGACGTGTTTCCAACAGGTGTCGGACCCCTGTGATCTCATCACGTCATGACGGACCCGACGATCGGTGTGATCTTCCGCCCGCAGTCCCCGCCCGAGGTGCTGCGCGACGTGGTCCTCGCGGCCGAGGCCGCGGACATCGCCCAGCTGTGGCTGTGGGAGGACTGCTTCTGCGAGGGCGGGCTCACCTCGGCCACCGCGGCGCTCGCGTGGACCGAGCGGATCCAGGTCGGGGTCGGGCTGATGCCGGTGCCGCTGCGCAACCCGGCGCTGGCCGCGATGGAGATCGCCACTGTCGCCCGGATGTTCCCGGACCGGTTCCGGCCCGCGCTCGGGCACGGCGTGCTCGAGTGGATGGACCAGATCGGGGTGCGCGCGGAGTCGCCGATGACGCTGCTGCGGGAGTACACCACCGCCGTGCGGGAGCTCCTGCACGGTCGCACCGTCGACGTCGAGGGCCGCTACGTGCGCCTGCGTGACGTCACGCTCGACTGGCCGCCCGCCTCCCCGCCGCCGGTGATCGTCGGCGGGCGCGGACCCAAGACCGTCGGCCTGGCCGGTGAGCTGGGCGACGGCGTCATCCTCGACTCGGTGCTCACCCCCGACCAGGTCCGGGAAGGGATGGGGCACGCGGCCGCAGGCAGGCGTACGGCGGGTCGCACCGACGAACCGTTCGACAACATCGTGTTCGTCGAGGTCGACGCGGGAGCCTCCGACCTGGTGGACCGGATCGACGAGGCGATCAGCACGTTCGCCGAGATCGGCGCGAGCACGGTGGTGTTCCAACCCACCGGCGAGGCACCCGACCCGCTGCCGCTGATCGCGGCGTGCGCGAAGCGGGGGTAGCGGCCCTGGGAGGGGCATTCATGGGAGCAGGTCGGCCTTGATCTGCTCCCATGGGATCGGCGTCGCGCCGGTCTCCCGCATCTCGGCCCTGGCCTCCTCCGCCGCCTGGATGTCGGCGGCGTCCTCCGCGAGCCGAGGTTCTCGTGGCATCGGCTGACACTACCTGTCGGGGATTCGACGGCTGTCGAATCCGGCGTCGCGTAGCCGGCGGTAGGCGTCCTCGACCGGTCGCGGTACCACTTGCGGAACGATGACCCACGCGCCGGATACTCGACGATCCGCTGCACGTCCCCCACCATCATGCTGATGACGAGGTGCTCGTCGCCGATGCTCGCCACGTAGTTCCGGTAGCTGGCCGTCGCCGAGGCACACACGACGTTCACCTCGGGCCACAGCTTGCGCACGGTCGCGTAGCTGCGGCGCTGCGCGTACGGCTTGCAGATCAGCAGAATGCTCGCCGGGTGGTGACCAGCCGCTTCGAGCACCGCCCGGGACTTCGTGATGTTCGCGCCCGTGTTCGTGGCCGTCGGCTCGACCAGCACAGCCGATTCCGGCACGCCGAACGCGAGAGCGTGCTCTCGGTAGTGCACCGCCTCCCCCCGCGGGAACCGGTCCCGGGTGGTGGCGGAGCTGCCGCCGGTGAAGACGATGACGGGGAACAGCTCGCGGAGGTAGAGCTGGGCGGCGCACGTCGCAACCCCCAGGTCATGGCTGCCGAGCGCGATGGCGGCGTCGCATGCACGTATCGGGTGGTCGAGCTGGTGGTAGCGCCAGAGGGTCTCGGCATCACGTCGCTGTTGTGCGGTCGGCGGGTGAGCGGTGTCCCTCTCTCTCAGCGCAGCACCCAGGTGTCCTTCGCCCCGCCCCCGCGCGACGAGTTGACGATCATGCTCCCGGCCGGCGCCACCCGGCTCAGGGCGGCCGGGGCGACGTCCACGGCGGTGCGGTCGCCCACCTGCGACTGGAGCACGAAGGCGCGCAGGTCCACGGCCCGCGGTTCGAGGTGGTCGCCGGCGAACGTGGGATGGGTGGACAGGTGCACGAGGTCCTGCGCCACCCAGCTCGCCGGGTCGGCGCGAACCTTCTCCGCCACCTCGGCCAGCTCGGCGCGGTCGGCGAGCGGGCCGATCACGATGCCCTGCCCGCCGTAGCCGTCCACGGGCTTGATCACGAGCTCGGCGAGCCGGTCGAGCACCTCCTCGCGCCGGTCGGGGTCGACGCACGGGTAGGTCGGGACGTTGTCGAGCAGCACGTCCTCGCCCAGGTAGTACCGGATCATCTCCGGCACGTAGGCGTAGACCAGCTTGTCGTCGGCCACGCCGTTGCCCAGCGCGTTGAGCAGCGCGACGTTGCCCCGGGCCACCGCGTTCGACAGGGCCCGGCCGATCGGGCGCATGTCGGCGCCGGTCGCCGTGAGCAGCTCCTTCTCGTCGATCCGACGGTAGAGCGCCGACAGTCTGCGCCGGGCGCCGGTGCTCACGAGGTACACGCCGTCCTCGGTGACCTGCAGGTCGCGCGGGGTCACCAGCGGCACGCCCATTCGGTCGGCGAGGAGATTGTGCTCGAAATAGGCGGAGTCGGACGGTCCCGCGGACAGCAGGGCGACCTCGTCGTGGCCCGGCGCGTCCGGTTCGGTGGCCGAGAGCAGGGCCGAGCGCAGCATGCCGGGCACCGCCTCCAGCCCGACGACGCCCGCAGGCGGCTCCAGGTCGGGCATCGCGCTGCGGATCAGCCGCCTGCTGATCAGCGCGTAACCGACGCCGGATGGCACGCGCAGGTTGTCCTCCAGCACGAACCAGTGGTCGGCCCGGTCGCGGACGAGGTCGATACCGGCCACGGCGATGCGCACGGCGTCGGCCGGCACGAGCTTGCCGAGGCGGCTCCAGCCCGGCGCGTCGTCCACGACCTGGGCCGGCACGATGCCGTCGGCGACGATCCGCCGCTCGCCGTACAGGTCGCGCAGGAACGCCTCGAGCGCCCGCACGCGTTGCGCGAGCCCGGCCGTGAGGATCTCCCAGTCCTCTGAGGTGACGATCCGCGGGACCAGGTCGAGGGGGAAGAGCCGGTCGGTGTCGCTGTCGCCCACCCGGAACGTGACGCCGCGCGCATGCTGCTCGGTGCGCAGCGCCGCCTGGGCCGCCCGCATGCCGCGCGGACCCAGCCGGTCGAGCGTGCGGAACATCCAGCCGTAGTGCGGCAGCACGGTGCCCCCCGCGCTCACGGCCTCGTCGTACGCGGCGCGCTCGTCGTCGGTCTTGTGGTAGCCGAGAAGCAGCTGGGGCGTGCTCGGCACGGTGGCGGGCGGCTCGGTGCGCAGCGTGCGACCCTGGGTGTTGGCGATCAGCACGTCCACGACGTCGGTGAGCTCGCCGCGGCGACCGAACACCCGGCGCTGGCGGGCCGCCGCGCTGCCGCGGGAGAGCGTGGCCTGCGAGAGCTCGAGCACCTGTTCCCAGTCGCCGAGCTCCTCCAGCTGCGGGCGCAGTTGGTCGACGAGCTGGCCGACGACCAGCGGCGGCGCGACGAGGGCCGGCCCGACGAGGTCGACGAGGTCGCCCTCCAGCCCGGATCGGGCCGCGCGCCACGACGCCGCGCGCAGCAGCTCGTGGCGCACCTCCGGTAGCGGCAGGCCCTCCTCCGCATCCGCGCGCGCCTTGCCGACCAGCGCGCGGAAGAGCCCGGCGATCAGGACGACGTCCTCGACGTCCGGGCAGGCGTCGCACACCCGCAGCTCGACCGTGGGCAGGTGGGCGCTCGGCCGGATGTCGAAGTAGACCATCCCGGGGTCGCTGATCGTGCCGGACGCGATGAGGTCGGAGACCAGCGCGTCGTAGTCGGCCGCCGTCTCGACGTGGGCGGGCGGGCCCGCGGTGGGCCAGCGCGACCACACCATCGACCGGAAGCTCGCGTAGCCCGAGTCGCGGCCGTTCCAGTACGGCGAGCTGGCCGAGATTGCCAGCAGGATCGGCAGGTACGGCGCCACCCGGCGCACGACCTGCACCGCGAGGTCCCGATCGGGCACGTCCACGTGCACCTGCGCGCCGCAGATGTGCTGCTCGCGCACGAGCATCTGGTACTCGTGCTGCATCTTCTCGTAGCGGGCACCGGCCGAGATGGCGTCGCCGTCCATCTCGGCGAGCGGCACGGTGCCGGCGGCGACGACTCCCAGCCCGAGCGGTTCGGCGACGGCCTCGAGGCGGCTGCGCAGCCGTCTGATGTGGCCGCGCAGCTCGTCGAGCGTGCTGCAGACCGGCGTGTTCGTCTCCACGAGCGACCGCTGAAGCTCGGGCGCGAACTCCGTGCCGTCGAGCTGCGTGAGCAGCGCGTCGACCTCCGGCGCGGCCCGGCGGGTCTCCAGGTCGACGACGTGGAACTCCTCCTCGGCGCCGAGCAGCGGCACGTCACTCATGCGGTGACGCTCCCACATCGATATGACGGGGGTGCTACGCAGGTTCAGGTGTAGGCCGCGTCGAAGAAGGCCAGCTCGAGGTCGACGGCGCGGACGAACTGCTCCTGCACCCGGTCGCGATGGGCCGGCGGGAGGCCCGCGCACACGCGGTCGAACTCCGCGCGCAGGAACTCCACCCACGTCGCGAACGCCCGCCCGCTGTGCAGCGCGATCCACTCCGCTTCCAGCGGTTCCTCCGGGAGCGGTTCCTCGGGACGCATGGCCCACTCCAGGTACAGCCACTCGGCGACCAGCAGCACGGCGAGGCACGACGGGTAGTCGGCGCTGCGGCGGGCGTCGTCCATCAGCTCGATGAAGCCGCGGGTCGGCTCCAGCAGCTGGGGCTCGGTGCGCTCGGTCAGCGGGACGTCGAGGGTGTCCAGCGCGCGGGCGAAGAAGTCGTTCTCCGGGCCGGCGACGATCCCGAGCTGCCGGGCGTGCACCACGCGCGCGTCCGCCCGGTCGGCCGACGCCACGGCAGCACCCATCAACGCCAGGAACGCGTCGACGAACTGGTGGTCCTGCACGAGGTAGGTCGTCAGCACGTCGGGGTCGACCCGCCCGCGCCAGACCTCGTCGACGAACCGGTGCCCGACGGCGGCGTCCCACGTGGATGCGGTCAGCTCCCGGAGCTGGGCTGAGAACGTCACCCGGGCAACCCTAGATGAGGAGGCCTGCCGGGCGGCGCCGTCGGCACTGGTGATGATCACGGGTGCTCGGGCCACGGCACGCCGGGGTAGGGGGAGCGGCCAGCGGCCTCGGTGGCGGACAGCGAGCCGTTCGCAACCGCGGCGTGCAGCGCCGCCACCTCGGCCAGCTCCGCCCGCTGCGCCGCCACGAACCCGGGGTCGACCGGGTCGCCGTGGCCGGGTACGACCGTGTGTGGGTCCAGGGCGAGGAGCGCGTCGAGGGTGGCGGGCCACTCCGGGACGATGGCGTCCCCCATGTCGGGTGGTGCGCCCTGTTCGACCAGGTCACCTGCGAACACGACGCCCGCGTCGGGCACCGCGACGACCAGGTCGTGGTCGGTGTGGCCGCGGCCGAGGTGCAGCAGGTCGGCCGAGCGGCCGCCGAGGTCGAGCGTGGCGGGCGCGTCGGTGCCGGGCAGTGCGGGTTCGGTGGCCGCGAGAGCGTCGGCGGTGCCTGCGTCGCCGCGGTCGCGGTAGTAGGCCGCCCACTGCCTCCGCTGGGCCGCCGCGGTGGCGGCGAGCACCTCGCGGCACCGCGGCAGCGCGTGCACGGGGGCAGGCGCGAAGGCCGCGGTACCGAAGCAGTGGTCGAAGTGGGCGTGCGTGATCGCAACGGTCAGCGGGAGCGTGGTGACGGCCCGGACCGCGGCGGCGAGCTCCGCGCCCTGCCGCGCGTCGCCGCGGGTGTCGACGACCAGGGCGCGCTCGGCGCCGAGCACCAGCCCGACGGTGAGGTCCAGCTCGGCGTACCGGCGCGCGAGGACGCCGTCCCCGACCTCCAGCCAGCGCCCGTCCATCACGCGGCGCGCAGGAAGCCGTCGCGCAGGCCCGGCACGGCCGTGCTCGCGTCGAGGGCGGCGGCGAGCTCCACGTCGTCGGGGAAGCCGTCGGCGCGCAGCTCGCGTCCGGACGAGGTGGCCGCGAGCACGTCCACGAGCCCCCGGTCGCGGGCGGCGGCGAACTGCGCGGCCGCCAGCTCGGCCTCCGGGGAGCGGCCGGGCAGCGCGGCCGCGATCGCGCCCGCCCCGAGCGCGTCCTCGACGGCGACGCGCATGGTGCCGTCCGGCCACCGCTCCCCGGCCGGGACGATTCCCACCGACCCGCCGACGGCACTGGCCGATGCCGCCACGGCGGATGCGTTGCGAATGCAGCCAGCGAGCAGCACGGCCCCGGTGGCGGCGACGGCGGCGCAGAGGGTGGCGCCGTTGGGGGAGGGCAGCGCGAGGCGGGTGCCGGCGGGCAGCCCGGTGAGCGAGGCGGGGGAGAGCGACGGCCCCGGCCCGCCCCGAGGACCGGCGCGGACGACGTCCGGCGGTACGGGCCCGTCGCGTTCCGCGGAACGCAGCGGGAGTACCGCCACCCCGCGGCCCACGGCGACGTCGACGGCGGTGGAGAACGACAGCACGTCGACCACGATCACGACGGCGCACTCGGCCGCCAGCAGCGTGGCGCCCTCCCGGCCCCATTCGAGGCGGACCCCGTAGTCGAGCTGGCGGTGTTCGGAGCGCACGGAGAAGGGATGCACGTCCGCCGAACCTACTGTGGTCCTCGTCCACTCACGGTAGCCGCCCGTACCCAGTAGCGTGACGACCGTGAAGGTCCGCATGGGGATCGGGTCGGTTCCACTCGCCGCAGGGCCGGGTCCCGGCCCCGAGCTGGCGGACCTCGTCGACGAGCTGGAGGCGAGGCGGATCGACTCGCTGTGGCTCGCCGACCAGGCGTCCGCGCCGCTGATCGACCCGCTCGTCGGGATGGGGTACGCGGTGTCCCGCACCCGGGACCTGAAGGTCGGCAGCGGCGTCGTCGTGCTGCCCGGGCGGAACCCGGCGCTGGTGGCGGCTCAGCTCGCGTCGCTGGTCGCGCTCGCGCCGAAACGGATCCTGCCCGCGTTCGGTGTGCGGCCGGCGATCGCGGCGGAACGGCCGCTCTTCCCCGCCCCGGACGGGGACCGTGCCGCGCTGTTCGACGAGTCGCTCACGGTGGTGCGCCGGCTGCTCGCCGAGCCGCGGGTCACGCACCACGGTCGGTTCTTTCACCTCGACGACGTGTCGGTGGCGCCGTTGCCGCCCCGGCCGCCGGACATCTGGCTGGGCGGCCGCGCGCCGGCCGGGCTGCGGCGGGTCGGCCGGCTCGCCGACGGCTGGCTGGGCAGCCTCGTCACCCCGGACGAGGCCGTGGGCGCCCGCGCGCAGATCGAACGCGCCGCCGCGGAGGCGGGGCGGGAGATCGAGGACGACCACTACGGGACCAACATCGCCGTGGTCACGCCCGGCGCTTCCGAGTCCGACGTCGTCGCGGCGCGGCAGCGGGTCGCCGGCCGCCGCCCGGACGTCGACCCGGCCGCCCTCGTCCCGTGCGGCTGGGGCGAGGCGCGGAAGCTCGTCCGGCGGTACGTCGACGCGGGCCTCACCAAGTTCGTGGTGCGCCCGGCCGTGCCCGTCCCGGCGTGGCCCGGGTTCCTGGACCAGTTCGTCGCCGAACTGCGACCGTTGGAGGACGAGCTGAGCGACGAATGAGTACGAAGGTCGGCCGGTTCGAGACCTCCGGCTGGTGACCGGAGGCGATCATCCCGGGTTTCCTGGACGCGTGCCCGAGATCCGCATACGCCCGACCGGACTGGCCGAGCGCGTTCTCGCGCCCGACCTCGCCCGCGGCGTGATGCTGCTGTTCATCGCCCTCGCCAACTCGCACTACTTCCTGCAGGGCCCGCGGTACCTCGTCGGCTTCCCGCTCGGCGGTTCGGCGCTGGACGCCGCCGTCGCGACCGCGATCGCGACGCTCGTGGACGGGCGCGCGTTCCCGCTGTTCAGCGTGCTCTTCGGGTACGGCGTGGTGCAGCTGGCGCGCCGCCAGCAGGAGGCGGGCACGCCGTGGAAGGCGGTCAGCAGGCTGGTCCGGCGCCGGAGCCTGTGGATGATGCTGATCGGGTTCCTGCACTGCGTGCTGCTCTACGTCGGCGACATCGTCGCGGCGTACGGGTTCCTCGCGCTCCTCCTGGTCGGCGCCGTGCGCTGGAAGGAGTGGGTGCTGCTGACGCTCGCCGGGCTGATGCTCGTGGTGCTGTCGCTGCCGAGCGCCGACGATGCGGCGCTGGTGGCGGGGCCGGACCCCGCGCTGCTGTCGCCGGACCCGGTTACCGCGTTCGTCGAGCGGGCGGCTGTGTGGCCGCTGCTCGTGCCGATGGAGGCCATTGGGCTCCTCGCGCCGTTCCTGCTCGGCATCGTTGCGGCGCGCAGGCGGTTGCTGGAGGAGCCGGCTCGCCACCACGTGCTGTTGACCGTCGCGGCGGCGGTCGGGATCGGCGCTGCCGTCGCGGGCGGGCTGCCGCTCGGCCTCACGGTGGCCGGGGTGCTCCCGGCCGGCCCGGACCTCGGCCTGCTCGTCACCCTGCACGACGCCACCGGCTACCTGGGCGGGCCCGGCTACGCCGCGGCGCTCGCCCTGCTGGCGGGGCGGATCGGGCAGCGGCGGGGTCCGGTGACCCGCGCCGTCACGGCGGTGGGTCAGCGCTCGCTGACCTGCTACCTCTCCCAGTCCGTGGTCTGGACGCTCGTGTTCGCGCCCTACGCGCTCGACCTGAGCGACGACCTCGGCGTGGCGGGCACGGCCGTGCTCGCGGTCGGGACCTGGCTCGCCACCGTCTGGATGGCCGAGCTGCTGCGGCGTCGCGGCGCCCGCGGGCCCGCGGAAGTGCTCCTGCGCCGGCTCACGTACCGCTGATCGCCCGGAGGCCGAGCGCGGCCACCAGGTTCTGGGAACGGTACGACGTGCGTGGCCCCGCCGGGTTGGTCGGGACAACCCCACCGAGATCCGGGGGTCTCCCTCGCCGGACGACGTGTCACCCCCATCGTTCCGCGCCGCCTGCGGACGCATTCTTGTGCCAGTCGCGCACCGACCGACCGGAACCGGGAAGTCGCCGCAGCATTCCAGCGAATGAGGGGCCATCATGTCGATCATCTCCGTTCCCCAGGAGTTCAACCAGGACGATCTCTACGTCGACCTGCAGTCGATCTTCGGTCGCCAGTTGTTCCTGAAGTGTGAAGGATTCAATTTCGCCGGCTCCGTCAAGTTGAAGGCCGCGAACGAGATGGTGGAAGCCGCGGAGCGCAGTGGCGTGCTTCGCCCGGGATCCGTGCTGGTCGAGTCCTCGTCCGGGAACCTGGGCGTGGCGCTGAGCATCATCGCGGCGAGCAAGGGCTACGGGTTCCGGTGCGTCACCGATTCACGCTGCAACCTGGCGACCAGGCTGCTGATGGAGGCATTGGGAAGTGAGGTGCACGTCGTCACCGAGCCCGACCCGGAGACCGGATACCTCGGCGCGCGGCTGAACTACGTCCGCAGCCTGTGTGCCTCCGACAAGCGCTACGTGTGGCTCAACCAGTACACCAACGACAACGCGTGGAAGGCGCACTACCGCACGACCGGTCCCGCCATCGCACGCCGATTCCCCGAGCTGGACGTGCTTTTCGTCGGCGCCGGCACGACCGGCACGCTGATGGGCTGCGCCCGCTACTTCAAGGAGCGGCACCCGTCGGTGCGGATCGTCGCCATCGACCCCGTCGGATCGGTCAGCTTCGGCACGCCCGCGGCCCGCCGGATGCTCCCCGGCCTCGGGATGAACGTCCGCCCGCCACTGCTCGACGAGGGCTACGTGGACGAGGTGCTCCACGTCCAGGAGGCCGACGCGATCCGCACCTGCCACCGGCTGGCCCGGCGCGGGTTCCTGTTCGGCGGCTCGACCGGCACGGTCGTCAGCGGCGCGATGCGCTGGCTGGCCCGCCACGACGCACGCGACCTCACCGCGGTGGCCATCGCCCCGGATCTCGGCGAGCGCTACCTCGACACGATCTACCAGAGCAACTGGGTGCAGGACCTGTACGGCGACGACGTGCTCGGCGACGACGTGCTCGACACCCGGTCCACTGCTGCCCGCGCAGCCTGAAGGGGCACGCCATGAGCACCCTGATGCCCGACCCGCCGGCGCAGCTGCAGCCCGTCTCGCTCGCCGAGCGCGAGGACATCCGCCGGTCGATCCCGATGTCCGAGCTGGTGCTGGTCGACCGGTACGAGGCTCAGGGGTGGCGGGTCCGTACGGACGAGCGCCTCGACCGCCTGTTCGAGGCGCGCTGCGACTGGGTCCGCGCCTACGGCCGGCCCGGCCAGCCGGCGGTCGACTCCGCCGAGCTGTCGCTCACCTACGACGAACTCGACGGGCGGTCCAACCAGCTCGCCCGGTACCTCCGCCTGCGCGGCGCGAACCCCGGCGACCGGATCGGCCTGCTGTTCGACCGTCCGACCGATGCCTACGTCGCGATCCTCGCGGTCCTGAAGATCGGGGCCGCGTACGTCCCGATGGACGTCCACAGCCCGGCCCCGCGCACGGCCGCCATCGTCGCGGACGCCCGGGTGCGCACCGTGCTCTCGACGTCGGGCATCGCCGACCGGATGACGCAGATCGGCGCCGAGATCGTTCCGCTCGACCTCGCGGCACCCTTGATCGGCGAGCAGAGCCCGCATCGGCTCCTGGACGCCGAGCGGGGGATCCGCGACGGCTCGCTCGCCTACATCACCTACCGCCCCGGCACCGACGGCCGGCCCACCGGAGTGGCCGTCGACCACCGCAGCATCTGCAACTTCGTGAAGGTCGCCGCCGAGGTGTACGGCATCCGGCCGTGGGACCGCGTGTACCAGGGCACGTCCGTCGCTTCCGACTCGTCGGTCGAGGAGATCTGGGTGCCGTGGGCCGTTGGCGCCACCCTGGTGCCCCGCCCGACCGGCCGCGGCCTGCTGGGCAAGGACCTGCACGCCTTCCTGAGCGCGCGGCGGGTCACGGCGATGAGCTGCGCCCCGGGCCTGCTCGCCACCCTCGAGCAGGAGCTGCCCGACCTGCGGTTCCTGCTGGTTGCCGGGCCGAACTGCCCGCGGGACCTGGTCCGGCGCTGGCACAAGCCCGCCCGGCGGTTCCTGGGCGTCTACGGGCCGGCCGAGGCGACGGTCTCGGCCACCTGGACCGAGCTGCACCCGGACAAGCCGGTGACCATCGGGATCCCCCTGCCCACCTACAGCACGGTCGTCCTCGACGTCGAGGACCCGTTCCACGCGCTGCCGCACGGGCAGATCGGGGAGATCGGCATCGTCGGCATCGGGCTGAGCTGCGGCTATCTGAACCGCGACGACCTCACCGAGAAGGCGTTCATCCCCGACTTCCTCGGCATCCCCGCGAACCCGTCCGGCCGGATCTTCCGCACCGGCGACCTGGGCCGGGTCAACCCGGATGGCGAGATCGAGTACCTGGGCCGGGTGAACGGGCGGGACGCGATGCGCGGCCACTCTACGGAGCCGGCCGACGAGATCGAGCCCGTACTGCCGGCTACCCGGGTCACGGAGCCGCTGACCGTCGAGCTGCCGGTGGTTCCTGCTGTCGACCTTCCGGTGCCGCAGGCCGTGCCCGCGTTGTCGGCGGTCCCGCTGCCCGCGTTGTCGGCGGTCCCGCTGCCCGTGCCCCAGGCGGTCGAGCTTCCCGTGCCGCAACCGATCGGGCTCCCGGTGCCGCAGGCCGTGCCGGTTCCGCAGGCGGTCCAGCTCCCGGTGCCGCAGGCCGTGCCGGTGCCCCAGGCTGTCCCCCTCCCCGTGCCGCAGGCCGTCGCGCCCTCCGGTACGCCCGCCGTCGAGCCCGTCCCGGCCGTGGGCCTGGTGGAGCCGCAGGCTCCCGTGCCCACCGCCGAGCCGGCCGCCGGCGTCGAGCAGGCCCTCGCGGCGGTGTTGGCCGAGGTCCTCGGCACCTCGCAGGTGCCGGTCGACGCCCACTTCTTCGAGGATCTCGGCGCCGACTCGATGGTCATGGCCCGCTTCTGCGCCAGGTTGCGCAAGCGCGACGATCTGCCCGCCGTCGCGATGAAGGACATCTACCGGCACTCGACCATCACGGCACTGGCGACCGCGTTCGCGCCCGCGCCCAGCACCCCCGACGCGGGCCTCGCGACCGCGCTCGCCGCGGTGTTGGCCGAGGTCCTCGGCGCCCCGCAGGTGCCGGTCGACGCCCACTTCTTCGAGGATCTCGGCGCGGACTCGATGGTCATGGCCCGCTTCTGCGCCAGGTTGCGCAAGCGCGACGACCTGCCCGCCGTTGCGATGAAGGACATCTACCGCCACTCCACCGTCAACGCCCTCGCCGCCGCCTTCGCGCCCGCGACCACCTCGGTCGGTCCGGCCGAGCCGCCCGAGCCGCCGATGCTGAACACGTCGATCATGCGGGCGGTCAAGGCCGTCCGCACGGTCCGCGCCGCCCGGCACCGGGCGATGCCGACCAGCAAGCCGCGCTACCTCCTCTGCGGGGCGCTGCAGCTGCTGTTCATGCTCGGCTACCCCGCTCTCACCGCTGCAGTCGGCGTGCAGGGCTTCGAGTGGGTCCTCGCAGGCACCGGCCTGATCGACGTCTACCTCCGGTCGGTCGCGTTCGGCGGCGCGATGTTCGTCGGCCTGAGCACCCTTCCGATCCTGCTCAAGTGGGTGCTCGTCGGCCGGTGGAAGCCCCAGGAGATCAGCGTCTGGAGCATGGCGTACTTCCGCTTCTGGGTGGTCAAGACGCTGATCCAGCGCAACCCGATGGCGCTGTTCGCCGGCTCGCCCCTCTACGCGCTCTACCTGAGGGCGCTGGGCGCGAGGATCGGGCGCGGCGCCGCGATCTTCTCCAAGAACGTGCCCGTGTGCACCGACCTGCTCACCATCGGCGACGGCGCGGTGATCCGGAAGGACTCGTTCCTCACCGGCTACCGGGCCCACGACGGCGTCATCCAGACGGGCGCGGTGAGCATCGGCAAGAACGCGCTGGTCGGCGAGGTCACGGTGCTCGACATCTGGACGTCACTCGGTGACGGCGCCCAGCTGGGGCACTCCTCCTCCCTGCACGCCGGACAGTCCGTGCCCGATGGTGAGCGCTGGCACGGCTCTCCCGCACAGCGGACCGACGTGGACTACCAGCGGATCCCCGCGGGGCACATCAGCACCGCGCGCCGGGTCGGCTTCGCGACCGTGCAGCTGGTGAACCTGCTCCTGGTGGGTTCGCCGGTGGCGTTCGGCGGCATGGTCCTGGCCCTCACCGCGGTCCCGCAGCTCGCGGCCCTCTTGGCTCCGGGTCCGGCGCAGTTCACGAGCTGGACCTTCTACCGCGACGCACTGGTCATGTCCGGGGTGCTCTTCTTCGGAGCCGTTCTCGGCGGCCTCGTGTTCATGGGCACCGTCCCCCGGCTGCTGAACCGCGCCATCAAGCCGGGCAAGGTCTACCCGCTGTACGGGTTCCACTACTGGGTCCAGCGAGCGATAGCGCGCACGACCAACCGGAAGTTCTACACCCGCCTCTTCGGGGACAGCTCCTACATCGTCCATTACCTGCGTTGGCTGGGTTACGACCTCCGCGGAGTGCAGCAGACCGGCTCGAACTTCGGTGAGGACGTCAAGCACGACACCCCGTTCCTCAGCGCGGTCGGCAGCGGAACGGTCGTCGCGGACGGGCTGTCCATCATCAACGCCGATTTCTCGAACACGTCGTTCCGCCTGTCCCGCGTGTCGATCGGGGCCCACAACTTCCTCGGCAACAGGATCGCCTACCCCGCGCAGGGCAGGACGGGGGACAACTGCCTCCTCGCGACGAAGCTCATGGTTCCCGTGGACGGGCAGGCGCGGGAAGGCGTGGGCCTGCTGGGCGCGCCGAGCTTCGAGATCCCCCGGACGGTCGAGCGGGACAGGCAGCTCGACGTGGGCAGCGCGGACGAGCTGCGCCGCGGCCTGTGGGCCAAGAACGTCCACAACACGATCACGATGGCGCTGTTCCTGCTGGTGCGCTGGATCTTCTTCTTCGCCGTCACCGTGCTCTACCAGGTGGCCCTCGACGTGCGGACCGTGCTGGGCGTGCCCGCGGTCGTGCTGGCAGGGGTCGGCGTCTTCTTCTTCACCGCGACCTACTGGGTGCTGGTCGACCGCATGTTCCGGTCGCTGCAGGCATTGCGGCCGCAGGGCTGCTCGATCTACGACCGTGCCTTCTGGCGGCACGAGCGGTTCTGGAAGATCTCCGCCGACACCTACCTCAATGTTTTCAACGGCACTCCCCTCAAGAGCGTGATCTGGCGCCTGCTGGGTGTGCGGATCGGCCGGCGGGTCTTCGACGACGGCTGCTTCCTGACCGAGCGGACGTTCAGCACGATCGGGGACGGGGCCACGCTCAACGCGGGCAGCGTCATCCAGTGCCATTCGCAGGAGGACGGCGGGTTCAAGTCCGACCGCACGGTTATCGGTGCCGGCTGCACGCTCGGTGTCGGCGCATTCGTCCACTACGGCGTGACGATGGGCGACGGGGCGGTGCTCGCCGCCGACTCCTTCCTCATGAAGGGCGAGGAAATGCCCCCGGGCGCGCAGTGGGGTGGAAACCCCGCCAAGAAGATGCGCGGGCACTCGGGTGATCTGCAGGTCCGAAAGATGAACATCGACGACAACTACGCGGCCGAGCTCGTCCGCGTCTGACACCCCGCACACAAAGACGAAGGGACGATCCGATGAACACGCTGATCGAGACCGGCCGGGAGTTCTGGCGGGGTGCCCTGCTCGCGGGCGGCGCCACCGCAATCGGCCGGTGGACGCTCGACCCGGCCGCCGGTGTCGCCGTGCACGTCGCGACCCTGGACGACGACCTCGCGGCGGCGATGCGCGGGCTCGCCGACTCGATGGAGCTGCCGCTGCACTCGGTGGCGCTGGCCGCGCACGCGAAGGTGCTGGCCGCGCTGTCCGGCGAGCAGGACGTGGTGACCGGGTACGCGGCGGGCCCCGGTGGCCGGGCGCTTCCGTGCCCGCTCCCGACCGGGGCCCGCTCGTGGCGGTCCTTGCTGAGCGACACCGCTCGGGTCGAGATGAACCTCGTGCTGCACCGCGGCATCGACGTGGACGCGCTGCAGCGCGAGCTGGGCGTCGCCGGGCCGGCGTACGAGACCGAGTTCGACCCGATCGGCACGCACGACACCGGGCGCGATCCCGCCGAGGACGTCGTGCTGCGGGTGGGGCTGGTGAACGGCGGCCGCGCGCTGCGGCTCACGTACCGCACCGACGCGCTCGACGCGGCCGCCGCCGAGCGGATCGCCGGCTACCACCTCACCGCCATCGCGCTGATGGTCGCCGATCCGGACGCCGAACACGGGCGCGCGAGCCTGCTGGCGGACGACGAGCTGCACTTCCAGCTCGACGGGCTGGCCGGGCCGCGCCGGGAGCTGCCGGACCGCCGGTTCCACGAGCTGTTCGAGGAGCGGGTGCGGATGCACCCGGACGCCGTCGCCGCCGTGCACGGCAACCGGGAGTGGACCTACCGCGAGCTCAACGCGAAGGCCAATCGGCTGGGTCGGGCGCTGCAGGCGCGCGGGGTGCGCCGCGAGGGTGTGGTCGCGGTGGTGACCGAGCGGAACCTGGACTGGATGGCCTCGGTCATCGCGATCTTCAAGGCAGGCGGGGTGTACCTGCCCATCGAGCCGCACTTCCCGGCGGACCGCATCGCGAGGACCCTGTCCCGGGCGGGCTGCACGCTGGTGCTCACCGAACCGGGCAGCACGACCACGCTGGACAAGGCCCTCGACACGCTCCCGGCCGTGCAGCAGGTGTTCGTCGACACCGCCTACGCCGAAGGGCACGCCGCGGACGACCTCGGGGTCGCCGTGACGGCCGACCAGCTCGCGTACATCTACTTCACCTCGGGCTCCACCGGCGAGCCGAAGGGCGCGATGTGCGAGCACGCCGGCATGCTCAACCACCTCCACGCGAAGATCGCCGACCTCGGCATCCGCGAGCGTGAGGTGGTCGCCCAGGTCGCGCCGCAGTGCTTCGACATCTCGCTGTGGCAGCTGGTGTCCGCGTTGCTCGTCGGCGGCCGGACCGTCCTGGTCGAGCAGGACGTGATCCTGGACGTCGCGCGGTTCGTCGACACGATCGAACGCGGGCGGGTCGGGGTCGTGCAGGTGGTGCCCTCGTACCTCGAGGTCGTACTGGCCTACCTGGAGCAGCACCCCCGTGAGCTGCCGGACCTGCGCTGCGTCTCGGCCACCGGGGAGGCGCTCAAGACCGAGCTCGCCCAGCGCTTCTTCGCCGCCCGCCCCGGGTCCACCCTGGTCAACGCCTACGGGCTGACCGAGACCTCGGACGACACCAACCACGAGGTCATGCGCGCCGCTCCGGAGGGGGACCGGATGCCGCTGGGCCCCGCGGTGCAGAACGTCAACGTCTACGTCGTCGACGAGAACCTGAACCCGGTGCCGCTGGGCGCCCCCGGCCTGATCGCGTTCTCGGGGGTGTGCGTGGGCCGCGGGTACGTCAACGACCCCGAGCGCACCCGGACCACCTACCTGACCGACCCGCACCGCCCCGGCCAGCGGCTCTACAAGGGCGGCGACTTCGGGCGCTGGCGGCCCGACGGCAAGCTGGAGTTCCTCGGCCGCCGCGACAGCCAGGTGAAGATCTCCGGCTTCCGCATCGAGATCGGCGAGATCGACAACACCCTGCTGCGGGTGCCCGGCGTCCGCGACGGCGCCGTGGTCGTGGCCGAGCGGCCCGACCGGGGCAAGCACCTGGTCGCCTTCTACGCCGGCGAGCGCCTCGGCGTCGAGCCGCTGCGGGAGCGGCTGGGCGCCTCGCTGCCGCACTACATGGTCCCGGTGGCGTTCCACTGGCGGGAGAGCCTGCCGCTCACGGCCAACGGCAAGATCGACACCAAGGCGCTCACCACCATGGCCGCCGAGCTCGCCGTCACCGACGAGGACGAGTACGCCACGCCGATCACGCCCACCGAGGTGCGGCTCGCTTCCGTGTGGGAGAAGGTCCTCGGCGTCTCGGCTGACCAGATCGGCCGGCAGGGCCACTTCTTCGACCTGGGCGGCTCGTCGCTGTCCGCGGTCAAGCTCGCCGTCGCCCTCGACCGCGTCGTGTCGCTCAAGGACGTCATCCGCCACCCGGTGCTCGCCGAGCTCGCCGAGCTGCTCGACAGCAGGCAGGCGTCGATCGAGGAGCCCGCGGACGGCGAAGGGGCCTTCGCCCTCACCTGCCGACACGCCTGAGAGATCCGAACCGAGTCCATCACTCGAACGAACCCGACAAGAGGAGATACCGATGTCGTCCCCCCACCTGGCGCCACCGCTCGACGTCGAGCTGCGTCCCGGCCGGACCCCGCTCCTGCAGGTCGAACCCACCGCCGATGCCCTGGGCTGGGCGGCCCAGCACCGGGACGGGCTGCGGGCAGGCGTGGCGCGGCACGGCGCCGTCCTCGTCCGCGGCCTCGGGCTGCGTGACGCGGCGCAGGTCGCGGCCGTGTTCCAGCGGCTCGGCACCGGCCTGATGGCCGAGCGGGAGGCGTTCGCTCCGCGGCAGACGTACTACGAGGGCGTCTACTCCTCGACGAAGTGGCCCGCGAACCAGCCGATGTGCATGCACCACGAGCTGAGCTACAGCCTCGAGACCCCCTCCCTGATGCTGTTCGCGTGCCTGACCCCACCGGTGTCGGGTGGCGTCACCGGGGTGGCGGACTCGACGGCCGTGATGAACGGGCTGCCCCCGGATCTGGTGCAGCGGTTCGCACGCGAGGGCTGGATGCTCGTTCGCAACTACAACGACGAGATCGGGGCGTCCTACGCCGACGCGTTCGGCACGGCCGACCGCGGCGCCGTCGAGGCCTACTGCCGGGCGAACGCAATCGAGTTCGAGTGGCGGCCCGACGGCGGCCTGCGCACGCGTCAGCGGCGCCACGCGCTGGTCGGGCACCCGGTCACCGGGCAGGCGTGCTGGTTCAACCAGATCGCCTTCCTCAACGAGTGGACGATGGACCCCGACGTGCACGAGTACCTCGTGGAGGCGTACGGCGCCGACGGCCTGCCGTTCACGACCTGCTTCGGCGGGGGCGAGCCGGTCGGAGAGGACATCGTCGAGCTGCTCAACCGGGTCTACGAGGCCAACACCCTCCGGGAGCCGTGGCAGGCGGGCGACCTGATGCTCGTCGACAACGTGCGGATGGCGCACAGCCGGGAGCCGTACCAGGGCGAGCGCGATGTGCTGGTCGGCATGTCCGAGCCACTGCGGATGCCCGTGCCCGGAGGTGCCCGGTGAGTGGCGTGCCGCCGTTCGTGGTGATCTCCGGTGCGCAGGTCCAGCGCGCGCTGCAGGGGCGGGAGAAGCAGATCGTCGAGCTGGTCGACGCCGTCTACCGGCTGCACGGCGCGGGCGACTCGGTGAACCCGCCGTCCTACTTCCTGCGGTTCCCGGACCGCCCGACCGCCCGGATCATCGCGCTGCCCGCCTCGATCGGCGGGTCGATCCGGGTCGACGGCCTGAAGTGGATCTCCAGCTTCCCGGAGAACGTGGCCGCCGGCATCCCGCGGGCGTCGGCCGTGCTGATCCTCAACGACCACGACACCGGCTACCCGTTCGCCTGCATGGAGAGCTCCATCATCAGCGCCTGCCGGACGGCGGCGTCGGCGGCACTGGGGGCGGACCGGCTCACCCGGGGGAGGGCCCGACCGGCCCGTGTCGGGTTCGTCGGGACCGGGCTGATCGCCCGGTACATCCACACGTTCCTGGCCGGCACCGGCTGGTCGTTCGACGAGATCGGCGTGCACGACCTGTCCGCCGACAGCGCGGCAGGCTTCCGCGGTCACCTGGAGCGGTCCGGGGTGGCGGGGCGCATCACGGTGCACGACAGCGCCGAGCAGCTGATCCGCTCGTCCGACCTGGTCGTGTTCGCCACCGTGGCAGGCGCGCCGCACGTCCACGACGTCTCGTGGTTCGCGCACAACCCGGTGGTGCTGCACGTGTCCCTGCGCGACCTCGCGCCGGAGATCCTGCTCGCCTCCACCAACGTCGTCGACGATGTCGAGCACTGCCTCAAGGCCGACACCTCGCCACACCTGGTCGAGCAGCGAACCGGCAACCGGGACTTCCTGCTCGGCACGCTGGACGACGTGATGGCCGGCCGGGTGAGCGTGCCACCGGACCGGCCGGTGGTGTTCTCCCCGTTCGGCCTCGGCGTCCTGGACCTGGCGGTGGGCAAGTACGTCTACGACGAGATGGCCCGCTCGGGCGAGCTGCACGTCATCGACGGCTTCTTCCACGAGCTGAGCCGCCACGGATGAGCGCCCAGCTGACAGCGGGGCGCCGCCTCGTCGCGGTGGGCCTGCTGTCGCTGCTGCTGGGAGCCGGGAGCGCCGGGGCCGCCGACGCCGCCGGGATCGTGATCGAGCCCGACCACGTCGAGCCCGGCGCCCGGGACGTCACGCTGGTCTTCCGCACCACCGACAGCGACCCGGCGGCGCCCACCACCGGCTTCCAGCTGTTCCTGCCCACCGGACGGCCGCTCGTCGGGGTCACCGCGTCGGCCCCGCCCGGGTGGACGGCGGACCTCACCACGACCGTGCTCCCGACGCCCGCCCCGAGCACGGACGGCCCGGTGAGCGAGGTCGTTTCGGCCGTCTCGTGGACGGCCACCGAGCCGCGGACCGCCGCGCCGGTGGACTTCACCCTGCACGTCGACCTGATGCCGGAGGGCGCAGGCCCGGTCCGCTTCCGGGCGGCCGGCACGGACGCGGCCGGGAACACGGTCGAATGGGCGGACAGCTGGGCCGAGGGTGGCCCGAAGCCGGCGCACGATGCGCTGAAGCTGCCGCTGGGCGCGGCGCCCCGCCCACCCGAGCCGGCGGGCGCGCCCAGCCATCACCACGGGGTTTCGGCGACGGCCCTGCCGGCCGGGGCGGCCGGCCCGGCCGGCATCGCCACGGCCGCGGCCGGGCTGCTGGCCACAGCGGCCGCCCTGACAACGCTGGTGGTAATGCTCTCCCGCCGCCAGAGAAGACGCTTCGAGAAGCTGGGCCGCGACGGCTGAGCATCATGGAGCCATGGTGATTTTTTCTGGGCTTCAGGCAGCAGTATGGCTCCATAACGCCCCTTGTGGATAGCTTGTGGATGCGGGTTCGACATCGTCGGCCGTCTCCTGCAGCTTGATCGTATGGCTCTTCCTCCTCTGCCCCTCCTGTTTCGTGGGTCCGAGGCCGTGGCGTGCGGGGTGCTCACGCGGGCCCAGCTGCGCGGGACCGCGGTACACAGGCTTTGCCGCGACATCTACACGTTGTCGAGTACGCAGGTCACCCACGAACTGCGCTGCCGTGCCCTCGCGATGGCGCTCCCGCAGGGCACGGTGATCACCGGGCGGTCGGCGGCCACGGTGCGCGGAGTACGACTGTGCTGGCCAGAGGACGATGTGCAGGTCCTCGCCCCGTTGGAGGCGCGGCTCGGTCGCCGTAGCGGGTTGGACGTTCGGCGGACCGACGTCGCGCCGGACGAGTGGGAGCCATGGTCGGGTGGCCGGATTGCCACTCCGTTGCGCATGGCCCTCGACCTGCTGCTCGCTCGCCCTCTGCCCGATGCGGTCGCGGACCTGGATGCCGTACTGCGCGCCGGGAAGGTCGACCGCGACACGGTCGCGCGGATGCTGGCGGAGCGATCCGACAACGGGATCGTCGTCGCGCGGCGCGCCGTCGAGCTCACCGATCCGCGCGCCGAGTCGCTGCCGGAGTCGAAGCTGCGGGTGCACCTCGTGCTGGACGGCCTCGACCCGGTGCCCCAGTACTGGCTCGAAGACCGGGCCGGTCGCATCGCCCGAGTCGATCTCACACTCCCGGAGCACAAGCTCGCGATCGAGTACGACGGCGACTGGCGCGACGGCGAGTCGTCGGCGCTGAACCGCGACCGCGACAGACTGAACCGCGTCCAGTCACTGAACTGGAGAGTGGTATTCGTAACCGCCCCCCTCCTGCGCAACGCCCCAAAGATGCTCCAGACGGTGCGAGCAGCAATCCCCAGCTGAGAATTATGGAGCCATACTGCTGTCTGAAGGCCCTCAAAAGAGCACTATGGCTCCATGACGCGGGTGCATTCGTCCCGTTACTGTCGAATACGCAGCGAGCCCGGCCGCGTGGGAGGCGACCGGGCTCGGGGGGATGGCGGGGTTCAGGGGCCGGGATCGAGGGCGGCACCGATGTCGCGCAGCCGCGCTGCGTGTGCGCGGGCGTGGTGGGCGCAGAACAGGAGCTCGCCTCCGGTCGGCAGCAGCGCCCTGACCCGCGCCGCGGCGTTGCAGCGGTCGCAGCGGTCGTGCCGGGTCGGCGCGGCGTGCACGGTGCTGGCTGTGGCGCTCACGCCGGCACTCCCGTCCCGAGCAGCGCCCGGCCGGACGCGGTGAGCAGGGCCCGTCCCGACTCCGTGGCGGCGGCGATCAGGCCGGCCGATGCGAGGCGGGATCCGGCGAACTGGTCGGCGAAGAACTTGCCGTCGACAACGAGCGCATTGTCCGATGCGGAGATATTGCACCGGCCGGCGGCGACAGCCCGGAGAACAGCACGGTCTCGATTCGTAAGGGCGGCGGCGGTCATGGTGCTCATCGTCGTTCTCCTTCCGGTCCGGCATTTCCGGTGACCGTTGAAGGATGCTCCTGGCCGCTCAGGCGATACATGGCGCTGGCCCTACGGACCCAGGGGAGGACCCGCCTTTGGAAGGTGGGGTGGACCCCACCCGGTCAGCCCGCGAGGTTCAGCAGCGTGATCGTGCCGTCGCGGAGGTTGCTGACGTAGCCCGTGGTCCCGTCCGGGTGCACCGCGACGGACGTGGGCGAGTTGCCGGTCGGGAGGGTGGCCGTCACCGTCATCGTGTCGGCGTTGATCACCGAAACCGTGTGGTCCGCGACGTTGGCGGTGTAGGCGAACCGGCCGTCCGGATGCCACGTGATGTCCTGCGGGTTGCCCCCGACCGGGATCCGCGCGACGACCTGCTCGGTGTTCGTGTCGATCATCGTGACGGTGCCGGAGTCGTAGTTGACGTTGGCCACCAGCGGCCGTGTCGGGTGCACCGCAACGCTGTGCGGGCTCTTGTCGACGGGTACCTCGGCGAGCACGGCGTTGTTCGACATGTCGAGCACGGACACCACGTTGGACTCGTGGTTCGCGACGTAGGCGCGGGTGCCGTCGTTCGAGAACTCGATCCAGTGCGGGTTCGGCGCCACCTTGATCTCGGTCGTCACCTCGTTGGTCGCGGTGTCGATCACGGAGATCGTGCCGGAGTCGTGGTTGGGCACGTACAGCAGCTTCCCGTCGCGGGTAACGGCGGCGAGGTACGGCCTGGTGCGCACGGGGATCGTCGCGACGATCGAGTTGCTGGTGGTGTCGAGCACCCCGACGGCGACGATCGTGCGCGCCTCGTTCCAGATGCTGACGTAGATCGTCCGGCCGTCCGGGGAGAACGCGAGGAACTGCGGCGGGCCCGCCTCCACCGGGATCGTGGCGGTCACGCGGTCAACGGCGGTGTCGATGACGGTGACGACGCCTTCGGTCCGGTTCGCGACGTAGGCCTGGCGCCCGTTCGGTGAGATGACGACGAATCCGGAGGTGGGTCCGGCCGGGATCGTCGCGCCGATCGAGGGCACCGCAACGCTCGACGCGGGGGGCGGCGCCCCGGGTGTGGCCGGTTCCGGCTCCGGCGCGGGAGCGGGCGCCGGTTCCGAGGGCGCCGGCTGCGCGGTGGGCGACTGCTGGCCGGGCCAGAACCGGTCGACGGCGACGTAGGCGAGCCCGCCGAGCACGGCGAGCACCGCGACCACCGCGGCCACGACGAGCAGCACGCGCCGCTCGCGGCCCCGGCCGCCGCCGGTGGCGGGAGGCGGCGGTGGTCCGAAGGGGGGTCGGGTCCCCGGTCGACCATGCACCTGTCCGGGAGGGGGCGGTGGATGTCCGTAGCTCGGGTACGCGGGGGGTGGTTCGGTTACGGGGATCGGTGTCACGAACGGGGGTGTCGACCCCTCGCCCGCGTCACGCGGCTGCGGGAACTCGGGCCCGGCGGGCGCGGTGGGGACCTCTCCCGGACGTCCCCCGTCGGGCCGGGCATCGGTCGGAACGGCCGTCGGGAACCCGCCGACGGGCGGGGCGGCGCCTGCCGCGCCGCTGCGCACGTCGGCCCCACCGGCGCGCGCCAGTGCGGCCGCCCCCAGCGCCACCGCGTACTTCGGGTGCGCGTCGACGACGGTCGGACGGCCCAGCTCCTCGGAGATCATCCGCGACACCAGCGGGATCCGCGACGACCCACCGACCAGCAGCACGGCGGAGAGTTGGCTCGGGTCGACGTTCGCCGAGCGCAACGTGCGCACGAGGGTGCCGATCGTGGACTCGATCGGCGCCCGGATCATGTCCTCGAACTCGGCCCGCGTCAGCCGCACGTCGAAGTGCCGGTTGGGCAGGAACACGGGGATCGTCGTCTCGGTGTCGACCGAGAGCGCCTCCTTGGCCAGCACGCAGTCCTGGTTCAGCCGGGCGAGCGCGATGCTGGTCTGCGGGTCGCTCATGTCGAGTTCGGTGAGCGCGCCGCCCGCCACGTAGTTGACGTGGGAGAGGATCGACTCGTCGAAGTCGACTCCGCCGAGGCGCTCGATCCCCTCCGGGATGCCGAGGATCTCGATGCCGTTCGGGTGCTTGCGCAGCACGGTGGCGTCGAACGTGCCGCCGCCCAGGTCGTACACGGCGATGGTCTCGCCGTCGGACAGGTGGCGGGATGCGGCGTAGTGCGCCGCCGCGGCCTCGGGCTCCGTGACCATCCGCGGTGCCGTGAGCCCCGCGACGTGCGGGACCTCGTCGAACAGCTCCCTGCGGAACGGCCCCCAGTTGGCCGGATGGGTGAGCACCACGCTCTCCGGCTTCGCGCCCTCGGTCTCGGTGACCTTGGCCAGTACGTCGTGCAACAGGGCGCCGAGCAGGGCGGTGACCGCGTAGGGCGTGCCCCCGAGCATCACCGGCGTCGGGTCGCCGAGGCGGCGCTTGAACTCACGTCCGATCCGGTCAGGGCTGCTGACCGCTCTCCTGGTGGCCGCGTCGCCGGAGACGAGGGCACCGTCCTCGTGCAGGTACACGACGGCCGGTGTCACCACCGAGCGGTCGCCGAGGGTGAACATCTCGACACGGGTGTTGGTGGCAAGCGCGGCTGCGACGAAAGTCGTTCCGAGGTCCACACCGAGGTGATAGCCCACTGTCCCCTCCCAGGGCCGGGTCTCGAGTTCCTCGTCGGCGCTCGATGGGATGTCATTACCGTTCTTGCCGGATTCGTGGGAAACAAGGGGGACAGCCCTACCTGGGGTGGGGCGCACCCCATTCACGGGCGGGTGTGGGGGTCGGACGATGGGCGCATGATGCTCGAGCCAGCGCAGCGCGCCGGCGACGCTCCCCGTAGCGACTCCGAGCAGCACGCGCCTTCCGGACCGACGCTTCCCGGCACCCGGCTCCCGGCCCCCACGCCGGAGGCGCGCCTGCACGCCGAACGCGAACAGTGGCGGCTTCGCCGCGGCGTCGAACGCCAGCTGCACGACGGCGCCGCACTGCGGATCTCCGCGCTCACGCTGCAGCTCGGCCTCTTGCGACACCGCCCGGCCGACGGCGACCTGGACACCGCCATCGACGGCGTCCAGGACGAGCTGCACGCGGTGCTGCAGGAGCTGCGCGACGTCGCGGGCAAGATCTACCCGCCGCTGCTCGACGAGGCCGGCCTCGGACCGGCGCTGCGCGAGGTGGCCGACCAGGTGGACTCATCCGTGCGGGTGAGCGCCTCCGACGACCGCTTCGGGCCCGCGGCTGAGGGCGCCGCCTACTTCGCCGTGGTCGGGTGCCTGGAGGCCGTGGCCGGAGATGGGCCGTCCGGCACGGCCGGCCTCGACGTCGTCGTACGGCGGGAGGACGACACCCTCGCCGTGGACGTCGCCGGGGTCGAGCTGCGCCACGCCGACGCGATGCTGGGCGCCGTCCGGCACCTGGACGGCGTGATCGACGTGGCGGGTGGACCGCTCGTCGGCACGATCACTGTGAGGATCCCATGCGAGTAGCACTTGCCGAGGACGGTGCCCTCTTCCGCGAGGGCCTGCTCATGCTGCTGGAGGCGGCGGGGCACGAGGTCGTGGGCAGCACCGCCGACGGCGACTCCCTCGTCAAGCTGCTGGCCGAGGAACCTGCGGACATCGCCATCCTCGACATCCGGATGCCGCCCGAACCCGACGGCGGCCTGGTCACGGCGGAACGCCTGCGCGCCGCGCACCCGGACATGGGGCTGCTGTTCCTGTCCCACTACGCCGAGTCGCACTACCTGATGCGCATCCTGCAGATCGGTACGGAGGCCGTCGGCTACCGCCTCAAGGAGAAGGTGGGCAGTGTCGATGTCCTCAGCGACACGCTCACGCGGATCAGCAGCGGTGAGATCGTCATCGAGCCGGTGCTCGCCAGGCGGCTGGTGGAGCGACCGCGCGGGGAGCGGAAGGGGACCGTCTCCACGCTGTCCGAGCGGGAGCTCGACGTGCTGCGCCTCATGGCGGAAGGCCGGTCCAACAACGGCATCGCGGGCCAGCTGTTCGTCACGGCGAAGGCGGTCGAGAAGCACATCGCCAGCATCTTCGGCAAGCTGAACCTGCACCCCGACACCACGGAACACCACCGGAGGGTGCTGGCCGTGCTCACTTACCTGCGCTCGCAGCGCGACGGCGAGTGACCTGCATCGATGTCCCCATCTCGCTCGTCCGCCCGATTGGCGCCGATCGCCGCGGCGCATAGCGTGACCGGACCGGGCCATGGCCCGATCGGGCGTCGATCGGAAGCGCGATGAATCGGATGATCGCGGCACGGCTGCTGCGGGCGTCGCTCGTCGCCTGCGGTGCCGCCGCGGTGCTCGTCGTCGTGGTCGACTGGTCGGGCCGCGTGGTGGGGCACGGCCCGCTCGAGATCCTCGTGCCCTTCGTGGCCGCGGGGCTCGCCGCGGTCGGGCTCGGAGCCGCCCAGCCGCGGATCGACCGGCTCGTCGAGCGGCTCACCCACCACCGCGAGGTCACGCCGTACTCGTCGCTGGCGGCGGCCGCGGCGCGCATCCGGGCGGGAGCGCTGGAGCAGGCGCTGCCGGGCCTCGCGCAGGTACTCGCCGACGGCACCGGCGCCGTCCACGCGGTCGTGTGGCTCGCCGTCGGCGACCGGCTGGTGGGTGCGGCGGAGCACCCACCGCAGCCACCCGACACCGGCGCCGCCACCGCGGAGAACCTGGGGGTGCTGCTCGCCCGGCCGGATGTCGACCACGTCGTCCCGGTGCTGGAGGGCACCGTCCTGCGGGCGGCGCTCTCGATCACCAAGCCCGGAGCGGCCATCACCCCCGGCGACCAGGAGCTCGTCCGGGACGTCGCCAACGGCGCCGCGCTGCTGCTGCGTGGCGTGGCGCTCAACGCCGAGCTCGCGGAGCGGGTGCGCCGCGCCGACGACCTCGCCCGCGAGCTGCGCGCGTCCCGACAGCGCCTCGCCCGTGCGCGGGAGGTGGAGCGCAGGCGGCTCGTCATGGAGCTGGGCAACGCGACGAGCGTCCGGCTGGCCGCCCTGCGGGACGACGTCAGGGCCGCCGGCGGGGACCTCGGCCGCGTGCCCGGGGACCCTGCCGAGTTCGACAGCGCGTCGGCGCAGCAGGCGCTCGCGCGGGCCCGGATCGCGCTCGACGAGCTGCTCGACCGGTTCCGTCTCATCGCTCGCGGTGTCTATCCCGCCGTGCTGCGCGACCAGGGACCCACCGCTGCCCTCGACGAGGTGGCAGCGGACCTGCCCAGGCCGGTGCGGCTGACCGGCGGGCTCGGCGGCCGCCTGGACTACGAGATCGAGTCGGGCGTCTACTACGTGGTCGCGGCGGCGCTCGGCGCACTGGCGTCCGGTCCGGACGCGGGCGAGCTGCTCGTGCACCTCGACCACGCCGACGCCCATGTGACGGTGCGCATCGAGGACCCGGCCGCCGCCAAGGGCCCCGAGGACCTCCGCGCGGAGCTCGCCGACGAGAGCGAGCGGCTCGTCGCGCTCGGCGGTGATCTCACGATCACGTCCACCGCTCCCGGCGCGGTCGAACTGCGCGTCCGGCTTCCCGACCGGCTGGAGCCGGTCGTCGAGAGCAGCGTCGGTGCTGAGCTGAGGGTCCCGTGACCACCGTGGCCGCGAGCGCTCCGAGACGCATGCTCGCCCTCGCGGCTTACTGGGTGCTACTGGCCGGCTGCGCCGTGCTGTCGCTGCTGTCGCTCGCCGCCGGTGCGATCGGATGGCTGGCGAGCCAGGACCCGTTGATCGACTGGCTCGGGGTGCAGGGCGTCCTCGACTACGGCCTCAGCACGCTCTCGATCGTGGTCGCGGGCGCGTTGGTCGCCGGGAGGGACAAGAACTGGTCGACCCGGCTGCTGCTGCTGGCGATGGTCGCCTCGGCGGGGGCCTTCAACGTGCAGGCGATCGCCACGGTCATGGTGGCCGACCTGGCGACGGGCCTGCAGATCGGCCTGCTCCACCAGGAGTTGCTGCCGGGCGTGGCGATCGCGGCGTACATCCTCGCGCTGCTGGTCTTCCCGCCGGAGCGAGAGCCGCGCGCCGCCGGGCGGGCCCTCACCACACCGGTGGCCGTCGGGGCCGGCGTGCTACTGCTGACCGGACTCGGCACAGCGCTGCTGCCGCCCATCGTGAGCTGCGTGCTGTTCCTCGGGTTCATCGGGCCGGTCGTCGGCGTCATGGCCCTGCCGGGTCACATCAGGGGTGCACCGACGGCGACGGCGCGCACCCAGGCGCGGTTGCTGTTCAGCGTGGTCGCGGTCGTCTCCGCCATCGCGATCGTGCTCGCGGTGATCACATTGCTGATGTGGGCGACCGGGTTGGGCAGCCTGCTCCACCTGGCCGCCCCGGCCACAGGCGTGGGTGGGTCCGACGGCGGCGAGCCGACCGCCCTGCTGTTCTGGTTCTCCCGGCTCGCCGCCGTCTCGATCGCCGGTGCGGTGTTCGTCGCGACCCGGCCGGGCGGTCTGTGGAACGTGGAGCGCCTGTTCAGCCGCGGGCTCGCGGTTGGGCTCACGACAGCACTGGTCGGTGGCGGCTACTGCGTCGTGCGCAGCACGACGAGTCTGCTGGTCGAGGACGGTGCGCTCGCCCCGGTCGTGCTCGCGACCGTTCTGGCGGCGGTGACGCTGCGGCCCGCCTACGTGCGGGCCGAACGGTGGACCGACCAGCTCCTCTTCGGCACCCGGCCCACCCCGTACAGCGTGCTCGCCGGCGTCACGGCGCTCTCCCGCGTCACCGCGACCGACGCTCCCGACCTGGCGCGGGTGGCGGAGGCCGTCGGGCGCGGGCTCGGGGCCGCCACCTGCCGGCTGACGGTCACCCGGCCCGGGCTGCGCGACCGCAGCTACACCTGGTCCGAGGGGAAGGAGCACGGTCCGGGCGAGCTCGTCGAGGTGGCGGTCCGCCACGGGACGGAAGTCATCGGCACGCTCGCGGTGGACTACGCGGCCGTCGCCGGCCTGCAGGAGCAGCGGCGACACCTGCTGGAGGACGTCGCCGACAGCCTCGGCGCCGTGCTGCAGGCGAGCCGGTACGGCATCGAGCTGGAGCGCCAGCTGCGGGCCGCCCTCGCGCACGCGAGTGAGATCGCCGCTTCGCGCCGCGCCGTCGTCGCCGAGATGGACGGGGAGCGGCGACGGATCGAGCGGGACCTGCACGACGGCGCGCAGCACCACCTGGTGTCGCTGCGGCTCACCCTCGGCCTGGTCGAGCACCAGTTGGCCACGGCGCAGTTCGACAAGGCACGGGAGCGGCTCGAGCAGGTCGCCGACCAGATCGACATGGCCGAGTCGGTCCTCGCGGAGACCGCCACGGGGGTGTCGTCGCCGCTGCTCGCCGAGGTGGGGCTCCTCAGGGCGCTGGAGAAGGAGCTGGCGGGCGGGCAGCCACCGGTCGAGGTGAACGCGAACGCCGTGAACGGCAACGGCCGGTTCCCCCACGACGTCGAGTCGGCGGTGTACTTCTGCTGCCTGGAGGCGGTGAACAACGCGCGCAAGCACGCGGAGGGCGCCACGATCGCGGTGCGCCTGTCCACCGAGGGCAGCCGGCTGCGCTTCCGCGTGCAGGACGACGGCCCGGGCTGGGACCAGAGCCGCGTGACGGAGTCGCCCGGGCGCGGCCTGCGCAACGTCGCCACCCGGATCAGCGCGGTGGGCGGGCGGATCGAGGTGCGGTCCGCTTCCGGAGAGGGCACCACGGTGGAGGGCTTCGTGCCCCTGCCCGAACCCGTCGCGCCGCAGGTTCCGCTCCCGGCGGAGCGCCCCGTCCCGGCGCGCTCCCACCCCGCGTCGGCGCTGCCCCTCCTCGACCAGGTGCGCGAGGCGGTGCGGGAGGCGCTGGAGCGCTACCGGGACACCGAGCACGTCGACGTCGTCCGGGCGTTCGCCGAGCGGCTCGACGCACCGCTGCGGATCTCGGTGCCGGGTGCCGACGGCGGGCCGCCCGCCCTCCTGGAGGCGCTCGCCGCGCTCGATCCGCCGGACGGCGCCCCGATGCTCGCCGGCGCGGCGCTGGTCGATGCCGCGCCACCGGCCGACGCGCTCGTACTGCTGCTCCGGCGCGGCGCCGACGGTGACGTGCAGCTGCCCGACCTGCCCGGTGGGTCCCCGCTGCACCGTCCCGCCCACGCCGTCGGCGCCCTCGCCGTCGAGGGACCGATCGACGCGTCGGCGCGCGGCGCGGCGGCCGAGTGCGCGGCCCGGCCCGACGTCCGCCGGCTGTGCCACGTGGTGGTGCCCGTTGCCCCGGCCCTCGCGCGGGCCGCTGCCGAGCTCTCCGACGAGCAGCACTGCGCGCTGCAGGCCCGGGCAACCGCGCAGCCGGGACACGCGGTCGAGGGCGTCGCCGTGGCGGCGGGCGCCACCACCGGTGCGCCGTCCGCCCTGCGCGCCCCGGCGCGCGTGCCCGTGCAGGCGAGGCCACTGCCCTTCGGGCCCGCGGCCGTGGCGTTCGCCGTGGCGGCGATCCGGTCCGGGCGGGCGCCGACGCGGGAGGCGCTCGCCGCCGCGCTGGTGCAGGGGAGCGGCCTGCCCCTGTTGCGCGAGCTGGTGAGCGAGCGGCTGGTCCGGCGGGCGGACGCTCTGAAGGCGCGTTCGGTGCTGCTGGCCCTCGAAGACCTCGTCCGAGTCGCGCCGCCGCCGGAGGGCGGCCACTCGCTGCGCTACCAGCTGGACCGGATCAGGGCCGAGGCGCACGCGCTGGTGGAGTTCGACGTCGTGGACGCGCTGCGGGAAGGGAAGGCCGATCTCCCCGACGGCGAGCGGCACGCCGCCGAGCGGTTGCTGGGCGCAGCAGGCTCCGATCCCCGCACCCGGCTCGGGCTGGATCGCGACGCCGGACGGGCGGAGATCGTGGCGGCGGCCGCGGAGCAGCTGGCCGGCTGGCAGCGCCGCGCGGCGAACCCGCTCTCCGGAGTCGATCTGCGGAGGACGGCGGACGTCCTCCTCCAGGTGTGCGAGCGGATGCTCGTGAGCGAAGGCGAGCTCACCCGTACGCGCGGGTGACAGGTTTCCTGCCCGCCATCAGGACCGATCCTGTCCGGAAGGATCCCTAGCGTCGCGGGCATGAACGGGATCGAGAACGTGACAGGGCCGGTGTTCCGGCCCGGGGACGCCGGGTTCGACGAGCAACTCGCCGGATACCAGGCCGCGCACCCGCACCGCCCGGACCTCGTCGTCGGGGCGGAGAGCTCGGACGACGTCCGGGCCGCGGTGCGCCACGCCGCAGACCACGGGCTCCCGGTGGCGGTGGAGACCAGCGGCCACGGGCGGGCGGCGCCGCTCTCGGGCGGCGTGCTGATCAGCACGCGGCGGATGGACGCTGTTCGCATCGACCCGGCCACCCACCTCGCGCGGGTCGAGGCCGGCACGCGCTGGGAACAGGTGGTCGCGGCGGCCGCGGAGCACGGGCTCGTGCCGCCGAGCGGCACCTCACCGGAGTCGGGCGTGGTCGGCTACACGCTCGGCGGCGGCATCGGCGTGCTGGCCAGGGAGCTGGGATGGGCGAGCGACCGGGTCCGCAGCGTCGACCTCGTCACCGCCGACGGCCGGCTGCGGCACGTCACCGCCGAGTCGGAACCGGAGCTGTTCCGGGTGCTGCGCGGAGCCGGGCACGGCCTCGGTGTCGTGACGGCGATGGAGATCGAGCTCGTGCCGGGCGGGCGCATCCACGGCGGCTCGCTCGCCGTCGCGGGCGAGCACGTGCGGGCCCTGCTCGACGCCTACCGGGAGTGGACGGCCGGCCTGCCCGACGGCCTCACCTCGTCGATCGGTGCGCTGCCCTACCCCGACCTGCCGATGGTGCCCGAGCACCTGCGCGGCCGGTACGTCGCGCAGGTCCGGATCGCCTCCAGCGGCTCAGCGGAGGAGACCGATCGGCTGGTCGCGCCGCTGCGCGCGGCGGTGCCGACGACCGGCACGCTGGGCGAGCTGCCGTACGCGCAGGCCACGACGATCTTCAACGAGCCGGCGGACCCGCACCCCTACACCGGCACGAACGCGATGCTGCGCGAGCTCGACCCCGCCGTGGCGGAGGCCATGCTCGACATCACCGGTCCCGACGCGCCGGTCATGTGCGTGCTCGGGCTGCGGCACCTCGGCGGCGCACTGGCGCGCCCGCCCGCCGTCCCGGATGCCGTGGCCCACCGCGACGCGCCCTACCTGCTGCAGGTGCTCTCCCTGGTCGACGGCACGGACGTGCCGGGCCGCCTGCACGGGGAGCTGATGGACGCGGTGGCGCCGTGGACGGCGGGCCGCACCCCGAACTTCCGGTTCGGGAAGCAGGCGGCGACCGCGTGGCCGATCGAGGTGCCGGGCCGCGCGGACCTGGAGGCGGAGCTGGACCCGAAGGGCCTGTTCCGGTGAGTCGCGCCGGGGCCCGGACCGCAGTCAGCAGTGCGTCCTGGCGAGCACCTCGCGCGCCGCCGTGCGGGAGGCGTTCCACGCCGTCCAGCTCTCCTCCGGCGGGCCCATCCGCTCCGCGATGCGCGGCAGCACCTCGCAGCGCTGCTCCTCCGGCAGCCGCGCGAGGGCCGGCACGGCGTCGGCCGAGAGCGAGCCCAGGTACCAGGTGTCGAGCTGCCCGGTGCTCGCGTACCGGTCGACGTTGGAGGCCGCGACGAACCCGTCGGGGTCGAGGGCCGCGAGCGCGAGCAGGGCCACCACCCCGGCGGCCGCCATCTCGCGCACCACCGGACGCGCCCGCAGGCGCAGCACCGCCCCGAGCACGAGCAGGAAGCACGCACCGAGCCACAGCTCGCAGGTCAGCACCACGAGCCGCAGCGTCGTGAAGCCGTACGCCTCCTGGTAGAGCCACATGCGGCTCAGCGCCGAGGCGACGATCACCAGGGTGAGCGCCGCGAGCGCGGCGAGCAGGGTGCGCTTCCAGGCGCGGTCGGCGCTGGTGGGAGCCGGTGCGTACCGGGACGCGAGCAGCACGACGCCCAGCGCCAGCACGGTGACCGCGAGCAGCTGCCAGAACCCGCCTCTGGCGTACTCGGCGTAGGTGACGCCGGTCGTGCGCTGCACGTAGTCGTCGGAGCCGAAGAGGGTGGCGAACTGCACGCCGACGAACAGCCCGAAGAGTGCAACCAGCAGCCCGATCGGCAGAGTCCACTCGACGCGGCGCAGCCGGGCCGGCTCGCTCGCGATGGGCCCGGGTGGTGGCGGTGGTGCCAGCAGCACGAACCCGCAGCCGAGCGCGGCGCCCGCGCCGAGCGTGAACAGCACGGCCCGCGCGACGCCGGTGTCGTCGACGGTGGGCATCAGGTCGTCGAGCAGCCGGGCGAACGCCCGGTCGGCCGAGGCCAGCAGCGGTGCGAACACGGCCAACAGGCAGAGCCCGACCACGGCCGCCACCACGGTGCGCGCGGCCTGCCCGCCAGCGCCCTGCCGCGCGGCCCACAGCGCCCGCGAAGCCCACGGCAGCGCGCGCACCGCGGCCAACGGCACGGCGAGCGCGCTGAAGACGAGGCTGCGGAAGTGCCGGCCGGCCACCGCGATCGACGCAGCGCAGGGAGCGGCGAGCAGGCAGAGCGAGATCAGCCATTCCGCGTCGCGCACGGCGGCGACCCCGACCAGCCCGACGGCGGCGAGCGCCCAGGCCGCGTCGACGGCGTACGCGCGCCGTGCGGGCGGCGAGGCGTCGAGGCGGTGCGCCTGCCGCGCCACTGCTGCCACCATGACCGCGGTCACCACGGCCGCGACGAACCAGCCGATCCCCGGCCGTTCCAGGGGCAGCACGAGCGCCGTGGTCAGCCCCGTCGCAGCGGCCGCCCCGAGCAGCAGCCGGGTGGGCGGTGCGGACGGGCCGCGCCAGTTCGGGAAGAACAGCGGTCCGCCCACGGTCGGTGCGGTGCCCGCCCCGGCAGGCGCGACGGCGACCGCAACGGCCGTCCCACCCTCCTCCGGAGCTGCGCTCGGCTCTTCCGGTGCCCGCTCGGGCTCGTCCGTCGGCGCGCTCATGACCGCCCCGGCAGGGTCACGCGGATGCGGCAGCCCGGGTTCCCGTTCGCCCCGGGTGCGTCGACGACGGCGATGCGCCCGCCGTGCAGGTCCACCGCCCACCGCGCGATCGCGAGACCGAGCCCGGTGCCCCCGCCCACGGCCCGTTCCCCGCGCGTGAAGCGGTGGAACACCCGGTCCCGCTCCTCGGGGGCGATCCCCGGCCCATCGTCCCGTACCTCGAGCACGAGATCCCCTCCCTCTCGACGCCCCACGAGCTGGACGTCCGTTCCCGGCGGCGCGTGCCGCGCCGCGTTGTCGAGCAGGTTGATCACCACTTGGTGCAGCCGGTTGGGGTCGGCGCGCACCGAGAGCTCCGGCGGCGCGACGTCGAGCCGGAAGCCGACGTCGCGCCCGGCCACCTCGGCCGCCACCCGCGCCTCGGCCACCGCCCGGTCCAGCATCGGCGCGAGCTGCACGAGCTGCGGCTGCAGCGTGAGCGCGCCCGCGTCGATGCGGGACAGGTCCAGCAGCTCGCTCACGAGCGTGCCGAGCCGTTCGGTCTGGGCGAGCGCGGTGCGCAGAGTGGCCGGATCGGGCTCGGCCACGCCGTCGGCGACGTTCTCCAGCACGGCCTGCAGCGCGGCGATCGGCGTCCGCAGCTCGTGCGAGACGTTGGCGATGAGCTCCCGGCGCTGCTGGTCGGCTGCGGCGAGGTCGGCGGCCATCCGGTTGAAGGCGGTGGCGAGCCGGCCGACCTCGTCCTGGGAGGTGGCACGGACCCGGCGGGTGTAGTCGCCCTGCGCCATCGCGATCGCCGCGGCGGTCATCTCGCGCAGCGGCCGGGTCATGCCGTGCGCGAGCACCTGCGCGGTGAGCAGCACGATCGCGATCGCCACGAGCGTGGTGGTGACCGGCGGCAGCCACCGGTACTGCTGCCACAGGTAGACGATGCCCGCGGCGCCGGACCCCAGCAGCAGGATGCTGATCTTCAGCTTGATCGACCGCACCGGGTCGAGCGGCCGGGGGAGCAGGTCGATCACCTGTCTCATCGGGGCACGTCCAGCGCGTAGCCCACACCGTGCACGGTGCGAATGAGGTCGGCGCCCAGCTTGCGGCGCAGCGCCTTCACGTGGCTGTCGACGGCCCGGGTGGCGGTGGCGTCGGCCCAGCCCCACACGTTCGCGAGCAGCGCCTCGCGCGGGTGCACGGTGCGCGGCTGCCGGGCCATGTGCACGAGCAGGTCGAACTCGATCGGCGTCAGGTGAGCCGGTTCGCCGCCGCGCAGCACGCGCCGTTCGGCGGGGTCGATCTCCAGGTCGCCGAGCACGATCCGGGCGACCGCCGCGTGCTGCTCGGCCGCGCGGTCCACGCGCCGGAACAGCACCCCGACCCGCGCGGCCAGCTCGCGGATCGAGAACGGCTTGGTGAGGTAGTCGTCGGCGCCGACGGCGAGGCCGACCAGCAGGTCGGTCTCGGTGTCGCGGGCGGTCAGCATGAGCACCGGGATGGGGCGGCGCGCCTGGATGCGCCGGCACACCTCGAGACCGTCGAAGCCGGGCAGCATGACGTCCAGCACGACGAGGTCGGGCTCGTCCGCCTCGAACCGCGCGATCGCGGACGGGCCGTCGTGCGCCACGTCGACCGTGTAGCCCTCGGCCCGCAGGCGGGCCGCGATCGACCCGGCGATCGTCGGCTCGTCGTCGACCACCAGCACCCGCCGGCCCCCGCTGCTCATGGCGCCGAACCTAAGCCCATGGCGTGGAGGCGATCGGGGCGCGATGTGGAGATCCTGTGGAGACCGGCTGTCGGCCCGACCGGTGCGCCCCCCGCGCTCCTACGGGCGGCCGGGTGAGGGTTCGCCCTGCTCGTCGAGGCGAGCGGCGAGCAGGCGCTTGGCCTGTTCGTGCGCCTGGCGACGGGCGTCGGCGAAGTAGGTGGCGGGGTCGCTCAGGAGGCGTGCGAGGCGGGCGCGCTGCACGTCGTCACCGTTCTTGCGGGATTTCGCCACCCGGCAAGGATAGCCGCGCTCAGGCCCCGAGGGCGACGGCCAGCAGGCGGGCGAGTACCCGCACGGCGGCGACGTCCGCCTCGGTGAGGTCGCCGACCTCGAGGCCGTCGACGGTGAGGATGCCGAACTGCCGGGCCTCGGTGGCCACCGGAACCGCGATGAACGTGCGGTAGGCATGCCCGCCGGGCTCCCAGCCGGGCGGGGACTCGGCCCGTGTGTCGGCGCAGAACAGGTCCTCGCGGCGGGCGAGCAGGCCGAGTGCGAAGTCGCCCAGGTCGGTGCCGGCCACGAACGTGGTACGCGGCTCCTCGGCGCGCCCGTGGAAGCCGGCCGGCACCAGCCGGCGCGGCCGCTCCTCGCCGAGCGCGAAGTAGCAGGAGCGCAGTCGGTCGGCCCCGAGCACCTCCGCGGCGGCCGACAACACGACGGCCTTGGCCTGGCCCTGCAGCTCGCCCGCCTCGCGCCCGCGGGCCCAGCGGCGCTGGTCGGTGATCCGGCCGATGAGGTAGGTGAGCGGTTCGAGCGCGTCGTTGAGCACGAGCTGGATGCGCGCGGCCTCCTCCTCGGCGATCTGCTCCGCGCTGCCGGCCCGCACGCGCGCGTTGTGCTCGGCGCGCAGCGGGATGCCGACCGCGAGCGCGGTGAGCACGGCGCCCGCGGCTGCCGTGAGCGTGAACGACCAGCCGGAGAGGTCGTTGGCGACCGCGCCGAGCACCCAGGCCGCTGTGGCCGCGGTGACCGCGACCGGGCGCGCCGCGGCCCGGACCAGTTCGGTGGTTCGTCCCCCCATCGCGGGGAGCGTAGCGGCGGGGTCCGTCACGGCCCGGCACCGGCGGTCGCTCGGGCGCGTGGCGAAAGTCGGCCCGAAAGTACCAAGATCGTGCGCGTCCGCCCATCCCGATTACTCCTGGTGGCCGTTTTCGGGGTACTGCATGGTGACACCCGTTGGTGTCCCACGTACCTTCACCCGGTCGGGTCTGCCCTGGTCGGAATGGCGCTCCCCATCGTGCCCGAAATCGATCTTGCACGTCATCGATCGCGGAACCGGTCGATGGTGCGGTCGTTGCACCCGGCTGCAGACACCTCGAATGATTTGGGACGGTGCCGGGTGAGAGAAGTGCAGACGCTCCACGAGCGGGTGCAGGCCAGCCCCGAGTTCGCCGAGCTGCGGTCCCGGCTGCGGCGGTTCGTGTTCCCGATGAGCGCGGCGTTCATGCTCTGGTACCTGGGCTACGTCCTGATGGCCTCCTACGCGCCGGAGGTCATGGGCATCCGGCTGTTCGGCTACATCAACGTGGGCATCATCGTCGGCCTGCTGCAGTTCGTCTCGACGTTCGTGATCACCGGGCTCTACGTGCGCTACGCCGACACCCGGCTCGATCCCGTCGCGGAGTCCATCCGCATCCGCATGGAGGGCAACTGATGTCCGAGAAGCTCGGCAGTCCGGTCATCAACATCTCCGTCTTCGCGGCGTTCGTGCTCGTGACGCTCGTCGTGGTCTTCCGGGTGAGCCGGAGCAACAAGACCGCCTCCGACTACTACGCGGCCGGGCGGTCGTTCACCGGCCCCCAGAACGGCGTGGCGATCGCCGGTGACTACCTGTCCGCGGCGTCGTTCCTCGGCATCGCCGGCGCGATCGCGGTGAACGGCTACGACGGGTTCCTGTACTCGATCGGCTTCCTCGTCGCGTGGCTGGTGGCGTTGCTGCTGGTGGCCGAGCTGCTGCGCAACACCGGCAAGTTCACGATGGGTGACGTGCTGAGCTTCCGGATGCGGCAGCGTCCGGTGCGGGCGGCCGCGGCCACCTCCACCCTCGTCGTGTCGCTGTTCTACCTGCTGGCGCAGATGGCGGGCGCGGGCGCGCTGATCGCGCTGCTGCTGCAGATCCCGAACAGCAACACGCTCGGGCAGGGCATCGTGATCGCGGTCGTCGGCCTCCTGATGATCGTCTACGTGCTGGTGGGCGGCATGAAGGGCACCACGTGGGTGCAGATCATCAAGGCGGGTCTGCTGCTCGTGGGCGCCGCGACGCTGGTGACCTGGGTGCTCGGCCGGCACGCGTTCGACCTCTCCGCGCTGCTCGGTGAGGCGGTGGAGAAGAACCCCTCGATGCAGACGCCCACGGGCGCGGTGAAGGAGCTGGGGGACCGGCTGCTCATCCCGGGCCTGCAGTACGGCGCGTCCGACCTCGCCAAGATCGACTTCCTGTCGCTCGGCCTCGCGCTGGTGCTCGGCACCGCGGGCCTGCCGCACATCCTGATGCGCTTCTACACGGTGCCGAACGCCAAGGAGGCGCGGCGCTCGGTGGTGTGGGCGATCTGGCTGATCGGCGTCTTCTACCTGTTCTCGCTGGTGCTGGGCTACGGCGCGGCCGCGCTCGTGCCCGGCGGGGCGGAGCGGATCGCGAACGCTCCCGGCGGCACCAACTCCGCGGCGCCGCTGCTGGCGTACCAGCTCGGCGGGGAGTTCATGCTCGGGATCATCTCGGCGATCGCGTTCGCCACGATCCTCGCGGTGGTGGCCGGGCTGACGATCACCGCCTCGGCGTCCTTCGCCCACGACGTGTACGCCAACGTCATCAAGCGGGGCACCGCGGCCCCGGATGCCGAGGTCCGGGTCGCGCGTCGCACCGCAGTGCTCGTCGGCGTGGTGGCGGTCGGCGCGGGGATCCTCGCCCGCAACCAGAACGTGGCGTTCCTGGTGGCGCTCGCGTTCGCGGTGGCGGCGTCGGCGAACCTGCCGACGCTGCTCTACTCGCTGTTCTGGAAGCGGTTCAACACCATGGGCGCGCTGTTCAGCATCTACGGCGGCCTGGGCATCAGCGTGGCGCTGATCCTGCTGTCGCCCGCGGTGTCCGGACGACCCACGTCGATGGTGCCGAACCTCGACTTCGCCGTCTTCCCGCTGGCCAACCCGGGCCTGGTGTCCATCCCGGCGTCGTTCCTGCTCGGGGCGATCGGCACCCTCTTCGGGCGCAAGGACGAGGGAGCCGACGCGCGGCAGGCGGAGATGGAGGTCCGCGCACTGACCGGTGCGGGCTCGGAGAAGGCGACGGCGCCGAAGACGGCCCCCCTGCCCAAGCTGCCGACCGACCCGTGGACCGGTCGCGAAGTCCAGCAAGGTGGCTTCACCGGCGCAGCGCGGCAGTAGCGCCACCCTGCCGGCACTCCTCCTAGAAGTTGCCCCGCTTCGCCTGCTCCCGCTCGATCGCCTCGAACAGGGCCTGGAAGTTGCCCTTGCCGAAGCCGAGCGAGCCGTGCCGCTCGATCAGCTCGAAGAACACCGTGGGGCGGTCGCCGATCGGCTTGGTGAAGATCTGCAGCAGGTAGCCGTCCTCGTCGCGGTCGACGAGGATCCCGCGCTTCTGCAGCTCCTCGATCGGCACCCGGACCTCCCCGATCCGCGCGCGCAGGGCGGGGTCGGTGTAGTACGAGTCGGGCGTGTCCAGGAACTCGACGCCCGCGTCGCGCAGCGCGTCGACGGTGCGGACGATGTCGTTCGTGGCCAGTGCGAGGTGCTGCGCGCCGGGGCCGCCGTAGAACTCCAGGTACTCGTCGATCTGCGAGCGCTTCTTGCTGATCGCGGGCTCGTTCAGCGGGAACTTGACGCGGTGGTTGCCGCTGGCCACCACCTTGCTCATCAGGGCCGAGTACTCGGTGGCGATGTCGTCGCCGATGAACTCCGCCATGTTCGTGAAGCCCATGACCCGGTGGTAGAAGCCCACCCACTCGTCCATGTGACCCAGCTCCACGTTCCCGACGACGTGGTCGAGCGCCTGGAAGAGCCGCTTGGGTGCGCCGTCGGGCTTGCGGCGGGTGGAGGTGCGGGCCACGTAGCCGGGCAGGTAGGGGCCGGTGTAGCGGGAGCGGTCCACGAGCGTGTGCCGGGTCTCGCCGTACGTGGCGATCGCGGCGAGCCGGACGGTGCCGTGCTCGTCGGAGACGTCGTGCGGCTCCTCGAGCACCGTCGCGCCCTGGGCCTTGGCATGACGGATGCAGCGGTCGACGTCGGGCACCTCGAGCGCGATGTCGACGATCCCGTCGCCGTGGCGGCGGTGGTGGTCGATGATCGGGCTGGCCGGGTCGACCCCGCCCTTCAGCACGAACCGCACCGCGCCGGAGCGCAGCACGTAGGCGTGGTGGTCGCGGTTACCGGTCTCCGGGCCCGAGTACGCCACCAGCTCCATGCCGAACGCGAGCTGGTAGAACGCGGCCGCCTGGGTGGCGTTGCCGACGGCCCACACGACGGCGTCCCAGCCGGTGACCGGGAACGGGTCGCCGTCCGCGTCGTACTCGACGAGCCCGACGAGCTGGCGCAGCTGGTCGAGGTCGAGCTCGGCCAGGCGTTCCTGACTGGTGAGGGTCTGCTCGATGGCCATGCGTGAAGGACAGCTCATCCGAGAAGTGCTGCGCAACTGTCCGTTCCACAGCTGGCAGTCCTGAACGGATTGTGCCTTGATCGGCCGAGTCAGCTGTACAGTCCGCCCACATGGAGCTGGACGCGCTGGACGTCGACCTGATCAGGGCGTTGCGCGCGAGCCCGCGAGCCGGGGTGCTGGAGCTCTCGCGCACGCTGGGCGTGGCGCGCGGCACCGCGCAGGCGCGGCTGGACCGGCTGGAGCGCGAGGGCGTCATCACCGGCTACGGGCCCGACGTCGACCTGGCCGCTGCCGGCTACCCGGTGCAGGCCTTCGCCACGCTGGAGATCGCGCAGGGCCAGCTGGCGGACGTCGCCGCTGAGCTCGCCGCCCTGCCCGCCGTGCTGGAGGCGTACGCCACCACCGGCTCGTCCGACGTGCTCTGCCGCCTCGGCGCGTCGTCGCACCAGGACCTGCAGGACACCCTGCTCGCGCTCGGCCGCAGCCCCACCATCGCCCGCTCGACGAGCGTGGTGGTGCTGTCGGTCGTGGTGGCGCCCCGCGTACTGCCGCTGCTGGCGGCCCGGCCGCGCAGCGGGCCCAGCCGCGCGCCCGCGTACCGGGGCTGAGGTCACGGGCGGAGGGCCAGCTTGCCGACGGTGGCCCGTGCCTCGAGCTCGGCGAGGACCTTCGGCCCGTCGGCCAGGTCGTGGACGGTGGGCTGCCCCGGCGGGTAGACGCTGGTGGCGACGAGCGCGGCCAGCTCGGCCATGAGCTCGGCGAAGAGGTCGGGCGCCGCCTGGCTCAGGATGCCGATGTGCAGGCCGATCAGGTGGACGGGGTGCGTGAAGTTCAGGTCCCGGTTGCTGATCGTGGCCTCGCCACCGGCCACGCCGTACACGACCATCCGCCCGGTGATCCGCCTGGTGGCCGCCAGCGCGGCCCCGAACGTGTCCCCGCCGACGGACTCCAGCACGAGGTCGGCCCCGCGACCTGCGGTGCGCCGCAGCACCTCGGCCGCCATGTCCCCGGTGCGCTGGTCGACGACGTGGTCGGCGCCCAGCGCCCGCACCACCTCGTGCTTGCCCGCCGACGCCGTCCCGATCACGGTTGCGCCGTGGTGCCTCGCCATGCGCACCGCCGCCTGCCCGACGCCGCCGGCCGCCGCCTGGACGAGCACGGTCTCGCCTTCCGCGACCCGGCCGAGCCGGAGCGCGGCGAGCGCGGTGGCCCAGTTCAGGACGAGACCGAGGCTCTGCTCGTCGGTCCAGCCTGCGGGAACCGGGGCGAGCCCGGCGGCCGGCAGCACCACGTACTCGGCGAAGGCGCCGGGGCCCGTCCCGATGACGTGGTCGCCCCGCTCGAAGCCGGTCACACCCGGCCCGATCGCGATCACCTCGCCGGCCGCCTCGAAACCGGCGATGTAGGGCGCCCGCGGCCCGCCGACGTAGGTGCCCCGGGTCTGCATGACGTCGGCGAAGTTGACGCCCGCTGCGCCGACCCGGATCAGGACCTCGCCCGTGCCCGGGGCCGGGACGGGGACGTCGGTGATCAGGCGCATGGCCTGCGGACCGGTCAGGGCCGTCTGCTGGAGAGCTCGCATGCATCTACGGTGAAACCATCACACGTGTGTGAAGGTCGATATGAGGTGGAGCACATGCGGATCGGGCAGCTGGCGGAGCGCACCGGCACCTCCCGCCGGCTGCTGCGCTACTACGAGGAGCAGGAGCTGATCACGTCCGGCCGCAGCGCCAACGGGTACCGCGAGTACGACGAGGCCTGCGTGGACCGGGTCCTGCAGATCCGTGGACTCCTCGACTCCGGGCTGCCCACCCGCGTGATCAAGCAGATCCTGCCGTGCCTCACCACGGGGGCGATCCACGTCGCCGACGCGACGCCCGAGACCATCGCGATCCTGGAACGCGAGCGCGCCAGCATGTCCGCGCGCATCGAGTGCCTCGTCCGCAACCGCGACGCGATCTCCGGGTACCTGGACGCGGTGCGCGGCTAGGCCCTAGGCGCCCCGCAGACGGGCCCACGCCGTCAGCGACTCCTCCGTCAGCACCGCGTCCAGTGCCGTGGCGGCCGCCCCGTGCAGTGCGGCGTCGTCACCCAGCGCGGCGGTGCGCAGCGGGGGAGGGGCCGCACGGCGGAAGGTCATCAGCCCGTCGGTGAACGCCTCGGTGAACGCCTCGTTCGCAGCCGTCCGCAGCGGTGCCGCGAGGCCGCCGAGCGTCACGACCTCGGGGTCGAGGGCGTTGACGAGGCCGGCGATCCCCGTGCCGAGGCTTCCCGCGGCGCGGTCGACGGCGGCGCGGGCGGCGTGCCCGGTCCGACCAAGGACGGCGAGGGCGTACGTCCGGGGATCGGACGGCGGCGGCTCGCCGAGGTGGCGGGCGAGCGCGCGGCCGTCGACGGTGAGGTCCCAGCAGCCCTTTGCGCCGCACGGGCAGCGCAGCGCGTGGTCGCCGAAGGGCAGGTGACCGAACTCGCCGCCTGCGCCGGTGGCCCCGCGCACCGGCTGCCCGCCGACCACCAGCGTTCCGCCGACCCCGACCTCCACCGTGACGTGCAGCGCGGTGCCCGCGCCCGCACCCGCGCCGTAGCGCGCCTCGGCGACGCCTGCGAGGGTGGCGTCGTTGTCGATGCGCAGCGGCACGCCGGGCAGGCCGAGTGGCGTGAGGTCGACGCGGCCCCAGCCAAGGGTGGAGGCCTGCACCACCCGCCCGTCCTGCACGGTGGCCGCGACCGCGACGGCGACCGCGCGCACCCGATCGCCCAGCCGCGCGTGCGCGCGGCGGACCGCCGCCGCGATGGTGGCAACGGCCTGCTCGGGCTCGCGGCTGGTGTGCGGGGCGGCCTCCAGCACGGCGGGGCGGCCGTCGAGGCCTGCGAGCGCGCAGCGCCAGTCCTCGTAGCGCAGGTCGACGGCGACGACGACCGGGCCGTCGGGGTGCGGCCCGAGCACGGTGGTGGGCCGGCCCCGGCCGGTCGCGGCCGCCGGGGTCTCGGTGAGCAGCGCGAGCTCGCGCAGCCTGGCGGTGATGTCGGTGGCCGAACCGCTGGAGAGCCCGAGCCGCTGCGCCACCGCTGCCCTGGTGACACCGGGCGTGCGGCGCATCTCGGCGAGAACGCCGAGCGCCCCGTGCCAGCGCGGGGTTGCCATCTCGCCTCCCATGATTATGCTCGGACTCCGAGTTTAATCGGAGGTTGCCGTGGACATGACATCGGTGCGTGCAGTCCTGCTGGACATGGACGGCACCTTGGTCGACTCCGACGCGTCCGTCGAGCGGGCGTGGACCACCTGGTCGGCCGAGCACGGCCTCGACCCGGCTTCCGTGCTGGCGATCGCCCACGGCAGCCCGCCCGGACCCACCGTGCGCCGGATGCTCCCCGCGCTGGACGACGCGGCCGTCGCAGCCTCCGCGCAGCGCCAGATGGACCTGCAGTACGAAGACATCGCGGACGTCGTCGCCGCACCGGGCGCGCCGGAGCTGCTCGCCGCACTCGACCGCATCGGGCTGCCCTGGGCCGTCGTGACCAGCGCGGACGTCCGGCTGGCCAAGGCCAGGCTGGGCGCCGGCGGGATCGAGCCGCCGCTGCTCGTGACGGTCGAGGACGTGCGGCGCGGCAAACCCGACCCCGAGGGGTTCCGGATCGCGGCCGCCCGCCTCGGCGTCGACCCCGCGGCGTGCCTGGTGGTGGAGGACAGCGAGCCGGGCCTCGCCTCCGGCCGCGCAGCCGGCATGCGCACCGCCGCGCTCCGCGGGCTGGACGGCGACCTGCGGCTCGTCGACCTCGCGCAGCTCGCCCGCCTGCTGGAGCGGGCCCGCGTGCAGCCCTGGTGGCGCGACGCCGTCGGCTACCAGGTCTACCTGCCCTCCTTCGGCGACAGCACCGGCAACGGCTGGGGCGACCTCGGCGGCGTCACCGCGCACCTCGACCACCTCGTCCGCCTCGGCGTCGACGTCGTCTGGCTGACCCCGTTCTTCGTCTCGCCGATGCGCGACCACGGCTACGACATCGCCGACCTGCGTGCCGTCGACCCCCGCTTCGGGGGAGAGGAGGCCCTCGACGAGCTGCTCGACCAGGCGCACCGGCGCGGGCTGCGGGTGCTCGGCGACCTGGTCGTCAACCACACCAGCGACGCGCACCCCTGGTTCGTCGCGGCCGCGTCCTCGCGCGACGACCCGCACCGCGACTTCTACATCTGGCGCGACCCGGCCCCGGACGGCGGCCCGCCGAACAACTGGCTGTCGCACTTCGGCGGCCCCGCCTGGACGCTCAGCCCGGCCACCGGCCAAGACCCGACGGCGCAGTACTACCTGCACCTGTTCCGCCCCGAGCAGCCCGACCTCAACTGGCGCAACCCGGCCGTCGCCGCCGAGGTGGACGCGGTGCTGGAGCACTGGTTCGCCCGCGGCCTCGACGGGTTCCGGATCGACACCGCCGCCTACCTCGTCAAACACCCGGACCTGCCGGACAACCCGGAGGCGGAGCGGCCGCTCGCCGTCGCGGGGGTGACCGAGGAGTGGCGGCGCCAGGAGCACCGCTACGACATCCACCAGCCGGACGTGCACGCGATCCACGAGCGCTGGCGCCGGGTGGCCGACCGGCACGACGCGCTGCTCGTCGGCGAGGTCTACGAGCTCGACCCGGTGGCACTGGCCCGCTACGTGGGCGCGGAGCGGCTGCACTCGTCGTTCTGGTTCGGGCTCGTGGAGTCCGGGTGGGACCCGGAGCGGATCACGACGATGCTCGACGCCGCCGCGGCGGCATCCCCCGAGCTGGCCTGGGTGCAGAGCAACCACGACCGCGTCCGGGCGGTCACCCGCTACGGCGGCGGCGCGCTCGGCAGGCGGCGGGCCATGGCGCTGCACGTCGTGACGTCGCTCCTGCCCGGCACGATGTGGCTCTACCAGGGCGAGGAGCTCGGCCTGGACAACGGGCACGTGCCCGCCGGGTCCGGCGCCGACCCCCTCGGTAGCGCGGAGCCGGGGCAGAGCCGCGACGGGGCGCGCACCCCGATGCCGTGGCGGCCCGGGCCGGGGCTGGGCTTCACCGCGGGACGGCCGTGGCTGCCCGACGGCGACCGCACCGAGGCCGACACGGTGGCCCGCCAGGCCGTCGACCCCGCATCGCCGCTCGCCACCCTCAGCCGGCTGCTGCGGATCCGGCGCGCCCTCGCGCACCGGCTCGCCGACCAGCGGGTCACGCGGGCCGAGCGCGGCGCCGGGATCACGGCGTACCGCCGCGACGGGCTCGAGGTGCTGGTCACACTCGGCGACGAGCCGGCGCCGGAGGTCGCGCTGCCTGCGCCCGCCGTGTTCGACACCGACGACCCGGCCGTCTCGCCGGAGCACCCGCGGACCGGCTCCGTCCGCCTGCGTCCGCAGCAGGCCCTCCTGCTGGTGCACCCGTGAGCGACAACGTCGTCCTGCGGGTGGCCCCGGGACCGGCCGCCGTGGGGTTCACGATCAACAGCCTCGGCGCCTGCCTGGTGCTGCTCGCCCGCGACCTGGACCGCCCGCCCGCCGAGCTGGTGTGGCTCTCGTCGTCGTTCGGCGTCGGGCTGCTGCTCATCGGGGCGGCGGGGCCGGTGCTCCTGCGGCGCGGCCCGCGGCCGGTGCTGCGCGGCTCCGCGCTCGTCGCCGCGGCCGGGGCGACGCTGCTCGGCACCGCGCCGACGGCCATCCTCGCCGCGGCGGGCGCGCTGCTGCTCGGGACCGGGGCCGCCGGGCTGGTCATGATCACGCCCGCCCTGCTGCGCGGTCCGGCGGTCGGAGCCCGGCTGTCGAAGGTCAACGCGATCTCGAGCGTGTGCGGCATCCTCGGCCCGCTCGCCGTCGGCACGCTGGACGTCCAGCTGGGCCACGGCCGGCTCGCGCTGCTGCTCGCGGTGCCGCCGCTCCTGGCGCTGGCGATCTGGGCGAGGAGGGCCGCCGGGCCCGCGCCCGCCCCGGTCGCCCCGGCGGTGTCCGGACCGCTCTCCCGGCGCGTCGCCACCGCCTGGACCGCCGTCGTGCTGAGCGTGTCGATCGAGTTCTGCTTCACGATCTGGGCCGCCGCCCGGCTCCAGGACGCCGGGCTCGCGGCGGGCCCCGCCGGAGCCGCTGCTGTCGCCTTCCTGCTCGGGATGGCGGCCGGGCGGTACGGGGCGCCGTGGCTGATGGGCCGCGGGTTCCCGGTCGTACCCGTGGGCTGCGCGGTGGTCGTCGCGGGCACGCTCGCCGTCGCCGTGCCGAACGCGCCGGTTCCGGTCGTCGTCGGGCTCGCCGTCGCCGGGCTCGGCACCGCGGCGTTCTACCCCGTCACCCTCGCCCGGCTCGTCCAGGTGCCGGGCATGTCGGACGTGCGCGGCCCGGCCTTCGGGGCGCTCGCGTCCGGCACCGCCATCCTCGTCGCGCCGGTGGTCCTCGCCGCTCTCGGCACGGCGCTCGACCTGCGCGCGGCGTACCTGCTCGCCGTGCTGCCGCTGGCCGCCGCCCTCGCGACGGCCGCACGGAGGGAGCCATCGTGTCCGTGACCCCGTTCCGCATCGACGTGCCCGACGCCGATCTCGCGGACCTGCGTGACCGGCTGCGGCGCACCCGCTGGCCCGAGGCAGCGACCGTCGACGGCTGGGCGCAGGGCGTGCCCCTGGAGTACCTGCAGGAGCTGTGCGCCTACTGGGCCGACGGCTACGACTGGCGAGCCACCGAGGCCCGCCTGAACGGCGTGCCGCAGTTCCGCACCGAGATCGACGGCCTCGGGGTGCACTTCCTGCACGTCCGCTCGCCGCACCCGGACGCCGTGCCGCTGGTGCTCACGCACGGCTGGCCCGGCTCCGTCGTCGAGTTCCTCGACGTGATCACGTTGCTCACCGAGCCACCGGACCCGTTCCACGTCGTGTGCCCTTCGCTGCCGGGGTACGGGTTCAGCGACAGGCCCGCCCGCCACGGCTGGACCGTGCAGCGCATCGCGGCCGCGTGGGCGCAGCTGATGGCCCGGCTCGGCTACGACCGCTACGGCGCCGCCGGCAGCGACTGGGGCACGTCGGTCAGCACGTGGATCGGCAAGCTCGACCCGGAGCACGTCGCCGGCATCCACCTCGTCCCGCCGCTGGCCGCGCCGGACCCGGGCACGTTCGACGACCTCACACCCGGCGAGCGCGCGGCCCTCGACGCCCTCGCCGGCGGCCAGGCCGACGGGGACGGCTACTCGATGCAGCAGTTCACCCGCCCGCAGACGATCGGCTACGGCCTCGTCGACTCGCCCGCCCTGCTCGCCGCGTGGATCGTCGAGAAGTTCCACGCGTGGACCGACCCGGCGAGCCCGCTCACCCGTGACCAGCTGCTGGACAACCTGATGCTCTACTGGCTGCCCGGCACCGGTGCGTCTGCGGCCCGGCTGTACTGGGAGAGCTTCCGCGAGGTCCAGCGCACGTTCGCGGGGGAGACCACCGACGAGGTGCACGTGCCCGCCGGCTGCTCGGTGTTCCCCCACGAGAACCCCCGCCCGTCCCGCCGGTGGGCGGCCCGGCGCTTCACCGACATCCGCTACTGGAACGAGCCCGACCGCGGCGGCCACTTCGCGGCGTTCGAGCAGCCGGAGCTGTTCGCGGCCGAGCTGCGCGCGTTCTTCCGCCTGGTGCGGTGATGAACGGCTACCTGAGCCTGCTCCGACGGCCGGACGTGCTCTGGCCGTTCGGATCCGCCGTCGTGGGCCGGCTTCCCCTCGCGATGGCGCCGCTGGGCATGATCGTGCTCGTCGAGGAGCTGCGCGGGTCGTACGCCACCGCGGGCATCGTGACCGCCGCCTTCGCCTGGTGCACCGCGATCAGCCTGCCCCTGTGGGGCGGCGTGATGGACAGGGTGGGGCAGCCGCGCGTGGTGGCGGCCACGTCCTGCGTCTCCGCCGCCTTCCTGGCCGGGATGGCCGTGCTCGCCGTGAACGGCGCAGCAGATCCCGTCCTGATCGCCGTGGCGGCCGCGGCGGGCCTGACCTTCCCGCCCATCTCGCCGGCCATCCGGGTGGCGTGGTCGACGGTCGTGCCCGATCCGGACGAGCGCCGGACGGCCTACGCCATGGACGCCGTCGCGGTGGAGACCATCTTCGTCACCGGACCGCTGCTGCTCACGGTCCTGCTGTCGGCGCCGGCCGCGGTGCCCCTCGCGGTCACCGCGCTCCTGATGGCGGCCGGGGGAGTCGGCTACAGCTGCAGCCCGGCCGCCCGTTCGTGGCGTCCCGCGGCGGGCGCGGGCGGCGTCCGAGGCCGCTCACCGCTCGGGTCGCGGGGTGTGCTGCTGACACTGCTCGTCGGTCTCGGCATGTCCGTCGGGTTCGGTCAGATGGACGTCGCGATGACCGCCACGGCGGAACACGCCTACTCGAGCGGCGGCGTGCTCGGGCTGTTCTTCGCCTCCGCCGCGATCGGCAGCACGATCGGCGGGCTCTGGTACGGAAGCCGGTCGTGGCGGGGCCCGGAGCGGCGGCACCTCCCGGTCACGCTCGCCGGCTTCGCCGCCGGCCTCGCCGCGGTCGCGGTGGTGGCGGGCGGGACGGGCGCACCGCCACTCGCGTTGATCGTCGCCGCGCTCGCCGTCACGGGCCTGTTCATCTCACCGAGCCTCATCCCGCAGCAGGCGCTGGTGGATGCGAACGCCGACCCGGACCGGCTGAGCGAGGCACAGGGCTGGCTGCACACCGCGTTGACCTCCGGTGCGGCCGCCGGCATGGCCATCGCCGGAGTGGTCGTCGACCGCGCCGGATCGGCGGCGGCGTTCGGTACGGCGTCCCTCGCCGTTGGCGCCGCGTCCCTGGTCGCCGTCGGTGCGCAGTGGTGGTGGCGCGCGGTCCCCGGCGTCGGTCCCACCCCGGCGCGCGAGCGCGCGGGTCAGAACCGGTAGCGCGGGACTCAACCGGCGTCTCGGGCGAGGGCTCGGTCGTCGCTCGGACCGGGCTTCGTGCCGGCGGTTCGGCGGGGCAGGCCGAGTGCGACGAGCAGGCCGATGATCATCCCAGCGGCGGTCAGCAGCACCACGACGAACTGGCTGTCGGCGATGGCGGCGTGCAGCGCGACCCCGGCCGTGTGCTCGGTGCCGACCTCGGCGACGGCCGTGAACACCGCCAGGCCGATCGCGTTGCCGAGGTTGAGGCTGGTGGAGGCGATCCCGTTGGCGACGCCCTGCTCGTGGGGCGCGGTGCCGGTGGCGGCGGCGATCCACATCGCGGTCCAGACGATGCCCTGCCCGACGCCGGAGACCACGAGTCCGGGGAGCAGGGTCCCGTATCCGGCGTCGGCGTCGAAGCCGAACGCGAGCGTGACGGTGCCGACGGTGCCGATGACGAAACCGATCAGCAGCGTCCTTCGGGTGCCGATGCGGGTGGTGAGTCGCTCGCCCAGCTGGGTCCCGGTGGCGATCGCGAGCGATGGCACCAGGAAGGCGAGCCCGGTCTGCAGGGCGGTGTACCCGTGGACGCTCTGCATCAGGACGGTGAGGAAGTACGGCAGCACACCGAACGTCGCCATGTAGACGAACGTGACCGTCATGCCGACGGTGAGGGAGCGGTTCCCGAACAGCCGGAACGGCAGGAGCGGGTCCGCGCTGCGGGTCTCGACGACCGCGAAGACCACCAGCAGCGCCCCGGCCGTCACGAGTGCACCGATGACGAGCGGGTCGCCCCAGCCCAGCTCGGGACCTTCCACCAGCCCGAAGACCAGCAGCGTCGCGCCTGCGGTGACGCTGAGCGCGCCCGGGAGGTCGAACCGGCGACGCCCGGTCCTGGCCGGGTCGCGCGGGATGACGAACAGAGCCGCCAGCGCGACGAGCCCTGCGATGGGAACGTTCACGAAGAACACGGCCGGCCAGCCCAGGTTCTCGGTGAGCAGGCCGCCGAGCAGCGCGCCGATCGTCAGGCCACTGGCCCCGGCACCGCCCCACACCGCGAGCGCGCGGTCCCGCCTGGGGCCCTCCGGGAACAGGGTGTTGATCAGCGAGAGCGTGGACGGGAGCAGCAGGGCGCCGCCGATGCCCTGGACGGCGCGGGCGGCGATGATGACGGCGGGGCTGCTCGCCAGCCCGCCGGCCAGTGAGGAGACGGCGTAGAGCGCGAGGGCGAGCACGAAGATCCGGCGACGGCCCATCAGGTCGGCGGCACGCCCACCGAACAGCAGGAACCCTCCGGCGAACACGACGTACGCGCTGACGACCAGCTGCTGGGTCTGGCCGGGGAACCCGAGGTCGGAGCCGATCTCGGGGAGCGCGACGAACACGATGTTGAGGTCGAGCGCGAAGATCAGCTGCGCGAGGGCCAGTACTGCCAGTGTCCAGCCCAGCCGCTGGGTGGCACTGCCGGTGGTCTCTCCCGTCGGCGCGGGTGTAGCGGACATGCGGCGCCCCTTCTCGATCTCGAACGGAGTTGGTGGGTCCGTGCCGCACAGCACGATGGTACGAATACTTACGTACTTTCGTACTGTCGGTCAAGATCGAAGACCGAATGGTTCGAATGTCGCGGTACAGTTCAGATATGGCCTACCGTCACCCGGAACGTGATCAGATCCGGATCGAGGACGTCCTCGCGGCACTGGGCAGCCCGGTCCGGCTCGCGGCCGTTCGAGTGCTCGACGGCGGCGGGGAGCACAACTGCACGAGCGTGCTGGCTGTGCTGGGCGTGACGGCGAAGTCGACGATGACCCACCACTGGCGGGTGCTGCGGGACAGCGGGGTGATCTGGCAACGCCCGTCCGGCCGGGAGAACCTGCTGTCCCTGCGCCGCGAGGACCTCGACGCGCGCTACCCCGGCCTGCTCGGCGCGATCCTCCACGGCGCGCAGAGCGACGACGCGGTGCGAGCCGTGTCCGAGCCGGCTGCCGGTGCGATCTCGGCCTGACCGGGTCGCTCAGCCGAGCTGTTCGGCCAGCCCGACGATGATGCCCTCGGGCCCGCGGACGTAGCAGAGCCGATAGCTGTCCTCGTACTGCGTCACCTCACCGACGAGCTCGGCGCCGTGGGTGCGCAGGCGGGCGACGACGTCCTCGATGTCGTCGACGGCGAACATGATGCGACGGATGCCCAGCGTGTTCACGGGGGCGTCAGCCGACTCGGAGCGGATCGCCTTCGGCGTGTGGAACATCGCCAGCTCGATGCGGCCGTGGCCGTCCGGGGTCCGCAGCATCGCGACCTCCTCCCGGACGTCGTCGATCCCGATGATGCGCTCCACCCAACGTCCCTCGACCGGCCCCTTGCCCTCCAGCTCCATGCCGAGTTCGACGAAGAACGAGATGGTGGCGTCGAGGTCTTCGACCACGATGAGGACGTTGTCCATCCGCTGGATCGCCATGTCGATCTCCCTGGTGTTGCGCGGCCCCGGTGGCCGCATCCGACCTGAGACGGAGCCGCGAGGCCGTTCTCGACATCCGGCCGGTGTGCGCGGGCGTCAGAACCGGTAGCGCAGGATCCGTCCGACGTCGCGGAGCTTCGGCAGCAGCGCGACCACCCGCAGCTGGATGCGCCCGGCCAGGGGGAGCAGGTCGAGACCCGGCATGTCGACGCTGCGCAGCGCGTCGAGGAGCACCAGCCCGTCGTGCCACGCCTCGAGCTCGTGCGGGTCGTCGATGCCCCAGTGCAGCGTGGCGCCCGCGTTGCGGACGGCCGGCACGAGCTTCTGCAACCGGATGCCGATGGTGCCGTAGCAGTCGAACAGCAGCTGCCCGCTCGGGAACCGGCGGGTGATGCGCTCGATCAGCCGTCGGCCGTCCTCCTTCCGCAGGTACATCGACAGGCCCTCGAACACGGCGACGGTCGGGCGGTCGGCCGGCACCGACTCCAGCCAGTCCTCGTCGGTGACCGAACCCCTGACCAGGCGGTAGTCGCCGGCCGGGGGCGGCAGCAGCCGCTCGCGCAGCGCCACGACGTCGGGGTGGTCGAGGTCGACCCACCGGACGCCGGGCGGGACGCCCAGCCGCTGGGCGCGGGTGTCGAGCCCGCACGCCAGGTGCAGCACGGTCGCCTCGGGGTGGGCGGCGAGGAACTCACGCGTCCAGGTGTCGAGCTGCCGGCCGCGCAACGCGACACCGGCCGCGGTGGTCGCGGTGATGCCGGTGCGGCGGAAGTCGTACTCGATCCGCTCGACGGCCCGGGCGGCCGCCTCGTCGTGCAGGACCGAGCGCGGTGCTCGGCTGTCGAGGGCGCGGCCGTAGAGCGTGGCGAGCATCGTCTCCGGCGCCCCGGTCAGCGCGATCTTCTCCCGCTCCATGGGCCGGAAGCTACTCCCGGATCACCGAGGGGCCCGCTCCAGCTCGGGCGTCGCCGTCTCGAGGGGGACGTTCGGGCCCCGCACCAGCCCCAGCTGCACGGTCTGGCGGGGCAGCACCGCGTCGAGGAGCCAGTCGGCGGCGGTACGGGCGCGGTTGGTCGGCATCGACAGCAGGTGGTAGCCGCGGGTCACGGCCTTCGCCGGCAGCCCCGCCAGCGGCACGTGCAGCGGGTTGGCCGCCGCCTCGCGCCCGCCCAGCTCGACGACGAACCCGAGGTCGTGGTGGCGGTAGCGGCGCGGCGTCCCGTGCCCGAGGGACGCGGCGACGTTGCGTGCGGCGAGCTTGCCCTGCCGCGTCGCGTGCTGCGCGGTCATCGCCGTGACCTCGCCCGGACGGGTCAGGTCGGGCACGGCGGCCGCGTCGCCGCATGCGAACACGTCGGGGTGGTCGGGGACGGTGAGCTGCGGGTCGACGACGAGCCGCCCCTTCTGCGTCCGGAGGCCGATGCCGTCGACGAGCGGGTCGGGCCGCACCCCGACGCACCACACCAGCGTGCGGGTGGGCACCTCCTCGCCGGTCGTGAGGCACACGTGCTCGTGGGTGGCCTCCTGCACCGACTGACCCGTGCGCACCTCGACCCCGCGCTCGCGCAGCACCCGGTCGGCGGTGCGGGACAGGCGGTGGTCGAGCTCGGGCAGCACGCGCTCGGCAAGGTCGACCAGCAGCCAGCGCACCGGCTGGTCGCGCAGTGCGGCGTGCTGGCGCACCAGCGCGTCGGTGAGGAGCGGGCCCTGCGCCGCGACCTCGGTGCCGGTGTAACCCGCGCCGACCACGACGAACGTGCAGCGCGCCTCCCGCTCCCGCGGATCATCGGCGGTGGCGGCCAGCTCGATCTGGCGGGTGATGTGGTCGCGCAGGTAGAGCGCCTCCCGGATGCCGCGGAAGCCGTGCGCGTGCTCGGCGACCCCGGGGATGGGGAGCAGCTTGTTGACGCTGCCCGCGGCCAGCACGAGCCGGTCGTAACCCAGCTCGTGGCGGCCGCCTTCCGGGTCGCTCCAGCCGACCCGCCGCTCGGCCAGGTCGACGGCGTCGACCTCCCCGAGCACCACCCGCACCCCGGGCAGGGTGGCCGCGAGCGGCACCGTGATGCGGCGCGGCTCGATCACCCCGGCCGCGACCTCCGGCAGCAGGGGCAGGTAGAGGAAGTAGTCGGTCGGGTTGATCAGCACGATCTCGGCCGTGTCGCCGACCCGCTTCGCGAGCGAGCGCGCGGCGCTGTGCCCGGCGAACCCGCCTCCGACGATCACGACCCGTGGACGGGAGCCCGGCTGTGCCGGTCCCGGATTCGTCGACGCCATGGCCATCGCCTACCCGCGGCGCCCGACCGGCAAGCACCGCCTCCAGCGCCGACTACCCTCTGTCGCTGGCGCCCTGATCGGACGGCGTCAGACGGGAGTGCAGCAGCATGTGGACCCTCTCCGGCTTCGCCGACGAGATCTCCCCCGACCTCGATGAGCAGTGCCGGGTCCTCGCCGACCTCGGGATCCGCCACATCGAGTTCCGCAGCGCATGGGACAGGAACGTCCTCGACCTCGACGACGACCAGCTGGAGACGGTGCGGGCGACGCTCGAGCGCGCCGGCATCGGCACCTCCTCGGTCGGCTCCCCGATCGGCAAGATCGGGGTGCTCGACGACTTCGACGCCCACCTGGTGCGCATGCGCCGCGCCCTCCACGTGGCCCGGGTGCTGCAGGCGCCCTACATCCGGCTCTTCTCCTTCTTCATCCCCAAGGGCGACGACCCGCACACGCACCGTGACGAGGTGCTGCGCCGGATGAGCGCGCTCGCCGCCGAGGCCGAGGGCCACGACGTCGTGCTGCTGCACGAGAACGAGAAGGAGATCTACGGCGACACCCCGCAGCGCTGCCTCGACCTCCTGGAGTCGGTCGGTTCGCCGAAGCTGCGGCTGGCCTGGGACCCGGCCAACTTCGTGCAGGTCGGCGTCACGCCGTTCACCGACGGCTACGCGAACCTGCGCCCGTACCTGGAGTACCTCCAGGTGAAGGACGCGCTGCTGGCCGACGGCACCGTCGTGCCGGCGGGGGAGGGCGACGGCGAGGTCGAGGCCACGGTGCGCGCGCTCGTCGCCGACGGCTACGACGGGTTCTGCTCGATGGAGCCGCACCTCGCTCTCGCCGGTTCGCTCGGCGGGTTCTCCGGCGAGGACCACTTCCGCCGGGCGACCACCGCGTTCACGCAGATCCTGGACAAGGTGGGGGTGGAGTACCGGTGACCGTCCGGTTCGCGGTGGTCGGCTGCGGGGTGATCGGCGCGCTGCACGCCGAGGTGCTCGCCGCGGGCGAGGACACCGCCGTCAGCGTGCTGGTCGACACCGATCCGGCAGCGGCCGAGTCGGTGGCGGTCCGGCTCGGCGGCGCGACGCCGATCACGACTTCCCTCGACGCGGCACTGGCTCGCGACGACGTCGACGCGGTGGCGATCTGCGTGCCCAGCGGGGCCCACGCGCAGATCGCGGTGGCGGCCCTGGAAGCGGGCCGGCACGTGGTGGTGGAGAAGCCGGTCGACGTCACGATCGAGGCGGCCGCGCCGATCGTGGCGGCCGCGGCGGCTGCGCCGGCGGGCACCGTGGCCACGGTGATCAGCCAGCACCGCTTCGACCCGGCCAGCGTCGTGGTGCGCGACGCGATCACCGCGGGCCGGTTCGGCCGGGTCACGTCCGCCGTCGCGACGGTGTCGTGGTGGCGCAGCCAGAGCTACTACGACTCCGGGGCGTGGCGCGGCACGTGGGAGCTCGACGGTGGCGGCGCTCTGATGAACCAGGGCGTGCACACCGTCGACCTGCTGCTCTGGTTCCTCGGCACGCCCGTCGAGGTGACGGCGCACACCGGGCTGCTCGCGCACGAGCGGGTCGAGGTGGAGGACACGGTCGCCGCCGTCGTGCGGTTCGAGTCCGGCGCGCTCGCCACCCTGCACGCCACCACGGCCGCCTACCCCGGCCTCTCCGTCCGGCTGCAGGTGCTCGGCGACGCCGGCTCGGCCGTGATCGACGACGACCGGCTCCGCTATTTCCACAGCAAGGAGCTCGCGGCCGCCGAGGCAGCGGGCGACGCCGGGGTGAGCGACAACCAGGGCGACCGCTCCGACCAGACCGCGCTCGTCCTCCCGGCCGACGAGGAGCACGACCCGGCCCACGGCCCGATGTTCACCGGGCACGCCCGGCAGTACCGCGACATCGTCGACGCGATCCGCACCGGCCGCCGTCCCGGCGTCACGCTCGACGACGCGCTGCTCGCGCTGGCCACCGTGCGGGCGGTGTACGAGTCGGCCCGAACGGGCGGCCCGGTCCGGGTGACCGACCTGCTCGCGGCGGTGCGCGTACCCGCCCCGTAGCGGATCAGCGGCCGGCGAGCAGCCACCGCTGCAGGATCGCCGTGAGGGTGGCGGGCGCCTCGAGCTGGATCAGGTGCCCGACACCCTCGACGACGTGCAGCTGCGCGCCGGGGATGAGCGCGGCGAGGCGGCGGCCCTGCTCCACGGGGAGCCAGGGGTCGGCACCACCCCACACGACCGTGACCGGCAGGTCGATCTCCGGGTACCGCGGCTCCACCTCGTCGGTGAACCGTTCGTCGGCCTGCGCCATCTGGCGGTAGAGGGCCGCCTGCCCCGCATCGCTCAGCCAGGGGCGGACCAGCATCTCCTCCTCCGCGGGGGCGAGGGGGCGGGCACCGGCGCCGCGCACGTACTGCCGGACCAGCCCTTCGTGGATGGCCGCCGGGATCCGCGTGAACACGTCGACGTTGTCGCGGACCAGCCGGAGGAACTCCGTGCCCCACGGCGCGAGCGCCACGGCGTCGACGAGCGCGAGCGACCGGTACCTCGCGCCGTGCAGCAGGTGGGCGCGCAGCGCGACCACGCCGCCGTAGTCGTGGGCGACGACGTGCGGTGCCTCGAGGTCCCACTCCGCCAGCAGCGCTGCGAGGAGCTCCCCCTGCGTCCCCAGCGACACGTCCTGGCCGTCGGCCATCGTCGACGTCCCGTACCCGGGCATGTCCCACAGGTGCACGGTGAACTCCGCGGACAGCGCGTCGGCGATCGGCTCCCACAGCGCCGACGACCACGGCGTGCCGTGGCAGAAGACGACGGCCGGGCCGGAACCGCGGCGCGACCAGCGGACCTCGTTGCCGCGCCAGGTGAAGATCTCGGTCAGCACGACGTCCACGCTAGGCCCTGTACCAAGTGGTACAGTCTCGCGCGTGGAAGGGGACGCGAAGGCGGCGCTGCTGGCGTCCGCGATCGCCCACCTCGCCGAGCACGGCCTCGGTGGCGCCACGCTCCGCAGCATCGCCTCCGCGATCGGCACCAGCCACCGGATGCTGATCTACCACTTCGGTTCCCGGGACGGGCTGCTGCTCGCGATCGTGCGCGCCGTCGAGGAGCAGCAGCGAGCCGCGATGGCCGAGCTCGCCGCCGACCCGGGCGCGTCGGCGCCCGACCTGTCCCGGCGAATGTGGGAGCGCGTCGCCGACGCCCGGTTGCACCCGCACGAGCGGCTGTTCTTCGAGCTGTACGGCCGCGCGCTGCAGGGTGACCCGGGCGCGGCGCCGATGCTGACGTGGGTCGTACCGGCGTGGCTCGACCAGCTCACCGCGTTGCTCACCGACCGCGGGATGCCCGTCGACCAGGCCCGGGCCACCGCGCGCCTCGGCCTCGCGACCGTACGCGGGCTGCTGCTCGACCTGCTGGCCACCGGCGACCGCGCGGGCGCGGACGATGCCGTCGAGCTGTTCATCAGGAGGCTGACATGAGGACCCAGCGGATCGCCGCCGAGGCGACCACGGAGGCAACTCCCGAGGAGGTCTGGCACTTGCTGTCCGACCGGTCCACGTGGCCGAGCTGGTCGCCGCTCGGGTCGCACGCCGGCGTCTCGCCGGGCGCGGACGGCGACCCGGACGGGGTCGGCGGCATCGCCGAGTTCGTGACCGGCCGCCACCGGGTGCGGGAGGAGATCGTGGAGCGGGAACCCCTCCACCGGCTGAGCTACGCGCTGCTCTCCGGGCTGCCGCTGCGCGACTACCGGGCCGTCGTGGAGCTCACGCCATCCGGCGCGGGAACCCGCATCCGGTGGAGCTCGACGTTCGTCCCGGAGCGTCCCGGAACGGGCTGGATCTACCGGCTCGCCCTGACGCGGGTCCTCCGAGGCACGGTCACCGGGCTCGCAGCGGCGGCACCGGCCCGCCGCCGCTGATCACTCCTCGTCGGCGGGTAGGTCGGTGCTCACCGGAGCCCAGCCGGCGCCGAGCTCGTGCATGCGGCGCAGCTCGGCGAGCCCCGCGAGCCAGCCCGCCTCGTGCTGGGCCGCGCTGTCCAGCTCGTCGTCGCCGAACCCGCTCTGCACGAACGTCAGGTGCGTTCCGCCCGCCGAGCCGGTGAGCTCCCACCGCACGACGGCGCCCGCCCCGTCGGCGTAGACGAGCACCTCGCCCGGTTCGAACTCGCTGATCTCGCCGTCGAGCCCGAACGAGATCCGCCCGCCGACCCGCGGGTCGATCTCGGGTGCCCAGCCGAACCAGCGCTCGACCTGCTCCGGGTCGACCAGCGACGCGAAGACGCGGTCCGGCGGGGCGGCGATGTCGAGCTCCGCGCGGATCTCGCGCGAGCGGTCGGGGCCGAAGTCGGCCCGCAGGGTGGACGCGCGCCCGGCGAGGTGCTCGGCGAGCTCGACGAGGGCGAGGCCCCAGAACGTGTGCATGGAGTGGCGGCCGTCCCGGCGGCCCTGCGGGGCCATCAGCTCGTCGAGCGTCGGCATCCGGTCCTGGTGCAGCGTCAGCTCGGTGTGGCCACCGGACATCGCCAGCTCGATCCGGACCTCGGTCTCGATCCCGTCGAGCGTCCACGTGAACGCGAGCAGCCGGTCCGGTTCCGCCGTGACGAGGCGGTGCCGCCCCCGCTCGCCCTGGGGCACGCCGCGGCCCCAGAACGCGAAGCACCCCGCATCGAGATCGACATCTGCGTCGTCCGCGAGCCACGCCCGCAGGGACGGCGGGGTGGTGAGCGCGTGGAACACGGTGGCCGGGGGCGCCGGGAGCCGGGCCTGGAGGCCGAGTGCGTGGCCTTCCGCGGTGGTGGTGGTGTCACTCATCGGGGCTCTCCTTGAGATAACAGGCCACGGCGAGCCGGAACACCTCGCCTTCGCTCCCGCCGTGGCGAGCGAACAGGTCCTGGAGCGTCGAGCGCAGGTCGTCGAGGAACGCCTTCCGGCTGCCCGGAGGCAGGCGGATCTCGCCGGAGACGCCGAGCGTGGAGAGATCGCCGACGGGCCTGCCCTCCAGCCGCACGAGGTCCGTCTGCACGTCCTCGACGAGGTTCAGCAGGTAGCCGAGGCTGAGCTGGTCCTGCGCGCCACGTCCGCCGATCGGGCCGACGAGGCGCGGGGAGAGCCAGTACGAGCGCGCGACCGCCTGGTAGATGCCCTCGGAGATGCCGTGGACGCGGCGCTCGTCCACCCGGTCGATCAGGCCGGCGTCACGCAGCCGTTGGACGTGGTAGTAGACGCGCTGCGCCGACTGCCCGAGCGCAGCGCCGACCTCCGTGCACGACCGCGGTTCGGCCAGCTGACGCAGCACCTCGACCCGCTGGGGCTTGAACAGCGCCTCCGCCTGGTCGAACCGGTCGACCAACAACAACTCCTTCATGATGAGGAAAGTTTTGACGTAAAAGAGTTACTTGTCAACCGCTCCGGGTAGTCCCGATCATCGGCGCGGCAGATCGGAGGCGGCGATGACGGCCACTGAGGTGCGCAAGCACGACGGTGAGATGCCGTCGAGCGTGACCGGGAAGCTGTCGATCTTCGACCGGTTCGCGTCGGCGGTGAACGAGTTCGTGTCCCGGCCCTGGTTCTTCGTGTTCTGCGTGCTGCTCGTCGTGCTCTGGGCACCGTCGTTCGTGGTGCTGCCGAGCATCGACACCTGGCAGCTGATCATCAACACGGCCACGACGATCGTGACGTTCCTGCTGGTGGCACTGTTGCAGAACACCCAGAAGCGCGCCGACGACGCCGTGCAGAAGAAGCTGAACGCAATCGCCGACGGGCTGTCGGACCTGATGGACGAGCTCGCCGGTGACCACCCGGAGCTGCGCGACGACTGCGTGGAGCTGCGCAAGGCAGTGGGTCTGGAGGACCGGGAGAGCGCGGAGGACTGACGCCGCCCTCGCGGTCCGACGCTTGCCTCGAAATGACGGGAACGCCTCCCTCGCTCTGCAAGAATCGGAGCTTCCAGGGAGGAGGGCCCGTGACGATCCAGCCGGTCGCCCCGCGACACCTGCTGACAGTGGCCGAGTACCTCGAGATCGGAGAGATCGAGCTCGGCTACAGCGAGCTGGTGGAAGGGCGGTTGCTGATGTCGCCGAGCCCAGCGTTCGACCACAACAACGCCGCCCTGGAGCTGGCTGTGGCCCTCCGGGCCCGGCTGCCCGAGGGTCTGCGGGTCGTCACGGATCTCGATGTCGACCTGCAGTTGGTGCCGCCGGACGGGCCCGGCACCGTGCGCAGGCCGGACCTGCTCGTCGCCACCGAGGAGGCTCGCCTGCGGGTGCGTCACGAGGGGGGCGTGCTCCGGGCGTCCGAGGTCATCCTCGTTGTCGAGATCGTCTCGCCCGGATCGGCTCGTACCGACCACGTCCTCAAGCGCAGCGAGTACGCCGACGCCGGCATCCCGCACTACTGGATGGTGGACCCCGCCGAGCCGGTGTCGCTGCTGGCCTGCCACCAGGCCGGCGAGTTCGGCTACGCCGACGACGGCGTGGTGACCGGGACGTTCACGGCCACCGAGCCGTTCCCCGTCGAGGTCGATCTCCGCAGCTTGCGTTGATCCGTCAGTCTTCTTCCGTCGGGTGCTTGACCCGATCTCCAGTCGGGACTACAGTTTCTGGCACGTTGCACGAGCTTCCGCGGAAGCACGAGTGACTCGGGAGGTGGTCGCCTGGACGGCAGTCGAGCATCAAGATCATCTATACCGTTGTCATGTTGATCCAAGGGCCCGGTCGTGACGACCGGGCCCGGTCATGTGTGGGGGAGGGTTCCTCGGTGGGAGTCGACCGGCTCGACGACGAGGACTACCCCGCGGTGACCATGGGGCAGGCCGCGGAGCTGCTCGACGTGCAGCCGGCGTTCCTGCGCAGCCTGGACGCCGCGGGCGTCCTCACTCCCATGCGCTCCGGTGGCGGTCACCGGCGCTACTCCCGGCGGCAACTGGTGCTCGCCACCCGGATGCGCGCCCTGTTCGACGAAGGGTTGAACCTCGACGCGGCGGCCCGGATCGTGGCGCTGCAGGACGACCTGAGTGCGGCTCGCGCCCGGATCGCGGAGCTGGAGTCCCGGCTCGGGGCGCGGAACGGCGACGGCCCCGACCGCTGACCGGTCGGGGCCGCCAACTCGAACTGCGAACTGCGTGCGCTGTCAGGCGTCGATCTGCTTGGGCTCGCTGCCGCTGGCGCCGATGGAGATGCGGCGCGGCTTGGCCCGCTCCGCGATCGGGATGCGCAGCGTGAGCACGCCCGCGTCGTACGAGGCGTCGATGTGGTCGGTGTCGAGGGTGTCGCCGAGGAACAGCTGGCGCGAGAACACCCCGAGGGGCCGCTCGGCCACCTGCATCTCCACGTTCTCGCCGGAGAACGGGCGCCGCTCCGCCTTCACGGTGAGCACGTTGCGCTCGACGTCCAGCTCGATCGCCTCGGCGGGCACCCCGGGCAGGTCGAAGCAGACGACGAAGTGGTCACCCTCGCGGAAGGCGTCCATCGGCATGGCGCTCGGCCGGGACCACGTGCCGGGAGTGTTGCCGAAGACCTGCTGGGTGAGCCGGTCGAGTTCGCGGAACGGGTCGGTGCGCATCAGCATCGCAGGTCGCTCCTTTCATGATCGCGCGATGCTTCCCGAGCGCTGGGTGTCGCTCGGATATCTGCAATGGTAGCTACAGGTTTCTTGCGGCGCAAGAGGTCATAGTCATGCGCTGGCTGGTCCAAGCTCGACACGATCCACGGCTGCAGCACTAGCCGAACCGGTTCCAGAGGTCCGCCACCAGCAGCACGACGAACAGCGCCGACGCCGCCCCGAGCAGCACGTTCGACAGCCAGCTCGACCGGCCGTCGGCCGCGATCCGCTTGGAGTTCAGCAGCATCATGAGCGTGATCCCGAGGAACGGCATGAAGGCGGCCCCGAGCACGCCGTAGACCAGGGTGAGCGCGAACGGGCGGTCGAAGAACAGCAGCCCCATCGGCGGGACCGTCAGCCAGACCAGGTAGGCGCGGAACGGCAGGCTGCGTTCGGCCGCCCTCGCCTCGTAGCCCGTCTCGGTCGCGGTGGAGTGCTCGGTCCGCAGCGACTCGGCCCCCACCTCGGCCGCCGCGCCGTGTGGCAGGCGGATCGTGCGCGTCCAGTCCGCGAACAGCAGGCTGACACCGTTCCACACGCCCAGCAGCGACGTGGTGGTCACCGCGAGGAACCCGACGAGGAACAGGATCCGCGCCCAGTCGCCGTAGCGGGTTCCGAGCTCGGCGCCGAGGACGAGCAGGCCCCGGTCGTTCTCGGTGAGGTCCTGGCCGAGCAGCAGGTTGGCGCCGACGATGAGCATCGCGATCACGAAGATCGCGGTCATGGTGTAGCCGACGGCGTTGTCGAGCCGCATCATCGACAGCCAGCCGGTGCCCTTCCAGCCCTTCGCGATCATCCAGTAGCCGTACGCGGCCATCGTGATCGTGCCGCCGACGCCGCCGATGAGGCCGAGCACGTAGACCACCGAGCCGTCCGGCAGCCGGGGGACGAGGCCACCGGCCAGGTCCAGGAGGTCGGGCGCCACGAGGAAGGCCACGGAGACCACCGACACGAACTTGATCAGCACCAGGACGGTGATGAACTTCTCGAAGATCTCGTAGCGCTGCAGCCACACCAGCACGAGCCCCACGACCCCGGCGATCATGGCCCAGTACCGGACGTCGAGGCCGCCGAACAGGGCGTTCAGCGGGAGCCCCACCGCCGACATCGCGGTGGCGCCGTACACGAAGCCCCAGATCACGATGTAGACGCCGAAGAAGACGGTGGCCCAGCGACCCAGCCGCCGCCAGCCGTCCAGGAGCGTCGAACCCGACGCGAGGTGCCAGCGGCCGACCCCCTCGGCGAGCGCCAGCTTGAGGACCGCGCCAAGGACCGCCGCCCACAGCAGCACGGTGCCGAACCGGGCGCCTGCCACCATCGTGGCGACCAGGTCGCCGGCGCCGACGCCCGCGGCCGCGGCGAGCAACCCCGGCCCGACCTGCTTGACCTTCGCCCCGAACCCGATGGGTGGGCTCGCCGTCCTGGCGTCCGAAGTAGTCATCGCTCCCGCTCCTCGTCGATGCCGGGGGACTGTCGCCCGCCGACCGTAGATCGGCCGGACGGCGACCGCGCACGATCTTTACGGGCTCTTAGGCGACGCCGCGCAAGGTTCAGGAACGCCACGTTCCTGTCCTGCAGGTTCAGGAACGTGGCTTTCCTGAACCTCCGAGGCGCCGACGCGGGGTCCTGCTCGGCTATCCGTGCAGCTCCCGGTACGCAGCCGCCGCGCCCGGGTGCAGCGGGATCTCACCGGTGCCGATCAGCGAGCGCTGGTCGAGGTACTGGGTGCCCAGCGCCGACTCCGGCACCAGGTCGGGGGCCGCGGCCACGAGCGTGCGCGCCACCGCCCCCGCCGTCTCCGGCGGCAGCGCCGGGGTGCAGACCAGCAGGTTCGCGACGCCGACGGTCGGCACCGGCGCTGCTGGTCCGTACGCGTCGGCCGGCACGGTGACGGGCCCGTATACGTCGCCGTGGCGGGACCGCAGCTGCGGCAGGTGCTCGGCGAGCGGCAGCAGCCGGACGGGGCGCCGGGCCGCGAGCTCGGCGAGTGCGGGCGTCGGCACGCCGCCCGACCACAGCAGCGCGTCGGTGGTCCCCGCCTCGAGGGCGCTGACGGCGTCGCGCAGCGGCCGCCGGGTCACGTCCGCGGCGATGCCGGCCGCTGCGAGCAGCCGGTCCCCGAACACGGCCGCCCCGGAGCCGACGGCGCCGAGCGACACCGGGCGGCCTGCCAGGTCGGCGGTGCCCGCTGCCGGGTCCTCGGCCCGCACCATCAGCTGCATGTAGTTCTCGTAGACGCGGCCGATCGCCTGCAGCGGCACCGGCGCGCCGAACGGCTCCTCCCCGCTCCTGGCGGCGAGCGCGATGTCGGTGAGCGCGAGCCCGAGCGCGGCCGCACCGTCGCGGAGCTGCTCGATGTTCTCCACGCTGCCCCCGGTGTTCTCGACCGTGGCGGGCAGGCCGGCCGCCCCGAGCGCCGCGGCGAGCAGCTCGCCGAACTCGACGTAGAACCCGCCCGGCTCGCCCGCGGCGAGCGCGAGGGGGTGCGCCGTCCCGCTCGTGCAGCCGCCAACGAGCGGCGCGGCGAGCAACCCGCGCAGCAGCGCCCGGCGCGAGACCTTGCTCATGCCGGCAGCTCGATCGTCACGACGAGCCCAGCAGCCGGCGGCGACGACACGCGCAGAGTGCCGCCGCGCGCGGTGACCAGGCGTTCCGCGATCGGCAGGCCGAGGCCGGAGCCGCGGGCCGCGCTGCCGGGTGCGCGCCAGTACCGCTGAGTGGCCTGTTGCAGCTGTTCGGCCGGCAGGCCGGGCCCGTCGTCGCGCACCTCGAGCAGCGCGCGCCCGTCATCGCGGCTGAGGGCGACCTCGACGGTGGCGCCGCGACCGGCGTACTTGACGGCGTTGTCCAGCAGCACGTCGAGCAGCTGTTCCACCTCAGAGGCCGTGCAGGCCGCCTCTACGGGCCCCGGAGCCGACCCGGTGACCAACCGGACGTCGGCCTCGCGCGCGACCGGCCGCCAGGCGTCGAGGCGCTCCGCGACGACGGTCGTGAGCTCGACGCGGTCGCCGGGCCGGGCCGCTGCGGCGAGGGCGGTGGCCCGGCTCTCGGCCGACGCGAGGTCGAGCAGCCCGTCGAGCAGCGCCTCGAGCCGGTCGAGCTCCACCACTGTGGAGCGGTAGGTCCTGCGGCCGGCCGGGGCGACGTGCGGGTCGAGGGTGTCGACGCGCAGCCGCAGCGCGGCCAGCGGGTTGCGCAGCTGGTGCGAGGTGTCGGCGACGAGCCGGCGCTGCTCCTCGGCGCTCGTGGCGACGGCGTCCGACATGCGGTTGAAGGCTGTGGCGAGATCGCGCAGCTCGGCGGGGCCCGCCCGCGGGGACACGTGGGCGCCCGGGTGGCCCGCCGCGACCTCCCCGACGCCCGCCGCGAGCTCGCGGATCGGGCGCAGCACCCAGCGGGCGAGCAGCAGTGCGAGCGCCGCGCACGCGAGGGCGGCCAGCAGCGCCCCGAGCAGCACGGCGACCCACGCGACGGTGATGTCGGCGGCCGCTGCGGCGGGCTCCGCCCTGAGCACGACCGCACCTCCCACCTGGGTGCCGGTGCCGATCGGGCGGGCGAGCAGGATCGGGTCGGTCGACCACGGCCGCAGCGCGACCGGGCGGACAGCGGGCTGGTTGCGCAGCGCCGCGTTCACGGCCGCGGCGACGGCCGGGTCGTCGGCGCGCAGCCCGGCCTCGACGATCGCGCGGCCCGCGCGGTCGACGACCGCGACGCCCTCGCCGTAGACGGCGTGGTGGGCCTGCACCTCCCGGTCCAGCGCTGCCGCCCCGGCCGGGCCGGTGGCCTGCTGGGCGAGCGCGGCGAACCGGTCGAGATCGCCCGCCCGCGTGAGCACGAACTCCTGGGTGCGCCCGGCCGCGGTGCTCTGCAGCAGGGGGACCGCGAACCCCGCGACGGCCGCCAGCGCGAACGCCGACAGCACGACCAACAGCCGCCGGCGCATCAGCCACCCAGCCGGTAGCCGAACCCGCGGATGGTGGCCAGCAGGCCCGGCCGGCCGAGCTTGCCCCGCAGCGTCGCGAGGTGCACGTCCAGCGAGCGGGACACGGCGAGGTACGCGTCGCCCCACACCTCGTCGAGCAGCTGCTGGCGGCTCACCGCCGCGCCCGGTCGACGCGCGAGCGCGGCGAGTATGTCGAACTCCTTGGCGGTGAGCGCGACCTCCTGGCCAGCGACCGTGGCGCGGCGGGCGGCCAGGTCGACCCGCAGATCCTCGATCTCCACCACGTCGTCGGCGATGACGTTCGCGGCCCGCGTGCGGCGTACGACCGCCTCCACGCGCGCCAGCAGCTCCCGCAGCCGCACCGGCTTCACGAGGTAGTCGTCGGCGCCGAGGCGCAGGCCGCGCACGACGTCCCGCTCGGCGTCCCGGGCCGTTAGCACCAGCACCGGAGTGGGGGTGATGCGGCGGATCCTGCGCAGCACGTCCATGCCGTCGCCGTCGGGCAGGCCGAGGTCCAGCAGCACGAGGTCGGCGTCGCGCAGGTGCGGCCACACGTCCGCCGCCCGCCCCACCCGCTCGACGCGGTGACCGTGCGTCGCGAGCGCCTCCACCACCGCGCCGGCCACCCCGTCGTCGTCCTCGACCACCAGCACCCGCACCGGCAGAGCCTGCCACGGCCGTTTCGTCGGGTGCACGACCTACGCTGGAGCGATGGCACGACCGCACGTGGTCGTCCACGTCGCGGTCACGCTCGACGGGGCGACCACCGGCTTCACCCCGGCGATCGGGCTCTTCTACGAGCTGGCCGGCACCTGGGCGGAGGACGTCACGCTCGCCGGCGCCGACACGATCCTCGCGCAGGAGCCAGCCCTGCGGGAGGCTCCGCGCGTGCCCGCGCCCGCCGGTGCCCCGTTGCTCGCGGTCGTGGACGGCAGGGGGCGCGTGCGGGAGTGGGCGGCGCTGGGGGCGGTGGGCCACTGGTCCGGGGTGCTCGCGCTCCACGCCGAGACCACCCCGCCGCGGCCGCCCGGTGGGGTCCCCGAGCTGGTCGTGGGCGCCGAGCGGGTCGACCTCGCGGCGGCGCTGGCCGTGCTCGGCGAGCGGCATGCCGCCCGGGTCGTCCGGGTCGACAGCGGTGGCGGGCTCACCGGCGCGTTGCTCGACCGCGGCCTCGTCGACGAGATCAGCCTGCTCGTCCACCCCCGCCTGGCCGGCCCCGGCCATCGCCTCTGGCACGGCCACGCGTCGGGCACCGGCGGGTTCGGTTTGATCTCGGCCGAGCCGCTCGCGGACGGGATCGTGTGGTTGCGCTACCGGAGCGGGAGCTGAGGGTCCACCTCCGGGCGCGTTGCCGCCGGGCGATCGGCCTTCTTCTCCCAGGTCCGGCGGCGCATACTGAGGTGGTCAGCCCCCGTTTGTCGTGGGCGGGAGGGTCCGATGGCCATGGACATGTGGGTCATCTGGTTGATCGCTGCGGTGGGTCTCGTCGTGCTGGAGATCTTCACGCTCACCGCGGCTCTGGGCATCCTCGGCGGCGCAGCCCTGATCACGGCGCTCGGCGCGGCCGCGGGGCTGCCGGTGCCGATGCAGCTCATCGTGTTCTCCGGCGCGGCCGTGGCGGGCGTCGGGCTGCTCGGCCCGGTCGCGCGGCGCCACCTGACGGGTCCGCGCGGTGGCGCCCCGTTCGGGGTGGAGGCGCTGGTCGGCAAGCCCGGGTACGTCGTGCAGGAGGTCACCGGCCGGGACGGGCGCATCCGGATCGGCGGCGAGGAGTGGACCGCGCGGGCGATGGACGACTCCGTCGTCATCCCGGCCGGCGCCACGGTCGGCGTCCTGCACATCGACGGGGCCACCGCCGTCGTCTACCCCAGGGAGTGACCATGGACCTGGCCCTGATCATCACGGGTCTGCTCATCGCCCTGATCGCGGTGGTCACCGTGATGCGGACCGTCCGGATCGTGCCGCAGGCCCGGGCCCGCAACGTCGAGCGGCTCGGCAGGTACCAGCGCACGCTGCAGCCAGGGCTGAACTTCGTGATCCCCTACATCGACCGCGTCTACCCGATGATCGACCTGCGCGAGCAGGTCGTGTCGTTCCGCCCGCAGCCGGTGATCACCGAGGACAACCTGGTCGTCGAGATCGACACCGTCCTCTACTTCCAGGTCACCGACCCGCGCGCCGCCGCGTACGAGATCGCCAGCTACCTGCAGGCCGTCGAGCAGCTCACGGTCACCACGCTGCGCAACGTGGTCGGGTCGATGGACCTGGAGTGCACGCTCACCTCGCGGGACCGGATCAACAGCCAGCTCCGCGGCGTGCTCGACGAGGCCACCGGCAAGTGGGGGCTGCGGGTCAACCGGGTGGAGATCAAGGCCATCGACCCGCCGAAGACGATCAAGGACGCGATGGAGAAGCAGATGCGCGCCGAGCGGGACAAGCGCGCAGCCATCCTGTCCGCCGAGGGCCAGCGCCAGTCGCAGATCCTGACCGCGCAGGGTGACAAGCAGGGGGCGATCCTGCGCGCGGAGGGCGACCGCACCGCCGCGATCCTCAAGGCGGAGGGCCAGTCGAGGGCGATCGACGAGGTGTTCCAGGCGGTGCACCGCAACGACCCCGACCCGAAGCTGCTCGCCTACCAGTACCTGCAGGTCCTGCCGCAGCTCGCGCAGGGGGAGGGCAACACGTTCTGGGTGATCCCCAGCGAGGTCACCTCCGCGTTGCAGGGGGTGTCGCGCGCCTTCACCGAGGCCGTCCCGCGCTCGCCGGCCACCCTGGACCAGCGCCCGAGCGACGACCTGGCAGCCAGGGCGGCAGAGGACGCGGCGAAGGCCGAGGAAGCCGCGGCCGAAGCGGTCGCCGATGCCGCCGTTCCCGACGGCATCCCGCACACCAACGGCGGGCAGCCGCGGCCTGCGCCGGCCGGCGACTAGAGCAGCCCTGGCCGTGCCCGGCGCCGCGCGGGAGCCGAGACCCGCCCGGCGTGTGATCACCCGACTGCTGAGACGGGCGTGGGACGACGACGTGCTCGGCCAGTCCGCCTCGGCGGCGTTCTGGCAGACGCTGTCGCTGCCCCCGCTCCTGCTCGGGCTGTTCGGGTTGCTCGGGTACGCGGAGCGCTGGTTCGGTCCGGACACGGTCGTGGCCGTGCAGGAGTGGATCATCCGGATCAGCGGCGGGGTGTTCAGCCGCAACGCGATGGACCAGATCATCATCCCCACCGTGGCCGAGATCCTCACGACCGCGCGGGGTGAGGTCGTCTCGATCGGGTTCGTGCTGAGCTTCTGGTCGGGCTCCTCGGCGATGGCCACGTTCGTCGACGCGATCACCCGCGCCCACGACCAGTACCCGGTGCGCAGCTGGGTCTGGCAGCGCACCCTCGGGATCCTGCTCTACCTGGCGGGCCTCGCCGTCGGCATCGTGCTGCTGCCGGTCGCGGCACTGGGGCCCGACCGGCTGCTACCGCTGGTGCCCGACGCCGTCGAGCCGGCGGCGCGGGACGTGGTGAACGTCCTCTACCTCCCCGTGGTCGTCGTGGTGCTGGTGCTGGCGCTCACCACGCTGTACAAGATCGCGCTGCCGTTCAAGCCGCCGTGGAGCCGCGGCCTGCCCGGGGCGGTGCTGGCAGCCGTCGTCTTCCTGGTGGGCGCCACCGGCCTGCGGCTGTACCTCGACTGGATCACCGGCACCGGCTACACGTACGGCGCGCTCGCGGCGCCGATCGCCTTCCTGCTCGGCATGTACTTCATCGCGCTGGCGGTGATCCTCGGCGCCTACCTCAACGCGTCGATCCAGACGGTCCGGCCGGCCCCCCTGCGCCGCCGTGGCCGGCGGGGCACGACCGCCCCGGGGGTCTGAGGCAACTTCACAGAACGAGTACGGACTTCACACAAGGCCCGCCTTGTGTGAAGTCCGTACGGGGTTTGTGGAGTGCTACCTCTGCGGGTCGCGCGGGTGCGGGTGCTCCCGGCTGTCGTCGAGGTGGCTCGGGTCGAACTCCACCCTCCCCACCACCAGGTGGTTGATCAGCCAGAGCACCAGGCCGATCACCAGCAGCACGCCGGCGATGGCGAACTGGATCAACGGGCGGCCGGACAGCGGGGTGGCCAGGAAGAAGCACAGGACGATGCCGAGGAACGGCGCCCAGGTGGGGGCGCGGAAATGTTCGTGCTCGACCTTGTGCTTGCGCAGCACCAGCACGGCGATGTTGACGATGGTGAACACGACGAGCAGCAGGAGCGCGGTGGTGCCACCCAGCACGCTGATGTCGACGCTCATCACCAGGATGTAGGCGATCGCGCTGCTGAACAGGATCGACACCCACGGCGTGCGGCGGGTGGGGTGCACGGTGGCGAACACGGTGGGCAGCACTCGCTCGTTGGCCATGCCGTAGAGCAGCCGGCTCGCCATCAGCATGTTGATCAGCGCCGAGTTGATCACCGCGAGCAGGCCGATCGCCGCGAACAGCTGCAGCGGGAAGCCGGGTGCGCTGACCTGCAGCACCTTCAGGAGGGCTCCGCTCTTGGCCGCGGCGAGCTCCTCCGCCGGGACGAGCATCGAGGACACGATCGCGACGATCACGTAGATCGTGCCCGCCACGGCCATGCCGAGCAGCATCGCCTTGGGGAAGATCTTCACCGGGTCCTTCGTCTCCTCGGCCATGTTCACCGAGTCCTCGAACCCGACCATGGCGAAGAACGCGAGCGAGACGGCGGTGGTGATCGCGAACCACGGTGCCCACAGTCCGGTCTCGCCACCGGTGTTGATCTCGACGAGCCGGCCGGCGTCGCCCTGCCCGGCGCCGATCGCCCACAGGCCGGCGATGATGATGATCGCGAGCCCGGTCACCTCGATGCAGGTGAGCAGCACGTTCGCCTTGACCGACTCGCCGACGCCCCGGTAGTTGATGACCGCGAGGCCCGCGATGAAGGCCAGCGCGACGATCCAGAGCGGCAGTACCGCGAACTCTTTGAGGTAGGTGTCGCCGAACGCCTTGGCCGCCGACGCGGCGGACGTGACGCCCGAACACATCACCGTGAACGTCACCATGAACGTCAGGATGTGGACCTTGAACGCGCGGTGCGTGTAGAGCGCCGCGCCACCCGCGCCCGGGTACTTACCGACGAGCTCCAGGTAGCTGAACGCGGTCAGGAACGCGACCACGAACGCACCCAGGAACGGCACCCAGAGGGCGCCGCCGATCTCGGCGGCCACGGAACCGGTCAGGGCGTAGATGCCGGTGCCGAGGATGTCGCCGACCACGAAGAAGAGCAGGAGGCGGGGTCCGATGGCTCGTTTGAGTTCGGGCTGGGCCTGCGCCGGGGCTGAGTCCACCATGGCGAGTGAGTGTGACGGCTGCCACGCCGCCCGTCGAGGATCTTGGTGATGATTTGATGCAACGGAAACCACGATCATCGCGCGTCGGCCGGGACCGGGGTGGCCCGGCGCCGCAGGAACGCCACCGCCAGCCCGGCGCCCGGCAGGGTGAGGCCGACGAGGACGAGCGTTGGGAGCCATGGCCACGCGGGCCCGTCGAGGGCGAGCTCGTCGGTGGGCAGCTCGAGCACCGTCGCCACCCAGCGCGCGGTGGCGGTGTCGGTGCTGCGGGCCAGGTCGGTGACGGTGGCGTCGAACGCGAACTCGGACCCGTCGTGCACGTACTCGGGCTCCGGGCCGCCTTCCACCGCTCCCACGGCACCGTCGCCGGGCACGAGCAGGCGGTCGAGCTCCGGCGCGGCGCTCGCCAGGTCGGCGCGGGGCAGGAACGTCAGCCCGTGCCGGGAGCGCACCGGACCCCCGTCCAGGGACACGGCGTGCAGGCGCGTGGCCAGCGACCACGCCTGCGTGTCGAACACCGAGGCGAGCTCGATCTCGCCGACACCGTCGATGAGCGCCACACCGACGGTCGGCGGGTCGGGGTGGAAGCCGGCGTTCAGGATCGCGGCGGGGTCGGGCACCGGGATGCCCGTGACCGCCGGGGTACCCGCTCCGTGGTGCCGCCAGCCGATGGCCGCGGCGGCGTCGCGGGCGGCCGCGGGACCCAGCAGCCGCTCGACGACGTGCAGCGTGCCGTCGACGCCGGACAGGATCCCGGCGGTGGTGACGACGTTCCCGTCGTCGACGAAGCGCTGCCCGGGCACCCACCGCACCTGCGGGTGGTCCGCCGCGAGCCCGCGCAGCCGCATCCAGTGCGCGGCCGCGGGTCGGTCGTCGAGCAGGCCCGCGGACGCGAGCACCCCGGCGCCGTTGCAGATCGACATCAGCTGCGCACCGCGGTCGGCCTGCGCCCGCAGCCAGCCGGTGACGGTGTCGGTGGTGGGGGCGTCGAGACGGGGCAGGGCCGGCACGACCACGAGGGACGGAGCGGCCAGGTCGGCCAGCTGGTCGAAGGTGAGGTCGGGGACCAGGTCGAGCCCACCGGTCAGCGGGACGGGCGTGCGCTGCGGCGCGACCGTGTAGACGTTGAAGCGGCCGGTCGAGGAGAGGATCTCGTACGGGGCCAGGGTGTCGGACACCTCGGCGCCCAGCGAGCCGACGACCACCACGGCGGTCGGCTTGGCGGGATCGTGCCGGACCGGGGCGGCCGCGGGGAGGACCCACTCCGGTCCGGGCGCGTAGTGGGCGCCGAAGGCCGCGGTCGCGGAGACCGCCGCGAACCCCGCGGGCAGGAGCAGGGCCGCGACCAGGACGACGAGGGCACGGGCAGCGCGGCGAAGGACGATGTTCATGATCAGTGCCAGTAGTCGGTGCGGCGCCACAGCATGAGGGCCAGCATCAGCGGGAACATGATCACGTGGGCGGCGACCATCACGGTCATCGCGGAGATCGCGCCCAGCCAGTACGGCACCAGCAGCACGGCGAACGGCAGGAACATCGTCGCGCTCATCTCGGCGGTCCGCGGCCACGAGTGGCGCCGGATGCGCATCCACAGCGCCATCGCGATCGTCATGTCGAGGGCCATCGTCATCGCGTGCACGTCCGGCCGCGCGACCCACTCGGCGGGCCAGAGCGGGGCGAGCGCCACCATCCCGACGATCATGGCGACGACCATCTCGACGTAGTGGGCGGCGAAGCGGATCAGCTTGCGGGTGTTGGAGCGGGGGTGCGTGGTTGTCATGACCGAAAGGCTCCCGCCGGAAGGCGTCCGAGCCATGTGCCGGAGGTCATGACCCGGGTCATGACCCTGACCATGACCCGGCGGCAGGACCGTCAGAGCAGCCCGAGGGCGCGGGCGCGCAGCGCCGCCTGGGTGCGGTCGCGGGCGCCGAGCTTCGCCAGCACGTTCGTCACGTGGTTCTTCACCGTGCCCTCGGCGAGGAACAGCTCCGCGGCGATCTCCCGGTTGCTGCGGCCGTCGGCCAGCAGGCGGAGCACGCTCAGCTCGCGGTCCGACAGGGGTACCACCAGCGGTTGCGGGCGCTCCGGCTGTGCGGTGTCGGGCAGCTGCGCGAACCGGGCCACGACCTTGGCGGCCACCGACGGCTGCAGCACCGACTCGCCGCGGGCTGCCGCGTGCACGGCCTCGACGAGGCGCGCCGACGACACGTCCTTGAGCAGGTAGCCGACCGCGCCCGCGCGCAGGGCCGCGAACACGTCCTCGTCGTCGTCGAACGTGGTGAGCGCGATGACCCGGACCCCCGGTTGCTCGACGCGCAGCCTGCGGGTGGCCCCGATGCCGTCCAGCACGGGCATGCGGAGGTCCATGAGCACCACGTCGGGGGCGAGCTCGGCGGCCCTGCGCAGTGCCTCGTCGCCGTCGCCCGCCTCGCCCACAACCTCGACACCCTCGTGCACGGCGAGCAGCGTCGCGAGGGCCTCGCGGAAGAGGGCCTGGTCGTCCACGAGCAGGACCCGCACCGTCACCCCGGTACCTCCATCGTCAGCGTGCAGCCGGCACCCGGCGTGGACTCGACGCGCAGCTGCCCGCCGATCTGCGCGGCCCGCTCCCGCAGCCCCACCAGGCCGAACCCCGGTGAGTGCCCGTCGCCGGTGCCCACGCCGTCGTCGCGCACCGCGACGCGGACGGTGGTCTCGCCGTAGTGCAGCAGCAGGTCGGCGCGGCCGGCGCGCGCGTGCTTGCGGACGTTCGTGAGGCCCTCCTGAGCGGCTCGGTACAGCGCCTCCCGCGCGTCGTCGGGGAGCGGGCGCTGCGTGCCCGACACGTCGAGCCGGGTGGGCACGCCCACGGCGGAGGCCTCCTCGGCGAGCCTGCGGAGCGCTTCGGGGAGCGGCTCCGTGGCGCGCGGGTCGCGGAGGGCACGCACCGAACGGCGCACCTCGCCCAGCGCCTCCTCCGACTGCTGCTGCGCCTTCGCGAGCACCGCATCGACCGCCGCCGGGTCGGCCTTCGCCGGGTCGGCGGCCAGCACCGCGCGGGCGGCCTTGACCTGCATCTGCACGACGGTGAGCGAGTGCCCGAGCCCGTCGTGGATGTCGCGGGCCACCCGGTTGCGTTCCTGGGCGGTGGCCAGCCGCTCGGCCTGCGCCGCGTAGTCGCGCAGCTGCTCGTGCGCCTCGGCGAGGTCCCGGCGCAGCTGCTGCTCCCGCTGCAGCAGCTCGGTGATGACCGCGGCGAACACCACCGCGGCGAACAGCCCGACGCCCTCCCGCAGCGCCGCCTGCCACGACTCCATCGGCGCGTGCGCGAACGGGATGAGCAGGACCAGCACGACGACGGCGGGGCGCGGGAGCACCAGCACGCACTGGCTCACCAGCACCACGAAGAAGAGCGTGGTGGCCACGCCCGGCTGCAGCGCGAACGTCGAGAAGGCCAGCGCGAACTGGACCACTACGTACGCGGCCGACCACGGCAGCCGCCCACGCCTGCGCACCCACCGGAAGCCGGCCGTGGCGAGCAGCGTGTACGCCGCGCCGACCGGTAGCGCGGTCAGGGGGCCGCCCGACCCGACGACCGCGATCACCAGCGTGAGGAACGCGCCGCCTGTCAGCACCGCGAGCGCCCGGTTCACGGGTGCCACCCTAGGGGCCATGAGCATCGTTGTGGTCGACGCGCCGTCGAACCTCGGGCTGCGCCCACCGCGGCCCGGCACCGTGCCCGGTTGCTACAAGCTCGCAGGCGCGCTGCGCGACCAGGGCCTGCTCGCGCGGCTCGGCGCCCGGGACGGCGGGGTGGTGACCCCACCTCGTTACGACCGCGGCGACTGGGCGGAGGGGGACGGGGTGTTCAACGCGGCCGCCATCGCCCGCTACTCCTCCCGGCTGGCGGATCGCGTCGAGCGGTGCGCGACGCCGGGCGCGTTCGTGCTCGTGCTGGGCGGCGACTGCAGCATCCTGCTCGGCACGCTGCTGGGGCTGCGCCGCGGCGGCCGCACTGGCCTGGTCTACATCGACGGGCACTCCGACTTCCGGCACCCGGGCAACTCGCCGTCCGTCGGCGCCGCGGCCGGTGAAGGGCTGGCGCTGGTCACCGGGCGCGGGCAGCCGGACCTGACCGACATCGAGGGGCTGCGGCCCTACGTCCGGGACGCCGACGCGGCGGCATTGGGCATGCACGAGCCCGGCGACCCGCTGCTGCCTGAGGCGAGGGAGGCGGTCGCCGTGCTGGCGACGGTCGAGGAGATGCGGGCCACCGGCTGCGCCGCGGCGGCCCAGCGGGCCCTCGGGGCGATGGCGCCCGGCGTCGACCGGATCTGGGTCCACCTCGACGCCGACGTCCTCGACCCGTCGGTCATGCCCGCGGTCGACAGCCCGGATCCCGGCGGACTGCAGCCCGCCGAGCTCGTCGAGACGCTGGTGCCGCTCCTGAACGACCCGCGGGTCGCCGGCCTCGACCTCGCGATCTACGACCCCGACCTGGACGAGCCGGGCGACGGCGCCCGGCTGCTCGCGGACGTCCTGGTCGAGGCTCTGATCAGTGCGACTCGGGCACCGGGCCCATCCCGAACGTCGTGAGGAAGCGGTCCCGGAAGTCCTCCATCGGCCAGACCGGGGCCTGCGGGCTCGGCCGCAGCCCGTCCTCCCAGCCCCACCCGGCGATGCGGTCGAGCACACCGCGGTCGCGAGTGATGATCGAGGTCGGGACGTCGTACCCGGCGTCCGGCCCGACGATCACCGGCGCCGCCTGGTGGTCGCCGAGCACGATGAGCACCAGGTCGTCGTCGCCGGAGTTCTGCGCCCACGACACGAGGGTCTGCAGGGAGTAGGCGATCGAGCGGCTGTACGCGGAACGGACGGCCTCGGTGCCCTTGGCCCACACCGCGTCGCGCGGTTCGCCGGTCGTGAACGTCTGGTAGACCGAGCCGTCGCCGACCTGGTCCCAGCCGATCACCGGCGGGATGAGCGGCCACGGCATGTGGCTCGAGGCGAGCGCGATCTCGGCGAACAGCGGCGGCCGGTCGGGCTGCGCGTGCTCCATGCGCTCGAAGGCCGACATCGTGTACTGGTCCGGCACGCTCGCCCAGCCGAGGTCGGGCCCGCGGTAGCCGAGCGACGGGAAGTCGTAGACGCGCTGGTGGCCGTAGAACCGGGCCTCGGGCCACTCACCGGTGGTGCCCGGCATGACGGCGGCCGTCCGCCAGTCGGCCTTGGCGAACGCGTTGACGAGCGTGAGGCGGTCGCTCGCCATGAGGGCGTCGTGGCGGGCCTGGTTGGAGACGCGCAGCCCGGACAGCATCGTGGCGTGCGCGAGCCAGCTGCTGCCGCCCGCCACCGGCGAGGTGAGGAAGCCGCTGCGGGTCGCGAAGCCGGCGGAGGCCAGCTGCGCGTTCCCCGCGTCGAGCGCGGCGGTGACGGGCCCGGAGAGCTCGGGCTGCTCGATCGCGCTGCGCCCGTAGCTCTCGACGAACGCGATCACGACGTCCTTGCCGCGCAGCGCGGTGAGCAGCTGGTCGGCGGGCACGTCGCGGAACGGGTCGGCGGCGAGCGCCGCGGTGAAGCTGCCCTGGTCGAGCAGGCTCGCCGGCACCTGCAGCGCCCGCTGCTCGGCGGCGACAGCGGCGGAGGCCGACGCGATCGGCACGCCCGGCACGAGCTGCGCACCGAGCACGGCGCACGCCACCCACACGGGCGTGAGCACCGCGACGGCGCGGGTCGCGGGGCGCGGGTGCCGCACCGCGACGCCAGCCAGCCGCACGACCGCCAGCGTCACGAGGACGAGCACCCCGATCGTCACGCCGACGGCGGCGGCGACCGCGGCCACCTGCCCGGCCGTGCCGGTCGACGAACCGAGGAAACCGAGGCCGTCGTCGAGCAGCGCCCAGTCGAGCACCGGGTCGAACGGGCGGGCGAGCACCGCGGAGAAACCGATGTCGAGGATCTTCAGGACGGTGAGCACGCCCAGCACGGCCCCGCCGACGACCGCCACCGGCCTGCGGGCCCGAGCGGGGAGCACGAGCAGGGCGGCGACGCCGACCAGGGCTTCGGCGGGCAGTCGCAGGAACGCGGCCGGGGTGAGGTCGGCGATCGTGTCCGGAGCCACGAGGGCGATGAGGACGAGCAGGGCGGCCAGCACCGTGACCAGCCGCGCCACGAAGGGCCGCCATCGCGGCGGCTCCGTCTCGGCGCCGGCCGGGCGTCGCAGGATCATCTGCTCGCGTACCTCCGGGTCGCGCGGACCCGGGCGGTCCGCCAGTGGGGACACGCGGCCCCGCGGCGAAGAGTTCACCACCCGCGACGGCGGTGGCCGTGACCGGTACCTCGTCAGGTGGCCGGCTGACCGATGTTCACCATCCAATGCACGCCGAACCGGTCGGCGCACATGCCGAACTCGTCGCCCCACATCTGCTTCTCGAGCGGGACGCTCACGGTGCCGCCGTCGGAGAGCCGCTCCCAGTAGCCGCGCAGCTCGTCGCCGTCATCACCGCTGAGACTCAGCGCGACGTCGTCGCCGCGGCTCAGCGGCATACCTGCCTGGGAGTCGGCGCCCATGATCGTGTACCCGCTGCGCGTCTCCAGCAGCGCGTGCATGATCCGGTCGGCCTCGGGGGCGTCCGGGTCGCCGTACTCACCGTAGGTGTTCATCGTGAGCGTGCCGCCGAAGACGTCGGCGTAGAACTCCATGGCCGACCTGGCGTCGCCGTCGAAGCTCAAGTAGGGGTTGAGACGAGAAGGCATCGGTACCTCCCGTGTCGTGGAGGCGAGCATCGTCGCAGAGCCCGTCGTCCCGCGGAAGTGCGCTCGCCGCGCCGTTTGATCGGGCTGCCGGCGGGAATCCGCGAACGACCCCCGGCCGGAGATCGGGTGCGCGGGGCCCATTCGGGGGAGACGATGCGATGCTCAACCAGAACGACCGGCGCCGCCTCGAGGAGATCGAGCGCCGGCTGCTCGAGGAGGACCCCGAGTTCGCCCGTCACTTCACGCGGTGGCCGCCGTCCTCGCCCCGCGGGACCTCCCGGCTGCTGCCCATCCTCCTGCTCGTCGTCGGCGGGCTCGGAATGCTGATGTCGCTGCTCGTGATGCTGCCGGCGGTCTTCGTGCTGTCGCTGGCCGCCACGGTCGGCGGGGTCTGGCTGCGGCGGCGTCGGCGGCGTTAGTCGCCCGCGACCGCCGCACCGGCCGGCTCCCGGCGCAGGTGCAGCGGCTGCGCGAAGCACAGCACCGCGACCAGCCCGGCCAGCAGCACGCCTGCGGGCAGGAGCAGCGACTGGCCCATCGCGGCCGCGAACGCCCCGTACTGGGCAGGGGGGAGCTGCGTGACGGCTGCCTCCGCGTGACCGGACGTCCCCGGCAGGAGCGCGGCCAGGCGTGCCTCCATCATCGCCGCGATGCACGCGCTGCCGAGTACCGCGCCGACCTGCCGGGTGGTGTTGTACACCCCAGCTCCGGCACCCGCGTGCCGCATGGGGAGGTTGCGGGTGGCGGTGCTCGCGATCGGCGCCCAGACGAACGCGCTCGCGACGCCGATCAGGGTGAGGGGGAGCAGCAGCTGCCAGATCGCGGCTTCGGGCACGAGGACCGTCGCGAGCCAGAACAGCGCCACCGGGAAGCAGACCATCCCGATACCGGCGATGTGGCGCGGGTGGTGGCGGTCGGTCAGCCGCCCGACGACGGGGGCCAGCAACCCGGAGATCACGGCCATCGGGGCGAGGAGCAGGGCCGCCTGGGTGGGGGTGAGTCCGCGCACGCCCTGCGCGTACAGCATGAGCGGGAACGACATGGACGTGACCGTGAACCCGACCGTGGTGATCGCGGCGTTGGCCAGGCTGAAGTTGCGGTCGCGGAACAGCGCCAGCGACAGCAGCGGCTCGCCCCGGTTGCGCACCTGCCAGAACACGAACGCGGCGAGCACGACGAGCCCGGCGATGATGAGCGACCACACCGAGATCGGCCCCGCGATCGTGCCCCAGTCGAAGGTCTGCCCCTCCTGGATGCCGAACACCAGCAGGAACATCCCCACGCCGCTCAAGGCCACGCCGAGCAGGTCGAACCGGTGGACGTGCGTGGGCAGGTCCGGCACGAGCCGCAGCGCGAGGGCCAGTGCGACCACGCCGACCGGCACGTTGACGAAGAAGATCCACTCCCAGCCGAGTCCGTCGACCAGCACGCCGCCGAGGATCGGGCCCACGAGCGTGGCGATGCCGGCGACCGCGCCCCACAGGCTCATCGCGCGACCGCGCTGGTCAGCCGGGAACGTGCGGGTGATGACCGCCATCGTCTGCGGCGTCATCAGCGACGCGCCCAGTCCCTGGACGATCCGCGCGACGATCAGCTGCGCGACGGTCGCGGTGAGGCCGCACCACAGCGAGGCGAGCGTGAAGATCACGAGACCCGTGCTGTAGACCTGCTTCGGACCGAACCGGTCACCGAGCCTGCCGGTGATCAGCAGCGGCACGGCGTAGGCGAGCAGGTAGGCGCTGGTGACCCAGACGACCGAGGCGACGTCCGCGCCGAGGTCCGCCATGATCGCGGGCGTCGCCACCGACACGATGGTGGCGTCGACGAGGATCATGAAGAACCCGACGACGAGCGCCCACAGCGCGGGCCACGGACTCGTGCCGGTCACAGCATGTCCTCGCTGGGCCATCGCAGCTCCTTGCGTTCGAGCCGACCGATGAGGTCGGTGAGCCAGTTCAGCTCCGTGGTGAGCTGTTCCTGGAGGTACCGGGGGGCGAGCAGGTAGGCCTCCTCGACCTGCCGGTCGACGGCGGCTTGCAGCAGCGCGGCGCTCTCGGCGAGCAGGCCCTCGATCCGGCGGCTGCGCGCGCTCAGCAGCTCGATCACCTCGCGCCGGGGGAGCGTGTGCGCCTCGCCGAGCGCGACCGGGAACTGCGGGTACTCGTTCACGGGGATCGCCAGCAGCGTGCGGACCCGCTCCGCGAGAGCCTCCCGGCCGTCGTCGGTGATCCGGTACGTGGTCCGCTCCGGCCGGCCGCCGTCGCGTTCGGTGCCGGTCGCCGCCACCAGGCCGATCTCGGCCATCCGGTCGACCGTGTGGTACAGCGAGCCGGGCCGGATCTTCACCCGCCGGTCCTCGTGCCGCTCGAGCAGTAGCCGGTACATCTCGTACGGATGCATGGGGCGTTCGACGAGCAAGGCCAGCACGGAGATGCCGAGGGGGGTCAAGCTCGCCGCCACCGACTCCTCCACACTGCTCCGCGCCGATTACTCCGCGCCGAATATTACGAGCGGAGCTGTCGTGGGGCAACCTGCTGTGACGCCCGGCATCCGAGCCGGCGACCTGCTACACGTCCGGGGTGATCACTGCGGGAGGGAACCAACGATCGTCGGTGAAGGCGCCGGTGTCGTCGATCAGGAACGGCGCCCTGCGGTGCTCCCGGTCCTGGCCGCCCGCGCCCATCCCGGCTGTGAGCGGTGGGTACAGGCCGGGTGCCTGGGTGGCACCGGGGCGTGGAGCGCCCGCCCTAGTGGCCGGTTCGGCGGCGCCCGCCGGGGGCCGTTCGCCGAACGGGGTCGATCTGACCGGTGCTTCCGGAACGGGCCGCGCACCGGGCCCGCCCGCGTTGCTCTGGACGACGTCCCGCCAGCCGGGCGTCGGCCTGGGGAGCGGGTTGAGACCGCCGGCGACCCCGCCGGGTCGGGGCGCCACGGGCGCGGCGGGCGTACCGGGTGTCGGAGGAAACGCCGGCAGCGGCGACGGCGGCAGGCCCGTTCCCGGGACGGCCGGAAGTGGCGGTGCGGCAGGGATGCCGGGGCGATTGGTGCCGGGCGCGGGAAAGGGTGCGGATTGCGTCGCGGGGGGCGTTGCGGGCGGGGTGCTGGCGCCGTTCGTTCCGGGCGCGGGAAGCGGCGGCGCCTGCGCGGGCGGCACCGGCGGTACGGCGCTGGGAGCTGGGCCGGCCGGTACCGCGCCGGGAGCCGCGTTGGGCCCGCCCGGCGGCAATGCGGTGGGTGCGCCCGGTGGTATCGCGGCGGGTGGGACCGGCACCTCCCCGACCGGGGGCGGTGGGGCGCCCGGGACCCCCGCCGGGCCCGCCGGCGCGACTCCGGCCGGCCCCACCGGCACGGGAGCGCCGGGCAGGGGCGTGGTGAGGCCTGGCCCGCCAGGCGGCGGAGCCGAAGGCTCGATGTCCACGGTGATCTGCGGTGGGGGTGTCATCTCCTGCAGCCGGGGAATGTTCTCGCCGCGGGACCGCGCCTCGTACTGCGCCATCAGCTCCCGCGCCCGCTGGGCGTCGTTCTCGGCCTGTTCCTCGAGCGCGCGCAGATCGGAGAACCCGTCGAGGACGTTCCCGAAGACGTAGCCGGGATCCGTCCAGAACCTGTCCCGTTCGGCACTGAGCGCCTGTGTCCTCGGCTCGGGCATCTGCTGCCGCACGTGGAGGGCCTCGTGCGACTGGTCGAGCAGCGTCTGCCCGATGCTGCGCGCACCGGCGGCGCCGTCGATGGCCCACTGACCCAGCGCCGATACCGCACCGCGCGTGGCGTTCGCCGCCGCCCCCTCCCAGTCCGCGGCCGTGCCCGACACCACGGCAGACAACCGCTCCTCGATGCTCTGGATCAGCAACTGGGTCTTCATCCACGCGAACGACGCGGCCTCCGACGCCGCCACCGGGTCGCCCTGCTGGACCATCGCCCAGATCTCATCGTGGGACACGCCTGCCCACCGCGTACCGCCATCTCCGGCGATCACCCGGCCCGCGTCCGCCGCCCTGTCGACGCCTCCCGGACCCGGACCGATGATGCCGGGCATCGGCATTCCCCCTCTTGTGTTGCGGCGTCCGCTGCTACCGAGCCACTTCGATCCGCCGGCCTGAGCAGGTCACTCCACCCGTCTCGGAAGTCTCGCGTTCGCGGCTTCGGCTGCGAGATAGGCCTGCTCCATCTGCGCGAACTGGTCGCGAATCGCTTTAAGTTCAATCCCGTACCTGCGCATTGCTTGGTAGGTGCCGAGATCTGACTTCATGACCATGCTGTTGTAGCGGGCGACGACCTCGTTACTCACGTTGTCTCCGAGCCACGGAGTTCGGATGAATCCTGCGTTGAGCAGGTGGTCGAGCTGCGGCTCCAGCTCATCGAGGGCCTTGTCGTATGCTTCGCGGGCAGCCGTCAGTCGGTGCGGGTCCACCCGCAGCATGTCGGGCACTTTGCCTTTCCCTCCTGAGTTGGCGAGCACGAAGCTACAGCGGCGTGCTCGCGAAAGAGGGTGATTGGCAGAAGATGGTTTGCGATCGTGAACGCTTTGGTCAGTGTTGGCTGAGCAGGGTGTCCATCACGAGGTCCGCGGCCCGCTCCGCGTCGCGACAGAGTTGGTCCTCGGGGATCGGCGGATCCGCCCCGGCAGATCTCGCCTGAACGTCGAGCAGTTGCCCAGGCGCGACGTCCAGCAGCACCTTGCATCCGTCATCGAGGACCTGGGATCTCGCCACCAGCGCTGGGAACTCGGCTATCTCGGCGGGGCGAAGCTCGCCGGCGGCCTGGCCCGATGTCCAGAACTCGATACCCGCCGTCGTCACCGTGCTGATGCTGATCGAGATCGCGGGTTCGTTGCCCCTGATCGAGCACCATGACACTTCGCCGGGGTAGAGCAGCGAGGGCTCCCTCCGGGGCTGCGGCGGGCGGTCAAGCCGCAGCCCCACCCGCTGCTCCGGGGTCAGAAGGCTGCACGGGTCGACGCCGTCGATCGGGATGTCCCGAGGACGCGGTGGCAGGGAGACGGTGGTGGGGGAGGCCTGCGGCGTGGTCGGCGGGTCGGCGGGGGAGGCTTGGCCGCCTGTCGAGCAGCCGGCGAGCAACACGATCAGGACCCCGAGCAACGCTCGCCGCACCCCCACGGCGACAGACTGTAGTGGCTTGGTCGGGCTCGGAGTGGGTGGAAGGTCGAACTCGGATCTCAGCGGAGCCGGTCGAGATCCAGCCGCACGGGGAAGGGGTCGTCGACGTAGCCGAACTCGCCGGCGAGGTGGCACGCCGTTATGGCCGGACGGTCGTCGATGTCGATGATCCAGTAATGCGGAATGCCAGCGTCGGCGTACTCGTCATGCTTGATCATTCGGTCGGTCCGTTGCGATCCGTCCGACACGATCTCGACTGCCAGTACGACCTCCTCCGCCCGGAGGAGCCCGCCGCCGCGGTGGCTCCGCTCGAAGCCGGAGCGCGTGACGACCACGAGGTCGGGGATGCGGACGAAGCCGGGCCGCGTGGCGGGAACGAGCTCGAGATCGACGTCGACGGTCGGCAGGAGGCGGAACTCGTCCGGCACCTGCGGGTCGAGCAGAACCTGGAGCCGGTGCTGGCAGAACTGGTGCCTGGGCGCCGGGCTGGGCGATATCACGACCTTCCCCTCCTGGAGCTCGTACCGCCCGTCGGTCGCCTCGGGCAGCGCGGCGAACTCGGCAGCCGTCAGCAGCTGCGGCCGCTGGAAGGGGAGTGCCGGCATGCCGATCAGTGTGGCAAGCGGCACCGACGGTTCGGGCCGGAACGCGGCTACGCCGCGGCCGGCTCCCTCAGGAGCGCGACCACATCGCGCGCCGCCGCCTGCCCGGCCCGGTTCGCCCCGATCGTGCTGGCGCTGGGTCCGTACCCGACGAGGTGGATCCGCGGGTCGGCGGCCACTCGGGTGCCGTCGACGGCGATGCCGCCGCCGGGTCCGCGCAGCCGCAGCGGGGCGAGGTGGCCGAGTGCGGCGCGCCAGCCGGTGGCCCAGAGGATCACGTCGGCGGCCACCGACGTGCCGTCGGCCCAGACCACGCCGTCGGGGGTGATCCGTTCGAACATCGGCAGCCGGTCCAGCACACCCGCGGCCTGCGCCGCCCGCACCTCCGGTGTGAGTGCGAGGCCGGTGACGCTCACGACGCTCTGCGGCGGCAGGCCGGCCCGCACCCGCTCCTCGACGCGGGCCACGACGGCGCGGCCGTACTCCTCGCCGAACGGCTCGTCGTGGAACTCCGGGGGGCGGCGGGTGACCCACGTCGTGCCCGCCGCCACCGTGGCGATCTCCATCAGCAGCTGAACGGCGGACGATCCCCCGCCCACGACGACCACCCGCCTGCCCGCGAACTCCTCCGGCCCGTTGTAGTCGACGGTGTGCAGCTGCCGGCCGCGGAACGTCTCGGCGCCGGGGTAGCGCGGGCGGAACGGGCGCGTCCACGTGCCGGTGGCGTTGATCAGGGCGCGGGTGGTCCAGGTGCCCGCGTCCGTCTCGACATGGAGGTCCGGCCCGGTCGAACGGACCGTGCTCACCCGCACCGGGCGGCGGACCTGCAGGTCGAACACGCGCTCGTACGCGTCGAAGTAGGCGGGCACGATCTCGGCGGCGGGCCGCGTCCGGTCGGCCGGTTCGAACGGAAGCCCGGGCAGGCTCGCGATGCGGTGCGCGCGGTCGACGCGCAGCGTGGGCCAGCGGTGGCGCCACGCCCCGCCGGGTCCGTCCTCGCCGTCGAGCACGACGAAGCCCGAGCCGGGAGCGAGCCCGGCCCTGCGCAGCCCGTACGCGGCCGAGAGCCCGGCCTGACCGGCCCCGATGACAACGACATCACTCCGCACGCCCACCCCAACGCGGCCGGGTCGCCGAGAAGTCCCTCAGCCCTCGGAGGGCTGGCGGATCACGGCGGGGGATGGTGGGGTTGGCGGCGTGCTGCGCGCGTCCCGGGCCGGGCTGATGAGCACCCGCTACGAAATCACCCGGGACGACAAGGCGATCTGCACGTGGAAGCCGTCGGCGTTCATCGGCGGCGGGAGCTTCGAGCTCGGCGGGCACCGCTACGACGTGGCGCGCGGCGGCTGGACCGGACGGCGCTACCGGCTGCGCGACGAGTCCGGGCGGCTCGTCGCGCTCGCCGATGGCGTCGGCCGGCTGACCTGGACGTTGGAGACCGGCGGCGAGGTGCACGCGTTCGAGCGGCCCTCGCCGTGGCGGCGTGACCAGGTGCTCGTGCGCGACGGCGAGCCCGCGGGCGCGGTCCGGCGTACGAGCGCCTGGTTCGGCGAGGCCGAGGCGGAGCTGCCGGGCCTGCCGCTGGAGGTGCAGGTCTTCGTCCTGGTCAGTCTCCTGGCCGTGTGGGACGAGGACTGAGACATTTGCCTCCGCTCCGCTCCGGCGTGCTCGCGGGCCCTTGAGGCGCCGTCCTGCTCCTCCGGTGCTCGGTCGCTCGTTCCTCGCTCCCTGCGCGCCTCCCCCGCAGGACGGCGCCGGCCCGCTCGCTCGAGGGTGAGGCGTTACACGACTGGCACGACCTCGGGTGCGCCCATGCGGGCGGCGTCGGCGGTCTCGTCGTCGGGCATCTTCTGGCTCTCCCGCTCGGCCTCGACCCGCTTGCGGTAGTGCTCGACCTCGCGCTCGACCTGCTCGTCGCTCCAGCCGAGTACGGGCGCGACGAGCCGCGCCACCTCCTCGACCACCCCCATGCCCCGGTCGAAGGTCTCGATCGAGATGCGGGTGCGGCGGGCGAGGAAGTCGTCGAGGTGCCGGGCGCCCTCGTGCGAGGCGGCGTAGACGATCTCGGCGCGCAGGTAGTCGGGCGCGCCGGCGAGGGGCTCGCCGAGGCTCGGGTCGCCCGCCACGAGCTCCAGCACCTCGTGGATCAGTGATCCGTAGCGCCCCAACAGGTGCAGGATGCGCGCCTCGTGCACCCCGTACTGCTGGCCGAGCAGCGGGGCCGCGTTCTTCAGCGCCTCGAAGCCTTCTGCGCCGAGCAGCGGGACCTTCTCGGTGACGGACCGTGGCACCTTGATGTGCAGCCCGTGCACCGCGGCGTCGACGGCGTCCTTGGCCATCACGCGGTAGGTCGTGTACTTCCCGCCCGCGACGACCACCAGCCCCGGCACCGTGTGCGCCACGGCGTGCTCCCGGGACAGCTTGGACGTCGACTCCGACTCGCCCGAGAGCAGCGGCCGTAGCCCCGCGTAGACGCCCTCGACGTCCTCGTGGGTGAGCGGCTGCTCCAGCACGGCGTTGACGTGGTCGAGCAGGTACTCGATGTCGGCCGCGCTCGCCGCGGGGTGGGCGAGGCCCAGCTTCCAGTCGGTGTCGGTGGTGCCGATGATCCAGTGCCGGCCCCACGGGATGACGAAGAGCACGGACTTCTCGGTGCGCAGGATCAGCCCCGAGTCGCCGCGGATCCGATCGCGCGGGACGACGAGGTGGATGCCCTTGCTCGCCCGGACGTGGAACTGGCCGCGCTCGCCGACCAGGCCCTGCGTCTCGTCGGTCCACACCCCGGTCGCGTTGATCACCTGCCGGGCCCGCACCCGCAGCGTGCGCCCGGACTCCAGGTCGTGCACCTCGGCGCCGGTGACCCGCTCGCCCTCGCGCAGCAGCCCGACCACCCTGGCCCGGGAGGCGACGTGCGCGCCGTACGCCGCGGCCGTGCGGGCGACGAACATGGTGTGCCGTGCGTCGTCGACCTGCGCGTCGAAGTAGAGCAGTGCCCCGACGAGGGCGTCCTTGCGCAGCGACGGCACGATCTTGCGCGCGCCGCGGCGGGTGAGGTGGCGGTGTGCCGGCACGCCGCGGGAGCGGCCGGACAGCAGACTGAGGGTGTCGTACAGCGCGACGCCGGTTCCCGCGTAGAGCCGCTCCCACCCGCGGTGGGTGAGCGGGTAGAGGAACGGCACGGGCTTCACGAGGTGTGGCGCGAGCGTCTGGATGAGCAGCCCGCGCTCCTGCAGCGCCTCGGAGACGAGCCGGAAGTCCAGCATCTCCAGGTAGCGCAGGCCGCCGTGGATCAGCTTGCTGGACCGGCTCGAGGTGCCCGAGGCGAAGTCACGCGCCTCGACGAGCCCGACGGACAGGCCGCGGGTGGCGGCGTCGAGGGCGGCACCGCTGCCCACGACGCCGCCCCCGACGACCAGCACGTCGAGTTCGGTCGAGCTCATGGCCTCCAGGGCTTCCTCGCGGGCCTGCGGGGAGAGCGCGACCGATCTCATGGTGGTGGTTCCCTTCCTCGTTGCGTCGCTCGAAGAATCAGTCGACGTCTACCCAGTCCAACGTCCTGGTCACGGCCTTCTTCCAGCGCTCGTACCCGGTCGTGCGCTGCTCGTCACTCCACTGCGGCTCCCAGCGCTTCGACTCGTTCCAGTTGGTGCGCAGCTCGTCGGTGGTCTTCCAGAACCCGACGGCGAGCCCAGCCGCGTACGCAGCGCCGAGCGCCGTGGTCTCCGCGACGACGGGCCGGCTCACCGGCACGCCGAGCACGTCGGCCTGGATCTGCATGCACAGCTCGTTGGCGGTGACGCCGCCGTCGACCTTGAGCACCTCCAGGTGCACGCCGGAGTCCTTCTCCATCGCCTCGGCGACGTCGCGGCTCTGGTAGCAGATCGCCTCGAGCGTGGCCCTGGCCAGGTGGGCGTTCGTGTTGTACCGGGAGAGCCCGACGATCGCGCCGCGCGCGTCGGACCTCCAGTACGGGGCGAACAGCCCGGAGAACGCCGGGACGAAGTACACCCCGCCGTTGTCCTCGACCTGCCGGGCGAGCGACTCGCTCTGCGCGGCGCCGGAGATGATCCCCAGCTGGTCGCGCAGCCACTGGACGGCCGACCCGGTCACCGCGATCGAGCCCTCCAGCGCGTACACCACGGGCTCGTCGCCGAACTTGTAGCAGACCGTGGACAGCAGGCCCGCGTTCGAGCGCACCAGCTCCGTGCCGGTGTTGAGCAGCATGAAGTTGCCGGTTCCGTAGGTGTTCTTCGCCTCGCCCGGCGCGAAGCACACCTGTCCGACGGTGGCGGCCTGCTGGTCGCCGAGGTCCCCGGTCAGGAGGATCTCGCCGCCCAGCGGGCCGTTACCCCGGGTGGTGCCGTAGCCGGCGGGGTTCGAGCTGGGCTGGATCTCAGGCAGCATCGAGCGCGGGATGCCGAAGAAGCCGAGCAGCTCGTCGTCCCAGTCGAGCGTCTCGAGGTTCATCAGCATCGTCCGGCTGGCGTTGGTCGGGTCGGTGACGTGCGAGCCGCCGTCCCGTCCACCGGTGAGGTTCCACAGCAGCCACGTGTCGGTGTTGCCGAAGATCGCGTCGCCGCGCTCGGCCGCCTCCCGTGCCCCGTCGACGTTCTCCAGGATCCACTGGATCTTGCCGCCGGAGAAGTAGGTGGCCGGTGGCAGGCCGGCCTTCTGCCGGATGACGTCACCGCGACCGTCCCGGTCGAGGGCGGAGGCGATGCGGTCGGTGCGGGTGTCCTGCCAGACGATCGCGTTGTAGTACGGCCGCCCGGTGTTGCGGTCCCACACCACCGCCGTCTCGCGCTGGTTGGTGATCCCGACCGCGGCCAGGTCGGACGCGCTCAGGTTCGTCTTGTTGAGCGCGGTCTGCACGACCGCGGTGGTGCGCTCCCAGATCTCGACGGGGTTGTGCTCCACCCAGCCGGCCTGCGGGAGGATCTGCTCGTGCTCCAGCTGGTGGATGCCTTTCACGTTGCCGGAGTGGTCGAAGATCATGAATCGGGTGCTGGTCGTGCCCTGGTCGATGGCGCCGACGAACTCGGCCATGCGTCTCTCCTCTGCGTTGGGGCAGTTCCGCTGCTGGGCTAGGCCTGTCGCTGGTGCTTGGTCTCCGCGGAGGGATCGGGCGCGGAGGGATCGGGCGCGGACGGCCCGGGCTCCAGCGTCACCTCGGGAACCTCGGCCGGCAGGTAGCGCTCCACCAGGTACTTGAACGCCGCGCCACCGATCAGCCCACCGATGATCGGTGCGACGATCGGCAACCAGAAGTAGAGGGTGCCGTTCTGGTCGAACATCGCCGTCTCGTAGCCGGTGATCCAGGACGCGAACCGGGGCCCGAAGTCACGGGCCGGGTTGATCGCGTAACCGGCGTTCGCGCCCCACGCCATGCCGATCCCGACGACGAGCAGGCCGATGACCACCGGCGTGAGGTTCGCCAGCGGCGGGTTGTTCGTCGCGGTGATCAGGGCGAAGATCACGAACACGAGGATCGCCGTGCCCACGATCTGGTCGAAGAACGCAGTGGCGATCGTGACGTTGGCGCCCTCGACGCCGTTGCCGGGCAACGTCGAGAAGATGCCCTGCGACGCGATGGTGTGCTCGGCGTCGATCCTGGCGATCAGGTCGGCGTAGACGAAGCGCACGATGATCGCGGCGACGAACGCCCCCAGCGTCTGCGCGAGCGAGAACGGCAGCACCTTGCGCCACGGGAAGCCCTTGAACGCGGCGAGCGCGATCGTGACCGCGGGGTTGAGGTGGGCGCCGGACACGCGCCCCGCCACGTAGACCCCGAGGATCACCCCGATTCCCCAGGCCCACGCGATCGAGTCGTGGTCGCCCATGCCGCCGTCGGGGTTGGTCACGACCTGAGCGACCACCCCCACGCCGAAGAGAATGAGGATCATGGTTCCGAGGAACTCTGCAATCAGTTCCCCGATGTATGAGTTCTTCACCGCTGAAGCCCTCCCCTCGATGCACCCGCTCGGATGCGGGGTGCCGCGGACGCTAGGGAGGCCGGAGGGGGCGGTCAACGCCCAGTGTTCGGCATTGTCGAACCGCCGATCGGACGAACATCACACGGGCTGCCGTAGAGTCGCGGCGTGCCGGGTGCCATCCAGTCCATCGAGCGGGCCGCGGCCGTGCTCCGGCTGCTGGGCAGCACGGACCGGCCGCTGGGGCTGAACGAGCTCGCGGCCGCCCTCGACCTGCCCCGCCCCACCGCCCACGGGATCGTCCGCACCCTGCGTGACGTGGGCTTCGTCGACCAGGACGCCTTCTCGGCCCGCTACCGGCTCGGCTCCGCGCTGCAGGAGCTCGGCCGCGGCGGCTGGGACCGCCACGACCTGCGGGCCCGCGCGATGAACTGGGCCGACTCGCTGGCCGGCAGCACCGGGCTCGCCGTGCACCTCGGCGTCGCGTCGAGGGGCGCGGTCCGCCTCGTGCACCACGTCTTCCGCCCCGACGGCACCCCGCAACGGATCCGCACCGGCGAGGAGCAGCCGCTGCACGCCACCGCGCTCGGCAAGTGCCTACTCGCGTTCGCGCCGGTCGCCACCCCGCCCGCCCGCGACCTGGACCTGCAGCCGTGGACCGGGCGCACCTGCGTGTCCGTCACCGCGCTGGAGGCCCAGCTCGCCCTCGCCAGAAGGCGGGGGTGGGCGAGCGACACGGGGGAGTACGAGTCCGGCACCGGCGGCGCGGCGGCGCCCCTGCGGGCGAGCGGCGGGATCGTGGTCGGCGCGATCGGGGTGGTCGGCCCGGTGGAGGACCTCTACGGCCTGGGCGGCGAGCTGCGCCCGTGGCTGGCGGAGCAGCTGGTGGCGGCGGCGCGGGAGATCTCGGCGGCGCTGATGGTGAGCCCGTGAAGATGTGCCCGTGTCAGCATGGCCACCTTCATGTCGTCTGGCGTCATGAAGGTGGCCATGCTGACATCCCGGCAGGGGTGGCGCCGTGAGTGAACGCGTCGTCGCTGCCATCGACCAGGGCACCACCTCCACCCGGTGCCTCCTGTTCAACCGGGCCGGGCGGATGCTCGCCGTGGCCCAGCGGGAGCACCGGCAGCACTACCCGCGGCCTGGGCTCGTGGAGCACGACGCCGCGGAGATCTGGCGCAACGTCACCCGCGTCGTGCCGGCCGCCCTCAAGAGCGCCGGGCTCACCCCGGACGACATCGTGGGGCTCGGCATCGCCAACCAGCGCGAGACCACCGTGATCTGGGACCGGCACACCGGCCTGCCGCTGGCGCGGGCGATCACCTGGCAGGACACCCGCACCGACGGCATCGTGGCGCGGCTCGTCGAGGACGGGCACGCGCCGCTGATCACGTCCATCTGCGGGTTGCCGCCCGCCACCTACTTCGCGGGCCCCCGGCTGCGCTGGCTGCTCGACCACGTGCCGGGCGCGCGGGAGAGAGCCGAGGCGGGGGACGTGCTGTTCGGCACGATGGAGAGCTGGCTCATCTGGCGGCTCACCGGCAGGCACGTCACCGACGTCACGAACGCGAGCCGCACGATGCTCATGGACGTCCGGACGCTGCAGTGGTCGGACAAGCTGCTCGACGTGCTGCGGGTGCCGCGTCGAATGCTGCCGGAGATCCGTCCCAACGCCGAGGTGTACGGCACCTGCACAACGCTGCTGCCGGGTGTGCCGGTGGCGGGGGCGCTCGGCGACCAGCAGGCCGCGCTCGTGGGCCAGGCCTGCTTCGCGCCCGGCGAGATCAAGTGCACCTACGGCACCGGTGCCTTCCTGCTGATGAACACGGGGCACCGGCTCGCCGAGTCGACGCACGGGCTGATCCCGACCGTCGGGTACCTGCTCGGGGACTCGCCCGTGTACGCCCTAGAGGGCGCGATCGCGGTCACCGGCTCGCTGGTGCAGTGGTTCCGCGACTCGCTGGGCATGATCGGCACCGCCGCCCAGATCGAGACGTTGGCCAGCACGGTCCCGGACAACGGCGGCTGCTACATCGTCCCGGCGTTCTCCGGCCTGTACTCGCCGCGCTGGCACCCCGAGGCGCGTGGCGTGATGGTCGGGCTCACGTCGTTCATCAACCGCGGGCACCTCGCCCGTGCCGTGCTGGAGGCGACGGGCTGGCAGACCCGCGAGGTGGTCGACGCGATGAACGCCGACTCGGGGGTGCCCGTCGCACGGCTGAAGGTCGACGGCGGGATGACGGCCAACCACCTGCTGATGCAGTTCGTCGCGGACGTCCTGGACGTGCCGGTGGAGCGGCCGCTCGGTTCCGAGGCCGTGTCGCTCGGGGCGGCCTACGCGGCGGGGCTCGCCGTCGGGTACTGGTCGGGTCTGGAGGTCCTGCGCGCCAACTGGCACCGCGCCGCCGCGTGGGAGCCCGCCATGGACGACGACCTGCGCCGCCGCGAGCACGAGAACTGGGGCCGCGCGGTCAACCGCAGCTACGGCTGGGTGCAGGCTCCGTCGGAGGAGTGACGCGACTCGCGTACACGGAGACCGCGACTCGCGGATCGGGATGTGCCGGGCCTCCGGGCGTCAGGCGGCGTCGCGCGGCATCGTCGTCGACCACACCGCGTCCCCGCGCAGCGCATCGGCCAGCTCGTCGAGGTCGGACACGATCAGCCGGGCGCCGGCCAGCTCGCCGGGCTCGGCGTAGCCCCAGGTCACGCCGATGGTCGGCACGCCGTGCGCCGCGGCGCCCTCGACGTCGTGGATCCGGTCGCCGACCAGCACCACCGGGTCGATCGCGGGGTCGAGACCCAGCCGCTCGAGCACCGACCCGACGACGGCGGCCTTGCCCACCCGTCCGGAGACGTGATCGGCCCCGCCCACCAGGTCGAGGTAGCTCCCGAGCCCGGTGCCGGCGACGATCTTGCGGGCCAGCTCCTCCGGCTTCGAGGTCGCGGTGGCGAGGCGCATCCCGTCCTCCCGCAGCCGCTCCAGCAGCGCCGGGATGCCGGGGTAGACCGGCGTGATCGTGGCCGCGACCGCGTCGTACGAGGCGCGGTACGCGACGATCGCCGCTGCCGTCTGCTCCTGCGTCAGGCCGAGCTCGGGGAGGGCGGTCTCGAACGGCGGGCCCACGAGCTTGAGCAACCGCGCGGCGTCCGGCACCGGGAAGCCGACTTCGGCGATGGCCGCGGCCAGGTGTTCGACGATCGTGGCTGCCGAGTCGACGAGGGTGCCGTCGACGTCGAGGAGGACGGTGCGCACTGATCGCATGGTACGTGGGGGCCCTGCGGTGGCCCCGGTGGGCGCCGTGCGGTAGGTCTGCGGGGTGCGGGAGTTGGTGCGCAAGTTCGTGGTCCGGGTCGCCATGGCCGTCGAGGGCGTCGTGCAGATGGCGGTGCTGCTCGTGCTGCGCGTGCGCGGCCGGCATCTGCCGATGATCGTGCCGTTCATCGGGCACGGCACCAGCCGGCGGGTGCGGGTGGGTGGGCGGGTCGTGCTCGGCAGGCCGGAGGCCGCGGCGCCCGCGGTGGGGGTGCCTGAGGCGCCTGCCCCGACTCCCCGGTCGCGGCGGGCGGTGCTGCGCGCGACCATCGCGCGCTTCCTCACCGTGGAGGTCCCGGGCGCGGTCGTCACGGTGCGCGGGCCGGGCGTCGCGGCGCAGATCCGCTCCGACCGCGACGGCTACCTCGACGCCGTGCTCGAGGTCGCCGAACCGCTGAGCCCGGGGTGGCACGCGTTCGAGCTGCGGCTCCGGGACGGGGCCGCGGTGTCGGCCCAGGTGCTGGTGGTCGACCCGGAGGCGAGCATCGGGCTGGTCAGCGACGTGGACGACACGATCGTGGAGACCGGCCTGACCCGGGGCATCGAGTTCGTGCGGTCCGCCCTGCTCACCCCGGTCAGCGAGCGCACGCCCCTTCCCGGCGCCGCGCCGCTCTACCGCGCGCTCGTGGAACCGGCCGGCGCGCCGAGGCGGCCCGTCTTCTACGTCTCCACGAGCCCGTGGAACCTGCACGAGATGCTGCTGGAGTACATCGTGCTGCGGCGGTTCCCGCTCGGCCCGCTGCTCCTGACCGACTGGGGGCCGTCGCGCAGCGGCATGTTCCGGATCGGGGCGCAGGAGCACAAGGGTGGGCTCGTCCGGGGGATGCTCGAGGAGCATCCCGGGCTCGGACTGGTGCTGGTGGGCGACAGCGGCCAGCTCGACCCGGAGATCTACGCGGCACTCGCCCGCGAGTTCCCGGACCGCATCCGCGCCGTATACATCCGCCGTACCCGCCACGCCCTCCCCGGCAGGATCGCGGAGGTCGACGCGCTGGCCGCCGAGGTCACGGCGGCCGGGGTGCCGATGCTCGCCGTCGACGACAGCGTGCAGATCGCCGCGCACGCGGCCACGCTCGGCCTGCTCGACGCCGCTTCGCTCGACGACGTGCAGTCCGGCTGACTCGGACGCCGGGACGTCGGACTCGCCGTGCCGGGACGTCGGACTCGCCGTGCCGGGACGTCGGACTCGCCGTGTTGGAACGTCGGACTCGCCGCGGCGGGACGGAACACCCGCGAGTCCTGCGTCGAGCACGGGCGAGTTGTGCGTCTCAGAAGCGCGAGTTCTGCGTCTCCGCGTGGCGGGCCGGGCGGCTGGTGCGGAGCTTCTGCACGTCGAAGACGCGCATCCGACCCGGGGCGGTGGCAGCGCACGTCAGCGGGCGGCCGACGGTGACGTAGCGCTCCCGCAGCAGCACCGAGCAGTCCGGCTCGGCGAGCTCGACGTGCCAGTCCGTGCTGCCGTCGGGGTGGTCGTCTGAGGTGACGTGCACGAGCCGCAGGTCGTCAACGCCGGTGGCGCCCATTGCCAGTCGGGCGTGGTGCTGCGCGGCCTGCACCGCGGGCGACATCGACGACCGTCCACGCACGGACCCCACCTCGAGGTGGCCCGCCCGGTAGGCGGCGAGCACGGCGGGCGCGCCGGCGGGGTCGAGCCCGCCGAGCGTGTAGCCGTGGGGGAGGAGCACCACGGCCGGGGCGAACCGGCACCCGCCGATGTGACTGCATTCCCAGACCGGCTCGGGATCCGCGGCGGCGAGCGCGGCGGCGACCCGACGGCCGCGGACCGCGCAGCAGGTGTCGTGCCGCCCATGGGTGCAGACGAGGACCAACGGCCCGTCGTACGGCTCTCCCTGCCGGTCGACGGCTGCGACCAGCTCCGGTTCGAGGCGGTAGGTGCCGGTGCGGACCGACTCGTGGCCCGGCCTGGCATCGACCCGCAACCAGCGGCGCGGCCCGGCCGGACGGGTGCGCCCGGGCCGGCGCACCAGCACGACCCGCCCCTCCCAGTCGGAGAGGGCGTCGGCCACATCGGCCGGCAGGGCGGTCAGGGCCTGACGGGGCCACGGGCCGGGGTGCTCGACCAGCAGCCACCGGTCCGCCTGCGGTGCGGTGCCTTCGAGCGCGTCGCCCGCTGCACCGGCGGCGAACGAGCAGCGGGGCCAACCGCCCGTCACGGCCTCGTCCATCGACGAAGGCTACCCACCCGAGTGCCGGTTACCCGGTCGAGCGCTCGGCGGAGGCCGCGGAACTCCGGCTCGGCTAGGCTCGTTGAGGCGGTGGTAAAGACTTGGTAATGAAGATCGAACGGGATGGGAGCGAGGCGTGCTCGAGATCAGCGGGCTCACCTGGGCGGTGACGATCGGCTTGGTCGTCGCGCTGCTCGCGATCGACCTGGTGCTGGCCGCCGTACGGCCGCATCGCGTCGGCTTCCGCGAGGCCACCGCCTGGTCGGTCTTCTACATCCTGGTGGCGGTCGCGTTCGGTGTCTGGTTCGCGATGGCCTACGGCGGCGACGCCGGCACCCAGTACTTCGCCGGTTACATCGTCGAGAAGAGCCTCTCGGTCGACAACCTGTTCGTTTTCGTGATCATCATGACGACGTTCGCGGTGCCCGAGGAGCACCAGCACAAGGTGCTGACGTTCGGCATCATCCTGGCGCTGATCATGCGCGCGATCTTCATCGCGCTCGGCGCCACGCTGCTGTCGCTGTTCTCGTTCATGTTCCTGCTGTTCGGCCTGCTGCTGATCTACACGGCGGTGCAGCTGTTCCGCCACCGCGACGAGGACCCCGACGTCGAGGACAACGCCGTCGTGCGCACCGCGAACCGGGTGCTGCCGATCACCGACGACTACGTCGGCGGCAAGCTGCTCACGAAGGTCGACGGCCGCCGGATGTTCACGCCGCTGTTCATCGTGCTCCTCGCCATCGGCAGCATCGACCTGCTGTTCGCGCTCGACTCGATCCCCGCGGTCTTCGGTGTCACCGAGGAGGCCTACATCGTCTTCGTGGCCAACGCGTTCGCCCTGCTCGGCCTGCGTGCCCTGTACTTCCTGGTGAAGGGCCTGCTCGACCGGCTCGTCTACCTCTCCACCGGCCTGGCGATCATCCTCGGCTTCATCGGGATCAAGCTGATCCTGCACTGGGCGCACGAGGACATCTCGACCGCCATCCCCGAGATCACCACGCCGATCAGCCTCGGTGTGATCATCGGCGTGTTGGTGATCGTCACGGTGGCGAGCCTGATCAAGACCCGCAACGACCCGACGCTCACGGCGCACGCCGGCTCCCTCCGGGCGCACAAGCCCGCTCCCGCGGAGGAGCGGGATTGAGGTCGTTCGCCAGATCCGGCATCAGGCGTCCGGCCGGGACCCCCTGACGCGTGGAGCGCTGACCGCTACGCGGATCCGCGTACGTGCGGCACGTCCGCTGCGCGGGTTCGCGTACGTCCCGAGCCGTTCCTGAGCGGACGCCGATCCCGGCCGTGCCACGGATGATCGCGTCATGTCGAACGAGCGCGCGGACGAAGCGGGCCGGCGCCGGCGGTGGGTCGTCGCGACCTGCGTCGCCCTGGTGCTGGCGGCGGTCGGTGATGCCGGCCCGGAGATCATCGGGTCCGGCAGCCTGGTGGCCGGTTACGACGGGCCGGGGCCGCTGATCTACCTCGCCTTCGCCGTGGTCGTCGCGACGGTGCGGTGGCGGTTCGCGCCCCTGCTGGCGGTTGCGATGTCCGCCTTCTTCGTCTTCGGCGGGTTGGCCGACGCGGACTTCGCGAGCCGGCTCACCTCCCCGCCCGGGGGCGCGTCCGTCGCGGCGTGGCTCCAGATGCTCGGCTTCGTGGCGGCGATGGTCTGCGGGACGGCCGCCGTGCGCTTCCCGCGGGCCGGCTCGGCTCCCCGCCCACGGTGACGGCAGCTCGGTACGGGCCAACAGCAGCGAGGGGAGAACGGTGATGAGCACGATCGCGGCGCGATTCTCGGCGACGCCGAGGAGCACGAAACTGTCGTTGTCCGGGCTGGCGGTCGGCGTGCTGGGCCTGGTCGTCCAGTGGATCGCCGACCCGGCCGAGTTCCCCGGGTTCCCGCCGGGGATCGTCTTCATCGCCGTGTGCGCCGCCCTGGTGGTGGCAGCGTCCGGCCGCTGGTGGGCGCCCGTCTTCTCGGTGCTGATCTCGCTGTGGATCCTCCTCGGCGGGTTGGCGGCCGGCATGCTGACCGCCAACCTCCTCTCGGGGGATGCGGGAACGGTCGCCGGCAACGTGGTGATGTCGCTCGGGCTGGCGGTCGCCGCCGTTGCGGGGGTCGTCGCAATGCTCGCCGCCCGGCGGGCTCGGGCCTAGCGGGGCACTAGATCCCGTAGCGCCAGATGGTCAGGGCGTAGCCGCCGAACCAGGCCGAGGCGAGCGTGGCGGCGGCCACCACCGCCACGGCGGTGCCGGGCCGGCGCCGGGCCAGGCCGGACGCCACCGGGAGCAGCAGCACGAACGCCGGGATGAGCAGCCGCAGCTTGGCGTTCATCAGGCCGTGGGTGCCCCACACGGGCAGCACCACGAGCGCGGCGTGGACGACCAGCGGCCACGGTGTCCGCTGCGTCACCGCGAGGCCGAGCAGGACGAGGCTGCCGACGAGCGCGAGCACGGTGACGGCGTCGAACACGCGCTCGCCGCCGGCGAGCACGCCCCCGATGTAGCGGGCGGTGGCGGCGCCTCCGTCGAGGTACCAGCCCCAGCCGCTGCGCTGGATGCGGAACCAGCCGTCGACCGCACCGGTGCGTGCGGCGACCCACCCGAGGTAGCCGACGAGGCCGGTGCCCGCGAGCAGGCCGCCCATCCACGGGCGCCACCCGCCGCGGCGGGTGAGCACGGCCGCGAGCGCGGCCAGGCCGACCGCGGCCACCACGGCGGAACCGGTCGGCCGCACGAGCCCGGCCGCGGCCGCGCAGAGCCCGGCGAGCAACCACTGCTCCCGGAGCACCCCGACCAGCGCCCACGCCACCAGCGCGCAGAACAGCGCCTCCGTGTAGGCCATCGACAGCACGACGCTCATCGGCGTGGCCGCGAACAGGGCGGTGAGCAGCAGGCCGGTCCGCCGGGACCCGCCGGGCACGAGCTCCCCGATCCGCGTCGTCCCGTACGCGGCCGCCACCCCGGCCGCGGCCGCGACGAGCAGGCCGGCGCCGACGAGGTTGCCGCCGGTCAGCACGCCGACCGCGGCGACGAGCAGCGGATATCCCGGGAAGAAGCCGAGCGGGGTGTCCGGGGTGTGGTTGCCGAACGCGTCGAGCATGTCGGTGGGGACGCCGTCGTAGCCGTGCTCGGCGATCGCGAGCAGCCACGACGCGTCCCAGCTCGTGAGCTCGGGCACCAGCTGCGAGCCGCCGGCCATCAGGGCGAGCACGGCGACACCGACCGCACGGACTCCGAGGTAGACGCCGGCAGGCGCGAGCGCGTGCGCGATCCGGGGCCATGCGGGCGCGCCGGTGCGGGGCACGCTCTCGGCCGCGGTCATCGCGTCTCCTCTCGTCGCGAGGATCCTCCCGGATCCGCGATCCCAACCGCCCGGCGGTCCGCGGGGTCATAGGTCGTGTGCCGAGGAGGAGAACGCGATGACGGATGCGCGGTTCGAGGCCGAGTACGGCGAGTCGTGGGACGCGGAGCGCCGGGCGCTCGCCGGGCCGCTGGTGGTCGAGGAGGCACGTCGTCGTCATGCGGCAGGCGAGCCGTACGCCGTGCTGCTCGGGACCGCCGGGCGACCCCGCGTGCTGCTCGAGGTGGAGGGGCGGAAGGACGAGATCGCGGGCTGGTGCTTCGACGGCGAGGTGCGCCGCGCGTGGCTGTTCGAGTTCCGGGTGCTCGGTCCGGACCGGATGGCCCTGCTCAGGATGGCCGAGTGGCACTACGCCGATGCGGACCGGCCCGAGTTCGACGCGACGTCGCCGTGCTGCCTCACGACCTTCGACGGGGGCGGTGGACCGGTCACGCAACCGATCGGGGCGCCGGAGGCGCAGTTCCGCACGCTCGAGTCGTTCGAGCGGTGGGCCGAGCCGCCTGCGTTCGCGGCTTGGGCACCCCTCGCCGTCTTCATGCTCGGCCTGCCGCCCCAGCGGGAGCGGCACCGGGTCGTCGGCCCGGCCGACCGCGAGTACCCGACGCCCCGCTCGGCACCGGAACCGCGTTCCCGACCGGAGCCCGCGCCGGGCCCGGCGACGCCCACGGCGTTCGTTCCGCCCGGGTGCTACAGCCAGGAGCCGTTCTGGAGGGGCCACGCGCCCGAGGTCGTCGTCGAGACCCGTCCGGTGGGCCTGCTCCGGATGCCGACCGGTCACCTCGTCGCGGCGGGTCCCGGCACACTGGACGACGTCGAGGCGTTCGGCGTCGCCGTCCCGCGTGGGCACCACCCGGTGACGCTCGTGGTCTCGTGGTTCGTCGACGCCCCCGACATCGTCATGGGGGCCGGGTGCCGCATCGATGTGAAGGACGCCCCGGTCGTGTCCTGGGAGCAGGCGCTGTGCCCCGGCCAGGACCCGGGCACGCTCTGCGAAGGCTCGTACTTCGGTGTGCGCGCCGAGGCCGGGATGCTCTGCTTCTTCGACGCCGAGGCACTCCCCGGGCTCGCCGAGCTCACCGCGGACCGGGACGAGCCGCGGGGGGTGTGGGGCGAGCTGTGCAGGACCGTCGAGCGCGACGGGAGCGCCGAGATGGTGGATCCCGCGACCGGGACGAACGTGCTCGCCTTCCCGATCGGCTGGGGCGACGAGGTCTACCCGGTGTGGATCGGTCGCGACGCCGAGGGCGACGTCGCCTGCGTGCTGGCCGACGGCCTGGTCCTCGAGGACGCGACGTACCTCGGACCCGTCGAGTGATCGACAGAACGCCTCCGGAGGTCCAAGCTAGGGCGCCGGATCGTCGAGGATCGGGGGCGCGGGTGACGGGATCGGGCGACGGGGCGACCCCGTTGCTGCAGGCACGGGACCTGCACAAGAGCTACGGCTCGGTGCAGGCGCTGCGCGGGGCCTGGTTCGACCTCGCCGCCGGTGAGGTGGTCGCCCTCATCGGCGACAACGGGGCCGGCAAGTCCACGCTGGTCAAGTGCCTGTCCGGGGTCGAGCAGCCGGACTCGGGGGAGATCCTCATCGCGGGGGAGCCCGTGGTGCTGGACTCGCCGACGGCCGCGCGCTCCCGCGGCATCGAGACGGCCTACCAGGATCTCGCGGTGGCCCCCGACCTCGACCCGGCCGCCAACCTGTTCCTCGGCCGCGAGCTGCGCCGCCCCGGCCTGCTGGGCGCGCTGGGCATGCTGGACAAGGCGGCGATGCGCAGGCAGGCGGCCGAGCAGTTCGCGCGGCTCGGCGTGACACTGCAGGACATCGACGTCCCGATCGGGTCGCTGTCCGGGGGCCAGCGGCAGAGCGTCGCGGTGGCCCGCTCGGTGGTGTGGGCCAGCCGCGTCGTGTTCCTCGACGAGCCGACGGCCGCGCTCGGAGTGGTGCAGCGCGAACGGGTGCTCGACGTCGTGCGCAAGGTGCGCGACACCGGCGTCGCGGTCGTGCTGATCAGCCACAACATGCCAGAGGTCCTCGCCGTGGCCGACCGGATCGAGGTGCTGCGCCTCGGCACGCGGGTGGCCCGCTTCAGCGCGGCGGACGCCACGCTCGAACAGCTGGTCGGCGCCATGACCGGCGCGCTCGTGCCCGAGGAGGAGCGGTGACCGACATCGAGGTCCGCGCCCCCGCCCAGCGCCCGCTCGTGCAGCGGCTGGTCGGCGTGTCCACGTTCTGGATCGCGCTGGTGCTGGTGGCGCTGTGCGTGCTGTTCAGCGCACTGCGCCCCGACGCGTTCCCCACCCTGTTCACGTTCCAGACGCTGCTGATCGAGGCGTCGGTGCTGCTGGTGCTCGCCGTCGGGATGACGTTCGTGATCATCACCGCCGGCATCGACCTGTCGGTCGGCTCGGTGCTGGTGTTCTCCGGGGTCGTCGCGGCCCAGCTGATGGAGGCGCTGAGCGGTGGCGACGCGACCGCTGCCGGGCCCGGCGTCGTGATCGCCGGGCTGGTCGCCGCGCTCGTCGGCGGGGGCGGGTGGGGCCTGCTCAACGGGCTGCTCGTCGCCATGGCGCGGATCCCGCCGCTGATCGTCACGCTCGGGTCGTTCGGCGCCGCGCTCGGCGCCGCCCAGCTGATCACCGACGGCGTTGACGTGCGGACGGTGCCGCGGATCCTCCGCGACGGGCTGGGGTTCGGCCAGACCGCGCAGGTGCCGCACATGGTGGCGCTGGCCGCCGTCGTGACGCTGGCGGGCGCGTGGTTGCTGCACACCACCCGGTTCGGCCGCCGGACCTTCGCGGTCGGGTCGAACGCCGAGGCGGCGCGGCGGGCCGGCATCCCGGTGCGGGGTCACCTCGTGCGCGTCTACACCGGGGTCGGCCTGCTGTCCGGCCTGGCCGGCTTCATGTCCCTGGCCTACTTCGGCACCACGACGATCAGCGGGCACTCGACGGACAACCTGAACGCGATCGCCGCGGTCGTGCTGGGCGGCACGAGCCTGTTCGGCGGCGTCGGCTCGGTGTTCGGCACGGTGATCGGTGTGTTCATCCCGGCGGTGCTCAGCAAGGGTTTCGTCATCGTCGGGGTGCAGCAGTTCTGGCAGCCGGTGGCGATCAGCGCGGTGCTGGTGGCGGCCGTGTGGTTCGACCAGATGCGGCGGCGGTCGCGGGACCGCGGGTGAGGAGGAGCGCCATGAGCGAGCGTGCGAGCGAATCGGTGACACAGCGGCGGCGCGAAGCGTCGGCCGAGCGCAGCGAGGCCGTGCGATGAGGCGCACACGGGTGGGCGTGGCGGCAGTGGTGGCGGCGGCTGCGCTGCTGGCGGCCGGTTGCGGCGGCAGCGGAGCGTGTCAGATGGTCTGTGTAACAAGATCCTCTTGAGTTGAGGAGTACACAGATGACCATGACCGGTGAGCCACGGGCTGGCCATCCTCTCGGCGCCGACGATGATGCCGGGCCGGTGACCGCGCGGGACGCGGTGAACAGCATGATCGAGGCCGGCCTGCTGGATCAGCTCATGTCCCAGGTCGATGCGGGCGAGCTCGCCTTGACCGGCGATGGTGGTTTCCTCCCGGAGATGATCAAAGCGGTGCTCGAACGCGGCTTGGCGGTCGAGCAGACCGCGCACCTGGGCTACGAGAAAGGCGACCCGGCCGGGCGTGGGACGCCGAACTCGCGCAACGGCACCAGCCCGAAGACGGTGGCCACCGAGGTCGGCGACGTGGCCCTGGACGTTCCGCGGGACCGGTCTGGCACGTTCGAACCGCGCCTGGTGCCGAAGGGTTCGCGGCGCACCGGCGGCCTGGATGAGATGATCATCTCGCTGTATGCGGGTGGGATGACCGTGCGCGACATCGCCCACCACCTGCAGCGCACGATCGGCACCGAGCTGTCCCACGACACCATCTCCAAGATCACCGACTCGGTGTTGGAGGAGGTGAAGGCCTGGCAGTCCCGCCCGCTGGAGGAGATCTACCCGATCGTCTACCTGGACGCGCTGGTGATCAAAGTGCGGGACGGGCACCAGGTCCGCAACCGGTCCGCGCACCTGGCCGTCGGGGTCGACCTCGACGGCGTCAAGCACGTGCTCGGGATCTGGGTGCAGGCAGCCGAGGGGGCGAAGTTCTGGGCCGGGGTGTGCGCCGAGCTGCGCAACCGCGGCGTGCGGGACGTGCTGATCGTGTGTTGCGACGGGCTGAGCGGATTCCCCGAGGCCATCGAAGCGACCTGGCCGCAGAGCATCGTGCAGACCTGCACGGTGCACCTGCTGCGCGCGGCGATGCGGTTCGTCTCCTACGCCGACCGCAAGAAGGTCGCCGCGGCGCTGCGGCCGATCTACACCGCCCCCACCGACGAGATCGCCCGCACCGAGTTGGACAGCTTCGCCAGCTCCAGCCTCGGCAAGAAGTACCCGGCCGCCGTGGCGACCTGGGTGAACGCCTGGGAGCGGTTCATCCCGTTCCTGGCGTTCCCACCCGAGCTCCGGAAGATCATCTACACGACGAACGCGATCGAGTCGCTGAACTACCAACTTCGGAAGATCATCAAGAACCGGGGGCACTTCCCGAACGACGACGCCGCGATCAAGTTGCTGTGGCTGGCGATCCGCGACATTGAGGACAAACGCGCCCGCGCCCGGGCGAAGGAGAAGGGCCTACCAGCCAACGAACGCAAGGCCCCGGGCCGGCTGGTCGAAGGCGCCGTCGTCCAGGGCTGGAAACAGGCCCTCGGCTCGCTCGCCCTGGCCTACCCCGAGCGCATCAACCCCTACCTGACCTGACCGATTCCTAGATCGACTTACACAGACTTCTTGACAGGCCCCGGCAGCGGGACGATCGGCCAGAGCCCGGGAGGCGGGTCGGCGCCCCCGGCCAACAAGAACCTGGTGCTCCTGCCGGGCGTCAAGGCCGAGCCGTTCTACATCTCGATGCAGTGCGGGGCCGAGGCGGAGGCGGCCAAGCTCGGCTACCAGCTCCAGACCCAGGCCCCCGACCAGTTCGAGGCGGGGCTGCAGACCCCGATCGTCACCGGCGTGCTCGCCACGCGCCCGGCCGGTGTGCTGATCGCGCCCACGGACGACGTGGCGCTCGCCAACCCGATGACCCAGCTCAAGGACGCGGGCATCAAGGTCGTCGAGGTGGACACCCGCCTGCAGGACGAGTCGGTGGCGCTGGCGACCGTGTCGTCGAACAACGAGCAGGGCGGGCAGCTCGCCGCGCAGACGGTGGCCCAGCTGATCGGGGACAAGGGCAAGGTGCTGGTGCTCAACACGAAGGCCGGCACGTCGACCACCGACGCAAGGGCCAAGGGCTTCGAGGACGAGATCGCCAAGCACCCGGGCATCACCTACCTGGGGCAGGAGTACACCGACAACCAGCCGGCCGTGGCGGCGCAGAAGGTCACGGCCAAGCTGGCGAGCGACCCCGACCTCGCCGCGGTGTTCGCCACCAACCTCAACACGGGCGAGGGCGCGGCCACCGGGCTGCGCAACGCCGGCAAGACCGACCAGGTCCGCCTCGTCGGGTTCGACGCGAGCCCGAAGCAGGTCGAGGGCATGCGGTCGGGCGAGGTGACGGCCTTGATCGCGCAGGACCCGGCCACGATCGGGCGGGACGGCGTGCAGCAGGTCGTCGCGGCCATCGAGGGCAAGCCGGTGCAGCGGGAGATCCAGACCGACCTGATCGCGATCACCCGGGACGACATGGACTCGAAGTCGCAGTACTTCTACAAGACGGCCTGCTGACCGGGCCTAACGTCCGCCCGGCGGGATCCGAGTTCCCCGCCATGACCACCCTCGACGCCCGCGAGCTGTACCGGCGTGCGTCCGCGGAGTTCGGCGCGCGCGTCCACCGGGTCGGCGACCGGTGGACCGCGCCGACCCCGTGCGCGGGCTGGGACGTCCGCGAGCTGGTGCGGCATCTCGTCGACGAGGAGATGTGGGCCCCTCCGCTCCTCGGTGGGGCGACGATCGCGGACGTCGGTGACCGGCTCGCCGGGGACCAGCTCGGTGAGGACCCGGTCGCGGCCGTGGACGGCGCGGCGCGGCTGGCCGTCGCGGCGGTCGAGTCGGAGGACGCCCTCACCCGCACCGTGCACCTCTCGTTCGGCGACGTACCCGGGCAGGAGTACGTCCTGCAGCTCGCCGCCGACCACCTCGTGCACGCCTGGGACCTCGGGCAGGCGCTGGGGGAGGACTCCGCGCTCGACGCCGAGGCCGTCGCGACCGTCCGCGAGTGGTTCCGGTCGGTCGAGCCGGTCTACCGCCGGGCGGGCGTCATCGGGCCCCGCGCCGCCGTGGCCGACGCCGCCGGACCGCAGGACGAGCTGCTCGCGATGTTCGGGCGGAGCCCCGCGCTCGCGGCGGTGCAGCGGTTCAACGCCGCGTTCGGCTCGAAGGACGTCGACGCGATCATGGCGGCGATGACGCCCGACTGCGTCTTCGAGGACACGACCGCTCCGGACGGCACCCGCCACGTCGGTGCGGCCGCGGTGCGCGCGGCGTGGACGGCGCTGTTCACCGGGGCCCCGGACGCGATCTTCACGGTGGAGGAGCTGATCGGGGCCGGGGACCGGGTCGTGCAGCGGTGGCGCTACGAGTGGGGCGACGGGCACGTCCGCGGGGTGGACGTGTTCACGGTGCGGGATGCGCGGGTCGCCGAGAAGCTGTCGTACGTGAAGGGATGACCTTCTCGCCCCTGCTCTCGCCCCTGCTCCCGCCCGTCCTCGTCATCCGATCAGGGACTCGATCACGTCGGCGGCGGCCGGAGCCCCGCCGGCGGCCCTGGCGATCTTCTTCTGCTCGGCGCACCGGGCCGCGACGTCCTTCGACGAGGCGACCCGCAGCACTGCCGAACGCAGTCGCTCCGGGGTGACCTCATCGGCCGGCAGGTGCTCGCCGACCCCGAGCTCGGCGAGCCGTGGGCCGTTGACGAACTGGTCGGCCGCCTGCGGCACGGCGACCATCGGGACGCCGTGCCACAGGCCCTCCGAGCAGCCGCCCATCCCGGCGTGCGTGACGAACGCCGACGCGTGCGCGAGCAGGGCGAGCTGTGGCACCCACTCCCGGACGATGACGTCGTCGGGGATCTCGCCGAGCGCGGTCACGTCGACGTACGGGCCGACGGCCAGCACGGTCGTCCAGCCGGTGCCGTGCATGGCGGTGATGCAGTCCCGCCAGAACCCCGGCCGGTCGTTGTAGGCCGATCCGAGCGAGACCAGCAACAGCGGGCGATCCGACCCCGTCCCGAGATCGGCGAGCGACCCCTGGTGGGAGCGGTCGCCGATCACCGGCCCGACGAACGTGTAGCGGGTCCGGTCGACGCGGTCGAGGTTGGGCTGCATCGCCTCGGGGATCAGCACCACCGACCGGTCCGGTGGGCCGAGGAACTCCCGGTTCCCGAGCCCGACACCGACCTCGTCCAGCCAGGCGTCCATCTCGGACTGCCAGGCCAGACCCTCCGGAGTCTCGTAGAACGCGTAGGCCTCGGCGAAGTCCTCCTCGAAGGTGTCCCAGGCGACCATGTGCGGGGCCAGCTCGACCCGCGGCAGCCCGTGCACCCGGGACAGCGCGTGGCCGGCCCAGCCGCTGCCGTCGTAGCAGACGATGTCCGGCAGGTCGCCGGCCAGCGCGGAGCTGATCTGCGCGTACGCGGAGCGGGCCTCGTCGGAGAAGAGCCGCATCGCCTCGATCCCGCCTTCGGGCCACTGCTCGCCCTTCGCCGGGTCGGGAAGGTCGGTGCGGATCAGCAGCGGGGTCGCGCCGGTGGCGGCGACGGCTTCGACGAAACGGTCCGGGACGGGGTAGGTCACGCGGTGGCCGCGGGCGACCAGCTCGGCCATCACGGGCAGGTTGGGGTGGACGTGGCCGTGCGCGGCCGAGGTGGACATGAGGACGTGGCTCATCGGAACTCCTGGTTCGGAACGGGCAGCACGGAGACCCGCGCGCCTCTGCGGCGGCGGCAGGATGCGCCTCGATCAGGCGTACAGGAGTTCGAGCACCACGCCGACGATCATGCCGGGCCCGCCGCCCGGCCGCATCCCACTTTCGTGGCACTGCCTCGGGCGACGGGCCGAACGAAAAAGGCGAGCGCGCTCTGTGAGCGCGCTCGCCTGTAGCGTGCGCCGCCAGGGACTCGAACCCCGAACCCGCTGGTTAAGAGCCAGCTGCTCTGCCAATTGAGCTAGCGGCGCCTGCCGTTGCGCCCTCCCGCTCGGCGCCCGGAAACGCTAACACGTGCCTCCGGGGTGCCTTGCGGCGGGGTGCCGCGGCATGGGGTGAGTGACGGGACTTGAACCCGCGACTTCCTGGACCACAACCAGGTGCTCTACCAGCTGAGCTACACCCACCATGCGGTCCGGCCTTCGGCCGGCGCACATCAAGTTTAGCGTGGCGGATGCGGGACCTCGAAGCGGGTTGCCGGGAGGCTCGCGGCGACGGCCTGAGCGGCTTCGCTGCTGGGTCCGGGCGGGGGCACGAACAGGGTGCGGCGGTAGTACTCGAGCTCGCGGATCGACTCCATGATGTCGGCGAGGGCGCGATGGGCCATGCCTTTTTCCGGCTTGGCGTAGAACACGCGGGGATACCAGCGCCGGGCGAGCTCCTTCACGGAGCTGACGTCGACCATGCGGTAGTGCAGGTAGCCGTCGAGGGCGGGCATGTCGCGGGCGAGGAACGCGCGGTCGGTGGCGATCGAGTTGCCGGCGAGCGGGGCGCTGCGGGGGTCCGGGACGTGCTTGCGCACGTAGTCGAGTGCGAGCTCCTCGGCCTCGGCGATCGTGACGGTGGAGGCGCGCACGGCGTCGGTGAGCCCGGACCGTTCGTGCATCTCGCGTACGACCTCGGGCATGCCGGCGAGGGCGGTCTCGTCGGCGTGGATGACGAGGTCGACGCCGTCGCCGAGCACATTGAGGTCACCGTCGGTGACGAGTACGGCGATCTCGATGAGTGCGTCCCGTCCCAGGTCGAGCCCGGTCATCTCGCAGTCGATCCACACAAGCCGGTCGGTCACGGAGTCACACTATGCCCACGGGGGCGCGGCGGGTCCGCTCCGGCGCGTGTCGCCGATCGGAGATCGCTTCTGCGGGTGTTCCTGGCAGTAGGCTGCGGCGCCGTGGACAGCACCGCCGCGCAGGACATCGCCGCCGGGTACGCGACGGACGGGTCGGCCCTCGAGCTGGGCTGCGTCGTCGTCGACGGCACGGTCGATCCGGGCGCCCGGGTGCGGATCCCGTTCGCGACGCTCAACCGCCACGGCCTCGTCGCAGGCGCCACCGGTACCGGCAAGACGAAGACGTTGCAGGGGATCGCCGAGCAGCTGTCCACTGCGGGCGTGCCCGTCCTGCTCTCGGACGTCAAGGGCGACCTGTCCGGGATGGCGCGGCCGGGCGAGGGCGGCCCGAAGATCGAGGCGCGGGCGAAGGACACCGGCGACGACTGGGCGCCCACCGCGTACCCGGTCGAGTTCATGTCGCTCGGCGGTGGCAGCTCGGCGGTGCCGATCCGGGCGACGCTCACGCAGTTCGGCCCGATCCTGCTGAGCAAGGTGCTGGACCTGAACGACACCCAGGAGTCCACGCTCGGGCTGATCTTCCACTGGGCCGACCAGCGGGGGCTGCCGCTGCTGGACACGAAGGACCTGCGCGCCGTCGTCCAACACCTGACCTCCGACGAGGGCAAGGCCGATCTCAAGGGCATCGGCGGGGTCTCCCCGGCCACGGCGGGCGTGATCCTCCGGGCGCTGGTGAACCTGGAGGCCCAGGGCGGCGACGACTTCTTCGGCGAGCCGGAGTTCGAACCCTCCGACCTGATGCGTCAGGTCGACGGGAAGGGCGTCGTCACGCTGCTGGAGCTGGCGGACCAGCAGGCCAACCCGCGGTTGTGGTCCACGTTCCTGATGTGGCTGCTCGCGGAGCTGTTCGAGGAGCTGCCGGAGGCCGGTGACCTCGACAAGCCGAAGCTCGTGTTCTTCCTCGACGAGGCTCACCTGCTCTTCGACGGCGCCTCGAAGGCGTTCCTGGAGCGCATCGAGCAGACCGTGAAGCTGATCCGGTCCAAGGGCGTCGGTGTGTTCTTCTGCACCCAGCTGCCCACCGACGTCCCGAACGAGGTGCTCTCGCAGCTGGGGGCGCGCATCCAGCACGCGCTGCGCGCCTTCACCCCCGAGGACCAGACGGCCCTGTCCAAGACCGTTCGGACCTACCCGAAGACCGCGGTCTACGACATGGAGACGGCGCTGACGTCGCTGGGCATCGGCGAGGCGATCGTGACCGTGCTGTCCGAGCGGGGCGCGCCCACCCCGGTCGCGTGGGCCCGGATGCGGGCGCCGCGATCGCTGATGGCCGCGATCGGCCCGGCCGCCGTCACGGAGGCGGCGAAGGCCTCGCCGCTCTACGGGAAGTACGGGGAGACGGTCGACCGCGAGTCGGCGTACGAGAAGCTCACCGCGAAGATCGCCCAGCCCGTTCCGGTCCGGGTCCCGGCGGACGCCCCGCCGCCGCCCCCCGAGCCCGAGCGGCGCCAGGAGGAGCGCAGCGTGGTGGCCGAGGTGCTCGGCTCGCCGGTGGTGAAGTCGTTCCTGCGCTCGGCGGCCAGCGCGCTGGGCCGGGAGATCACGAGGGGCCTGTTCGGCACGCGCCGACGGCGCTGAGCACCACCGTTCCCTTCACCGGTCTGCCGTGGAGGTGCCCGATCGGCGCATCTGCACGGTGACCTGGATGGCGGGCTGACGCCCGCCGATGGCGAAGCCTAGGGTGTAATGCAGATCACGTGATTGTCGCGGTGCTGTGGTGCGCCGGCGACTCGTGGTCCACGGGCCATTTTCGGAAATGGGCTCGCACGAGGGCGTTTCGATCAATTCCCTGCCGAAGGTCGTATCGCCTCATTGCACGAGGACGACAGCACAAGCCATCGGGAAGCGAGGTAGGCGTCATGTTCATGCACGTCCAGCGGTTGATCAACGAGATCGTTCCGGACGAGCCCGATCCCGCGGCGGCCAATGCGCTGCAAGAAGGCCTGGGTGGTCAGTTCGGCGAGATGCGCACGATGATGCAATACCTCTTCCAGAGCTTCAACTTCCGCGGCAACGGCCACGCCAAGCCCTACCGCGACCTCCTCTACGGCGTCGGCACCGAGGAGATCAGCCACGTCGAGCTGATCGCCACGACGATCGCCCGGCTCGTCGACGGATCTCCCCGCTACGACGGTTCGACCACCGCCCCGCTCGACGAGCCCGCTGCGGGCGGCGCGACGCCGCTGTCGATGGCGCTGTCGAACGGCAACATCCACCACTTCCTGGTCGGAGCCCAGGGGGCGATGCCGGTCGACGCCGTCGGCAACCCCTGGTCGGGTTCGTACGTCTACAACAGCGGGAACCTCGTTCTCGATCTGCTCTACAATCTGATGCTCGAGTCGACCGGCCGGCTGCAGAAGTGCCGGATCTACGAGATGACCGCGAACAAGACCGCTCGTTCGACGGTCTCCTACCTCATCGTCCGCGATCAGGCGCACGAGAACGTCTACGCCAAGGCGCTCGAAAGCCTCGGGGTGGACTGGGGCAAGGTGCTCCCGATCCCGAAGACGAAGGCGGAGCGCTACCCGGAGGTCAAGACGTTGCTCGACCAGGGGCTGGGCGAGAAGCAGTTCCTGTTCAGCGCCGACAACCTCAACGAGGCCGGCAAGATTCTCCAGGGCGCATCGGCGTTCAAGGACGGGACGACCCTGAGCACGGAGATGGGCCGGCCCGAAGGCGTGCCGCTGGAGACGGCGCCGGAGCGGCCGGAGGAGTTCGCCCCGGGGCTCGACGCCGCGCTGCTCGAGCTCATCCAGGCCACAGCGGAGCAGGAGCTGAAGACGAGCCGCTGACGACCGGGGCAGGCGCGCGCTACGCCTTGAACCGGGTCAGCAGGCCCGGGGTCGTCGCGTCGGCGAGCGCCACCCCGTCCGGAGCGGACACGTCGAGGACCGTGTAGCCGCCCGCGCCGGCCGCGGTCACCGCCTCCACCACCACCAGCCCGGCACGGCGCTGGAACACGCTCTGGCGGAACGTCCAGCCGATGATGCCCGCCCGTTGCAGCGCAACCGTCTCCCGCTGCACCGATCCCTTGCGGGTGACCAGGTAGCGGGCGGTGAGCTGGTGCCCCAGGTTGCGGTAGCGGTCGAGCGCGAGCAGCAGGGCGATCGGGAGCAGCGCGAGGCTCGTGGGCCCGAGCCACGGGACCGCAACGGCCGCCCCGACCGCGAACGCGATCACGACCACCGCTGCGGCGGGTACCAGGGCCCTGGCCAGCCGGCGCTGCAGCGCGGCGCGGGGGTGGCGGAGCAGCGGGGCGAGCGTGGCCAGCTCGGGCGGCTCGCGCAGCGCGACCGAGGCCACCCGGTGCGCCTCCGCCCGCGGGGCGGGTGGTTGGAGGGCGCCGCCCTGCGCGTCGCGGGACAGGCCGGTGGACAGGGCCCTGGTCTGGGCGCCCCGGCCGGCCCGCAGCAGCAACGGCTCGACGACCTCGGCCCCGCGCAGCCGCCGCTCCGACACCGAGAGCGAGCGCCGGGTCAGCAGGCCGCGGCGCACCCGGAGCGCGCCGCCCTCGGCCGTCGCCTCCCGGGTGAGGCGGTAGTCGTACCAGCGCTCGGCGAACAGCAGGAGCGCGCCGACGACCGCGACGACGAGCAGGAGCCCGCTCACGACGGCCAGGCCCAGCCAGATCGGCGCCGAGGCGATCCGATCAGCGGCGTCGTCCACGGCCGGGACGTCCCGCGGGTCCACCCCGAGATCGTCGAACGTGTTGTAGAGGGCGGCGAAGACCGCACCGACGCCGGCGATCGAGGAGAACGTCAGCGGGGCGAAGCGCAGCCACGACCACCGGAGCCGCGCCAGCTCCTCGGCGGGTGGGGCGGCGGGGCGGTCCGTGGTGAGAGCGGCGGACCGGTCCAGCAGCTCGCGGCGCAGCCGCTCGGCCTCGGCCTTGCTGACGGCGTCGAGGGCGAGCCCCGTGCGCTCCAGCGGTGAGCCGGACGCGGCGCCGACCTGCACGACGCTGAGCCCGAACGCGCGGTGCACCAGCCTGGAGGTGAGGTCGACGGTGCGGATCCGGTCCCGCGGCACCGACCGGCGCTGGCGGCTCAGCCATCCGGTGTGCAGCTCCACCCGGTCCTCGGTGATCCGGTACCGGGTGGTGCGCCAGCGCACCACACCGCCGAGCACGAGCGCGAGCGCGATGCCGAGTGGCACCCACAGCCGCCCGACCGCGTCGCCCTGCCCGGTCAGCAGCAGCACGGCGGCCACCGGCAGCAGCCGGATCGCCCCGGAGAGCGGCGTCACGGCGAGCATCCGCTTGTCCAGCCGCCGCCACGGCGGCTCCCCCGGCTCAGCGGTCATGTCGCGTCCCCCGGAGTCGCCTGCGTGGTCTCGGTGAGCAGGCGGGCCAGCTCCACGGCCGCGTGCTCGTCGAGACCACGGATCTTGACCGGGCCCCGGGCGGACGCAGTGGTGACCGTGACGCTCGCGAGCTTCAGCAGCTGCTGCAGCGGCCCGTGCTCGGTGTCAACGGTCTGCACCCGCGAGATCGGCGCGATCCGCCACTCGCGCACCAGCCAGCCGGAGAGCGTGTACACCGCCTCCGGGGTGACCTCCCAGCGGTGGATGCGGTAGAGCAGCAGCGGCACGGTGATCCCGTACGCGAGCCCGACCAGCACCGTCAGGACGGTCGTCGCCACGAGCCAGCCCGGCGCGTCCTCGGCGAGCACCAGGAGCACGACCGCCTGCGGGACGGTGAGCGCGAGCACCGTGAGCAGGGCGCGCAGCCGCCACCACCGCACGGCGCGCGGGCTCACCTGGTGGGCAGGTGGACGTAGCGGCAACGCGATCGCCATGCCAGGAGTCTGCCTGCTGGCGCGAGCGGTGCGGATTCGGCGCGCGCGGCGCCTACCGGTCGACCGGATGGACGGCGGTGGCCTCGAGCGACTGCCACGGTGACGGGTCCGTGCCGCAGGACAGCGGGCGCGGGCCGCCGACGATCGGTGCCACGTCCACGGCCCAGCTCCGTCCGTCGCGGGCCGAGACGAGCGCGCCGTCGGGCGTGTCGGTGACCTGGAGGGCGTCGGCGTCGCGCAGGCCCGTGGCGGCGCGGACGGCCAGTTCGGCGACCTGCCCGGCGGGTGACCAGGTGCTGCGGCCCCGGCACAGCGTGGTGTCGACCTCGCCGGGGAAGGCGGCCTTGCGGGCGGCGATCGCGGTGGCGGGGTCGAGCCGGCCGTAGGCGTAGCCGGTGGGGAGCACCAGCGCGGTGGGCGCGAACCGGTGGCCGCCGAGGTGGCTGCACTCCCACACGTGCTGCTCGCCGGCGTCGACCGCGGAGAGGGCGAGCGCGCGCCCGTCCACCGCGCAGCAGCGGTCGCGCCTGCCGTGGGTGCACACCAGCAGCAGCGGGTCGCGCACCGGCGTGCCGGGCAGCGGTTCGTCGGGCCCGGGCAGCTCGAGACCCACGAGGTCCTCCGGGCCGTCGACGGTGAACGTGGTGACGCGGGAGGCGTCGGGCGAGGTGTCGGCGAGGAACACGCGCAGGGCCGCGCCCCGCTCCCCGCGACGGCCGGGCCTGCGGATCAGCAGCAGGCGCCAGCCCGGGGTGGTGGCGAGGGCCGCGAGCGCAGGCTCCGGGTGGGTGGTCAGGTCGCTCGGCCACGAGCCGCGCTGCTCGACGCACACCCAGCGGCGGGCGACCGGCGCGGTGCCGGCGAGCGGCTCGTCGCGGGCGAGCGCGAGAAGGCTGCAGCGCTGCCACCTCGCGTCGGGGTCCACCCCCGAACAGTACCTAAGCCTTACCTAACTCTGATGGGTGACACCTCTCACGCCGAACCCCGCAGCTCGCGGTGCACCACCTTGCCGGTGGCGTTGCGGGGGAGCTCGTCGACGAACTCCACGTCCCGCGGCACGGCGAACCGGCTCAGCTCGGCGCGCACCCAGCCCCGGACGTCGTCGGCGTCCACCTGTGCGCCCGGCTCCAGCACCACGTACGCGGCGAGCCGCTGGCCGTACTGCTCGTCGGGAACGCCCGTGACGGCTGCCTCGCGCACCTCCGGCCTGGCCGCGATGAGCTCCTCGACGGGACCGGGGTGCACGTTCTCGCCGCCGGAGACGATCATGTCGTCGGCCCGCCCGGTGAGGTGCAGCAGCCCGCGCTCGTCGAGGCGGCCGACGTCGCCGGTGCCGATCAACCGCCCGAGCCGCTCGACGTCGACCCCGTCGCGGGTGTAGCCGGCGAACGGCATGTCGTTGTGGACGAACACGCGGCCCTCGGTGCCGAGCGCTACCGGGCGGTCGTCGTCGCCGAGGATCACCAGCCGGGTGCCGGCAGGTGCGCGACCGGCCGTGCCGGGCGCGGCGCGCAGGTCGCCCGGCCTCGCGATGCTCACCCACGAGACCTCGGTTGAGCCGTACAGGTTGTAGAGGATCTCGCCGAAGCGGTCCATGAACGTGGTGGCCAGCTCGGCGGGCAGCGCGGACCCGCTCACCGCGACGATCCGCGGGCGGTGCGCCGACCAGGCCTTCTCGAGCTCGGCCGCGGGCAGTTCGAGCACCCGCTGCAGCATCACCGGCACCGCGAAGACGGCGTCGACCCGGTTCTCCTCTGCGATCCGCATGAACTCGCCGGGGGAGTACCTGCGGGCGAGCACGACCGGGGCCCCGTGCAGCACGGCCAGCTGCAGCGCCGCGAACCCCCAGGTGTGCAGCAGGGGAGCGGCGATGAGCGCGGCTTCGCCTGCCCGCAGCGGGATCGCCGAGAGGATCGCGGCGGCCGGGGAGAGGTTGTGCACCGGCGGGCGCCGGGCGCCCTTCGGCGTGCCGGTGGTGCCGGACGTCAGCACGATCGTGTGCCCGGTGGGCGGGCGCCGCGGCAGCGGGCCGGGGCCGTCGAGATCGCCGAGCTCGGTGTCCCTGACGACGCGGACGTGCTCCGGGAGACCGGCGAGCGCCGCGCCGAACTCCTCGTCGGCCACCACGGTGTGCAGGCGCAGCTCCTCGGCGACCTCACGGAGCTGGCCGGCCGACAGCCCGACGTTCAGCAGTACGGCATCGGCCCCCAGCTTGCCCGCGGCGACCTGGCCGCCGATCGCGCCGCGGTGGTTGCGGCACAACAGGCCGACGCGCGTGCCCGGTCCGACGCCGCACGCCGCCAGTCCGCGCGCGACCGCGTCCGTCCAGGTCGCCAGCTCGGCGAAGGTGAGCGCGCCCGCGTCGTCGACGACGGCCGTGCGGTCCGGGTGCCGCGCCGCGCCCGCCGCGTAGCCGGCCGTGATCGTCAGGCCGTAGCGGGCGAGGGCCGCGGTCATGCCGAACAGCCGGTCCGGGCGGATCGGCCGGACCACGCCGGATCGGGTCAGCGCCACCACCGCCCGCGCCGATCCGACCGCCTGTTCCGTCGCTGACCTCGCCGCCTCGATCACTCGTCCGATGTCGACCACCGAGCCAGTGTCTCTCAGCGGACCGGGTGGGTCAGGTCGTGGACCGGGCGATCGCCGAGGGTTCGGGGAAGGTTCAGGAAAGCCACATTCAGGGCTTTGCAGGCCCGGAAAGTGGCTTTCCTGACCTATCAGCGCTGTTGCGTCAGGTCGTACACCGTGGTGCCGCCGACCGTCATCGGCGTGAAGTTCTCCTGCACCCACAGGCCGATGCGGTGCGCGTCGTCGCTGCCGCCGCTGCCGGTGTTGCTGCGGCCCGCCTCCCCGATGAAGTAGTGGATCCTGCCCTCGGCGACGAGCTGCTGGAACCCCGCGAGCGTGGGGAAGGGGTCGGTGCCGTTGAACCCGCCGAGTGCCATCACCGGTTCGCCGCTCGCGAGCTGGTAGCCAGCTGCGCTGTTGGAGCCGATCGTGGCGGCGGCCCAGGTGTGGACGCCCGCGTCGCGTTGCAGGAGCGCGGTGAGCTCGGCGGGCGGGGTCGGGGCGCCCAGCAGGTTGCCGCCGATCATGAATCCCTCGCCGCGCATGCCCGGCCCACCGGGTCCGGGTGCGCCGACGAGCACGCGGCCGTCCGGCCCGCCTCGCACGCCCATGCCGCCCATCCGTGCCTCCCGCGGCCCGGAGGACGGGATGGCGCCGGTGTGCGGTGTGGCGGCCGTCGCGATCGACCAGCCGGCGGGCGCCGCGAGCGCCGCCACCACCGCGACGGCGACCAGGCCCGCACCGGCCCGGCGGCCGAGGCGGTGCACACCGAGCAGCCCGGCGGCGCCGAGCAGCCCGGCGACGAGCACGGTCCAGGCGAGCCACGGCTGCCAGCCGGCCCGGTTCAGGAGCACGAACGCCCACCCGACCGTGCCGGCGAGCACCAGTGCGAGCACCACCCGCGCGGCGACCTCGACGCGCCGCCGCCAGAGCTCCACCGCGCCGATGCCGACCAGCGCGCCGATCGCAGGCGCCAGCACCACCTGGTAGTAGCTGTGGAAGATCCCGGCCATCAGGCTGAAGACGAGCGTGGTGACGACGAGCCAGCCGCCCCAGGCGAGCGCCGCGGCGCGGGTCCGGCCGGTGCGCGGCTCGCGGCGCGTCCACCACAGCAGCGCGACGAGGAGCACCAGCGCGGCGGGCAGCAGCCAGGAGGCGTCGCCCGCGTAGCTGCCGGTGAACAGGCGGGTGAGCCCGGTCGGTCCCCAGCTGCCGCCGCCCGCCCCCATCCCGCCGGGCACGACGCTGCCGACCTCGTCCCCGGTGAGGCGACCGAGGCCGTTGTAGCCGAGCACCAGCTCGAGCACGCTGTTCGTCTGCGACCCGCCGATGTAGGGCCGGGCGTCGACCGGCCACAGCTCGACCGCGAGCACCCACCAGCCCGCGCTGACGAGCATCGCGACGCCCGCGAGCAGCAGGTCGCGCACCCGGCGCCCGATGCCGACGGGTGCGGCCAGCAGCCAGACCGCGGTGAGCGCGGGCAGCACGAGGAAGGCCTGCAGCATCTTGGCCAGGAACCCGAACCCGATGAGCACACCCGCCAGCACCAGCCAGCGCGTACGTCCCGCCTCGACCGCGCGCAGCACCGCGTACGTCGCGCCGACCAGCAGCAGCGTGAGCAGCGCGTCCGGGTTGTTGAACCGGAACATCAGCACGGCAACCGGCGTGAGCGCCAGGACGGCGCCGGCCAACAAGCCGGCGGCCGCGCCCGCGGTGCGGCGCACCGCCGCGTACAGCAGCGCGACCGTGGCGACGCCCATCAGCGCCTGCGGCACGAGGACGCTCCAGCTGCTCAGCCCGAACAGCCGCACCGACAGGCCGGTGACCCACAGCGCGGCGGGCGCCTTGTCCACGGTGATCGCGTTCGCCGCGTCGGAGGAGCCGAAGAACCACGCCGTCCAGCTCTGGGCCCCGGCCTGCGCGGCGGCCGAGTAGAACGCGTTGGCCCAGCCGGACGCGGACAGGCCCCACAGGTAGAGCACCGCCGTGCCGGCGAGCAGCCCGGCCGTCCACGGCCACTGGCGCCGCCGCGGGACGGGAGTGGCAGGGACCGGCTCGGTGCGAACGGAGATCGAGGTGGCCACCCGCTCGACCCTGCAGCCCGGTTCTGTGGACCCGCGGTGGCCGAGCTGTGCGCCCGCTGTGGGGCAAGGCGCCACTTCACAGACCCAGCACCGGCTTCACACAGGGCCGGCCCTGTGCGAAGCGCGTACGCGGTCTGTGAAGTCCTCGGTCAGGCGCCGGAGCGGGGGAGCCGGACCGTGAACTCCGTGCGCCCCGGCCTGCTCGCGGCGTCCACCGAGCCCCCGTGCGCCGCAACCACGGCGCGGACGATCGCCAGGCCGAGGCCGGTGCTGCCGTTGTCCCGGGAGCGGGAGGTCGAGCCGCGGGCGAACCGCTCGAAGATGTGGGGCAGCAGCCCGGGGGCGATGCCCGGGCCGTCGTCGGTGACCGAGAGCAGGGCACCCGATGGCTCCGCCGTGAGCGTGACCGTCACGTTCGTGCCCGCCGGAGTGTGCGTGCGGGCGTTCGCCAGCAGGTTGGCGAGCACCTGCGCCAGCCGCGAGCCGTCGCCGGGCACCACCACCGGCTCGTCGGGCACGGAGAGCTGCCAGCGGTGGTCCGGACCGGCCGCGTGCGCGTCGGCCACCGCGTCGACGACGAGCCGGGCGAGGTCGACCTCGCCGCGTTCGAGGGGCCGGCCCGCGTCGAGGCGGGCCAGCAGCAGCAGGTCCTCGACGAGCCCGGTCATCCGCTCGGTCTGCGAGGCGATGCGGGTGAGCGAGTACTCGACGTCCGGGGAGAGCTCCTCCCGGCGGGTGAGCTCGGTGTAGCCGCTGATCGCGGCGAGCGGGGTGCGCAGCTCGTGGCTCGCGTCGGCGATGAACTGGCGCAGCTGCACCTCGCTCTCGTGGCGCGCCTCGAGGGCCGATCCGACGTTGTCGAGCATCCGGTTGAGCGCGCCGCCGACCTGCCCCACCTCGGTGCCCGGGTCGGCGTCCGGCACGCGCTCGACCAGCGAGACCTCGCCGCGGTCGAGCGGCATCACGCTCACCCGCGCTGCTGTCGCCGCGACCCGCTCCAGCGGCCGCAGCTCCCGCCGGACGACCATCGCGGCCGCGACGCCCGCCCCGGCGATCGTGATGCCGGTGACGACCAGCTCGATGATCACGAGACCGGTGACGATCGCCTCCACCGGGGCCAGCGGCAGTCCGCTGACGACGGTGTCGCCCAGCGGCGTGCTGCTGGCCACCAGGCGGTAGTCGCCGAGCTCGCCGAGGTCGACGCTGCGCGGAGGCCGCCCTTCCGGCAGGGACGCGAGGTCGCGGTACTCCGAAGCGGGCACCGGCCGGGGGTCGGCGCCGAACGGGAACACCGTCGCGGTCACCACGCTGCCGTTCCGGACGATCGCGGTGAGGGTGTCGGGGGGCCGGGGGCCGCGTTCGGGCAGCATCAGGGTGGGCGGGGAGCCGATCTCGGCGCGGATGAGGACGCGACTGGAGGCGCGCACGTCGCCGTCGAGGCGTTCGATGAGGAAGTGGCGCAGCGCGATCGTCGTCGCGACGCCGATGAGCGCCGATGCGATGGCCAGCAGCAGCACCGTGGTGGCCACCAGCCGGGTCCGCAGGGAGCGGTGCCTCACCCGCCCGCCGCCGGCTTGAGCACGTACCCCGCCCCGCGGACGGTGTGGATCATCGGGGCGCGGCCGGCGTCGATCTTCTTGCGCAGGTAGGACACGTAGAGCTCGACGACGTTGGACTGGCCGCCGAAGTCGTAGTTCCACACGCGGTCGAGGATCTGGGCCTTCGAGAGCACGCGCTTCGGGTTGCGCATGAGGTAGCGCAGCAGCTCGAACTCGGTGGCGGTGAGCTCGATCAGGTCGTCGCCGCGGCGCACCTCGTGGCTGTCCTCGTCGAGCACGAGATCGCCGACCACCAGCTCGGAGCCCTGCCGGGCCGCCGTCATCCGGGAGCGGCGCAGCAGCCCCCGCAGCCGCGCGACCAGCTCCTCGAGGCTGAAAGGCTTCGTGACGTAGTCGTCTCCGCCTGCGGTCAGCCCGGCGACGCGGTCCTCGACGGCGTCGCGCGCGGTGAGGAACAGCACCGGCACCTCCGGGCTCTCGCCCCGCAGCCGGCGCAGCACCTCGAGGCCGTCGAAGTCGGGGAGCATCACGTCGAGCACGACGGCGTCGGGACGGTGCTCCCGCGCGATGCGCACGGCCGTGGCTCCGTCGGGGGCCGTCCGCACGTCCCATCCCTCGTAGCGCAGCGCCATCGAGAGCAGCTCCGACAGCGACGCCTCGTCGTCGACCACCAGGACCCGGATCGGACCACCGTCGGCACGCCGCAGCTCAGGCCCGGTGTCCCGCATCGTCGCCATGCTAGCCAGGCTCGCGCGCGCGGCTGTGGACCCGATGGGCGGAACCTGTGTGAAACCTGTGCGCCTTCGATGGAACCTGCGCGCCCTCGGCGTCGTCCATGCCGGTCATCACGAGCCGACCGACAGGAGGACGACATGTTCACCGGATGGCCGAGCGATGCCACGGCGTTCCTCGCCGAGATCGATGCCGACAACACGCGCGAGTTCTGGGCGGCGAACGGCCACCGCCACGCCACCGCCGTGCACGGGCCGATGCGTGCGCTCGCCGCGGAGCTGGAACCCGAGTTCGGGCCGATCAGGGTGCTGCGCGCCCACCGCAACCGACGCTTCCGCCCCGACACCCCGCCCTACCGCACCGATACCGGCGGGGTGGCCGCCAGTCCGGGCGGTGCGGCCCGCACGGTCGTGCTGTCGGCCACCGCCCTGACCACCGCGGTGGGGCACTGGACGTTCGACCCCGGTCAGCTGCGCCGCTATCGCGTCGCGGTGCTCGACGAGCCCGGCGAGGAGCTGGTGGAGCTGCTCGCCGGGCACCAGGTCGACCGGCGGCGCTCCCTGCGCGGCCTGCCCCGCGGGTTCAAGGGCGACCACGCGCGGATCGACCTCCTGAAGCTGCTCGGGCTGCAGGTGGTCACGACGAGACCGGCGGGCGGGTGGCTCTCCACGCCCGAGCCGCTCGAACGGGTCCGGGCGGCGTGGCGGGCGGCGGCGCCGCTGGTGGCGTGGCTGGACGAGCACGTCGGCCCGGCCGACCCGGTGCCGCCCCGGCCGCGGCCGGCACCGTCGACCTAGGGCGGGGCGCTAGCTCACGAGCAGGCGCACCGCGTCGAGGTCGCCGATCACGTCCTCGGCACGGTCGCGGCGTTCGTGCAGGGCGAGGTAGCGGGCCGCGATGGCGTCCGGATCGCCGGCACCGCCTGCCTGGATCGCGGTGGCGATCGTGACGGTGGCGACGTGCACCCCTCGCGGGCGGAGCGCCGCGTGCAACCCGAGTGCCCAGTTGCGCAGACCCGCCATCGCGATGCCGACATCGCCGAGCACCGGCATCGGGACCACCGAGGACGCCCCGGTGGTCAGCAGCACGGTGCCGGTGCCGCGGGTGAGCATGCCGGGCAGCACGTGCTGGACGGCCGTCACGGCGCCGAGAACGTGCAGCGCGAACTGCGCGGCCACCGCGTCGGGCGTGACGTCCGCGGCCTGCGTGATCGGGGCGCCACCGGGACCCGGCGTGAACGCGAGCACGTCGATCGGTCCGAGCTCGACCTGCATGCGGTCGAGCGCGGCCCGCAGCCCGGCGCCGTCGGTGATGTCGGCCGGATACGCGCCGGCCGCAGGCAGCGCGGCCACCGCACGTGCGAGGCGCTCGCCGTCGCGGGCCACGAGGCCCGTCCGGAACCCGTGCTCGGCGAACCGGCGGGCGATCGCCGTTCCGAGTCCCGGGCCGGCGCCCACCACCGCGAGTGTTCCGCCCATGCGCACCTCTCTCGTACGATCCGATAGCTACCGCATCGTTTGTGCGTGGCGCTGACCTGCACAAGTAGGCACATTGATGTGCGTGGCGGATGGAGAGGTGACGAGGCCATGATCGCCGAGGCCTTGGAGCTCGACGGTGCCGTGCCGGATCAGGACGCCTGCCGGCACGTCCTGCGGGTGCTCGGCCGGATCGGCGACAAGTGGACGGTGCTCGTCATCGCCCGGCTGGGCGACGGTCCGCTGCGCTACGGGGAGCTGCAGCGCGCCGTGACCGGGATCTCGCAGCGCATGCTCACGCTGACCGTCCGCGCCCTCGAGCGGGACGGGCTGGTCAGCCGCACCGTCCACCCGAGCATCCCGCCCCGCGTCGAGTACGCGCTCACCGACCTGGGGCGCACCCTGCTCGACCCGGTGCTCGCGCTCGCCACGTGGGCGATCGAGCACCGGGGTGACGTCGAGGAGTCCCGCCGTCGCTACGACGGGGCGCACGCGTGAGTGGCCGTGCCCCCGGAGGGATCAGCCCACCGGGCGGATCAGGTCGTAGACGGTCGCGCCGCCCACCGTCGTCGAGGTGAAGGTCTCCTGCACCCACGTGGCGATCTCGGAGTTGCCGCCCGGGCCGCCGCCACCGCCGACGAAGTAGTGCACCTCACCGGCCGCGACGAGCTCCTGGAACCGCTGCAGGGTCGGCGCGGGGTCCCCACCGTTGAAGCCGCCGATGCCCATGACGTCGGTGCCGCTCGCGAGCGCGAGGTCCGCGCTGCCCGACGCGCTCGTCGTGGCCGCAGCCCACTTCGTGCCGGCGTTCTGCAGCAGTGCGACGAGCGCGGGATCGGAGGCGTTGGCCCGGGGGCCGAAGCCGCCGCCCGGACCACCCTGGATGATCACGGGACCCGCACTTCCGCCGCCGTCGCGGCGGCCTCCGTCGGGGCCTGCACCGGGCCCGAAGCGCATGCCGCCGCCGGGGCCGGACCCGGTGGCGGGGCCCGCCAGCGGGTTGCCGCCGTTGTGCGTGCTCGTGATCGTGTCGGCGGCGTACGCGACCTGCGCGGCGCCCCCGGTGAGCAGGACGGCCAGCGCGGCGGCGACGGCGAGGCGGCGCCGGTGCGCCCCGACGAGCAGCAGGAGCACCGCCGCAGCGGCCAGGGCGACCACGACCCAGCGCAGCCACGGCACGAACTCGGGCGTGCGCGACAGGAGCACCACGGCCCATGCCGCGGTCCCCGCCGTGACCACGGCGAGGGTGATCCGGGCGGGCCAGCCGGCCCGGCGCCGCCACAGCTCCACCCCGCCGATCCCGACGAGCGCGGCGATGCCCGGGGCGAGCGCCACCGTGTAGTAGGGGTGGAAGATCCCCTGGGCGAAGCTGAAGACGGCCGCGGTGACGACCGTCCAGCCACCCCAGAGCAGGAGCGAGGCGCGCATGCGGTCGGTGCGCGGGGTGCGCCGGGTCAGCACCAGGCCGACGACGAGCAGCACCAGCGCCGCCGGCAGCAGCCACGAGATCTGGCCGCCGACCTGCTCGCCGAAGAGGCGCGTCCAGCCCGCGGCTCCGCCGAACCCGCCGAAACCACCGCCTCCCTCGATGACGGCACCTTCCATTCCCGGCGGGGGCTGCGCGCCTGCGGGTGCCTCCATCAGCCGGCCGCGGCCCTGACCGAAGATCCGCCCGAACCCGTTGTAGCCGAACGTGAGGTCGAGGACGCTGTTGTTCTCCGAGCCGCCGATGTAGGGCCGTGAGCTCGCCGGCCAGAGCTCGGCGATCGCCACCCACCACCCCGCGGACACCACGACGGCCAGTCCCGCGGCGAGCAGCTGGCGGATCCGCCGCAGGTACCCGGTGGGAGCGGCCACGAGGTAGGTGAGCGCGAGAGCCGGGATCACGACGAAGGCCTGCATCATCTTGGCCAGGAACGCGAAGCCGATGAGCGCACCCGCGATCATGATCCACCGGGTGGAGGCCTTCTCGACGGCGCGGACCGTGGCGTACGCGGCGGCCACGAGGAGCAGGACGAGCAGCGCGTCCGGGTTGTTGTAGCGGAACATCAGCACGGCGATCGGCGTCAGCGCGAACACCGCGCCCCCGAGCAGCGCGGCGGCCGGGCCCGCCACCCGGCGCACGGCCGCGTACAGCAGGGCGACGGAACCGACGCCCATCAGCGCCTGCGGCACGAGCATGCTCCAGGACGAGAGCCCGAAGACCCTGGCCGAGAGCGCCATCACCCATAGGGACGCGGGCGGTTTGTCGACCGTGACCGTGTTGCCTGCGTCGGTGGAGCCGAAGAAGAACGCGGTCCAGTTCTGCGTCATCGCTCGGACCGCACCCGCGTAGTAGGTGTTGGCCCAGCCCTCGGCGCCGAGGTTCCACAGGTAGAGCCCGGCGGTGGCGGCGAGGAGCACCGCCAGTGCGATCCACTCCGCGCGGCCGCGCCGCGGGCGTTCGTCCACGGCGCCGGGTTCCGGGCGGGCGGGAGCGAGGGTGGCGGTCATGCCGAGGTCTCCTGACGGGCCGGTGCGGCCGGGCGAGCGGCGTGCGTGCGGAAGATCCAGGAGCGGTACGCGACGAACCGCAGCAGCGTCGCCACCGCGTTCGCGACGATCAGCACCAGCAGCTCGACGGCCTGGCTCGCGGCGGGCAGCCACGTGTGCAGCGCGGCGAGGGCGCCGCTGGTGAGCGCGAGACCCAGCGCGAAGACGATCAGCCCTTGCAGCTGGTGGGTGGCGGCGCCTGCCGAGCCGCGCACGCCGAACGTGAGGCGGCGGTTGGCCGCGGTGTTGCCGACCGCCGTGATGACGAGTGCGAGCAGGTTGGCCGCGTATGCCCCGACCGGATCCCGCAGGAGCAGGAAAAGCAGGGCGTACGCGAGGGTGCTCGCCACCCCGATGGCGGCGAACCGCACGAGCTGGCCGGGGAGACCGGTGGGCACCCCGGGTACGGGATCGGGGTTGCGACCGAGCTGTCCGCGCAGCTCGGCGAGCGGCAGCCGCCCGGTCGTCAGTGCGCGCCCGAGCCGGGCGATGCCCTTGAGGTCGGCGACGGCGGTGGCGACGATGTCGACGCGGCTGTCCGGGTCGTCGACCCAGTCGACGGGCACCTCGTGGATGCGCAGACCGCTCCGCTCGGCGAGCACGAGCAGCTCGGTGTCGAAGAACCAGCCGGTGTCCTCCACCAGCGGGAGCAGCCGATGGGCGACGTCGGCGCGGATCGCCTTGAACCCGCACTGCGCGTCCGAGAAACCCGCGCCCAGCGTGCCGCGCAGGAGCAGGTTGTAGGAGCGGGAGATGAACTCCCGCTTGGCGCCGCGCACCACCCGGGAGCTCCGCGCGAGCCGCGTGCCGATCGCGAGGTCGGAGTGCCCGGAGATCAGCGGTGCGACGAGGGGGAGCAGGGCGGCCAGGTCGGTGGACAGGTCCACGTCGCAGTAGGCGAGCACCTGCGCGTCCGACGCCGACCAGGCGGCCCGCAACGCCCGGCCGCGGCCCTTCTCCGGCAGCCGGAGCGCGGTGACGTACGGGAGCTCCGCGGCCAGCCGCATCGCGATCCGCGGCGTGGCGTCGGTGCTCGCGTTGTCCGCGATCGTGATGCGGAACGGGTAGGGGAACTGCCCGGACAGGTGCTCGTGCAGCCGGCGCACCGACGGCTCGAGGTCCACCTCCTCGTTGAAGACGGGCACGACGATGTCGAGCACGGTGCGCTCGGACCGTCCGTGCCGGGGAGGCCGGAGTGCGGTGTCGACGCTCATGGGCCCAGCGTTGGGCCGGGCGCTATCGGTTCCTTGTGCCGATCGTGTGAGCGGGCTGTGTGCCGCCCCGGCCCGAGGTGGGGGTGGTCACCGGGCCGGAGCAGCCTCGGCGCTCCTGCTGCGGCGGGCCCTTGCCCACAACCCGTGGCTGGGCTGCTGCGCGAGCGCGGCGGTCAGGCGGTCGAGGAAGATCGCGAGGATCACGACGGCCAGGCCGCCCTCGAAGCCGCCGGCCACGTCGAGCTGCGTGACCGCGCTGGTGACGACCGTGCCCAGGCCACCGGCGCCGGCGAGCCCGGCGACGACCACCATCGAGAGCGCCAGCATGATCACCTGGTTGATCCCGGCCATGATCGAGGGGAGCGCCATCGGGAGCTGGACCTCGCGCAGGATCTGGCGCGGGTGGGCGCCGAAGGCGTGCGCAGCCTCCACGACCTCCGGGTCGACCCCGCGGATCCCCAGCTCGGTGAGCCGGACGGCCGGGGGGATCGCGAAGATCGTCGTGGCGACGACGCCGGGCACCACCCCGATGCCGAAGAAGAACACCGCCGGGATGAGGTACACGAACACCGGGGTGGTCTGCATGAAGTCGAGCACGGGGCGCAGCACCACGCTCGCGCCCCGTCGTCGGGCGGCCCAGATGCCCAGCGGGACCCCGATGATCGTGGCGATCACAGCGGCGACCAGGACGACTGCGAGCGTCTCCATCGTCTCCTGCCACAGGTCGAGCGAGGCGACGAGCAGGAACGCGAGCGCGGTGAACACGGCGAACCCGACGCCGCGGGCGAGTAGCGCGGCGAGCGCGAACACGGCGACCCAGACGAGGAACGGGGGGTCGGAGAGCACCGCGGTGAGCGCGTCGACGAGCACGGTCATGACCGCGCTGATCGCGTCGAACACACCCGGCACCGTGCGCAGCAACCAGCTGATGAAGGCGTCGACGGCGGCGCCGAGCTCGATGCGGGGCATGCGTCAGCTCCGGGTGGGGACGGCGGCGAGGGATGCGAGCACTGCGGCGCGGGGCACCACGCCGAGCAGCCGGTGCCCCTCGTCCACCACCGCAAGGGGCACGGTGTGCCGGCCGAGGCGGCCGAGGATGTCGATGAGCGGGGTGTCGGGTCGCGTCGTGGCGTACTCGCTGCTGAGGCCGTCCCCGTCGATCACATCGCGGCCGACCGCGGCGGCGTGGGCGAGCCAGTCGTCGCCCACCACGCCGAGGATCTGCTGCTCGTCGCCGAGGACGTACGCGCCGGTCGCCTCCGCGGCGCCGAGCCTGGCGAGAACTTCGCTGGGCCGGTCCTGCAGGCGGGCCACCACGCGCGGCGCGCGCAGCACGTCCTCCGCGGTGAGCACCCGGCTGCGGTCGACATCGGAGACGAAGTCGGCGACGTAGTCGTCGGCGGGCGCGGCGAGGATCTCCGGGCCGGTCCCGAGCTGCACCAGCCGCCCGTCCTTGAGCAGCAGGATCCGGTCGCCGAGCCGCATCGCCTCGTTGAGGTCGTGGGTGATGAAGACGATCGTCTTGCGCAGCTCCTGCTGCAGGCGCAGGAGGAGGGCCTGCATGTCGCGGCGGATGAGCGGGTCGAGCGCGGAGAACGGCTCGTCCATCAGCAGCACGTCGGTGTCGGCTGCGAGCGCCCTCGCCAGCCCCACGCGCTGCTTCATGCCACCGGAGAGCTGCCCGGGAAATGCGTCGCCGCGGTCGCCCAACCCCACCTGGTCCAGCGCCCACTGCGCCCGTTCCCGCCAGTCGCCGTCGCGGCGGATCTGCAGCCCGTAGCCGGCGTTCTGCAGCACCGTGCGGTGCGGGAGCAGCGCGAAGTGCTGGAACACCATGCTCATCCGGCGGTTGCGCAGCTCGCGGAGCTCGGCGTCGCGCAGTCCGCCGAGCTCGCGGCCGTCGACCTGGATCGAGCCGCCGCTGGGCTCGATCAGCCGGTTGATCAGGCGCACCAGTGTCGACTTGCCGGAACCGGAGAGCCCCATCACGACGAAGAGCTCGCCGGGCGCCACCGAGAACGACACGTCGCGCACGGCCACCGTTGCGCCGGTCCGCTGCTGGATCTCGGCCCGCTCGACGCCGTCAGCGGCCAACGCGAGCGCGCCGCGGACCGCCGACCCGCTGCCGAAGACCTTCGTGAGGTTGCGGCAGCGGATCGCGGGCGCGCCCTCGTTCAGCTCGCCAGCCATTGCTGCACCCGCGACTGGTTCGCCTCGACCCACTGCTTCGCGACCTGGTCGGCCGGCTGCTTGTCGACGTCGATGCTCTTCAGCATCGCCTCGATGTCGGGCAGCGGCAGCTCGAACCGCTGCAGCAGCGCGTAGAACCTGGGCGCCTCCTGCTGCAGCCGCGTGCTGGCCGCGGTCCACGCCGCGTAGTCGGGCATGGCGCACGCGCCGCTCCCGCTGGTGAAGCAGTCGGGCTGGAAGGGGTTCGGCTCCTGCAGCTGGGTCATCTCGAACTCGTTGAACACCCAGTGCGGGTGGTAGAGGTACACGAGGATCGGCGCCTGCCGCTCGTACGCCCTGCGCAGCTCCGCGAGCTGCGCCGCCTCGCTCGACGTCACCTGCTGGAGCGTGATCCCGTACCCGGCGAGCCGCTTCGCGTTCTGCTGCGTGGTGATGAAGCTCGGGTCGGCGTCGACGAGCTTCCCGTCAAGTGCGGCGGCGTAGTCGTTGAGCTGGGTGACGCTCGTCAGCCCGGCGAGCGGCTGGCCCGGCTGCGTGGC